>CP070693.1:539613-562760 GCA_020353235.1 Dehalococcoidia bacterium | reverse complement strand
TTCCTATTTTCCAGCCCGATTCTTCCCATGCCTTTCTCATGACATCATTCCTCTTCAAGTATTCATCAATAACGATTTTAGGAACTGTATTCAGCGGGCAGGAGAAGTTAACACAAGTGGAGCAGAAGAAAGTCTTGAGTACCAATACAAAGGAAACGCTAGCTAGAAAGGATGCTACCATTATCCCCACTAACCCCAAGAGTGAAATCAAACCATATTCCGGGTAATTAACAGCTACAAACCATATCCCATACCCCTCAACAGCCAGTGGAGCCAAAAAGAATATCACGGTAACCACAAAGAAAATCATCATGAACTTTTCCAGTCTGTTCATAGGCTCGGGACGATAACACCAGGGCTTGGGATTCCCGTGATTAGCCAGACAATGAAGTATCTTGCTATCTTCCGCATAATAAGGACAGTGACTGCAAAGAAAGCGTGTTTCGATGAAACCCAGCATAAGGGGAAAGTAAATAACATAGGCAATTAACATCCACCACATTCCGGTTAGAATACCAACGACCACCATTCCAAAAATAGCAATTACTATCGGGGGGAAGCTAGTCGCGTAGAAACCGTACAGTATTTTTTTGTCCCATTTGCAATGAAGTTCCCTTTGAATGTCACAGTTTTCGCAATCAGCCTGCTCATCCCAGGTACAGATATTATGTGGATTCTTGCTTTTCATTCTTCAACCTCCAAACTCATAATTAGATACAAGGAAATTATTAAGGAGGTAATTTAAAAGAGCTTATTACAGAAATAATAAGGATTACGGCAAGATGTAAAAAATAAAAAAGGGACATCGTCTAGTGAGTTCTCAGTTCGCTGTCCCTACCTTTCAAGCATAATAATTGTAGCGCATATTGGCTAAGTAGGCAAGTACTTTTTAAAATAAGGAACCTTTTTATCCCCTAACCCGCACCCAAATTCGGGCATATTTACCCTCTCGCGAGGGGTGGTAAACAAAACCTGATTAATTTTGTAGTTGATATAACCCCCGTATGTTTTTGAGTCTATTTTTCCGCGAAATTTCAGTAGCGCCCTCGATTTTTCCGCCAGCGAGTGTATTTCGGCCTTGTAAAATTCCTCAGGGCAACTCGGTAACCGTGCCGGTGTTGTTGAAGAAGAAGCGCTCGCTGAACTCCCGCGCCAGGACACAGGTGGCGGGCAAGCTAGTGCAGTGGCACAGCCCCAGTTTTTTGACATCAAGCTCCTTCAACACCTTGACCGTCAGCCGGATTCGCTCTTCAGAGGCGTAGAGCAGGTGCGCCCCGCCCAGAACGGCGTGAATCGGTTTTATTCCGGTCAGCTTCTGGGCGTGGTGCAGGGTGTTGATGATGCCGTGGTGGGCGCAGCCCAGAATGACCACCAGCCCCGGCTCGGTCTTGATGACCAGAGCCAGGTCATCGTTAAGCTCATCCGGCCGGGAGCCGGCGTCTTCGCGGACAAAAAGGCCGCTGTCCAGCTCCTCAAAGTGGTTGGTCATCGGAATCTCACCGCTGGTCATGATGCGGTCGGTTATGGCTACCGGCTCGGTGGTCAAGTTAAATCGGGCGCCCAGGCTCTCCAGCTCCGGGCGGGGGGAGGGGATGCCCATCGGCCTGTCCTCTTTGCCTTCGTGGTGGCGGTACTTGACTGCCCAGATGTCGGGGTGGGCGATTATCTCTATCTCTTTATTGATCTTGCGCAGCACCTGTTTCAGACCGCCGGTGTGGTCGGAGTGGCCGTGGCTTAAGATAATTTTATCTACCCGGCAAAGGTCAATGCCCAGGGTATCGGCATTGTGGCTGGCGACGATGCTCTTGCCGGCGTCCAGCAGGATGGTTGTGCCATCCGATTCGATGAAAAAGCTCAGTCCCCACTCCGCTAGCAGCCCCCGGCCAGCGGTATTTTCACTCAGGGTGGTAATCCGGAGCCCCATTTCTCACTGATTATAGTTTATTAGTTTGCCCTAAACAACTATCTAATGGTGTTCATGGTGAATCTCGGCGGTCCCCTTCCCGCTCAGCAGCAGTGGAAATACGATGTCGCTGGTGCAGCAGGGAACCCAGACGGAGAGGAACAGGAACAGGAAGATGAGGGGGAGCAGGGCCATCAACCAGGGAGTGCCGAAGGCGGTGAAATAGAACATGGACGCCCAGGTGCTGAGCAGGACGTGACCGAGGTGCGGGACTTTGGTGGCCGGCCTTAAGTAGCCGATAATGATGCCAAGTAGCGCGGCGGCGTTGACGAACTGCCATTTGGCTATGCTAATGACGGGCATTAGGGCAGTTTCGATAAAGGGTATTTCAAACTCCATTTTTACGCCCAGCAAAATCCCCCCCAGGTAGGGGAGGGCGGCGTCGCTGAGGGTGGCGATACCGATGGAGCCGGTGTAGCCGACCAGAATGGCTTTCCAGATCTGGCGGTGACCGTATTTGCGGTACATGGCGGTGGTCACGATGGCGCTCAGGATAATATGTAGCGGGTGCAGGGTATAGAAGGCGAAGTAGGAAATCTCAGTCGGCATTTTAACCAGGATGATGAAGACCATGATAAAAATGCCTGAAATGGCGCCTAAGATGGTGAAGGGGGCGTGGTTTTTTAGTTCAAGGGCGATTTGTCTCAGCATTTTAGTGGCTTAGCTTACCGCCTTGACTTTATCCTCAGCGGTTACCTGCTTATCACGGCGGTCATCGATGCTGATGAGGGTAACCACTCGCTGGGCCCCTTTAGTGAAGGGCACCTCGTGCACCTTCTGAACAAGCTCCAGTACCTGTGCTAGGGGCCCCTCAATAATCGTCCCCATGCCGGTTAGCTGATAGCTTATGCCTTTCGCCTGTTTGATGACATCAAGGCAGGCCGCGATATAGGGGCTGACACTGGGTGTCGCCGTACCCAGAGGGATAACGCGTAATTCGGCAATAACCCACTCCCTCATATCGGTCACCTCCGTTTACTATCATAACGGAAACGGCTGATTTTGCCAACACACTCCCGTCAGCGAGGCTCGGCGAAGCTGAAAAAGGTGGGCTGGGTATTGACTAAATGGCTTAAATTAGCTACATTTAAGGTGTGATATATCTCGGCACTTCTGGTTTCAGTTATGATGATTGGGTGGGCGCCTTTTATCCGGTAGGCATGCCTAAGCGGGAATGGCTGGTCTATTATGCCCGAGAGTTCAATTCCTGTGAGGTGAACTCGACCTTTTACGCCCTGCCCAAGCCAGCTACCCTGCAGGCAATGAGCGAGAAAACGGAGGAAGGTTTTCTGTTTTCGGTTAAGGCGAATCAGCAGATGACTCACCAGCAGGAAGATAACGCCACTGTCTTTAAGGCTTTCTGCCAGATGCTGGAGCCGGTTATCACTGCCGGCAAGCTGGGCTGTATCCTGGCGCAGTTTCCCTACAGCTTCCGCCTGAATCAACGTAACTGGGATTATCTCCGCTGGGTAAGGGAGCAGTTGGGTGAGCTACCGGTGGTGGTTGAACTGCGTAACGCCGGCTGGTTATGCAGTGAGGTGTTTGACTGGCTGCATCAGCTGGACTTGGGTTTCTGTTGTGTTGATGAGCCACCGCTGCCCAACCTCCTGCCGCCAATAGCTGAGGCAACCAGTGATATCGGCTATGTCCGCTTTCATGGTCGAAATAGTGCCAAATGGTGGCAGCACGAACATGCCTATGAGAGGTATGATTACAACTATACACCCCAGGAACTCGGTGAGTGGGTGCCCAGGATTCGTAAGCTGGATAGCATGGTGGAGAGGACCTTTGTCTTCGCCAACAATCACTGGCGCGGGCAGGCCGTCAGTACTATTCGCCAGCTACGACTGATGTTAGACTAATCAGTTCTTCAAGCATTTCTCTTTTCGTAATCGCTATCGTGTGTTAACATACCCGTCAGCACGAAGCAGATAAAAATCGGGGCTTGGCGGGTGAATAGGAGGCAGAATCGGTGACTACAGAATCGAACCTACTTCGCTCCCGGCTGGAGAGTGAGCGCAAACGCTTACTCGGTGAGTTAGAGCAGATAAAAGCAAGCACCCGTCCCTTTGATGAGAGACGGGAAGGTAGCCCCTTTGGCAAGAGGGAAGAGGAGGCTACCGAAGCCTTTGAGCTAGAGAAGCGGCTGGCCTTTGAGAGAAGGCTGAGAGAGCAGTTGGCTGAGGTGGAGCACGCGTTGGAGAAATTTGACCAGAAGACCTATGGTCTTTGTGATATTTGCGGGCAAAAAATTGACCCGGAACGTCTAGAGGCGCTTCCCCAGGCAAACCTGTGCCTGAGCTGCAAGGCGAAACAGGCAAAGAATGCAAAAGGCAAGTGAGCCCCGCAGTGGGTGGTGGCAGGTTCTTTTTTTCCTTATCGCCTCGCTGGTGTTAGCTACCGACCAGCTGAGCAAGCTATGGATAAGAGCCTACCCCGAAGGGTATGATATCTTCCAGGCCGGTTTCTTCAGTATCACCCATATTCGTAATACCGGCGCCGCCTTTGGTCTGTTTCCGGGTCATTCACCGCTCCTGGCCACAGTTGCCCTGCTCAGCATCATTCTGCTGCTCGCCTATGCCCTAATTATCTACCGGCACTACCCCCTT
Organism: Dehalococcoidia bacterium; assembly: GCA_020353235.1. Classification (GTDB taxonomy): domain Bacteria; phylum Chloroflexota; class Dehalococcoidia; order Dehalococcoidales; family JAUYDJ01. Next base: position 558,188 of record CP070693.1, on the reverse strand, counting down.
TTCTGTAACGGACTGGGTGGTGTCGCCCTGGGCTTGATTCTGGGCGGTGCCACCGGCAACCTGATTGACCGGCTCCGTTTTGGCGAGGTTACCGACTTTATCGATTTCACCGTCTGGCCGGCGTTTAACATCGCTGACTCTGCCCTGAGCATAGGGGCAATGCTGATGGTTTACCTCTTGTTTCGCCTGCCCCGGGTTGAGAAGCATTAGCATGGACAAAGAGTATAGTTTTGTGGTTGATAACCCCGGGGTTCGTCTGGATAAGTATGTCGGCGAGAAGTGTCCCGAGCTCTCCCGCACCCATGCCCAGAAGCTTATCGCCGAAGGCAAAATCAGGGTTAACCACCGTGTGGCCAAGGCAAGCGCCAAGCTGAATATTAATGACCGGGTGGATATTATCGTTTCCCCCACCCCAACAGCCTCCCTTTCCCCCGAGGCAATCCCGCTGAATATCATCTATCAGGACGATGACCTGCTTGTCATTGACAAGCCCCCCGGACTGACCGTTTACCCTGCCCCGGGGCATCCCAGCCATACCCTGGTCAACGCCATTATAGCCCGCTTTCCCGAGCTTCCCGGTGACAGGCTACGCCCGGGCATTGTGCACCGGCTGGACAAAGACACCTCGGGGCTGATGGTGGTGGCCAAGAATAGTTTAACCCAGCAGGATTTAGCCAGTCAGTTCAAGGCTCATCTGGTGAGCAAAACCTATCTGGTGCTGGTTAAGGGGCATCTCACCCCGGAGCGGGGTGCCATTGATGCCGCCATCGGGCGCGACCCCCACAACCGGAAGCGCATGGCGGTGGTGACCGGGGGCAGGGAGGCGCGCACCGAGTATCAGGTGATAAATTATATCGGCAAGCATACCCTGCTTGAGGTCAAGCCCAAGACGGGGCGCACCCACCAGATTCGGGTCCACCTCGCCGCCATCGGCTTCCCGGTGGCCGGCGATAAAATCTACGGGGTAAAGTCACCTTTTTTGTCCCGTCAGTTCCTCCACGCCTCCCGCCTCGGCTTCACCCACCCCACCACCCATGAGTATGTAGAGTTCACCTCCGATCTCCCCGCCGACTTAGCCAAAGCGCTGGAAGATAAAGCCTAGCATACTAAAAAATTAGGTGGTAGAATGGGTTCAAATGGTGACCCCAGTTCGTGTCCGTTTTGCGCCGAGTCCGACCGGTTTTCCCCATGTGGGCAATATCCGCACCGCCCTGTTTAACTGGCTTTACGCCCGCCACTATAAGGGCAAGTTTATTGTCCGTATTGAGGACACCGATGTCACCCGCAAGGTAGAGGGTGCCATCGAGGCGCTTCTGGACAGCCTGAAGTGGCTGGGCATGGACTGGGATGAGGGGCCGGAGGTGGGGGGAAAATACGCCCCCTACTTTCAGTCCCAGCGCCTTGATATCTACCGGGAGATGGCCGAGCGCCTGATTGTTCAGGAAAGTGCCTATTACTGCTACTGCTCTTCCCAGCGCCTGGAGGAGATGCGCGCCGAGCAGATTAAAAGAAAGCAGCCGCCGGGCTACGACCGCCGCTGCCGTGACCTCACTCCCGAAGAGAGGTCAGCTAAAGAAAAAGAGGACATCACCCCGGTGGTCCGCTTCAAGACTCCGCTTAGCAGTCAGACCGGTTTCCGTGACTTGATTCGGGGGGAGGTGGTCTTTGACAACAGCACCCTTGATGACTTTGTTTTATTAAAATCAGATGGCTACCCCACCTATCACCTAGCTAGCGTGGTTGATGACCACCTGATGGCGATAAGCCATGTCCTGCGGGCAGAAGAGTGGCTCTCCAGCGCTCCCCGCCACCGGCTGCTTTACCAGGCTTTCGGCTTTGAGCCCCCCCAGTTTGCTCACCTGCCCATGATATTGGGCGCTGACCGCGCCAAGCTGAGCAAAAGACATGGCGCCGTATCTATCACCGAATACAAAGAGCTTGGCTATCTGCCCGAGACGATGGTCAACTTCCTGGCTCTGCTCGGCTGGTCTCTGGATGACCGGACCGAGCTTATATCCCGTCAGGAGCTGGTGGCTAACTTTTCTCTGGAGCGGGTGAGCCAGACGGCGGCTATCTTTAATCAGGAAAAGCTCAACTGGATGAACGGGGTCTATATCCGCAGTTTGAGCGTGGAAGACTTCGCCGAAAGAGCGCTTCCCTTTTTGGATAAGGGTCTGCCAGCTGAGGTCAGGCGCCCGCTGGCTAAAAAATACGTTGGGGAGATTATGCCTCTGATTCAGGAGCGAGCCAAGACTCTGGCTGAGGTGATTGGGCTGAGCCAGTTTTTCTTTATTGAAGACTTAGACTACGATACCAGTCTGTTGATAAGCAAGGGGATGGACCGTGAGGCAGCGCTGAAGGCGTTGGCGAAATCTTTGGCCAGCCTGAATAAGCGGGAAGCCTTTGATGCTGAATCTCTGGAGGGGGTGCTACGACCGCTGGCGGCGGAACTGGGTTTAAAGACGGGACAGCTCTTCGGCACGCTGAGGGTAGCCGTCACCGGGGAGACAGCAGCGCCGCCCCTCTTTCAGACTATGGCGGTGCTTGGCAAAGAGCGCTGCCTCAAGCGAATTGAGGCAGCGCAGAACAAACTGGCGAAGCGGGGGTAGTCGGGCTAAATAAAGGAGGTGCGCAAAATGGCAGCAGAGCAGGTAACTTATCCCATCCTACTCAAGGGTGAGCTTACCGAGCCGCCGGCTCGGGGGTGGTGGCTCATCAAGTGGTTACTCATCATACCACATGTCATTATCCTGGTTTTCCTGTGGATAGCCTTTATCGTGGTGTGGATTATTGCCTTCTTTGCCATCCTGTTTACCGAGAAGTACCCACGGTCACTTTTTGAATTCAATGTGGGGGTGCTGCGCTGGACATGGCGGGTCGGCTTTTACAGCTACGAGGCCCTGGGCACCGACCGCTATCCACCCTTTACCTTGAAATCGGTTGACTACCCGGCTGACCTAGAGGTGCCCTATCCGGAGAAGCTTTCCCGTGGGCTGGTGCTGGTCAAGTGGTGGCTGCTGGCCATCCCTCATTATTTAGTGGTCGCTTTCTTCCTGGCAGGCGGGCCACTTGGCTGGGAGCAGGGAAATGGGAGTGCAAGTGGACCCGGTCTGATATTCGTTCTGGTCATCATTGCCGCAGTGGTTTTGCTCTTCACCGGCAGATACCATCAGGAAATCTTCAAGCTGGTGATGGGCTTGAACCGCTGGTCATACCGGGTTTGTGTCTATGCCGGGCTGATGACCGATAAGTACCCGCCCTTCCGTCTCTGGGACTAGGGCCTGGGCTGGCATTTGGGGCAGAGGTAGGTTCCCCGGTTGCGTACCGTGATGCGCTCAATAGGTGCGTGGCACTCGGGACAGGTCTCATTACGGCGGTGGGCGACCCGGAAATTAAAGTGAGCCGTGCCCAGCTCACCATCGGGGCGGTAGTAGTTGACGATACTCGCCCCCTTACTGCTGATGGCAGCCTCAAGCACCTCCCTGATGGCACGGTAAAGCCGCTTTATCTCTTCCCGCGACAGGCTTCCCCCCAGTCTTAACGGGTGGATTCCGGCGGCAAACAGGGCTTCATCGGCATACATATTGCCGATGCCGGCGATAAAGTTCTGGTCGCAGAGAAGCGCCTTTATCGGCGCCTTGCGCTTACTGAGACGCTTGGCCAGGACCTGCTGGGTGAAGCTGGCTTTCAGGGGCTCCGGGCCGAGCTTGCCGACGAGAGCTTCTTTATCTTTTACCAGCCACATCACCCCGAACTTGCGTGGGTCACGGAAGTGAAGCGCCGTTTTTCCGTCCAGATAGATTACGGCGCGGGTATACTTGTCCGGCTCAGCCGGGGCTGGCTTTATCAGTAGCGAGCCGCTCATCTTGAGGTGGATAACCAGCACCTCCCCACCACTCAGGTTGAGGATAAGGTACTTGCCACGCCGGCTGACGCCGATTATCTCTTGCCCGATAAGGCGAGAGCTAAAATCCGGAGCTGATGGTGAGCGTACGATTCCCTCCCAGACGAGGCTAACGCCAGTAATAGTATGTCCGACCACATGGGGGGCGAGCTCGTTCTTGACTGTCTCTACCTCAGGCAGTTCCGGCATCAGCTACATCTCTCCCCAGTTCTGGCCCAGCTTGATGTCAACTTTGAGCGGAACGCTGAGCTCAAGGGCGGTCGCCATTATTTTGGGTACAAGCTGGCACATAGTCTCTTTTTCTGCCTCGGGGACTTCAAAGACGAGCTCGTCGTGCACCTGAAGCAGCATTTTACTCTTCAGCCGGCGCCTCTCAAGCTCACGGTCAAGGTTAATCATAGCCACCTTGATGATATCGGCCGAGGTCCCCTGTACCGGCATATTTATTGCCATGCGCTCGGCAGCTTCCCTCACCTGCCGGTTGGTGGAATTGATTTCGGGTATAGAACGCCTCCGACCCAGTATTGTCTGCACGTAACCGCCCTCTCTGGCCTGCTTCTTGGTGCTTTCAACATAATTTTTAATCCCCGGGTGCTGGGCAAAATAGGTAGTGATGAACTGGGCAGCCTCTTCCCGGGATAGCTCGGTGGCCTGCTCCAGGCCGTAGTCGCTCATCCCGTAGATGACGCCGAAATTGACCGTCTTGGCCACCCGGCGCATGTCCGGGGTTACTTCTTTAGCCGCAACGCCAAAGAGGCGGGCGGCGGTGGCGGCGTGAATATCTTCATCATGCTGGAAGGCAGCCACCAGGGTCGCGTCCTGACAGAGGTGAGCCAGGGCGCGCAGGTCAATCTGGGAGTAGTCTCCGGAGAGCAGGTGGGCGCCGGGTAGGGCAATAAAAGCCTGCCTCACCTCTTTGCCCAGCTCGCCGCGCACTGGGATATTCTGCAGATTGGGCTCGCTGGAGGAGAGCCGACCGGTAGCCGTCCTGGTCTGGTTAAAGCTTGTGTGAACTCGTCCCGTTTTGGGGTTGAGCAGGCTGGGTAGGGCATCAATATAGGTTGACTTGAGCTTACTTAGCTGGCGGTACTCCAGCACCAGCTCAATAACGGGATGAACGGTGCGTAGCCCCTCCAGGACCGATGCCTCGGTGGAGTATTTGCTCCTGCCTTTACTGCTGGGCAGTTGCAGCTCCTGAAAGAGCACATTGCTCAGTTGTTGGGGCGAGTTGATATTAAACTGATGTCCTACCCAGTGATATATCTCCGCCTCCAGCTTCAGTAGCTGCTCGCCAAGGCGGTGGGACATCTGCCGCAGCCGCTCGGTGTCCAGAGCTACCCCGCTGCGCTCCATATGGAGCAGCACCGGCACCAGGGGCATTTCCACCTCGGCGAATAGCGACCACAGCCCCTGCCGGTTAAGCTCACTCCTGAGTAGCTCGGCAAGTCTTATTGTCATATCGGCGTCGGCGCAGGCGTAGTTAGCCGCCCGCTTTATCTCTATCTGGGACATTGAGAGCTGCTTGCTTCCAGAGCCGATTAAATCAGTAATAGGGGTCATTTCAATGCCCAGCTTGCCGAAGGCGAGCCCCTTTAGATTAAGCGCTTTCTCCCCCAGCAGATAGGCTGCCACCATGGTGTCAAAATTGAGATTTTTGACATCTATTCCGTATTCGGCGAGCACGGTCATATCAAACTTACCGTTGTGGGCGAGCTTGTTAAGACTAACATCTTCCAGAAGCGGCTTGAGCCGCTTGGTGACCTGTTCTAAGGGCAGCTGTTCTACTTCCCCCCAGCCAACATGCCCCACCGGAATATAGTAGGCCTCGCCCGGAGCCGGTGACAGCGATATGCCCACCATCTGGGTGGTCATGGCGTTTAGGCTGGTCGTCTCCAAGTCAAAGGCGAATGTCTTGGCTTCGGCGAGGCGGCTCAGCAGCGCCTCCAAAGCCGGGCGTTGGCTGATCACATGGTAGTCTCCTTCCGGCGGCTTGGCTTCTACGGTTACCTCAGGGATTATCGCTTCCATTTCGGGCAATCTCGGCAGCAGGCTGGAGAATTCCAGCTTGCGGAAGAGCTCGGTTATTTTATGGCGGTCATAGTGGCTTAGCCGGCACTCGTCAAGATTTAGGCTAAGTGGCGCCTTAGTAACAATAATAGCCAGCTCCTTGCTCTGGCGGGCCTGGTCTTCGTTCTCCCGCATTAGCGTCTGGAGCTTGGGCGGGGTCACCTCATCAATATGGGCGTAAATCTGCTCAATAGAGCCGAACTGCTGGATGAGCTTGACCGCCGTCTTACCGCCCACGCCGGTGACACCGGGGATGTTATCCGAGGGGTCACCGACCAGCGCCTTGAGGTCGGTGATATATTCTGGCTTGACCCCGTATTTCTCAGCCACCGCTGCCTCGTCATAGAGCATGGTATCGCTGAAGCTCCCCCTCGGTCTGGGGTAGAGCACTCTTACCCGCGGCGAAACCAGCTGCATGGTATCGGCATCACCGGTGACGATAACCGTTTCTATGTTCTGCTCGCTGGCCTGGTGGCTGAGGGTACCCAGCACATCGTCGGCTTCGTAGCCATCAAGCTCAAAGATGGGGATATTAAAAGCTTTCGCCAGCTCTCTCACCCGCCCCAGCTGACCGAGCAGTTCGGTGGGGGTGGGTGGTCGGTGTGCCTTATAGGCGCCGAAGAGCTTGTGCCGGAAGGTAGGGGCGGCGGTATCAAAGGCAATGGCGTAGTGGGTCGGTTTCAGTTCGCTGATTGCCTTGAGCAGCATCAGGGCGAAGCCATAAACGGCGCTGACCGTCTCGCCTGTCTTGCTTACCGTCAGCGGTTTAGTCCGCTCAAAGGCATGAAAAGCACGGTGGATAATGGCGTTGCCGTCAAAAAGCACCAGCCGGGGCTTCTTCATGAGTTTATTATAGCAGAGCGGGATACTGGCTAGAAATCGCTAAGCTGGGCTTTCTCGGTCAGAAAAGAGGTATTGTTGTGCTCGGTGAGGATGAACCTGCCCTTTTCGTAGCTAAAAGTAGTGATGGCGCCGACGTCCTGCCTGATATTCCAGAAGTGGGAGTTAGCCAGCCCGAGCAGGGCGCAGATTAAGACCTTGTTCACCACCCGGTGGGCGACCAAGAGTACCGTCCCCCGGTGTCTGGCGGCTATCTCAGATACTACTGGTACTGCCCTTTGCCGGACATCATTCAGGCTTTCCCCGCCTGGTATTTTCAGCCGGTGGGGCTGGCTGACCCATCGGGCGTGGACTTGGGGGTATCTGGCTATCACCTCTTTGCTGAGCAGTCCCTGCCACTCCCCGCAGTCATAATCAATAAGGGCGGGAGCAATCTCTACAGCCAGGCGGTGGTAGCGGGCGATTACTTCGGCGGTCTTGACCGCTCGCTTGAGCGGGCTGGAATAAACGGCATCAATCTGACGGCTGCTTAAATATTTGGCCAGTAGCTCGGCCTGTTTTAAGCCGGTCTGGTTCAGCTCAATATTAGCCCGGCCCCGAAATATCTCCTCTATATTCCACTCGGTTTCCCCGTGCCGGGCGAGAATGATCTCGGTCATTTCTCTATCTTCTCAACCTCAATGGTGCACTCGGTTATCAGGGCGGCAAAGGCGCTCAGGGCAGCCAAAACCGGTGCCGCCAGAATTCCGGCCGCCGCTGCTGGAGCGCCGATAGACAGCGGAAGCTCAAAGACGGTCCGCCCGTTGTGGATTAAACGCACCTTCCTGATATTGCCTTCATTGATGAGCTGTTTCACCTTCTCTACCAGCTGGCTTCCCGATACAGTAAACTTTTCGCTGCTCATTTTCCCTTCCCTAATTTAAACTATTAAAGCAACTCTCCGGCGTAATGTAAAGCTTTGCTTGGTCAATGTTTCGTGATATACTTTAGGGCATAATCGGAGGTTGTTTTTGGTAGGCAAAAACCTACTTTCAGTAGCTGACCTCAGCGGGGAGGACATCCGCTTACTGATATCAAACACGGTGGAAATGAAAGCCGAACGCCGGCTTTCTATGCTTGACGGCAAAATATTAGCCCTCCTCTTTGAGAAGCCCTCGCTAAGGACTAAGGTCAGCTTTGAGGTAGCCATGCAGCAGCTGGGTGGGCATGCCGTTTATCTCTCTCCGGCTGAGGTTGGGCTGGGCCAGCGCGAGTCGGTTTCCGATGTTGCCCAGGTGCTCAGCCGCTATGTGGACGCTATTGCCGCCCGCACCTTTGCCCAGCAAACACTGGAAGTCCTGGCCAGCTATTCAGATGTGCCGGTGATAAATGCCCTCTCTGATTTAGAGCACCCCTGCCAGGCGCTGGCTGATTTTTTTACCATTTTTGAGAAGAAGGGGGAGCTGGAGGGGGTGACCCTCGCCTTTATCGGTGATGGCAACAATGTGGCCCACAGCCTGCTCTTGGTGGCATCCCTTATCGGGGTGAATTTTCGCATTGCCTCGCCGCCTGGCTACGGGGTTCAGGAGAGCATCATGCGCCTGGCTCAGGGTTTTGCCATGGAGAGCGGTGCCGAGCTCCTCTTTACCGAAGAACCGCATTCAGCCGTCACTCAGGCCGATGTGGTCTATACTGATGTGTGGGCCAGCATGGGGCAGGAGACAGAGGCGGAGAGGCGACGCCAGCTGTTCGCCCGATATCAGGTGAACGAGGAACTAATATCCCTGGCCAAGGCGGATGTTATCTTTATGCACCCCTTGCCTGCTCATCATGGTCAGGAGGTGGCGGAGGGCATTCTGGAGAGCCTGCCCTCAGTGGTATTTGACCAGGCGGAGAACAGGCTGCACCTGCAAAAGGCGCTACTGGCGCAGATGCTGGGCGGTCTGGAAATACCACTGACCGGCTATCGTTAGGGGGGTGATATGTTAAGGACAGTATTAAATTGGGCTTGGGCACCGGCTTTAATTACGCTGGTGGCAGTGCTTGGTCTGGTCTTCAGGTGGCCAATTCAGGTGGCCGCCCCGGTTCTGGGGGCTATTTTAGTCATTGGTCTGGTGGTGGTGGCGGTGGCGGCTAGGGGGCGGGAGCTGGAGACCTCCGCCCTGCGGCTGAGGCAGCTGGCCGGCTATTTCACCCGTCGCTTTACTGGTAATTCCTCGCTCTCTATTTTCGCCATTATCAATGACCTGTTCAAGGTTGATAACCCCCAGTTATGGGACTGGGCACGGGCGTGTGATATGGCACAGCGGGTCTTCAATACCTGGTGCGATAGCTTTATCTCCAGGGTGGAGAGCGATATCAGAAACAGGACCTTCGGCGCTTTTATCCGCCTCTATTTGAACGAGCTCTGGCAGCTGAACACCCATTACTATGAATTTGTGGTGCAGTTTTATGAGATAGCGGAGAAAATTGAGATTCCGCCGGAGACGTTAGACCAGTATAACCGGTTTGTGGCGGAATACAATGCCTTTGTCCACGATTTTCAGGAGACGATTGCCGAGCTGAAGAAGGTCCCCCGCACTCAGATTGAGCCCCCCAGCGTCAAGCTTGCCCGAGAGTTACCGGTGGTGAAGTGATAAGTGGCGAGCAAGCCAATTGTAGCCATTATTGGCCGACAGAATGTCGGTAAGTCTACCCTGCTTAATCGATTAGCTGGCAAGCGGGTAGCTATTGTTGAGGACCAGCCGGGGACAACCCGTGACCGGATATTTGCCAATGTTTCTTGGCAGGGAGTTGATTTTATCCTGGTTGATACCGGGGGTCTTGAGCTGGGTGCGGAGAGCGCCATTGCTCAGGGGGTCAGGCAGCAGGCGGAGGCGGCGGTCAGCGAGGCAGACGCCATTATTTTTCTGGTGGATGTTATGGCTGGGGTGGTGCCGGCTGACCAGGAAATTGCCGACCAGCTTCGTCAGGTGAGCAAGCCCATGGTCTTGGTGGCCAATAAAGCCGATAACAGCCGACTTGAGGCGGAGGCAGTTGAGTTTTATCAGCTGGGGTTGGGGGAACCGCTGCCCCTTTCAGCTTATCATGGCCAGGGTACTTCCGCTTTGCTGGACAGAATTATTGATCTGTTACCCTCTCCGCCGCCGGCTGAGGCCGAGCCGGAGATAATGAAGATGGCTATCGTGGGCCGGCCCAATGTGGGCAAGTCCACGCTGCTCAATGCCTTGCTCGGCGGGCCGAGGGTTCTGGTTGACGAGGCCCCCGGCACCACCCGCGATGCCATAGATACCTCGCTTGACTTTGGAGGGCAAAGTATGTTACTTATTGATACCGCTGGTATCCGGCGACGGGGAAAACGGGGGGTGGGGGTGGAATGGTATAGTGCCCTCCGAGCCCTGCGGGCGATTGACCGGGCGGATATAGCCTTACTCGTTCTTGATGCCACCGAACTGGTTACAGCTCAGGATACGCATATCGCGGGCTATATTCAGCAGGCAGCCAAGGGAATCGTCCTGGTAATCAACAAGTGGGACCTGGCCGTGAATAAAAAGCCTGTTGAATTTACGAGATATATCAAAAGTCAGCTTAAATTCGTCGCCTATGCCCCGGCGCTCTATGTTTCGGCTAAACTGGGGCAGGGAGTGAAGAAAATTATCCCTGAGGTACTTCAGGTATATCAGGAGCGGTTCAGGCGGCTGGCTACCGCTGAGGTAAACGAGGTAATTCAGCGGGCGGCTAAAACTCATATCCTGCCCCGGGTTGGTGGTAAGCAACTGAAGATTCGCTACGCGACGCAGGCCGAAATAAATCCACCGACCTTCGTCTTTTTTGTCAATGACACCAAACTGGTTCACTTCTCCTACCAGCGTTACCTTGAGAATAAGCTACGTCGCTCTTTCGGCTTTGCCGGCACACCGCTGCGGTTAGTCTTCAAAACAGGGGATAAGTTGTGTTAATCGCTAAGCTTGTGAGTGTGGTCATCATCGGCTATCTTTTGGGGGCTATTCCCTTTGGCGTGCTGGTCGCCCGGCGCATGGCCAAGGTGGAAGTCACCGACTACGGCAGCGGCAAGATAGGCACCACTAATGTCTTCCGGATTGTGGGCGTCAAAGCGGCCGTTATGGTGGCTTGCCTCGACTTGCTTAAAGGGGGGCTGGCGGTATTAATTGCCGGCGCCATCGTCGGCGAAAGCTTTGTGGTCGTCGCCGGTTATCCGGTGGGGATTCTGGCGGCTCAGATTTTAGCCGCTCTGGCGGCGATAGCTGGGCACATCTGGTCGGTATTTCTTAAGTTCAAGGGTGGCCGGGGGGTGGCTCCCTTTTTGGGCGCCATGTTTGCCCTCTGCCCGGTGGCGGGGCTCTTTGGTGGTGAGGTGTTGGTTGCTGGGGCGCTACTGACCCGGTATGCCTCGCTGGGTTCAATCGGTAGTGCCGTCGGGAGCTATGCTATTTTGCTTCCTCTCACCATCATGAGTGGTTTTCCCATAGAGTACTTAATTTATGCTCTAATTGGTACGGTAGTAATTATAGTTATGCACCGTGATAATATCGCCCGGCTGATAGCGGGCACGGAACGCCGGCTGGGTGAGAAGGCTGAGAAAGGAGTTTCGCCTCCGGCTGGCTAATCATAATCCTGGTATAACTAGGCGGAGAGCGTGGTATAAGATATGCCCAGGGTTGCCATTATTGGCACTACCCTCTGGGGGTTAACTCTGGGGGTGGTGCTGGGTCGCAAGGGACTGCCGGTCAGGTTATGGGCACGAACCGAGCGGGAAGCCAAGCAGCTCACCAAAGCCAGAACCAGTCTAAACTTGAAGGTGACCTTCCCGGAACAGCTATCGGTTACCAGTTCATTGCCGGAAGCCATGGATGATGTAAAGGCAGTAATCCTGGCGGTGCCCTCGCAGACCATGCGGCAGAACATAAAATTAGTCGCTGGTCACCTTAATGGCTCCATGCTGGTGGTGAGTGCGGCTAAGGGGCTGGAGATTGGTTCAAACAAGCGCATGTCGGAGGTAATCACCGAGGAGATAGCCCCGCATTTCCAGTCCAATATCTGCGTGCTCTCCGGGCCTAACCTCGCCCGTGAGGTTCTCACTGGCTTACCGGCGGCGGCGGTGGTGGCGGCGGAGAAGGAGTCGTTAGCCCGGGTGGGGCAGCGGTTGCTGTCTACCCCCAACCTCTGTATCTACACCAATACCGATGTCGTTGGTGTGGAACTGGGGGGGTCTTTGAAGAATATTATTGCCCTCGGGGCGGGTATGACGGATGGACTGGACTATGGTGATAATGCCAAGGCGGCCTTTATTACCCGTGGTCTGACCGAGATAACCGCCCTCGGTGTTGCCCTGGGGGCAAACCCGCTTACCTTCTCCGGCTTAGCTGGCCTCGGTGACCTGATTGCTACCTGTGCCAGCCCGCTGAGCCGCAATCACTATGTTGGTGTGGAGTTGACCAAGGGGCGTCCCCTGACCGAGATAGTCGATTCCATGGAGGGTGTGGCTGAGGGGGTGAGCACCACTATTGCGGTGCGAACTATCGCCCAGCAAATGGGACTTGAGATGCCGATTACGGAAAAGATTTATCGGGTGCTGTATGAAGGCCTTGACCCTCGGCAGGCTGGCGAGGAACTGATAAGTGCTTCGGTAGCCCAGCACGAGCTGGCCGGGCGAAAGTGGAAGCTGTTCTCCCTGTTTAGACGCCGTAAACGTTCTTGAGTCTCTCCAGCAGCCCCTTTCGTTTCTGCGGGGGCATATTGGTTGAACCCAGACTCTGAGCCAGCTCCTCAAGGAGTTGGCATTGTTTTTGGCTCAGTTTTTCCGGAGTGACCACGGAGAGAATAACCACCTGGTCACCGCGTCGGCTGCCGTGAAGGTGGGGAATACCCTGGTTTTTCAGCCGGAAGACATCGCCGGTCTGACTGCCGGCCGGAATCTTGAGCTTGGTCTTACCATCCAGGGTGGGTATCTCTACCTCAGCGCCCAGCGCTGCCTGGGCAAAGTTGACCGGTAGTTCGTAGAGAATATTGTCATTCTCCCGGATGAAGAATTTATGCGGTTCTACGGAAAGGATGATGTAGAGATTACCCGATGAACCGCCCCGGCTGCCGACTTCACCCTCACCGCTCAGCCGTATCTGGAAGTTGTCGTCAATACCCGCCGGGATAGTGACTGAGATCTGGCGCGGCTGTTTCTCCTTGCCGCTACCGTGGCACTGGGGGCAGGGGTTGGTAATAACTCTGCCCTCGCCGTGGCACTGGGGACAGGTGGCGATGTTGGTGAAGCGGCCGAAGATGCTCTGGTGCACCCGTTTCACCTGCCCGCTGCCGTTGCAGTTGGGACACCGGCTCGGCTGGCTACCGGGCTTGGTGCCGGTACCGTGGCACTGGGCACAATTCTCGGTGCGGGATATCTTTACCTCTTTTTCACAGCCAAAGACAGCTTCTTCAAAGCTGATGGTGAGGTGCTGATATAAATCGGCACCGCGCCGAGGTGCTTGGCGAGGGGTGGTGGTTACCCCGCCGAAGAAAGCGTCAAAGATGTCACCCAGGCCACCGAAGTCAAACCCCTCAAAGCCCCGCCCGAACAGTCCCTCGGCACCATAGCCAAAGCGGTCGTAGGCGGCACGCCTATCCGGGTCGGATAGCACCTGGTAGGCTTCGTTTACTTCTTTGAACCTGCCCTCAGCCCCGTCCTGGTGGTTGTGGTCAGGGTGGTACTTAAAGGCAAGCTTGCGAAAAGCCTTTCTTATTTCCTCATCGGCGGCATCTCGGTCCACACCGAGGATTTCGTAGTAGTCCCGTTTTGTTGGCATGTTTTTAGAACCCTATCCCCTTTTTCCCTTCCCCTTATTAAGGGGAAGGGAAATGGTTTTATAAGAGGGGCTTCACCCCTCTTTAACTCCCATGGGAGTTTACACCTCGCGGAACTCGCCTTCGACGGTGCCTTCGTCTTCGCCTTTATCCGGCGGCGCCTCACTCTCCGGAGGCGTCTCGCCCTCGGGTGGGGCTTCGCCGCTGGGTGGCGGCTGCTGACCGTAAACGGTACTGCCTAGCTTTTGCATCGCCTCGGATAGCTCCTGGCTGGCTTTGTGCAGCGCCTCAGTATCGGTTCCCTGCAGTGCCTGGCGCACCGCCTGAATCTTGCCTTCCACCTCCTGGTTCAGCTCAGCCGGTACCTTGTCTTTTTGCTCCCTCAGTGTCTTTTCGGCGGTGTAAGCCAGGGTATCGGCGGTGTTGCGTATTTCGACCTCTTCTTTACGCTTGGCGTCCTCCGCAGCGTGTGTTTCTGCCTCCCGCTGCATCTTCTCTATCTCCTCCTTGGACAGTCCGCTGGAGGAGGTGATGGTAATCTTCTGTTCCTTGCCGGTGCCCTTATCCTGGGCCCGGACACTGAGAATGCCGTTGGCATCAATATCAAAGGTTACTTCAATCTGGGGCACCCCTCTTGGTGCCGGCAGGATGCCGTCGAGCATAAACCGTCCCAGGGTGCGGTTATCAGGAGCCATTGGTCTCTCTCCCTGCAGGACATGAATCTCCACGCTGGGCTGGTTATCGGCGGCAGTGCTGAAAATCTGGCTCTTCGATGTCGGGATGGTGGTATTGCGGGGAATCAGGGGGGTAGCCACCCGGCCCAGTGTCTCGATACCGAGGGTAAGCGGGGTAACATCAAGCAGGAGCACCTCTTTGACCTCACCCTTGAGTACACCGGCCTGAATGGCGGCACCGACGGCAACCACCTCATCCGGGTTGACCCCTTTCAGCGGTTCCTTATCGAACATTCTCTTTACCTTCTGCTGGACCAGTGGCATTCTGGTCTGGCCACCGACCAGAATCACGTTGTCAATCTGGGCGGCAGTCTTGTCGGCGTCAGTTAGTGCCTGCTGGCAGGGCTCCAGCGTTTTCTCCACCAGATCCATCACCAACTGTTCCAGCTTGGCCCGGGTGAGGGTAATGCTCAGGTGCTTGGGACCACTGGCGTCAGCGGTGATAAAGGGGAGGTTTACCTCGGTCTGCTGGACTGTGGATAGCTCACACTTAGCCTTTTCCGCCGCCTCTTTTATGCGCTGCATTGCCATCTTGTCCTGCCGCAGGTCTATTCCCTGGTCTCGTTTGAACTCATCGCAGAGCCATTCCATAATCCTCTGGTCAAAGTCATCACCACCGAGGTGGGTATCACCGTTGGTGGACTTGACCTGGAAGGTACCTTCCCCAATCTCAAGAATGGATATATCAAAAGTACCGCCACCGAGGTCAAAGACGGCGATGGTCTCTTCCCCCTTCTTTTCCAGTCCATAGGCTAGTGAGGCGGCGGTGGGCTCGTTAATTATTCTTAATACGTTGAGCCCGGCGATGGCACCGGCGTCTTTGGTTGCCTGCCGCTGGGCATCGTTAAAGTAGGCCGGGACGGTGATGACGGCATCGGCAACCTTCTCGCCGAGGTAAGCCTCGGCATCTGCCTTCAGTTTCTGCAGAATCATGGCCGAGATTTCGGGCGGGCTGTACTCTTTGTCTCCCATCACCACCCGCACATCGTTGTTGGCTGCCTTGGTCACCTTGTAGGTCTTGCGTTTAGCGTCCTCCTCCACTGGTAGTTCTCTCCCCGGTGGCTCCCCCCACTTACGCCCCATAAATCGCTTAATGCTGTAGATGGTGTTATCCGGGTTGACAATCGCCTGGCGGCGGGCAAGCTGCCCGACCAAGCGTTCCCCATTTTTACTCACCGCGACTACCGAGGGGATCAGGTTACCGCCCTCCGCGGCCGGAATAACTACCGGTTCCCCCGCCTGCATCACGGCAACTTCACTGAAAGTGGTCCCTAAATCAATACCGACTGCTTTTGCCATTATCTTTGCCTCCTGTTGGTATTAAAACCTTAAAATTCGTCTTCACCCGGCCCAGTCCCTTCCCCGTTGCCCACCACCACCTTGCTCGGTCGGATAATCCGCTCACGGAACTGGTAGCCCTTTTGTACTTCCTCAATAACGATTCCCTCTTTCCCGGCCGCCTGTCGTACCGCTTCATGCTGATGCGGGTCAAAGGGCTCACCCAGTGCCTTAATCGGGGATAGCCCCTGTGTCTCCAGGGTTGCCCTCAGCTTGCGCTCAATTAGCTTGATACCGTCGGCCCAGCTCCGTTTTGCCGGGCGCTCGGGCATGACGGCAAAAGCCCGCTCCAGATCGTCTAAAATGGGCAAGAGGCAGAGCATAAGCTGGCTGTTGGCGTATTTAATGGCCTCTTCTTTTTCCTGCTCGGTGCGCCGCTTGTAGTTGATGAAATCGGCCTGGGCTCTCTGCCAGCCAGCCAGATTGGCTTCCGCCTTTTCTTTCTCCTCGGCCAGAGCCTGCTTTAGTGCCTGGCTATCTTCTATCTCGGCTTCGCTTCGGTCTGGTGCCATTTATTTCACCCCTTATCAGTTGCTCTCCGGACGGGTCAGACTGTCCCGGCCGTATAGTTCGGCGATCAGTTCACTCAGCACCAGGGCGAGGTAATTGATCGTGGAGATGGCCCGGCCATAGTGCATGCGGGTCGGCCCCACGACGCCAATGGTGCCTACCGCTTCCATCGGCAGACCATACTGGTGGATGACGACACTCAGGTTGTGGACTGCCTCCGCCTTATTTTCCTTGCCGATAATTATCTGCACTCCCTGGCCGGCTAGCCTTGAAGGTAGGATGGTTTTGAGCAGGTTGCGCTGTTCAATTAGCTCCATCAGGCTCAGGAGCCGCTGGCTGTGGGCAAACTCGGGCTGGTTAATGATAAAGTGTAAGCCGTCCAGATATGGCTCTTCATACTCCTGCTCGTCCACGGCCTGCATCATCTTGGCCAGGCAATCAGTTATCCCTTGTTCGAGGGCGGGAAGCTGGGTGGTACGGGCCAGAATCTGCGGTCTGGTCAAATCAGCGTAATCCACATTCAGCTTATTGGCAACCGCACTCAGCTCTGACTGGGTTGTAACCTGGTCAAAGGTGATTAGCTGTTGCTTTAGCTTGGCGCCGCGCAGAACGAGTACCATCAGGGCTAAGGATTCCTGTAAGAGAATCACTTCCAGGTGCTGGAAGCGGCAGTTTATCGGTTTGGGTAGGGTGACCAAGGCTACATTCTGGGCTAGCCGGGCGGTAACCGTGGCCGCCAGTCGCAACCACTCCTCCATGTCTCTCTCTACTTGGTGGAAGAGGTGGCTGATTAAACGCCGTTCCGCCAGCGGAAGCTCGATGTCAGTCAGCGTTTCCACATAGTAGCGATAGCCCTTGTCTGAGGGTATGCTGCCGGCGGAGGGGTAGGGCCGTAGGATAAACCCCTCTTGCTCTAGGCGTGCCATCTCATTGCGCACTGTGGCCGGGCTGACCCCCAGCGCATAGTCAGCAGTCAGACACTGTGATGATACTGGAGTCCCCCTGACAATATGTTCTTCCACTATAGACTTGAGTATGGTTCCCGTTCGAGGCGATATCATTTTAGCCTCCTTTAATTAGCAGTCTCAACCTTAGACTGCTAATTAATATTTAACTTACCATTTTTGGCTGTTATTTGTCAAGGTAAAATTTGCTTATTGACCATCAAACTTACCTCTGCTATATTGGGGGGCATATGGAGATTAGCTGGTTGGGGCATTCTTGCTTCCGGATTAAGGGTAGTCAGGTTACAGTTATTACCGATCCCTATTCCCCTGATGAGGGCTACACCTTGGGCAAGCCCACGGCTCACATTGTCACCGTAAGCCATGAACATTCCGATCACGCCTATGTGCAGGGTATTGGTGGTGAACCGAGGGTGGTGGCCAGACCCGGTGAGTATGAAATCAAGGGCGTTTTGATTATCGGCATCGCCACCTATCACGATGCTGAAGAGGGACGAAGTCGGGGTAAAAATATCGTATATCTTATCCAGATAGATGAGGTGTTGGTCTGCCACCTTGGTGACCTGGGGCATGTGCTTACTGCCGAGCAGGTGGAGGGGATGGGTAATGTGGATGTGCTGCTGCTCCCGGTGGGCGGGATGTATACTATTGATGCCCCCTTGGCGGCTGAGGTAGTACGGCAGCTTGAGCCAAAGGTGGTAATTCCGATGCACTACCAGACGCCGGCGCTGAAGTGGAAGCTGGAGTCGGTGGATCGATTTCTCAAAGAGATAGGGGTAAAAGAAGTTAAATCCCAGCCTAAACTCTCCCTCACTAAGGCGAGTCTACCTGACAGTACGCGGGTCTTTCTGCTTGATTATTAAACTCTTCGAGCTGTGATTACCATCACCAGCAGGATAGTTAAAAGCCCAGAGATAGATATACTCTTTTCATAGACGTCAGGCAAATTTTAGCCTTGCCCGGAAGGGGCAGTCAACCAGAGTTTGTTGCATCGGGTAAAAAAGAGAGCCCCCCGCATTTCGGGGGGCTCTCGGGGTATCTGGTGTTAGCCCTCAGGCTATAAGTTACTTTTTAGGTAACTTTTCGGGTTCTGACGATGAGGACTATCAAGGCAACCACCAGAATAGCGCCAATAACCACTATTGTCCAGAGTAGTGCGGCTGGGATAGCCGGAGCTACCTCAGGTATCTCTACCACAGGTGCGGGCAGAACTACCTCAGGTGCCGCTGGTACCTCAATGGTAATCTCTGGTGCCGGTGGTGCTGGCGTAACCGTTACTGGTGCTGGTGCCTCAGCCTCAGCTACCATGAACGAGCGGCTCTCTGACCACGGGCTCTCCACTGGTTCGGTGACCTTGACTCGCCAGTAGTAGGTGGTGCCTGGCACGAAGTTAGTACCTCCAACTAGTTCGTTGACGGTGTCGCC
>CP070693.1:508030-539513 GCA_020353235.1 Dehalococcoidia bacterium | reverse complement strand
CCAGTGTAGCCGAGCGGGCTATCTTCGGCTCCTTCGCCGTCGGCTGGGTTAAATCCTCCCCCAGCCCCCCCAGCTCCTCACACCCCAGGAGCAAAACCAGGGGCAGCACCATCATCCCCATCACCACCGCCAGCAGAACTCGCTTTGTCATCTTAGCTCTCACTTGGCTCTCACTTAACCCATAATCTACCCAACCCCATAGTTAGTAGTGCTGAAGCTGCACCACTAGCCCCGAGAGCTACGGCGAAAATTTGTATAAAATAATCGGCGCCTGTCACTTTCTAGTTTCCTCTATTGTGTCTTACATAAGAATTGTAACACATCTTTTTAAAGGGTGGAACAAATTATATTACCCCACCCCTTTTAATATCTCCTCCAGCACCCTTTTCCACTCCCCGCCCAGCCGTTTGGGGTGGAGGCGGAGCTGGGTGGGGGTTACGGTGATGGCGTCTTTGAGGGGGGAGCCCAGTTTCTTCAGATAGGGCTCAAGCTTTTCTTTGTCAAAGCGCATCCCCTGAAGGCGGCGCAGCACCAGCTGGCGGTCTTCCGAGGTGATGGACTCAATGCCCGCCCCGCTCGCCAAGAGCTTAATCCGGATGGCATAGAGCAGGTTCTCCACCTCGGGGGGCGGGGCGCCGAAGCGGTCGGCAAACTCCTGAGCCACCTCGTCTATTTGATTGATATCTTCCAGCTTGCTCAGCCGGCGGTAGAGGCTGAGGCGGGTGTTTAAATCGGCGACGTATTCATCGGGAATAAAGGCGGGCAGGGGCAAATCAACACTGGGGGGTGGCGGGCGGCGCTCTTTTAATTTGGGCACGCCGGCCCGCTTCGCCTTTAGCTCGTCAACTGCCTCGGCGAGCAGCTGGCAGTACAGGCTGAAGCCGACGGCGTTGATAAACCCGCTCTGCCTCACCCCGAGCAAATTGCCGGCGCCCCTGATTTCGAGGTCCTTCATGGCGATGCCGAAGCCGGAGCCGAGCTCGGTGGCGGCAAAGATGGTCTTCAGCCGCTTCTGGGCGGTGGGGGTGAGGCGCTTCTCCCGCTCGTAGAGGAAGTAGGCATAGGCCAGGTTCGCCCCCCGCCCCACTCTGCCCCGCAACTGATAGAGCTCGGTCAGGCCGAACTTGTCGGCTTTGTTGACGATGAGGGTGTTGACGTTGGGCATATCTAGCCCGGACTGGATGATGGTGGTGCAGACCAAGACATCGCTCCGGCCCTGGGTGAAGTCAGCCATCACACGCTCTAATTCGGCTTCGGGCATCTGGCCGTGGGCGATGGCGATTCTCGCCTCGGGCACCAGCTGTGCTAATTTATTGGCCATCAGGGCGATACTCTGCACCCGGTTGTGGACGAAGAAGACCTGCCCGTTCCTTTCTAGCTCCCTCAGGATGGCTTCCCGGATGAGCCTCTCGTTGTATTCGGCAACGTAGGTCCTGATGGGTAGTCTTTCTTCGGGGGGCGTCTCCATGGTGCTCATATCCCTCACCCCGACCAGCGACATATGCAGAGTGCGGGGGATGGGGGTGGCGCTCAGGGTGAGCACGTCCACCTCCTGGCGCAGCCGCTTGAAGTGCTCCTTGTGGTTGACGCCGAAGCGCTGCTCCTCGTCAATAATCAGCAGCCCCAGGTCTTTGAAGACAATATCTTTCTGGAGCAGGCGGTGGGTGCCGATGCAGATATCCACCTTGCCGTTGGCCAGGTCTTTTATTATCGGCGACTGCTCTTTTGGTGACTTAAACCGGCTCAGGACCTCGATTCGGAGCGGGAAGGCGTCCAAACGCTGCTTGAAGGTGGCATAGTGCTGCTCGGCGAGCACCGTGGTCGGCACCAGCACCGCCACCTGCTTCCCGCCCATCACTGCCTTGAAGGCGGCGCGCACGGCGACCTCGGTCTTGCCGTAGCCGACATCCCCGCAGACTAATCTGTCCATCGGCTTGGTCTGGCTCATATCCTGCTTCACCTGCGCCACCGCCTCCAGCTGGTCGGCGGTCTCCACATAGGGAAACGAAGCCTCCAGCTCCTCCTGCCAGGCGGTATCCGTGGCGAAGGCGAAGCCGGGGACGACCTCCCGGGTGGCGTAGAGGGCGAGTAGCTCCCGGGCGATGTTGATGACCGATTCTCTGGTCCGCTGCTTGGTCTTGTGCCACTCGGCGCTGCCCAGCCGGCTCAGCACCGGCGCCCGGTCGCCGGCGCCGACATAGCGGCTGACGCGGTCAATCTGGTCGGTGGGCACATAGAGGCGGTCGCCGGCGGCATACTCCAAGGCAAGATACTCCCGTTCGATGTTATCTGTCTTCATGGTGGTGACGCCGGCAAAGCGGGCGATGCCGTACTCCACGTGGACCACGTATTCCCCGGGGTTTATCTCGGCGAGGAGCCGGTGGTGGGGCACCGGGTGCTTTTTCACCAGCCGGCGCGCCTTGATAAAGCCGAAGAGCTCGGCATCGGTCAGGAGATAAGTGTTATTTATTACCCACCCTTCGGCCAGCGAGCCCTGGAGCAGGGTCAGCGAGCCGGGCGGGGGCAGCTCTTTGATTTCGGTGAGGGCGGGGGCGATAATATTTTCTTCGTAGAGCAACTCGGACAGGCGGCTGGCCTGGTGGCTGGACAGAATGAGCCGCTCTTTCCGGGCAAGCATCTCTTTTGCCTTGTGGAGGAAGACGGGTAGCTGTCCGGCGTAGGTGGGGGCGGGGCTAAAGCCCAGCTGGTAAATTTTTGCCTCAACAACCCCCCAGGCACTGAGGCTGAGACAATGTCGGTTGGTTAATTTCGCTGATAATTCCGCCCAGTTGAAGTAGGGGTGGGGGAAGTGGCGCGGTAGCTCGCCGTCTTTTATTTTCTCCAACCTTAGTTCGTCGGCTTCGCTGTCCAGTTCGGCAATGGCCGGTTTAATATTTTCCGGCTCGTCAATGATGAGCATGGCATTCTGGGGTAGATAATCAAGCAGGCTGTCGGGGTTGAACAGCGGGGCGTAGAAGCCGATATTCTCCGGTCGCTGCTGGTGGCGCAGGCTGACGATTTCCTCCTGGAACTGCGCACGCACCTCCTCACGGCAGCCGCTCAAATCAAGGCTGGTCAGCGTCGTTTCGGTCAGGGTTTTACTTAATAGCTCGGTGGCGGGGCCGATAATTATCTCGGAAATGCTCTCCTGGGAGCGTTGGCTGGCCGGGTCAAACAGGCGCAGGCTATCGATAGTGTTGCCGAAGAACTCAAGCCGGGCGGGCAGCTCTGAAGTGGAGGGATAGACGTCAATGATGCCACCGCGCTGGCTCATTGTCCCCGGCACCTCCACCAGGCTCTCTCTCTGGTAGCCGATTGCCTCCCACTGACTCAATAATTTAAGGGGCTCAATCTCCATGCCCGGCTTTATGGTGTGAAACGATGAAGAGAATTCATGGTGCGGGGCTACCTTCTGCATTAGCGCTGCCGCCGAGGTAATCATAATGGGGGTGTCTTTATTTAGCAGCGCCGAGAGCGCCTGAATTCTAGCCAGCTCGGTGGAGGTATCAGCGGCGACGCGCTGGTAGGGCAGGGCGTCGGGCTCGGGAAAGCGCCTTATCTCTGCCGACGCCAGCCAGATTGAGAGCTGCTCCTGAAGTCGCTGGCTGTTTTCCGGGGCAGCAGTAACCACCAGCATCGGTCGCTTTAGGTGATGATATAGCGCTGCCAGAAAGTAGGGCTTGGCGGCATCAAGCACCACCGCCCTGGTGTCGCTATTCGGCTCCTCTAGCTCAGCTAAAAGCTGGCGGTAGGCGGGCACCTCTTTAATTAACTGCAGCAGCTGAGTTAAGTCTAAGTTCATTTTGGTCCCCAAATACCCCTAGGGCTAGCCGAACCGGCCTAGCCCTCCAAAGATAGATTCTAGCATAGCCTGAGCCGTCCCACCAACCCAGCGCTCATTGTCCAAATTAGCCCAGCTTGCTATAATGGGGGAAATTCACCCGGGTTTATGTCAATGAAAAAGGCAAGCCGGAACCAAAATTTATTGCCCTATCACCGCATTGTGGCCAAGTTCGGCACCAGCCTGCTTACTGGCGGTAGCGACAGCCTGAACCAGGCGATAATGTCGGCGCTGGTGGAGCAAGTGGCCGAGCTTCACCGGCAGGGGCGGGAGCTTATTGTAGTATCATCGGGGGCAATCGCCTCGGGACGGCACAAAATGGGGCTGACCACCAAGGTCAAGGGCATCCCCTTGAAGCAGGTCTTCTTCTCGGTGGGGCAGGGACGGCTGATGTATGTCTGGGAGCAGCTGTTCGGGCAGCACGATATCACCGTGGCGCAGGCACTGCTCAGCAAGGCTGATCTTGCCGACCGCTCGGGCTATCTCAATGCCCGCAACACCCTGCTGGCACTGCTTGAGCTGGGGGTGGTCTGCATCGTCAACGAGAATGATGTGGTCGCCGTGGACGAGATTCAGGAAGCCAAGTTCGGCGATAACGATAATCTCTCCGCCATGGTGGCCAATCTGGTTGATGCCGACCTTTTGCTGCTCCTGACCGATACCGCCGGGCTGTATACCGCTGACCCCCGTGCCGACCCCGATGCCCGGCTTATCTCACAGGTGGCCAAGATAGATGCCCGTATTGAGAAGCTGGCGGCGGCTAGCCCGGGACATCTGGGCACCGGTGGTATGGTGACCAAGATAGAGGCGGCCAAGCTGGCGACTGCCTCCGGGGTAAGCGTGGTTATTGCCGACGGGCGTAAGCCGGGGGCTATTCTGCGGCTGGCTAAGGGTGAGGCGGTGGGCACCCGCTTTGTGCCCGCGGCTTCCAAACTGGAGAGCCGCCAGCGCTGGATGCTCAGCGGTCTGACCACCCGGGGCGGGCTGGTGGTGGATGAGGGGGCCGCTTTGGCTTTGAAGAAGCAGAGCCGCAGCCTGTTACCCGCCGGTATCAGGGAAATCAAGGGTAAGTTCGGGCGGGGCGATATCGTCAATATCTATGACCCTGAAGGCAATCGCCTCGGCTGCGGTATCAGCAATTATAGCGCCAGCGATATTGAGACGATTAAAGGGACGCACTCCAAGGGTATCGTCCGCCGCCTCGGCTATGACTACGGCTCGGAAGTCGTCCACCGCAATAACCTGGTGGTGCTGTAGGTTATTTTTTAAATATAAAAGGGAGCCAGAATATGAAATCGGGAATTGCAGAACTGGAAGCGAAGGGCAAGGCGGCTAAGGCGGCTTCGCGCCGGCTGGCTTACCTGCCTACTGAGGTCAAGAACAAGGCTTTAAATTCTATTTCCAAAGAGCTGGTGGCTAAAAAGGGCGGGATACTGAAAGCCAATGAGATTGACTATAAGGCGGGTGAGGCGGCCGGGATGAGCCAAGCGATGCTTGACCGCCTGATGCTCAACTCGGACCGAATTGAGGCTATTGCCCAGGATGTGCTCACCGTGGCCGACCTCCCCGACCCGGTGGGCGAGGTATTTGAGCTGCGCACCCTGCCCAACGGCCTGCAGATAGGCAAGAAGCGGGTGCCGCTGGGGGTAATCGGCGCCATCTACGAGAGCCGGCCCAATGTTACCGTTGATATCTCGGCGCTCTGCCTGAAATCGGGCAACGCCGTCATCCTCCGGGGTGGCGAAGAGGCGGTTAACTCCAATACCGTCTTGGCTAAGATAGTCCGGGAGGCGGCTGAGGCCGCTGGTGTGCCTCGGGGGGCGGTGCAATCTATTGACAGCATTGACCGGACTCTGGTGCAGCATATGCTCAAAATGAGGGACGTGATTGACCTGCTCATCCCCCGCGGTGGGGCGGGGCTAATCCGGCTGGTCAAGGAAAACGCCAGCATGGCGGTGGTGACCGGTGGCATCGGTGTCTGCCACACCTATGTCGATAAGAGCGCCGATGTGGCCATGGCGGTAGCCATCGCCTTTAACGCCAAGGTGCAGCGTCCCACGGTGTGCAACGCCCTGGACACCCTGCTGGTTCATGCCGATATTGCCCAGCAATATCTGCCTTTAATCGCTGAAGAATGGGCCAAAGCTGGGGTGGAGATGCACTGTGATGAGGCTTCGCGGGCCATTCTGAAATCGGTTTCCGGACTGAAGCTGGTGGCGGCCACCGATGAGGACTGGGGGAAAGAGTACCTCTCCCTGAAGGCGGCAATTAAGGTGGTCAGGTCTCTGGATGAGGCGCTGGAGCACATTGAGCGCTACGGCTCCGGGCACTCCGAGGCGATTGTCGCCGGGGATAAAGCGGCGGCAGCGCGCTTTCTGAATGAAGTTGATGCCGCCTGTGTCTATGCCAATGCCAGCACCCGCTTTACCGATGGCGCTCAGTTCGGGCTGGGGGCTGAGGTGGGCATCAGCACCCAGAAGATGCACGCCCGCGGCCCGATGGCGTTAAGAGAACTGACCAGCTATAAGTGGATTATTCAGGGTAGCGGGCAGGTGCGCCCCTAAGCCGCCTTCTTCAGGGTATTAATAACCGACTGCTGAATCTGGAATAGCTCTTTGATGCCCTTTTGTGCCAGCTCAAGCAGGTCGTCAATATTCTCCTTGCTGAAGGGCTTGCTTTCAGCAGTGCCCTGAAGCTCAACAAACTTGCCCTGGCTGGTCATCACTACGTTAAAGTCAACCTCGGCATTGAAATCCTCATCATAGCAGAGGTCAAGCAGCATATTACTGCGCAGGATCCCGACGCTGGTGGCGGCGACGGCGCTGTCTAGCGGCATGGCGGAGATGATGCCCATATTACCCAGCGTCTGCAGGGCTTGATAGAGAGCGACATAGGCGCCGGTGATGGCGGCGGTCCGGGTGCTGCCGTCGGCCTGAAGCACATCACAGTCCACAATCAGGGTCCGTTCACCCAGTGCGGTAAGGTCGGTTACTGCCCGTAGCGAGCGCCCGATGAGGCGCTGTATCTCTTGGTTTCTGCCTCCCACCCGGCCCAGAAAGGCATCGCGGGGGGTGCGGGTAACCGTGGCACGGGGGAGCATGGCGTATTCGGCGGTAATCCAGCCGCTCCCCTCCCCCTTGAGGAAGTTGGGTACTTTTTCCTCAACACTGACCGAGCACAGCACTCGGGTCTGGCCCATTTCAATCAGGGCGCAGCCTTCAGCAAAGCTCTGGTAGCCGGTGGTTATCGTTACCGGTCGCAGTTCATCCCAGGCACGTTTATCTACTCTTTTCATACCAAAATCACTTTCTAGGTGCTAAGTTTGCCCAAGTATAGCACTGATAAAGGGCAATAACAATGAATTTACGGGAAAAGTTTGCTCTTGCCCCTGGTGAAAAAAGGGGAAGTTACCGGCTACATCGCCGAACTAGTTGCCGCGTAGCTTGGGGGAATCAATGTTAAAGTAGGTTACACGTATCTCCCCGTCGAGCTCCTTGAAACGAATCTCAATGAGAACTTCATCCGGTTCCTCGGTAAAGCGGGCGCCATAGTAAACAATGATGGAAAAGCCGCTGTCTTCCGCCTTGACGAATTCCTTGGATTGATAGCTACCGGCTCTGGCCTCAACCTCGGCGGCAAGTTCGTGGAATTTCTTCTCGGGCATGATTTTTTCAATATTTTCATCAAAGCGTTCGGTGAACTTGGCGTAGTCATCCTGGCTCAGTGCCTGCAGGATTTCCTCGGTGATGGCGCTGGCATATTCGGGCTCGGGTATCGGGGCACAGGAAGACACCGATATCAGGGCAAGCAGGGTTATCAGGATAGCGCTGACTATTTTGACCATCTTTTTCGGCAACTTACCCCTTTCTATTTCAGACTTGTTAGATATTCTTTCAACCAGCCCAGTGCTGCCCGGGCGGCGGCCTGTTTATTCTCCTCCCGGCTTCCCGGGAAGAAGTGTTTCTGGCTTGAGGTCCCTCCGGAGTGGGCCAAGCCAATATAGAATAGCCCGACCGGTTTCTCGGTGCTGCCTCCGGTCGGTCCGGCGATACCGGTATCAGCCAGGCATATATCGCTGGCTAATATTTTTCTCCCCCCGGCGGCCATTTCCTCAGCCACCTGGGGGCTGACCGCACCGTATTTATTGACCGTAGCTGATTTTACGCCCACCACCCCGGTCTTGGTCTCATCGCGGTAGGCGGTAATTGACCCTTTATAATAGTCGGAGCTGCCGGGGACATTGGTTATCAGGTGTGAGATTAGACCACCGCTGGCTGATTCAACTACCCCCAAGGTCAGCCCCTTTTGCCGCAGCCGATTGCCGATCTCTTGCGCTAAACTGGTCATGTTCCCCTTACTTTATAACCCCTACCTTATTATTTCATAATTGGACGGTAACTATTGATTATAGCGTAACTATGGGCTAGAATAAAGCCAAAACAGGTCGGGCACTACTTAACCTGGGGAGGTTCTATCATGGGAATTTTAGCCTGGATTTTTGGTGCTCTGGGCGGGCTAAGTGCGGTGGCTGGAATTGTCAATGCCTTTGGGTATATGCCACCACTCGGTGCCGAGTTTACCACCATGTTCTGGCTGGCACTGTCGGCGGTTTTACTCCTGGCCACCATCGCTTTCGCTGTTGGGCGTGCCGGGTCTTATGAATAGCCTCCATAAGCTATGACCGAAAGTGAAGCCAGAATCTCATTGAGGGTCTATCCGGGTGCTGCCCGGAGCGAGGTGGTTGGCTTTAGCGGTGGTGTATGGCGGGTAAGAGTAGCCGCCCCGCCGGTCAAAGGTAAAGCAAATCGGGAACTGATCGCCCTTTTAAGCCGGCAATTAGCGCTGGATAAAAGGGTGATAACTATAATATCCGGTCACACCAGCCAGAATAAAGTTATCGCCGTGGGTGGCTTAGCTCAGCCAGAAGTGATAGCACGGCTGCGGTCAAAGTAGAGTGCTAAGCCTTCTTGTGGCGCCGACGCCAGTAGTAGATAATCCCGATGATAGCTCCCCACAATGGGACAAAGATTATCAGCCAGATGGCTATGGTGCCCAGCCACTGCCCGAAGACAACGATACCACGGATGGCTGATTTGAACTCCTCTAGTACACTCCAGCCGGCACGGGCCAGTGGCGCGGCAGTAGTTTCCGGCTCCAGCCTCACCGAGATGTAGGACATTGATGTAGTCCGCTCCAGGTACTGCATCCGCCCCTTGATTTGCTCAATCTCAGTGCGCACTCGGGACAGGCTGTTATAGATGTTGAGGATGTCTTCCACTTCGGTGGCTCTGTCCAGCAGGGCGAGATACTGACTCTCGGTGGCTTCGGCGTTCTTCAGCCGGGCTTCCAGGTCAATATACTCCTCGGTTACATCCTGGCTGTCGGTGCTCTCCGATTCCACCCTTATGGCCAGTTCTCTCAGCTTGGCTAAGGCGGTCTCGAACTGTTCATCCGGCACTCGAATCGAGATCTGCCCTCGCATCTCCTGTTCCTCCCCCCAGATTCGGGACGAGACGACATAGCCGTTAAGGCTTGCCGCCAGATGGGCAACCTCATCACGGGCCTGCATGACATCGGTAACCACCAGTGATATATCGCCGGTGCGGATTATCATCCGCTCTTCGGTGACGCCGGGCATACCTTCAGAGGTATAGTCTTTCCCTGGCATCACTCCTGCTGGTTCGGCTGGTGCCGGCGCCGGTGCGGAGGGGGCGATTACTGCCGGTGCTCCTGCTTCTTGGGCTGCCCCGGCACAGGCAACTGGTATCAGGACGAGTACCACCAGCATTAAAGCCATCGCCATCTTTTTCATGGTGAAATCTCCTTATGTTAGGTTCTAGCTTATTATAACGCTAAAAAGGGGAAAAGGTAAGGTTGTGTTGCTATTGGTTGAAATAGTACTGGGCTCTGTGGCAATTTGAGCGAGTCTGAGCGGGGTTCTGGCGCAAAGCTGAGTTATGCCATGGCGGCGGTAAGCTGGGCTAATTCCCAGGCATACTCATAGAGGTGCAGGCCCTTGCTCATGGCGATGAGCTCGCCATCATCAACCCCTATCTCGGACGCCATATACTCTTTGAGCAGCTGGATGGCGGCTAGGTTGGAGGGGAAGCCAGCCCACAGATCCCAGGAGCGGAAATAGACGATGAAGTGGAGCTGGTTATTGCGGATCCGGGTATCGATGGCGCGGAGGCAGGGGGGGTCGGCAAGGTAGATAGACTGCTCATTGCCTATCGCCATAAAAGCCTGATTGGTATTAAAACCGTTCTCCTTATACATCTTGATTACTTCGGTAATCTGTTTTTCCAGGTACTGGCCGTAGGTATATTGTTCTTCCTCGCCCTTGTGGGCGGTCATCAGGTAGGGGAGGTAGTTTTCCACATATTCCATTGAGGTGGGTGGGGGCACCCCGGCGGGGACGCTGGGAATCAGGGGCCTGGTTGCCGGGTGTCTGATTTGGACCACCACCAGCTCAAGCTCCCAGCGCTGCTGACCAGCGTAGCTGCCCCGCTCAATTCTATACTTGGTGCCTTCGGTCAGCGTCTGGCGCAGGCAGAGGAACCAGGCTTCGGACAGGTCTCTGGCGTCAATCAGCGAAATCTTCACGGTATCAATTTCCTATCTTCTCTGGCGGAAGATATTGAAGAATCGGTCTTGGTACTCCTCAAAGACTCCCCAGCGGTCAAGCTCATCTTTTAATTCACGGGGTTCAAGCTCACCCCGGGCAACCCGCCCGAAAAGCTCCTCAATTCTAGCCTTGGCATCAGCCGGGATACCCTTGGTATCTATATCCAGCAGTCCCCTGGTTTCCATCTGCGTCAGGTTATCCTGCAGTGAGCTGCGGGTAATTTCATAGATAAACTTGAGCAGCGAGACATCCCAGAGCTCGTCCTGCCCCTTGATGATTGAGGTCAGGGGGTCACCACCCTTGTCTAGCTTGGCATTGAGCTTGTCGATCACCGCCGGCAGGTTATCCGATACGATGCTGAGCTCTTTCGGCTCGTTGCGGAAGCTGTAGAACAGGCCGGGGGCATCACGCCCCTGGGTCTTGATGAGCAGCTCAAAATATCTTTTGGCTTCCGGGCTGAACCCCTCCAGGCGGGAGAGGTAGTAGGGAGTGACAATCCTCGGTCGGCCCACAATTATCCGCCCCTCCCTGACCGCCGTCTCGGCGACATCCTTGACCAGCTCGGTATAAGCTGGTACCGTCAGCAGGTAATAGCCAATATTGGTCGTGCCGAAGGTGGCCAGACTCTGCTTCGGCGGTCTGATTATTTCGGTGTGCTCAACGACGTATTTGATTCTCTCGTCATCAATATCCATCGGTTATCCCCATCAGCTAATGCTGGCCAGCGCCTGCTTGTACTGGTCTAAATAGCCCAGATAGGGCGTATCCAGCTGGGCCTGCATTCGGCGCCACTCCTCCTGGAACTGGGGCTCTCTTTCAATATCAATCTTTATCCCCATCGGCATGCCTGTCTGTTGCTGGACTGCTTGCTGGACTTTGGCGTTAAAATCGGCCTTCAGGGTCTCGTAAGCCTGCCGGCGCTGTTGCTCCCCCGTTTCCAGATAGTGGTCAAAGAGGCGCCTCATCTGGCTAAAGATATTCTCCACACCGGCCTTGTCGCGCTTCAGCGCTTTCAAGCCGTCCATTGCCCGGCGGTTGGTTTTCTTGATAGCTTCGTCTTTGGGCAGATTGATGTTCCGTGCTAGTATCCCTTCGGCACCCTTGATAACGTATTCCTTCACCTTTTCCTCATACTGGCTCAGCTCAGCCACCAGATTAAGCCCCTGCTTGAGGTAGCGTGCCGCCAGCTTCTCCCCTTCCGGGATGTACTTCCAGCTCAGGCGCTCTTGGTCGGTTACCTCCCCCAGCTGAGCCACCTTTTCCATAGCTATCTCATGGGCACTCTTAATCTCATCATCCATCTCGGTTTCCCCCTAAATGCCAGGCTAACTAATTATACTACACGCTGAAACAAGCTCCAAGCTGTGCCCCAAATTGGCTGTATTAGTGTTATTTTAGTTGTTATAATCAAGCCATGAAAGATAATCAGCCTATCTATCTGCCCCCTCCCCGCCCCAGAGGCAAAATATCGCTGGAGGAAGCCCTTGCCCGGCGCCGCTCAATACGGGACTTCACCCCCCGGCCTCTTTCACTTTCCCACCTTTCCCAGATGCTGTGGGCGACGCAGGGCATCAGCGAACCCTTGCGGCAGTTCCGCACTGCCCCCAGCGCCGGGGCGACCTATCCCCTGGACGTCTTTGTCGTCTGCGGGCAGAACGGCGTTGAGAATATAAGTGAGGGTGTGTACCAGTATAATCCCGAGGAGCACACCTTAAGTAGGCACCTTGCCGGCGACCTGAGGCGGGAGCTAGCCCGGGCGGCGCTGAATGAGGCGTTTATCTACCGGGCGCCGCTAAATATCGTACTCTGTGTCGAGTACCAGCGGACAACCTGGCGCTACGGGAGCCGGGGGGAGAGATACGTGCATATTGAGGTGGGGCACGTCGGGCAGAATATCTACCTCCAGGCAGTTGCCCTGGGACTTAATACCGTCGCCGTCGGCGCCTTCCGCGACGAAGAAGTCAGCCGGGTACTGTATCTGGACAAAGACTGCCAGCCCCTCTACATCATGCCGGTGGGCTGGAGCGGGTGAGATTATCTTACAAGGGGGGCTATGAGGTAAGCCCTCTTTTTGTTTCAAGACCTGTCAAAGCTATTTTTTTGCTCCCCCCCAAAAACCCCTTGCACTCCTCTTTTTTATACAGTATAATGATGCAGATTTTTGTAGGATTTAGCAAATTTTGGCAGATTTCGGGGGGAGTTTTGGAGCCGGAGCCTTTACTCAGTATCAGTGAAGCCAGCCATTTGCTGGGGGTCAGTGAGGCAGCGCTACGCCAGTGGACCGATGAGGGCAAGATAAAGGCATTTGTCACCCCGGGCGGGCACCGCCGTTACTCCCGGGCGGAGCTGAAGAAGTTCATGAGCTCGAACCACAAGATGCTGGGCATCAAAGACCTGGTTCTGGAACTGGAGGATACGGCTGAGATACTGCGCCAGATTGCGCGTACCTCCCTGAAGGACAAGCCTTGGTTTTACCATCTCAATGAGCAGTCAGGACGGCATATGGCGGAGCTAGGCCGGCGCCTGCTTGATTTAATAATTAAATACATCACTGAGCCAGCCAAACGGGAGGAGACCACCGGGCTGGTTCATGAGGTCGGTCACGATTTCGGCCAAACCCTGGCCGAGACAGGGCTGACCCTCACTGATTCTGTGGAGGCTTTTATTTTGCACCGTGAGCCGATTATGCACGCCGCCACCCAGTTGATGAGAAAGAAAGAAGCCTTTACCGGGCGGGTGGTGGAGGCGATACCGCTGGTCACCCATGTTATGGATGAGGCGCTGGTCTCGCTGGTGGCGGCTCACCAGCAAAAGGCGGGTGAAGTGGGGGGAGGAGCTAAGGGGTGATATCAGTCTCGCGTCTCCTCTGCGATAATGTCAGCTTCGGTGACAAACTCCGTTACGGGCAGGAGTCAGCCCAAAAGGACCCGCGCCCGGTGGTGGTCTGGAACTGCACCCGGCAGTGCAATTTAAGCTGCCGGCACTGTTATGCCCTTGCCGACAGCCAGAAGTCCCCGCAGGAAATGGATACTGAAGCCGGTAAAAAATTTATCGCTGACTTAGCCGAGTTTAGTGTGCCGGTAATTTTATTTTCTGGCGGCGAGCCGCTGCTGAGGCAGGATATCTTTGAGCTGGCTGGCCTGGCTAGAGAACTGGGGATAAGGGTTGTCCTCTCCACCAATGGCACATTAATTACCGAAAAAGTAGCCAGTACGCTGAGCAACATCGGTTTTGCCGAGATAGGCATAAGCATGGACGGCATCGGCGCCAGCAATGACTATTTCCGCGGTAAAGAGGGCGCCTATCAGGAAGCCGTTAGCGGCATCAGGGCCTGCATCAACGCCGGGTTGAGGGTGTCACTGCGTCTGACCATCGCCCGGCACAACTACCAGCAGATTCCGGCTATCTTTCAGTTAATCGAGGCGGAGGGCATTGACCGTGTCTGTTTCTATCACCTCGCCTACTCGGGGCGGGGTAGCAATCTTAAGGAAGAGGACATCACCCATTCCCAGACTAGGGCGGTGGTGGATAATATCTGCGAGCATACTTTAGACCTGCACCGGCGCGGTCTGCCTAAGGAAGTCCTCACCGTGGACAACCACGCCGACGGTGTCTATCTCTATCTCAAGCTGAAAGAAAGCGACCCGGCGCGCGCCGACCGGGTTTTGGAATTACTGAAACGAAACGGCGGCAATAACTCCGGTATCAGGATAGCCGCCGTTGATGATGTGGGCAATGTCCACCCCGACCAGTTCTGGTGGCACTATTCGCTGGGCAATGTCCAGCAGCGAAATTTCAGTGATATCTGGCGGGACACCTCCGAGCCATTGCTAAAGAATTTGCGCAACCGCAGGAGCCTGCTCAAGGGACGCTGCGGGCGCTGTCGTTATCTTGGGCTCTGCAACGGCAACCTGCGGGTACGGGCGGAGGCGGTCTTCGGCGATGTCTGGGCGGAAGACCCCGCCTGTTACCTGAGTGATAGGGAGATTGGCATAAGCTGATGGCAGCCAAACCGGAAGATATACTTACCCCCGATTTGCGGCTGGTCGCCTGGGAGGTGACCCGGAACTGCAATCTATTCTGCGCCCACTGCCGCAGCTCGTCAGGCGATGAGCAGTATCCCGATGAGCTGACTACCGAAGAGTGTTTCCGTCTCGTTGACCGGATACTGGAGGTGGGCCGGCCGATTATTATCCTCACCGGCGGGGAGCCGCTGGTCAGGCAGGATGTCTTTCAGATTGCCGACTATGCGGTGGGTAAGGGGCTGCGGGTGGTTATGGGTAGCAACGGCACCCTCATCACTGCGGAAATGGCTCGGAAAATGAAGGCGGTGCCGATATCGCGTGTCGGCGTCAGCCTCGACTTTCCCGTCGCCCGGCTTCAGGATGACTTTCGCGGTCAGGCGGGCGCCTTTGACGCCGCCCTGGCTGGTATTACCAATGCCCGTAAGGCGGGCATTGAAGTCCAGATTAACAGCACCATCACCCAGCTCAATGTGGGCTATCTGGATGATTTATTGAGTCTGGCACTGGGGGTGGGGGCGGTCGCCTTTCACCCCTTTATGCTGGTGCCTACCGGGCGGGGCAAGGGGCTGGAATCAGTGGAGCTACCGCCGGGGCAGTACGAGCAGGCGCTCAACTGGATATACGATAAACAGCTGGAGCTGGGGGATAGAATGTTCTTCAAGCCGACCGATGTGCCCCACTACCTGCGTGTCGTCCAGCAGAGGCAGGAACAGGTAAAAAGCCCGCTGCCGAGCACCGGTCACAACCCGGGGAACACTATCACGCGGGGCTGTCTCGCCGGCATCAGCTTCTGCTTTATCTCTTCCCAGGGCAAGGTGAAGGGGTGCGGCTATCTTGATGTGATCGCCGGCGATATCAGACAGGAAAGTTTTAGCCAAATCTGGTTCAATTCACCCCTGTTTAACCAGCTGAGAGACCTTTCGCAGCTGAAAGGGAAGTGCGGTCTCTGCGAGTATAAACTGGTCTGCGGTGGCTGCCGGGCGCGTGCCTATGAGGCTACCGGGGATTACCTTGAGGCGGAGCCTTACTGTGTCTATGAACCGCCTGCCGGGGGGTGTCTGGCATGAAATTAAATCGCCTTGAAACCAGACTGCTTGACCTTGTTCAGGCGGAGTTCCCCCTGAGCGGGGAGCCATATGCCGAGCTAGGGCGGCGTCTGGGCATCAGCCAGGACGAGGTCATTGAGCACATCAAAAAGTTGGAGGCGGCGGGTATTGTTCGAGAGATAGGCCCGGTGCTGGACAGCCGGTGTCTGGGCTACCAGACGACGCTGGTGGTAATGAAGATAAGCCAGGATTATTTAGATAAAGCATCCAAGATTATCAATGAACACCCCGGAATAAGCCACGGCTACGAACGGGAGCACCAGCTTAATCTCTGGTTCACCCTGTCGCTGCCGCCGCAGGCTGACCTTGAGGCTGAAGTTCAGCGTCTGAGCCAGGCTATCGGTGCCGAGGCTGTTTTTTCGCTGCCGGTGCTGAAGCAGTTCAAGATAGGCACCCATCTGGGCGGGGGTACTCTGCCGTCGCCGGTCGAGCTCTCGGCAATAGAACGGCGGGTAATCAATGAATTACAGCAAGACCTGCCGTTAACGTCAGCCCCGTTTGGCCAGATGGCCGCCCGGCTCAATATGGGTGTGGCTGAATTTTTAGCCCGGTGCCAGTCTCTTTTACAGCGCGGCGTTATGCGGCGCTTCGGCGCCTCGGTCAATCACCGTGAGGTTGGCTTCAGAGCCAACGCTATGGCGTGCTGGGTGGCACCTCCGGAGATGGTTGATGCCGCCGCTCAGAAGCTGGTGAATTTAGGTGAGGTGAGCCACTGCTATGAGCGAAAGACCAACCCGTTGTGGCAATATAACCTCTTTGCCATGATTCACGGCCATACCCGAGAAGCCTGCCAGGAAGTGGCCGAGAGAGTATCCCGGGAGACCGGGCTTGAAGACTATGTGCTGCTGTTCAGCACCAGAGAAATCAAGAAAAAGAGAGTCAGGTATCTAGTATGAAAAGAGGCGAGCCGAAGCCGGCTTACTATCCGGTTTCACTCAATATCAGGGGCCGGAAGTGTGTGGTGGTCGGGGGAGGGGAGGTCGCCCGGCGTAAGGTGAGGGCGCTACTGGAGCACGGGGCTAAGGTTACCGTAATCAGCCCCGAACTCGGCCCGGAGCTGGTTCAACTGGCTGAGCACGGGGAGATAACAGCCTTAAACCGGGAATATCAGGCGGGAGACCTGAAGGATTCATTTGTGGCCATCGCTGCCACCGATGATGGCGATACCAACCGGCAGGTAGTCAGGGAGGCTAAGAATAAGGCGGTTCTGGTCAATGTCGTTGATGACGCCGAAAACTCGGACTTCATTGTCCCCTCCTTTCTGCGCCGTGGTGATGTGACTATTGCCGTCGCCACGGCGGGGCGCAGTCCGGCACTGGCGCGCAAAATCAGGGCCAGGCTGGAAGAAAAATTCGGCGAGGAGTATGCCGCTCTGGCGCTTCTTCTTGATGAGGTGCGCACCGAGCTAAAGAAGCGGGGAATTACGGTTGGCGGTGATGACTGGCAGGCAGCACTGGATTTAGATAAGCTCATTGAATTATTAAGCAAAGGCGAGAAAGAGAAAGCCAGGGTGCTCATTCTGAGCAAGCTCAAGGCGAGGTAATATGCAGCTTAATCTGGTTGGCATCAATTATCAGGCAGCCCCGGTAGCCATCCTGGAGAAGGCGGCGGTCCGGGCGGGTAAGCTTGAAGAAGCGCTGTCCCTGCTGGGCAGCTATGTTGCCCACGGCATTATTTTGTCCACCTGTAACCGCACCGAAGTTTATACCGCCGGTGATAGTATTCGGCAGGCTGAGGAAGCCAGCCTTGATTTCTTAAAGGCCCACCTGGATATCAGCGATGCTGACCTGCACTGGTATGCCTATCGCTTCCGAGGTGAGGCGGTAGCCGAGCACCTGTTTCGGGTTGCCGGTGGTCTGGACTCAATGGTGGTTGGTGAATTTGAGGTGCTGGGTCAGGTAAAGAAGGCGCTGGATATTGCCGAGAAGGCAAAGAAGGTCAATCTGCCGCTGCGCCATATTTTTCAGAGTGCCATTCGGGCCGGGCGGCGGGTGCGTGAGCAGACTGGCATCAGTAAAAAGCCGCTTTCGGTCAGCTCGGTGGCGGTAGATCTAGCTGCCCGGGTGGTCGGTAAGCTGGGCGGCTGCAAGCTGCTGGTTATCGGTGCCGGCGAGGCGGGGAGGCTGGTGGCTAAGGCAGCTAAGGAAAGGGGAGTCAAGCAGATCGTGGTTGCCAGCCGCACTCCGGAGAGAGCATCGGCCCTGACCATAATGCTGGGCGGCCAACCGATTGGCATGGATAATCTGGCCGAAGAACTGGCGACCTGTAATATCGTGGTCACCTGTGCCGATGCCCCCCACCGGCTGCTGGACACTCGCCGGGTGGGTGCGGTAATGAGAAATCGCTCTGAACCGATGGTGATAATTGACATCGCCGTGCCGCGCAATGTGGCGCCGGCGGTAGCTGAGATAGACAATGTTGTCCTGTACAACATTGATGACCTCACTCAGATTGCCGACCAGAACCGCCAGCAGCGCGAGGAGGAGATTGAGCAGGCGGAGGCAATTATTAGCGCCGAGATGGCCCGGTTTGTCATCTGGTGGCGCACCCTTGAGGTCAGGCCGGTAATCAGCGCCCTGATGGGCAAGGCGGAGAAGATACGCCGTTCTCAGCTGAACCGGACACTGAAGAAACTGCCGCCCCTAACCGATGAAGAAAAATATTGCCTGGAGATGATGACCCGGTCAATTACCTGCCAGATTCTGCAGGACCCGGTTAAGTACCTCAAGACAAATCTAAAGGGCAACGAAGATTACGCCGAAATAATAAACCGGCTTTTCCATCTGGAGACAGAGAAAGAGAAATGAGAACCAAAATCGTGGTCGGTTCGCGGGGGAGCCGGCTGGCTCTGATTCAGGCGGAGTCAGTGGCGGCTCAGATTGCCCAACTTTACCCTGAGCTTGAAATCAGTATCAGCCAGATTGTAACCAGGGGCGACCGCCGCCGCCATGCCCGCCTTGACCGCATGGAGGGGGTGGGCGTGTTTGTCAAGGAACTGGAGGAAGCCCTGCTTGAGGGACGGGTTGACTTGGCGGTGCACAGCCTTAAGGATGTGCCGACCCAGATTCCAGAGGGGCTGTGCCTGCGGGCGGTAACCGAGAGGCTTGACCCCAGAGACGTGCTGGTTTCCCGAAAGGGCAAGCTTGATGAGCTTGCCGCCGGCGCAAAGATAGGCACCGGTAGCCTGCGGCGGGCGGTTCAGCTTAAATCTTATCGTCCCGACCTGGAGGCATTGAGCATCAGGGGGAATGTGGATACCCGCCTGCGCAAGGTGGCTGAGGGTGAGTTTGACGGGGTGATACTGGCGGCGGCCGCCCTGAAGCGCCTGGGCGGGGAGGACAAAATAACCGAATACCTGCCGCGGGCGCATTTTCTGCCCGCCGTGGGGCAGGGGGCACTGGTCATTGAAACTAGGCTCGGTGATGAGGAGGTAGCGGCACTGGTCTCTCCCCTGAACCATCTCCCCACCGCGCAGAGTGTCACGGCGGAGCGTGCCTTTCTTCGTGCCCTGGGCGGTGGCTGCCGTGCCCCGATTGCGGCGCTGGGCATGGTTAACGGCGCTATCTTGGGGCTGGAGGGGATGGTGGCTCGGGTGAGTGATGGCAGGATACTGCGCGCCGTTGAAGAGAGTGATAGCCTGTCGCCGGAGGAACTGGGTATGAGGCTGGCGCAGCGGCTGCTCAAAATGGGGGCGGCTGAATTTATTACCGAGGCAAGGGACATTGAAAACAGGTAAGGTCTATCTGGTGGGGGCGGGGCCGGGTGACCCCGGCCTGGTTACCCTGAAGGGGCTGGAGTGCCTGAAAGAGGCTGACGTCATTATCTATGACCGCCTCCTTGATGAGCGGCTTCTCGATTTGGCCTCTTCCCAGGCGGAAAAAATCTATGTGGGCAAAGTAGCCGGGGAGCACCACAGGCCCCAGCCGGAGATAAACCGGCTGCTGGTAGCTAAGGCGAAAGAAGGCAGGACGGTGGTAAGGCTCAAAGGGGGTGACCCCTTTGTCCTGGGGCGGGGAGGCGAGGAAGTCGAAGCCCTGGCTGATAATAAGATTTCTTTTGAGGTGGTGCCGGGGGTAACCTCGGCGGTAGCCGTGCCGGCTTATGCCGGCATCCCGGTTACCCAGCGCGGGCTGGCATCTTCTCTGGCCGTCATTACCGGCCATGAAGACCCGGGTAAGGCGGACTCAAGCCTTAACTGGGAGAAACTGGCTACCGCGGTAGATACCCTCGTCTTTCTGATGGGGATGCAGAACCTGCCCGAAATTGTCGCCAAACTGGTGGAGCATGGCCGGCCGCCGAAGACACCGGTGGCGGTGATTGCCGAGGGCACCAAGCCGGCGCAGAAGACGGTGGTCGGTGAGCTGGATAACATCGCCACCAGAGTGAAGGAGCATCAGCTCAGCGCCCCGGCCGTCATTGTCGTCGGTGAGGTGGTCAGATTAAGAGAGAAGCTGAGCTGGTTTGAGAATCGTCCCCTCTTCGGCAAGCGCATTCTGGTCACCAGAGCCCGCCATCAGGCGAGCACCCTGAGCCGGCTTCTATCGGCACGTGGCGCTCAGCCCGTTGAGCTGCCGGCGATTGAGATAGAATTGGTTTCTGATACTAAAGAGCTTGACTGGGCTATCGCCAAATTAGACCAGTATCAGTGGCTCATTTTTACCAGCGCCAACGGCGTGGCTGCCTTCTTTGACCGACTCTATGCCCTTAATCTGGATGCCCGCGCCTTGAAGGGGATTAAAATCAGCGCTATCGGCCCGGCTACGGCCGAAGCCCTGGCAGATAGGGGTATAGCCCCCGATTATGTGCCGGCGGTCTTTACCAGCGAGGGTATCATCGCTGGTCTTAAGAGCGATGATATTAGCGGGCAGCGCTTTTTACTGCCCCGGGCGGACATCGCCGATGAAGAGCTGACCAGGGGAATCACCCGCCTCGGCGGCAGGGTGGATGAAATAGCGGTATACCGCACCGTGCCGGCGCGTGAGGCTATCTCCCAGGCCAGGCAGATGCTGGCTGCCGGGGAGATTGATGTCATCACCTTCACCAGTTCGTCAACGGTGGCTTATCTGATGGCCGCTTTTAAGGGGGAAAAAGCAAAGATAGGCACGGCTAAAGTGGCCTGTATCGGCCCCAAAACCGCCGACAGCGCCACTAAAGCCGGGCTGAAGGTGGATATTCTGGCCGGTGAACAGACCATAGCCGGACTGGTTCAGGCCATAGAAGACTATTTCAGGGAGGGAGCTTAAATGGCTGTATTTCCGCAGTTACGCCTGCGCCGCCTGCGCCGTAAAGAAGCGTTAAGGGCGCTGGTCCGGGAAACTGATATTAAAGTTAGCAATCTGATTTACCCCCTGTTTGTCGTTGAAGGCAGGGGTATCAGGCAGGAAATAGAGTCCATGCCCGGTATCTTTCGCCTTTCCCCCGACCTCCTGCCCCCGGAAGTGGAGGAGATAGCTAAGCTGGGCATTCCGGCGGTTCTCCTTTTTGGCATACCGCAGCAGAAAGATGAAGCGGCGTCAGCGGCTTATCACCCCGAGGGCATCATCCCGCAGGCAATAAAGGCGATAAAACATGCCGTGCCTGAGCTTCTGGTAGTCACCGATGTCTGTCTCTGCGAGTATACCAGTCACGGTCACTGTGGGGTGGTGGTTGATGGGGAGGTTGATAATG
The DNA here is from genome assembly GCA_020353235.1 of Dehalococcoidia bacterium. GTDB lineage: Bacteria > Chloroflexota > Dehalococcoidia > Dehalococcoidales > JAUYDJ01. Next base: position 518,249 of record CP070693.1, on the reverse strand, counting down.
ACCGGACGCTACCCATCTTGGCCAAAACAGCTCTCGCCCACGCTGAGGCGGGGGCTGATATTGTCGCCCCCTCGGATATGATGGACGGCAGGGTAAAGGCGATTCGGGAGGCATTGGATGAGAAAAAATTTCAGCATATCCCCATCCTGGCCTATGCCGCCAAGTATGCCTCGGCATTCTATGGGCCCTTCCGCGAGGCGGCTGGGTCAACGCCGCAGTTCGGCGACCGGCGCTCTTATCAGCTGGACCCGACCAATGTGCGGGAGGCACTCAGGGAAGTAGAACAGGACATTAACGAAGGGGCGGATATGGTCATGGTCAAGCCCGCCCTGGCCTATCTCGATGTGATACGGCGGGTGCGGGATAGTTTTAACTACCCGCTGGCGGCCTATAATGTCAGCGGCGAGTATGCCATGGTGAAAGCGGCTGCCCGGCAGGGCTGGCTGGACGAAAAGAAAATCGTGATGGAGATACTCACCGCCATCAAGAGGGCGGGGGCGGATATTATTCTGACCTATCATGCCAAGGATGTTTCCCGTTGGTTAAATCAGTAGAGGTTAGCCGGTGAAAGAGTCAGCGCATTCCAGAAGGCTTTTTAGGGAAGCGCAAAAATACCTGCCCGGCGGGGTGGACAGCCCGGTGCGCGCCTTCAAGGCGGTGGGTGGGACACCACCGTTTATCGTCAAAGGGCAGGGTTCGCGAATCTATGATGCCGACGGCAATGAGTTCATTGACTATGTCGGCTCCTGGGGGCCCCTGATTCTGGGGCACGCCCACCCGCCGGTAGTCAAGGCACTGAAACAAGCCGTAGAAAGGGGCACCAGCTATGGGGCACCCACCGAGCTGGAGATAACCCTGGCCAGGATGATTTCGGCAGCGATGCCTTCCTTGGAGATGATGCGCCTGGTCAGTTCCGGCACCGAGGCGGCTATGTCGGCACTGCGTCTGGCACGGGCTTTCACCAAGCGGGACAAAATAGTCAAGTTTGCCGGTGGCTATCACGGTCACGCCGATGGCTTGCTGGCTAAAGGCGGCTCCGGTCTGGCCACGCTGGGGATACCGGACTCGCCCGGGGTGCCGGCAAGCTATGCCCGGAATACCCTGGTGGCACCGTATAATAATGCCGGGGCGGTAGCCAGGCTTTTTGAGCGCTATCCAGAAGAGATTGCCGCCGTGATTGTTGAGCCGGTGGTGGCTAACATGGGGGTGGTTGCCCCCCACCCCGGTTTTTTAACCGGCCTGCGCGATTTGACCAGTCAGTTCGGGGCGCTGCTTATCTTTGATGAGGTTATCACCGGCTTTCGCCTTGCCTACGGCGGGGCGCAGGCAATTTACGGGATTACCCCCGATTTAACCTGCCTGGGCAAGATTATCGGTGGGGGATTGCCGGTGGGTGCCTACGGGGGCAGGCGCCGGATTATGGAGATGGTGGCGCCGCTGGGGCCGGTCTATCAGGCGGGGACGCTGTCCGGGAATCCGCTGGCGATGACGGCTGGAATTGAGACCCTGAAAGTATTGCGCCAGCCCGGCGTTTACCAACAGCTGGAAGCAAAATCGTCGGCTTTAGCCGGGGGCATCAAAAAAGCAGCCGCTGAGGCTGGCATTAGTCTCTATATCGGGCGGGTCGCCTCGCTGCTGACCGTCTTTTTCACCGCTAAGGCGGTGGTTGATTATGAGTCAGCCCGGCAGGCAGACACCAAGCTGTTTGCCCGATTTTTCCAGAACTTGCTTTCGGCGGGAATCTACTGGCCGCCGTCGCAGTTTGAGGCGGCTTTTGTCTCCACGGCGCATACTGATAAAGATATTCAGCTTACACTAGGGGCAGTTAAGACGGCATTAAGCTCGCTGGGTTAGGTGGTCTATTCCGCCGCCAGCTCCGCCAGCTGGTCGAGCACTGCCCTGAGGGCATCCAGTTCGTTCCCGTAGCCGGTCCAGTCACCCGCCTGGAGGTATTCCTGAGCCTGTTCGTAGTGCTGTTTCGCCTGCTCAATCAGGTCAGCAATATTGGCGGCTACCGGCGCCTCCGGCTCGGCTACAGATGGCAGTTCGGGCAGCGGTGCCGCGGCGCCAAAGATGGCGGCAATGCCTCTTTCCAGTGTGGATTCCATAACGATATTCTCACCGGCGACGACGATAACCCGCTTCAGCTCGGGGAGCCCACCGGCTTCTGCCTGCAGAAATACCGGCTCGACGTATATCTTGGATTTGCCCACCGGAATCAGGAGCAGGTTGCCCCGAATAACCCGTGAGCCACCCCGCCCCCACAGGGCGAACTGCTCGGTAATAACCGTATCCTGCTGGATCCGGTTCTCAATCTGGCTGGGCCCCAAGACCAGGTGTTCCTTGGGGAAGCGGTAAACGAGCAGTTTCCCGTAGTTTTCCCCATCACAGCGGGCCGCCAGCCAGCTGATAGTATTATTCTTGTTCACCGGGGTGAAGGGCAGCATCAGCAGAAACTCTTCTTTCGGCTCATCAAGCAGGCGCATGATGATGTAGTAGGGCTCCATTGGCTGCTGATCGCCGGCATATACCTCCTGGGGCACCGCCCACAGGTCTTCTTTGTTGTAGAATACCCGCGCATCGCGCATGTGGTAGCTCTGGTATACCGAGGCCTGGATATTGAACATGCCTTCGGGGTAGCGTAGGTGGCCCCGCAGGGCCTCGGGCATATCATCCAGCGGCACGAAGAGCTCGGGGAAGATGGCCTGGTAGGTGCGTATCAGGGCGTCGTCTGGTTCGGCGACATACAGTGTCACACTACCGTTGTAGGCGTCTATCACCGCTTTAACGCTGTTGCGGATATAGTTTACGCCCCCCATCGGCTCGGAATAGGGATAGCGGTTACTGACGGTATAGGCATCCTGTATCCAGAACAATTTCCCGTCCAGTACTACCAGATAGGGGTCACCGTCCAGCTTCAAGAAGGGTGCCAGGTGGTTCACCCTCTGCTGGATGTTGCGGTAGTAAAGTACCCTGCTTTCCGTAGTTAGCTGGCCACTGATGAGGATATTCAAATCACCAAACTGCCAGGCATAGACCAGACGCCGCATGATATTACCAATGTGAACACCGCCTTCGCCCTGGTATCGGCCGTAGACATTCTCTTCACCCCGGGGGAAGTCGAATTCCTGGGTCTCGGCGCCCACGATAACGTAATCAGACGTCTTTTCCCCGTAGTATATTTCCGGCCGCTCGATATTGAAGTCACCCGCCGGTGGCAGGTCCTTGACCATCAGCACCGGTAGCCCCTGGGTGCTGACCTCGTTAACCGGGCTTAAGGCGATGCCGTAGCCATGGGTAAACTGAAGTTTACGGTTGACCCAGGTCTGTGCCTCTCCGGCCAGTTTCTCCGCCGATAGCTCCCGCGCCGATAGCATGACCTGTCGGTACTCGTCATCGATAACATAGCGGTCAACATCGACATCATTAAAGTCATAGTAGAGCCGGATAGACTGAATCTGGTTATAAGTGTCTTTTAGCGGGCGCGGGTCCCAGAGCCGGACGTTATTGATGGTAACCCGGTTTTGCTCAATATCCTGATAGCTGGGTGTTTCCTCTGCCGGGAAGGCTTGCTCCTCAATACGGTTCAGGGCAAAGGCCTCCCGGGTGAACTGGATATTATACTCAATATAGGGCCTCTCCCGGTTCAGCTCATTGGGCTGCACCTGAAATCGCTGCACAATTGCCGGGTAAATGGTCCCGACGATGATAGAGGCCAGTACCCAGGCACCGATGCCGTAAATTGGCCAGCGCAGCTTGCGCTGTAGTATAGCCAGCACGATAATGGCCATAATGATAACGGCCACCACTATAAGAATCCATTGCGCCGGAAGCTTGGCGTGCATGTCAGTATAGCTGGCTCCGAAGACCACTCCCCGCTCGGAGAAGACCAGCTCCCAGATGCCGAGCCAGTAACCCCAGGCGAACATACCCAAAATAGCGATGACCAACCCCCCGATATGGGCCAGTACCGGCCGGGCAAGGTCAAACTTGAGCCCCTGGGCGGTATAGCTGAGAAGATATACCGCGGCACTGCCCAGAAGGGTGATTATCAGTGCCCCCATGAGCCAGCCGCGCAGGGCGTGCAGCAGGGGTAGCGAAAAGACATAGAAGCCGACTTCTTTTTGAAAGACGGGGTCGACGACGCCAAAGGTCTGCCCGTTGAAGAAGCGGAGTATAACCTCCCAGTTGGCCTGTGCCACCAGACCGAATATTAAACTGAGCACGACCGTGCCCAGTATAACGATTACCTTGAGGGCTGATTGAAGCCGTTTCACGATGGCCCAGGGCAAAAGTGTCTCACTCTTGGGGGCCAGCTTCGTCGCCAGCACCATGTTTCCCCAGAGTAAGAGGCAGAAAATAATCGCGGCCGAGAAAAAAAGCACCACTTTTGTCTTCAGGATGGTGGTGTAGACACTGCCGTAATCTAGACTGCTGAACCAGAGCCATTCCGTATAGAAGCCCTTGGCGATACTTAGCAGAACAAACAGGGCTAAGAGTCCAGCTAAAATTAGGGGCACCCTGCCCGCCGTGCCGCGGCGCTTGGCCGGCGGTTTGGCCTTCTCGTCTCTTGTTTCCGAGAACCAGCGCCGTATCTGTTCCTCAAATGAGCCTGAGCCGCTTGGTCCGAACATAGTTACCTCACCATAACATACACGTTTATACTGGTCAACAATCCCTAAGTTCCTGTTATACCTAATTCATTTCATTTTGCCCCTTTTATATGTAGTTGCCAATTTATAAAAAGTGTAGGATAGGTCTATAATTATTGAAAAGTTCATTCGGAGGTGGAATTATGGCGAAAAAGTTTTCAGGTCTGTATACACAGGATAGTGCTAAAAGAGAGGCTTTGTTGCTACGGATTGAACGCCTTACTGAAGCACCGCTATTAGTGCTTGCTTTCATTATGATTCCGTTGCTAGTGGGTCCAATATTATGGTCACTTTCACCCGGTGAAGAGTTAACCTATCTAATGCTTGATGGGTTTATATGGGCGTTATTTGCCATCGATTTAACAATTAAAGTTGCTGTATCACCGCATCGATTATCCTACTTAAAAAAGCACTGGCTTGAAGTCCTGGTCGTGGTGGTGCCCTTCTTCCGGCCCCTGCGATTACTTCGAATATTTATATTTGGCTCCCGAGCCTGGGTAGGGGTACGAAGATTGGTAAATGTTGACTTCCTATTGGTATATGGAATGGGACTTGTAATAGTAGCAGCAACAGTAGTTGCCACCGCAGAGATTGGCCAAAACACTTCTATATACTCCTTTACTGATGCTCTTTGGTGGGCTATAGTTACCATCACTACCGTTGGTTATGGTGATATAGTCCCGCTAACTGCAGCCGGAAGAGCAATGGCGATAGTCCTGATGATGGGGGGGATAGCTTTTTTCAGCGGCACTACCGCCAATCTAGCCTCATTTCTGGTTAGAGGGCACAAGAGTAGCGAGGTAGAATTAGCCAAGATGAATAAGGAATTAGAAATTTTACGAACAGAACTTACTAAACTACGCGGCAGTTTAACTTAATTAATGAATAAAGACTAAGGAGGTGTATTATGCCGTTCAAAGCATACTATTTAAAACCTGACGGCAACATTGAGGTGGACATTAGTAGTGAACAGATTAAAAGTGCGTTTAAATCCAAAAAGGGACTTCTCTGGCTGGACATAACCGAAACAAATAACGAAGATGGTAGATTTCTTCAGGAATCTTTGGGTTTGCACCCACTCGCTGTTGAGGATTGTCTAAGTAGGAATTTACACCCACCAAAGATTGACGATTTTGATGATTATATTTTCATAGTAGCTCATGGTATCAACTATACTGTGGAATCTGAAATTGTGGAAACCGCAGAGCTTGATATCTTCTTCGGAACTCACTTTGTTATCAGTAGCCATATTGTTCCGCTATATAGTATTGAGGCGGTCAAAAGGCGAGTGGAGGAGACCGGACGCCCCATGAAATACGGCGCAGAGTTTCTAGTCCATACACTTCTAGACGCACTCGTTGATAACATTCTGCCTACTGTAGATAAAATGGGTGAAGTTGCCCAGGCAATTGAGGAGGAAGTAATTAGTAGCCCCCAACCCGCAGTACAGGAAGAAATATTGAAGCTTAAGCGCTCTACCCTGCATATACATCGAGTGATAACACCACAGCGCGAAGTCATCAATCGGCTTAGTCGGGGTGAATTCCCTTTAATAGGTGATCAAGCCAAGATATATTTTCGTGATGTCTACGATCATCTATTAAGAATTGAGGATTTGAATCAAATCACCCGGGATAGATTAGATTACTCCCAAGCCACTTATCTCTCGTCGATTGCCAATAAGCAAAATGAGACGATGAAAACCTTGGCCGTTGTAGCGACAATCTTTTTACCGCTTACCCTGCTTGCTGGTATTTACGGTATGAATTTTGAATACATGCCAGAACTGCATTGGAGGTGGGGCTATTTCACCGTTTTAGGAGTGATTACCACCGCAATCATTGTTGTTCTGTGGCGTTTTTGGCATCAGGGTTGGATAGCCTGGGGGAAACAACGAGTTAGCCGCATTAAAAGCGTTACTTTAGATCGAGCAAGGATTCTCGGCTACGCTGCGCGAATTAAGAAGAAATAACTAAAGCAACATCAACTATAAATAAGCCATGGAAAAGTTGAAAATATTTTATACACTGTTCGGAATTTGCTAGTTTCTCCTGTTGGCAGCTATTGCTCTTCTAATCATCCGATCTTGCTGATTACGAGTTTGCGAGTTTTACTTATTCTTTAGTAGAGCTATACTGTCTTAATGTTATAACAATATGCTCACTTGCCTCATACATTGATTAAATCCACTAGATAAGATCTTAGGTTAATCCTGTAGCTGGCAAAATAGCGAAAGCTTCAAAGACAATTAAGCATATACTCACTGCTTAAGTTAAAGTCTCTGGCTCTGTTCCGTGATGTGAGGACCGTGAGGGATTGTACAAATTGGGCACTCAGCACCATAACCCGTGGCTCTCGAGTCGCGGGTTCATAATCATAAGGTACTTCAATAATTCAAAACACCTATATCCGCTGCCTTCCCAGTAGCGATGGGTCTCAACAGCTTTCAAGCTATATATTTGCTTCACGCCCAAATGGCCGCAATAGCCGCAGGATAATTTTTGACCGGTTTCTATGGCTATCTATAGAGGCCGGGAGCCAGTAAACCCACGCCAAACATTAACGAGGCCATGATTACGGCAAGAATTATTACTAGCATTTCCCAATTGGTTAGCAGGCTACTGGCTATCGCTCTAACGCTTTCCAGCGCTTCACTGGCTAGCTTCAATGCATCCTCGGCCTTAGCTGAAAAGCCTCTCACCTCAGCGGCGGTTTTTTGATGAGCCTGCTCTAGCCTCGCTACATTTTCAGCCGATTTTTTACCGGCTTCCTCAGCGGCGTATCTTGCGTTTCTGGCTACCTCCTCAGCGCGCTCGGATGCCTTTTCAGACATCTTACCCACGGCCTCAGCAGCTTCTCTGGCTACCTCCGATGCCTTGATAGCCTTGAGGGCTGTTTCCCTCGCTTCTTTGGCGAGTTTTTCGGCATTGCCGATAAGCCGATGCAGGGTTTCCATCGCTGACTTAATGGCCTCATCACCGGCCACATCAGCTTCCTCAGCTATTTGGCTGGTTTGTTTGGCTATTTCCAGGCCCTTGCTGCCTGTTTCTTTAGCTCTCTTGCCGGCATCGCGGACCCTATCAGCAAGTATTTTTGAAACTAATGTGGGCGCGGTTTCAACGGCTTCATCACCGGCGGTATAAGCAGCTTCGGCTTTTCTACTAAGCGCGTCTGATGCATGGAAAGCAGCAGCAGCTGCCCTTTTTGCCTTCTTGCCTGCCTCATCAGCTCTAATAGCGGACTGGGTGGTCTGGTCCTTAACTAATTTTTCGCGAGCCGCTCCCGCCGCTTTGGCACTTTTTTCAGCTTGGCTTGCCGCCGTCTTAGCTACTTTGATAGCATCTTCAGCGGATTCTTGGGCCAGCAGAGCAGCTCGCGCAGTTCTATCTGCTGTTCCTTCCTCGCTAACTGCCCTTTTCTCGGCGACTGCCTCCTCGGCTATTCTGAGGGCGGCCGCGGCTGCCTCTTTGGCGGCCAGATCAACTTCCTCTGCCTTTCTCGTTGCCTTTTCGGCAGCGAAGGTAGCTCCTTTGGCAGTTTCCTCTGCTTTTAGGGCTGCCTCTTCAGCTCTTCGGGCTGCCTCTTCAGCTGACCGAGCAGCTTCGGCGGCAGCTTCTCTGGCTAAAAGGCTGGCTGCCTCGGCTCGCTTGGCAGCATCTTCAGAGGCGCTTCTTGCTGCGTCGGCAGCTTCCTTTGCTGCCCTGATTGCCTCTTGAGCTTCTCTGGCTGCATCTGCGGCAGCTTCCTGTGATACTGTTTTGGCAGCTTCGGCAGCTTTCTGGAAAATCTCCGCAGACTCTTTTGCACCCCTATCGGCTTCCTCAGCTTTTCTGGCTGCTTCATCGGCTGCCTCGCGTGCGGCCATAGCTGTCTCTTCGGCTTTTGTTGCGGCATCAGCGGCAGCCCGAGTCGCGGTCTGGGCGGCACTTTCTCCAGCCCTACGCGCCTCTTCAGCTCGTCTAGCTGCGTCTCCGGAAGCCTTTGTCGCTTCTCCAGCAGCTCCCTTAGCTGACTTGGCTGCCTCTTCAGCTCTCCGGGCCGCTTCGGCAGCTGCCCGTATGTTGGCCTCCATCTCGTCTAGAATTTGAGGAAGCGGCTTGGTCATTATCCCGGGGGTTGGTTTTGGGGGTCTAAATTCCTCAACTTTTTTATCATTTTTGACAACCATTTTTTTAACCTCCTTTAACATTTATTCGCCAACTACATAGGTATTTAAATAAGGTAGAAATAAAAAAGATGCCAACTACTTTTAACGTGGCATCTCTTACACACGTTATTTTGTTAGTTTATCTATAGCTACATTAATATTTCCCCAAAATTTTTCCCGCGTTCCTCCTGATAACATCACAATCACCCCCCTCTCAACATAGACCCAGGAGGAAAATATAATTTGGATTTTAATACTAGACCATTACTACATTTTTGTCAATATAGTCGGAACTACATTTTTGTCAATATAGTCGGAAATCTGGTTCTCTTCGGGGTGGTTGGCTAGACTTCAGTAATAGATTTTTAGGATATGCAAATAAAGAAAAAACCGAAAATAATTTTACAAAATGACGAATTACCAAGCTCCTTAGAACTGTCTTAACAATTACTTAAAATTCATCTAAAACTAAGCTGCATGTATTTTAAAATTTTGTACTGCCTCTATCGAGATCTGGTTGAGAATCGATATTTTCTTTCAAATCAAGTTTTAGTTCTTTCATGACCCTGTGAAAGGGTTTAACTTTTACAGAGACTCGACCTGCTTTGCCTGTCGTACAGGATGGATGATAAGCAGTAATAGTGTATGTACCTCTCGGTAACTTCCCCAGAGAATATCTCCCATTTTCTGTTGTTGGGGTCTCTTTAATTATTTCGCCTTTCTTATCTTGTACTACTATTTTACTTGCTTTGATCGGGGTATTATCAGCTGAACAAATGACAATACCATATATGCCGCTACGTTTGTATAGTACCAGCAAAATCAATAGAGGCATTAATATTAATCCGGTTAAAATCCAAGTCCAACATGGTAACTTTGGTACAATATTGATCGTTGGCTTTGAAGGAGTTGTAGTTGTCGTTTCTGGGGGTGTTGGCTCTGCTGTAGTTGGAAGTGTTGATTCCGGAGTGAAAGGTGCAGGGGGTGATGGCTCCTCCGGAAGTTCCGGTGCAGGGGGTGATGGCTCCTCCGGAAGTTCCTGTGCAGGAGGTGATGGTTCCTCCGGAGATTCTGGGGGTATCGGCTCTGGAGGAGTAGAAGGCGTTGACTCTCCTCCTCCACCACCTCCACCCCCTCCGGTAGTGGAGGTGGGAAGAGACTTGACAAACCAAGTTTCGCTGTCTGTCAATAAGGTATCATCAATGTCGTTTACAGTTAGCCTCTGAGTTCCAGGGGTGTGCAGTTTTATTCCGTTAACAAAGATAAATATGCCCTCATCATCTGGGGTAAAGGAGTAATCGGGTGGCAGGGTGGAGTAGCCATCACTCGAGGAGAAGTGAGTGGTGCCTGTGTAGCCGGTGGCGACATTACCATAGCCATCGTAGGCGGTAACGGTGACGCTAAAAGAGAGGCCCGCGGT
>CP070693.1:503651-507930 GCA_020353235.1 Dehalococcoidia bacterium | reverse complement strand
TGGGCTTGCTTTCGGGCAGATTGAACGATGTCGGTCTCACCGCCACGCCGTTCTACTTCTTTTGCCCAGAATTCTACGGCGGCGGGTGCGGCGACATCTTGTCCCCGGAGCAGAAAGACCGGCTCGTCATCGGGAATGATGCCATCCGGGTCCTGGATTCGCATGTAGTCCTCTCGGGTGTGTTTCATTTTTCCACCCCCCTTTTACCGGTATCCTTATTGATAATGTCCTTTACCTTTACTTTTGCCAGCTCTTCTTCCAGCTCCTCCAGTTCCTGCCACATTGCCGGCGGAACCGAATGGGCCGGCCAGCGCGCCTTCAGGTTGGCTAGTTTTGCCTCAATCTCTGCCTTCTTCTGGTCTAAAGCCGTCTCCTGTCCTCGGGAAATAAAGGCTTTCACCCGGCGCTCGAAGACGCTGCGCTCTAAGAGAACGCGGTGCTGGCACTTGAGGCACTTAATCCCGATGTCGGCGCCGAGCCGGACTACCTGCCACTGGTCGCTGCCGCAGGGGTGCTTCTTCTTGAGGCGTACCATATCACCCAGTTTTATCTCCATCACTATCTATGAAGCTCCTGAGCCGGTTACGCAGGCAGGGTGGGGAGGTGGCGGTTAATCTCCTCTCGCAGGGATGAGGCGGCTTGGCGAGCGGCCTGGGCAAAATCTTTTTCTAGCGAGGCGTAGATTATCTGCCGCGAGGAGTTAATAATGGTCCGCTCGGCCTGGCGGTCCACGCCGTAGCTGACTACCTTGGGCAGGTCACCGCCCTGGGCGCCAATGCCGGGTATCAGCAGGGGTATATCGGGGTAGCTCTGCCGTATCCGTCTCAGCTCCTCAATATAGGTGGCGCCAACCACCAGCCCGATGTTGCCGTTGGTGTTCCATTCGTTGGCGCGGGCGGCCACTATCTCAAACAGGGGACGGGTGCCTCCCGCTACCTGGCAGGGCAGGTCCTGAAAATCGGCAGCACCTGAGTTTGACGTCCGGCACAGCAGAAAAACCCCTTTATCACGGTACTGGATAAAGGGCTCTATTGAATCAAAGCCAAGGTAGGGATTTACCGTGGTGGCGTCAAAATTGAAGTTGGTGAAGACGGTCTTGGCATAGGCTCGGGCGGTATTGGCGATATCACCCCGCTTGGCATCACCGATTACCAGTATGTCCTCGGGGATATATTTGATGGTCTGCATCAGTGTCTCCAGCCCCTCGATGCCGAGCACTTCGTAGAAGGCGAGGTTGAGCTTGTAGGCGCCGACTAGGTCGGCCGTCGCCTCAATAATCGCCTTGTTGAATTCGGCGACGCTTAATCCCGTCGGCATGCGCTCCAGGTCGGGGTCAAGCCCGATACAGACCAGACTGCTGTTCTTTTTGATGGCTTTCTTCAGCTTGGTAATGAAATCCATTGGCAAGTTGATAATATCAGCCACCGGAATAGGCGTCAAGTTATATCGCCCCGAATTTAGTTGTTGCGGATTAGCGGCAGTGGTAGAATCCAGTAAGCATAACATGGCCGGGAGGTGGCTAAATGGAAGCGAGATTATTTTTATACGCTTTCGTGCTCTGGCTGGTCTTTGCGGTTCTGGCGATTATCAATGGCACAGTTCGAACCAAGTTTTACGCACCGATAGTGGGCGAGTACGCGGGACATGTTATCAGCACCGTCATTTTGATTGGCATTATTTTCGCCGGCACCTATATCTTTCTCCGGATGCTCCGGATTGAGTACAGCCAGCTTGACCTGCTCTTAATCGGCGTCTTCTGGGTGGTATTAACTGTCCTGTTTGAGTTTGGTTTCGGGCACTATGTGGAGGGGTTCTCCTGGGAGAAATTACTGGCTGACTATAATATTCTTAACGGCCGATTGTGGAGTCTGGTATTGTTGGCTGATTTGCTGGCTCCCCTGCTGGTGGACTCCCTGCTTGTCAAGAAGTAGTTAGCGCATGAATTATAAACAGGCGGAAGAATACCTCTTCGGCTACACCGATTATGAAAAGATGCCCATGCCGCACGACCCGGCTTTCTATGACCTGAGGCGGGTGGAAGAGTTGTTGGCAAGGCTGGGTAACCCTCATCTGACGGCAAAGTCGGTTCATATTGCCGGCACCAAGGGTAAGGGAAGTGTGGCGGCGATGATAGCCTCGGCTCTGGTTGCCTCCGGCTACACCACCGGGCTCTATACCTCACCCCACCTGCATACCTGGCGGGAGCGGATGAGGGTTAACGGGGAGCTGATCTCGGAGCCAGAGTTTGTCAATCTGGTGGCCGGGCTCAAGCCCGAGGTGGAGGCGGTTAATCAGAAGGCTACCTATGGGCGGTTGACCACCTTTGAGCTGTTAACCGCGCTGGGCTTTGCCTTTTTTAAAGCAAAGAAGGCCGAGTTTCAGGTGCTGGAGGTGGGGATGGGGGGCAGGTTTGACGCCACCAATGTGATAAATCCCGAAGTGGCTGTCATCACCTCAATCAGCTTGGACCATACCGATGTGCTGGGTGACTCCCCGGCCAAGATAGCCGGCGAGAAGACGGGCATTATCAAAAGCGGTAGCACGGTGGTATCTGCCCCGCAAATTGATGAGGTGGCTTGGGTAATTGCGGAAACCTGCCAGAGCCGTGGCGCCCGGCTCATCCGGGTAGGCCGTGATGTTAAGTGGCGGGGTTCCGGCTTTGATAACAGCCAGCAGAGGCTTGAGGTGAAGGCAAGACTGAATAATTATAAGCTATCCATCCCCCTGCTCGGTCAGTACCAGCTGGAGAATGCGGCGGTGGCGGTGGCTGCCCTGGAGGTCTTGGCGGAGAAGGGCTTTCATATTTCCCCGGAGAGCATCATTAACGGTCTGGGCGGGGTAAACTGGCCGGGGCGTTTTCAGATACTGAGCCGCCAGCCGCGGCTGGTGGTGGATGGTGCCCATAACCCTGACTCAGCACGCCGGCTGAGGCAGTCGCTGGAGCAGTACTTCGGCTTAGCGGCGGGGGGAGTTAAGGGCTCACTGGAGCCGGCTATTCTGGTTATCGGGGTTTCCAATGATAAAGATATCGCCGGCATTGCCGCTGAGCTGGCGCCCCTTTTCGACAGGGTTATCGCCACTCGTTCCCTTCATCCGCGGTCAATGGCGGCAGCGCCCATCGTTGCCGAGTTTGCTAAATACGGGGTTGAAGCGCAGCTTGCCGGGGATGTGCCCACCGCGCTTCGCCTGGCGCTGGGCATGGCTGGGGAGAAGGGCCTGGTCTGTGTGGCTGGCTCCCTGTTTGTGGTTGGTGAAGCCACGGCGCAGGCCGAGATTATCAGGCCCGAATTGCCCTCATAAGCCCCTGGCGGCTAAAATCAGGGGTGGGAGTTAAAGGGGGCGTTATGGGCTTCCTTCGGTAGCATATCGCCTAGAATTCGCTGCATGGCCATGCTGTGGCTGCAGATTCCGTAGTTGGTAAAGAAGTGGCATGAGCAGTGCCACTTGCCGTCTTTATAGCCGGTTTTATAGGTGTCATTATCTCCGCGGAACTCAACGGTAAGCTCAGCGAAGCTAACTCGGTCGGTCTCCTGGGCGTATCGTTTCGCCTTTTCGATTTTGCCAATCAGGCTGGACTGCATAACTGCACCTCCTAAACTTAAAAAGCACTGCCCGAAATCGGCTCAGTGCTTCTTTTTTCGGCTATGGTAAACTGTCCAAGACATCCCTCTTTATCGTCAGCCTTCAAGTCTATTTTACCGCCTTTTAAAAAGCAAGTCTAGGTAAAAGTTGTCTATAATTAATTAATTTGGTTTAATAGATTAATTGTAATAAAATTTACCAGTGTTGAGGTGAAGTAGTGCCGACCTATGAATATGAGTGTAGCCTTTGTCATCATCGCTTTGAAAGAAGGCAGAACTTTGCTGATGAACCGATAGCCGTTTGCCCCAAGTGTCAGGGGAAGTCCCGCCGTGTCATTCATTCCGTCCCGGTCATTTTCCGGGGGAGCGGTTTCTATGTTACCGATACAAAAGATTCCGCCAAGCGAGGCTCAAAAAGGAAGGATTTAGGTAGCACGCGGGGACCAGCTGGCCCTGGTCATTTAGGTAGCACGCGGCAAAAAAATAAAGAGATTTATACCTAAATCTTTGAATAGGAACGAGTTGCCTCAAGAGGAACGCGAAATAGCTTTGAAATAAGTAGTAAATATTGAATTTGATTTCACGGAAATTATATTCCAATTACCACTGTTGAACATTTGGATTAATTTCCGCGAAATCTCCGTTGTTGATAAGCTTATTTCCGCGAATTTGGTGACTTAAAGCTATTTCACGAATTT
>CP070693.1:499605-503551 GCA_020353235.1 Dehalococcoidia bacterium | reverse complement strand
GGATGAAGGGCTTGAGGCTGAGGTTGAGGGTGTCATGGATGGTGAGACCGTCATCGCCAGCGAGGTGGAGATAAAAGAAGCCGATGAAGAAGAGCCGGAAGAGATGGAGTTTGAGGGCACGATTGAGACCATTGACGGCGACATCTGGACGATGACCGTTGATGATGAGACCATGAGGGTAGATGTGAGCGAAGCCGAGATAGACGGCGAGCCGGATGAAGGGCTTGAGGCTGAGGTTGAGGGTGTCATGGATGGTGAGACCGTCATCGCCAGCAAGGTGGAGATAGAAGAGGCTGGCGAGGAAGAGCCTGAAGAAGACTAGCCCCAGAGCGGGCTTAATATATGAGAGGCTGAGGATTTAAGTCCTCAGCCTCTTTGTTTATGCCTGCTGGCGCGGCTAGTTCAGCTGCCATATCGCTATATTCAATGCCGCAGCAAAGCTGACCCAGAGGATATAAGGTAGCATAAGCGCTCCCGCCACCGCCGAAAGCCGGAAGAAGCGGAGAATGGTGAATAATATGGCGACCCAGAGCAGGGCAATTACAATGAAACCGGCCAGAGGTGATTTAAGCCCGAAGAAAGCCACCGACCACAACGCATTAAGAATCAGCTGGATGGCAAAAATGAGCAGGGCGGTCTTTACCTCTTTTTGGGCCAGTCCCTTGCGCCAGATAAGAAAGGCGGCTATCGCCATCAGCAGGTAGAGGGTAAGCCAGGCCGGGGCGAATAACCAGTTGGGTGGGGTGAAGGCTGGCTTTTGCAGGGCGGCGTACCAGGTTGGAATTGACGGTGTGGTAAATACAGAACCGATAAGTCCGGCAACCTGGCAGGCGACGATACTTACCACCAGTTTAATGATGTCCTGTGCTCTCTGACTTTGCCACATGGCGTTTATCTCCTGACCGCTGATTTTTTAACCCTCCTCCCCGCCGGGGAGGCTAGCTGGCTTGCTGTCAGCAGCCGGGCTCACCGGGGTGACCACAGCAGCCCTGCCTTTTCCACATCTTGATAAAGTTGTTGCGCAAGACGAGGTAAAGTTTGCGGTGAAGCGGCATCGGGGCTGACATGTTGGTGAAGTAGGCTCTCAAACTCGGCATCAGCATCCACCTCTCTTTATGGTTGCCACTTTAGACATCGGCTATCTTTTTGTCAAGCTCATTTCGGGTAATCTTGGGGCTTATTGACTTAACCAGTAGATTAATGCTGAGCGCTGATGTCCATATTGACCAGGATAAACCGGAGAGTAACTGTGGGATAGCCCCTCTTGGCCATGGCCACGGTATCAGCTGCAGACAAATCATAAGAATGGCGGCGCTCAGGCTTAAGTTTCCCCATATTTTCTGCCCGATGGTTACTGCCCTGATGCCAAAAAGGAAAATGGCTATCGGCGTGAAGATAAAAAAGGCGAGGGAAGCGCTATCATGCGGGATATCGATATTTCGGGGGAAGATACCCATCGCCGAAACGGCAACCGAGCCCAGAACCAGGCTTGCTATGCCGGCTCGCCCCAGCCGTCCCTCAGATAGAAAACTCTTCCCCAGACCGATGGCAAAGATAAAACTGAGTGCGCCTACCAAGATAAGCCCGAAGTTAAACACATGGCGGGCTGAACCCATCACCCCGAGAACACTTAAATCATTATCCGTCCAGCTGAACCAGGGAGACTGGGAGATAACCACCAGCAGGGTGATGAGACCAATGACCTGGGAGGTTATACCGCAAAAGCCGGCAACTCTTATTAGCATGACTGGCTCCCCATAGTCAGCCTTGCTGGAGGGCATAGGCGGCGGCGCCGAGCACACCTGAGTTTACCCCCAGCTCGGCACGGGCAAAGCGTACTTTCTGGCAGATCTGCCGGAATGACCTCTCCTCAGCCACTCTGAAGGCGGGTTTGAGCAGTCGGTCGCCCATATTGGCCAGACCGCCCCCGATGACGATTAGCTCCGGATTGAAGATGTTGATCAGATTGGCCAGCCCGATGCCGAAGTAGTATCCCGTGCGGGCAATAAGCTCTTCGGCCAGGGCATCACCCTGCTCGGCGGCTTGCTGCACCGTCTCCCCGGTTACCTTATCAATATCACCACCGGCGTGGTCCAGAATAGAAGTCTTGGCGCCTTCCTTAATCCGCTGCCGGGCTTCTCTGGAGAGGGCGCTGCCCGAAGCCAGTGCTTCCCAGCAGCCCTTATTACCGCAGCGGCAGGGTGGCCCGTCGTCAGCAATGGTCATATGCCCCAGCTCACCGGCGGTGCCAGATGAGCCGGTGTAGAGCCGGTCAGCAATGATAATGCCGCCCCCGATACCGGTGCTGATGGTGATGTAGATAAAGTTATGCGCCCCCCGGCCGGCGCCGAAGTAGAATTCACCCAGGGCGGCGGCACTGGCGTCGTTGGTTATAAAGGTCTTCGCCCCCAGCCCCTTGGCAATGTCGTCTCTTAAGGGGACGTCGCAGCACTGGGGCAGGTGGGGGGAGGTAAAAAGAATACCTTTCTCCGGGTCGGAAAGGCCGGCGGCACCGATGCCGACGGCGGCAAGTCTATTAGCGCCGATGCCGGCCTGTTTCAGGGCGCGGTGGGCCGACTTCAGCATGCATTGCACCAGCACCGGGTAGTCTTGGGCCGGGGTGGGGCAGTAGTCCTGAGAGAGTATTTTGCCCGGCGCACTTACCACGGCACTCAGTATTTTGGTGCCGCCGAGGTCAATACCCAGCACCAGAGGCTCAGCATTTTGCGGCATTTCTCAGCTTCCTGCTTCGGGCTATGAAGACGCTTGGGCCAGCCCCTTATGTTTTTCGGCGATGATAGCGGCCAGGTTGTCCAGGGCTTTGAAGTCTGCTTCCCGGGGTAGCCCTTTGATTATCACCGGCTCCAGGAGCTCCACCTTCAGGTTGGGTATCATGTCAATGATAGTTTCTTTCGCCCGGCTTCCCCAGCCGAAGGAGCCGATGATAGAGGCAAACCTGGTTTTGGGGCGCAGGGCGTTGGCTAGGAAAGTGGCGTAGGCAACCAGCGGGTGCGGACTAATCAAGACCGTGGGTGTGCCGATTACCAGCGTGGCGGCATCCACCAGTGCCATGGCCAGCTTGCCGATGTCAACCTGGCTGAGCTCAAACTGCTTTACCACCACCCCCCGCTGGGTGAGGGCTTCAACGAAGTAATTCACCATCTGACGGGTGCTGCCGTGCATGGAGATATAGGGCAGGACGACTATGTTTTGCGGTGGGTCAAAGACCCAGCGGTGGTAGGCCTTGATGATGAACTCCGGCCGGCGGTGCAGGGGGCCGTGGCTGGGGGCGATTAGTTCAACATTATATTCTTTTAGTCTGGCTAAATGCTTTTCAATATTGGGGCGGAAGGGCATCATGATTTCAGCGTAGTACCTCTTGGCTGACTCATAGAGGTGACCCTCATCGCTGACATAGAGCTCGCTGGTGGCCAGATGAGCGCCAAAGAGGTCGCAGGAGAAGAGTATCTTGTCTTCCCGCAGGTAGGTCAGCATCGTCTCCGGCCAGTGCACCCAGGCGGCATGGACGAACTCCAGGGTTCTATCACCCAGCGAAACGGTCTCTTTGTCCTCCACGGTGATAATCTTGGCCTCGGGAATCAGCAGCAGGTCCATGAGCAGCCCCTTGCATTTGGGGGTGCAGATGACCTTTGCCTGCGGGTATTTACTTAGCACTCCGGGCAGCGTGCCGGAGTGGTCCTGCTCGGCATGATTGATAACCACATAGTCGATGGCTTTAACCTTCAGGCTGTCCAGACGGGCGAACAGCACCTCGGCCATGGTTGGGTCAACGGTATCAATCAGAGCCGTTTTCTGGCTGCCCTGCACCAGGTAGGCGTTGTAGCTGGTGCCGTCGGGGAGAGGAATCAGTTCATCAAAGAGGCGGCGGTCCCAGTCAACCGCCCCCACCCAGTGAACCCCGGTTTTAATCTCTCTGGCTTTCATC
>CP070693.1:469361-499505 GCA_020353235.1 Dehalococcoidia bacterium | reverse complement strand
GGAGGGAGCGTAATGGACACGGCTAAATTGGTCGCTGGTCTAATTACTAATGAGGGAGAGCCCATACAATTTTTAAATCCGGCGGTCGACAATTTCAAAAAGCCGACTTTACCCAAAATACTTATTCCTACGACCTCGGGTACAGGATCAGAGTGCTCTGGTGCAGCCGTAGTAATTGACGCTTCAACAGGTTATAAGCTATGGGCTGCCAGTAGCGCCATAATTGCAGAAGTTGCATTAGTCGACCCAAGCATGACCCTAACCTTGCCACCCCAACAGACGGCAGCTTGTGCAATGGATGCTCTTTCTCACGCAGTTGAGGCTATTATATTGCGTGTTGCTCATCCGATATCTGATGCATATGCTTTTGAAGCTACGAAGTTGATATTTAGCAATGTCAGTGAAGCTTATCACCATGGGGATTCATTGGAAGCGAGATGGGCTATATCTCTTGCGTCAATGCTTGCTGGTATAGTGATTGTTTTCCCATGGGTCGGTGGTCCTGCTACGATGGGCCATTGTACAGCCGAGGCATGGGGCCCGGCGTACAATATACCTCATGGCGTGGCTTGTGGGGTAGCTTTGCCATATACATTGCAATACAACCTTCCAGCTTGCGGCAAAAAAATGGTTGATATCGCAAGTGCTATGGGACAAGATGTTACCAGCCTCTCAACACGAGAGGGTAGCTTCAAGGCAGTGGAAGCTGTGATGCAATTACTAAAGGACTTGGAGTTACCTGCTAATTTGCAGGACTTGGGTGTTCCTGTCGAAGATTTAACAACGCTAGTAAAACACATAGTTGAGGATCGGCAATATTTATATGAGTTGCCTACTAGTCAGCCTCGGAGACTGACCGTAGAGAATGTAACCAAGTTCTTTAAAAATATGTGGTATGGCAATATCGGCCTGGACTATATTTAGCATTACGCAAGCACAATAACATTATACCTTTTAGCCTCAAAATAGCTTCTGGCAATATTTAAAATCCTTCGTTTTTGCTAAGCTACTCACCAATGCTATACAATCCTTGTGGCAGCAGCCCTGCTGATAGTCATCCTATTTTTATATGTTGGAGGTAATATCATGGATAAGTCTGTTGTATTATCGGTTGGTGACATCTTCCACTTGAGGTTTGGAAAAGACCGTATTATTTATGCTGGCATGCCATCAGAGAAGGTATTCTCTTTTGCGCAGATGAAATGGGAATTCTTATATCGAGGCTACTGCTGGAATCTATATTTCCCGGTTGGACAGACGACAGTAAGAATCGACGGCGTTAATCTAATGATAGAAGAAGTAACTCCAGAAGAGGTTAGATTACGGGTATGATCCCTTGCCTTTCCTATTCAATTGTTAGGGTGCTTAGTAGTTAGTTAAAATGGTTCCTTTTTAGGATTTTTCTGAACTGCGCCTCTGATACTTCACTCTGATTTGCTACAGGAACAAATGATTTTTACATGCGAAAAAGAATTGGCCAAAGTAGCATATCAAGAACTGCAGTGTGAAAAGCGAAGTAAGCACTTCCAGCAACCGCCAGCCAATAAGGGAAAGCCGGTTCCTTTATCTGCAAATTAAGCAATGCCCCCACCAGGACCGCTGATGACAGGCCTACCAAAATCAGAACCAAGCGTATCCCTGTCCATATCCCGGTACCAGGATTAGCTATATATGCATAAGTAAGTGGCATCCAAAATACTGATGGTACAAGTATCCCTAAAAAAATTGCGTAAAACAGGCTGAAGCCAAACCTACCTGCAATCTCTGTGTCAGCAGGGACGAGGCGAAATAATACAAAGTAGATAAAGGTAAAGTACCCCAAGGCAGCGAAAATCATGGAGATTCCATAGACGGGTCGGATAGATTCCGGAGTGCCACCCCAGAGTGCGGTCCCGCTTCCCGGATGGGTGGCAAAGCCGTATATATAGCTCCCGATAACAGCAGCGCCACCGATTAAGTTAATAATTAGCAGAATAACTTGCTGCGATGCCATACTTGTATAGGTATAGAAGTAATACCAGACGTTCTCTAGTTTTATCCTTTTCGCTTTATCACTAGTATTGGTATCGCTGACTTTCTCAATATGGAATCAGCCGTACTGCCCAAAATGATATGTCTCCAGCTGCCCCGGCCGTGCGAGGTTATCGCGATGAGATCCACTTTGTTTTTCTCGGCATATTCAACTATGGTTGCATCGACTGATTTGTCCTGCAAGACCACCGATTCAACTTCTACCCCTTTTGCCTTTAGCTGTTGGGCAAAACCATCTAAATAATTCTGTGCCTCGCCTACTGCTCTCTCAATTTGCTTAGCTACCATCTGGCTCTCATCGGCCATAGTCCTAGAGGTAACACCGGCAAAATCGGAGCTGGACAAGTCAACTACGCGGAGAAGCATAACCTTGCTGCCAAAATTCAATGCCTGTACTTCAACATAGGGGATAATTTCTTCAGCTGGTTTGGAGCCATCTAAGCAAACAAGAATCTTCTGAAACATTCAGAAAAACCCTCCTTTTCTAATTATTAGCGGTATCAATCAGAAATAATTATACCGAATAGCGTTTAGCAAAGTCTACTAAACGGCTTTTTAATGAGCCTATTTAATGCGACACTAAACTAAGAAGGGCACCGCTATCACTTTTAGTTAGCCTGGTGCCCTCTTTAGCGCTCGGGTTTGACCACTATCTTTGCTTCTTTATGGTGCCCGTATTCCACCAGTACTTCGCTGGTGTCGGCATCAGAATATCGGGCGGTAAGCCGGGCAGCGAGTTCAATCGCCTCTTTATCTTTCATCCCTTCCAGAATTGTTATCGGGCTGCCGCAGTCGGGTACCTCAAAGACATAGTCATCGGGGCTCTTTAATTCCAGCAGGGAGTTGTTTTCGGCTTCATTGCGGCCGACGATAATCCGGGCCGAGGGAAGATAGAAGTGCCGCCCTGTCTTCAGCAGTTGGATATCCCGCTTGGTTATTTTTGCCTTACGATTAAACAGGTCCTTGAGCCTCAGGGAGAATTGCCTGTCGGTCAGGAGACAGCCCCCGGCCGGGGTGTGATAACTCTCAATGCCGGATTCCCGGGCAAGGGCCAGCTGGGGTTTGCGGCTCTTGCCGCTTGTACCGAGAAGGCGCTCCCGGTCCACCCAGCCTTCGCGTTCCGGTAATGTCTCCGGTAATAGCTTCGCCGAAAGCGGTCGCAACACTATCCCCTCCACCCCGGCCTCTTTTTCCTCCTGTTTCAGCACCTGCTTGTACTGGCTCATTGACCTCTGCCCCAGCACTTCGCCGGTGATGATAAAAGCCGCCCCCACCTTCTCAGCCTGTCTCTTGGCCTCTTTTAGCATATAGACCCGGCAGTCAATACAGGGGTTCATGTTCTTGCCGTAGCCGTGCTTCGGGTTTCGGATGAGTTCCAGGTAGTCTGCACCGGTCTCAATTTTGAGCAGGGGGATGCCCAGCTGCTCGGCGACCTGGTCGGCGTAGGCCTTTTTATCGCTCAGGACGGGCAGGTCAAGGTGCAGCGCTATTATTTCGATGCCCTGCTCCAGAACCAGCTTGATGGCCAGTGTCGAGTCCAGGCCACCGGATAGCAGTGCCAGTGCCTTCATGTTAACGCCGACTTTCTCTCCGCCAGTGTTTCTAATAGCTGGTGGTAGGAATCGGCGAAGGCTTTGACGCCGTCTTTCAGCAGCTGTTCGGTGATGGCGTCCAAATCGACGCCGACTCTCTCCAGGTCAGCCAGTACCTTTTCGGCTTCAGCTAGCCCCTCGTCCATTGTCCGGCATACTTTTCCGTGGTCGAGGAAGGCTTTTATCGTCTCCAGGGGGATGGTGTTGACCGTGTCGGCGCCGATAAGCCCATCCACGTATTTGGTATCTGGGTAAGCCGGGTTCTTGGTGCTGGTGCTCCCCCACAGGGCGCGCTGGACGCGGGCGCCGCGCTGGCGCTGGGCGGCGAATTCTTCCCCGTAGAAGATTTCCCGGAAGCGGCGGTAGACTATTTTAGAATTGGCGATGGCAGCCGTGCCGCGCAGGGCCAGTGCCTCTTTGGTGCCGATTTTGTCCAGCGCCCTGTCGGCATAGGTGTCAATCCGGCTGACGAAGAAAGAAGCCACCGAGGTCACCCGCTCCGGTTTCGGGTTGCCGGCTATGCCCCGGATATAGGCACGGGCGATGGCTTCATAGTTCTCTAATGAAAAGAGGAGGGTGACATTGATGTTGATTCCCTCGCCGGTCATGGCTTCAATGACCGGCAGGCTGGCTGGTGTCGCCGGCACCTTTACCATCAGATTGGGGCGGTCAACCGTCTGCCAGAGGCGTCTTACCTCGGCAATGGTGGCTTCGGTGTCGTCGGCAAGCTCCGGGGAGGGCTCCAGACTGACCATGCCGTCAATGCCGTCAGAGGCGTCATAGATGGGGCGCAGCATGTCGGTGGCCATCTGGATATCCTCTATGCTCAAGCGGTCGTAGATGGTGCTGGCATCGGCATCAGGCTCGGATTTCAGAGTCGCCCGTATGGCGGCATCGTAGTCCTGGCTCTGGGCGATGGCTTTATGAAAGATGGTCGGGTTGCTGGTTATCCCTCGCACCCCTTCTTCAATCAGTTGCCCGAGCTGACCGCTGGTAATCAATTGGCGCTGGATGAAGTCAAGCCATATTGACTGCCCTAGTTTCTGTAGGTCTTTCAGATGGTGCATTTTGCCTCCCTTATACTATACTTTATACTTCAATGATTATCCCCTCGGGGGATGCCTCCCCGTCCAAGGCGGCTATCTCCCTGGCAGTGAGCAGTTTATCACGCGGTACATCCAGCCGGCGAGCGGCTTGCTCTACAATATGAGCCCAGGTGCAGCGGTTGACGAAGAGCAGCCCCGGTGGTGTCAGTGTGCCTCCTTGGACGGTAAAGCCGAGGGTAGCCGTATCGCCTCCGGTGTTGAGCGGCTGGAGGACACCCAGCATTACCTCCGGTCTGGTGTGGGTGACGAATATGCGGGGCAGGACGGCATCGGGGTAGAGTTCCTGCCTGATTCCGCTGGCGGCGGCGTGAGCCTGCTCGCCACGGCTGCGGGGGGCGCGGAAGCGTCCCGGCTCCAGTATATAGACCACTGAGTGGGGGATGTTGTGCTCACCAAGCCGAGCGGAGGATTTCAACACCTCTTCCAGCTGGTAGGCACCGATGGCGGTCAGTATCAGCCGTGCCTCTTTGATGTTATGCCCCGCCCAGTCTAGGCGCAGGGCGCCCTGTTCCATGAGGCGGGTCGCTTCTTCCAGGTTAAAAAGGTCGGCAACGGTCTCGTATTTCGGTATCACCAGTGTCCAAACCTGACCATGCGTCTGGTAGAGCTGGCGCATCGCCACGGCGGCGGTGTTGTAATCGGCAATAAAGATTACCCGCGAGACATCGGATACCTCGCCAAGCATTGATTCCGCCATCGCCGGGTCCTGATGGGACTGCTCGTTCTTGGCGTTCTCCCAGGTATGTGAGGTGAGCACCAGTGGTATCGACAGCCAGCCGGGACGGCAGCTGCCCATTTCGTTGCAGTGGTTGGCGAAGATTATCTCCTGGCGCATCACCCCCTGCATTTTAGTGCCGAATGCCTCGTAGGTGGCAATGAGGTTGATACCCCCCTTATTTGCTAGGGCGGCGGCGGCGATGGCTTCCTCGTTGAGGGCAGTGATGACGCCGCCGTGCACGTCCTCGGGAATGCCGGCTTCGGGGGCGGTTACCCGGAACTTGAGCGCTTCCAGGGTGCGGGTAAGCCGGTTGGAGCGCATTTCATCTGGGTTGCCCACTCTGGGGCGGAGGTGGGGATTAGCCTGAACGGTGGCTAAAAACACCTTATCCACGGCATACATCGGCGCCGTCCGCGTCCATTTTGCCCTATCGCGCCGGTCTTTGGGCACAGGGCGGGCTTTGATTTCGGGCACTTTGCTCAAGCTCACCTCGCGCCTGGCTAGGGGGTGGTCTCGCTCCCGGGGGCGGCCGGAGTCGGGGTGGTGCTGGAATTTAGCGATGGCTTGCTTCAGCTCGGGCAGGGGCACCCAGAGACGGCGGGCGCTCTCGTTAAAGTTATGGGCGGCTTCGCTGTCGAGGTAGGGATTGGCCTGAAGGGGTAGGTTGTGGGCCAGGTTGGTCCCCTCGCCGTAGAAGCCGGCTCCCTTGGGGGCAACGGCAATGCCGTAGGGCAGGCGCACCGGGTAGGCTTCCCTTTTGCGGCGCACCGCCTTGGCGGCCGCTTCCAGGCGTGATTCCATCTCAAAGATAGCCCAGGCGAAGGCGGCCGGGTCCCGGCCGTCGAAAACAATGGGGTCAAAGCTGTTGAGCTTCAGGTGCTCTACGAACCAGTTGACGCCGCCTTCCTGTGACATGGTGGTGCGCTGGTCAATACGGCGCCCGTTGTTA
Organism: Dehalococcoidia bacterium; assembly: GCA_020353235.1. Classification (GTDB taxonomy): domain Bacteria; phylum Chloroflexota; class Dehalococcoidia; order Dehalococcoidales; family JAUYDJ01. Next base: position 493,109 of record CP070693.1, on the reverse strand, counting down.
ATCATTATCGGCGTGACCAGACCGCAGTCTTTGGCCCGCCACCAGCGGGGGGCCCAGTCACTCCCCCGCTGCTCCTCAAAGGCGCCGTCGCTCAGGAAAGCGACCAGTCTCTCCCCGGGCAGGGGCATATGGATATACTCCAACTCAACGAAACCGAGATAGCCCGCCTCCGCCATACCGCCGGCGGTATGGGCGTTGACGTGGCTGCCCAACGGCGAGTCCTGCTTGCCCACCGAGTTCAGGCGGTAGGAGTAGAAGTCGCCGGCATAGCGGCTGAGCCCCTCATTGGTGAGGGAGTAGCGCTCGGCATGGGCCGGTGTCATGTTGTCCAGCAGCAGATTTACCGTGTCAATGGCAGCGACGCAGTGTCCCTGCCCCATTATCCAGGAGCGGGTGATACCGGTAACGGCGTTAATCGCCATATAGCCGGCATAGGCCGGCACCATATTCAGGGTGCCCCCGGTGTGCCCCTCCGGTTTGGGCTTGAAGTCTTCCGCGCTCAGGTCGCGGCCGTCAAGATAAACATTCCGGGCGTAGGTCTCATGCACGGTGAGCCACATGGCGGCGCTGGCGACCCGGTCGGCGGCATAGAGCACCTCAAATAGGGGAACGCCGTCACCGGTCACCCCTTCCGCAGTCAGAAATTCAGCCATGGCAAAGACACGAGCCTGCGTTTCCAGGGAGTGCCGGATGGGGCCATAACCAGCTGCCCAGCGGCCGGCAGCGTGGTGGCGCTGGCGATAGAGCCTTACCCGCTCTTCGGTGCGAATCTTATCCCGCTCACTGTCTCTGGTCATTTCGCCCTCCTTATTCACTTAATCGCTTTATGGCGCAGTCTTTTTTAACAGGGAAAAGGTATCCCGTGCAATGATGAGTGCCTCATCTACCGGGATGACATAGGCGTGCACTCGGGTATCATCGGCGCTGATGCGACCCTCGCTGCCTACGGTGGCATTGTTGCGTGCATTATCCAGTTTCAGACCCAGCCAGTCCATACCGGCCAGAATACGCTGGCGCACCTCGGGGGCGTTCTCACCGATACCGCCACCGAAGATAACGGCGTCGGCCCCGTCAAGAGTGGCCAGATAGGCGCCGATGTACTTCTTTAACCGGTAGCAGAACATGTCTATGGCTAGGCGGGCCATTTTATCCCCTTTATCCTCGGCATCGAGCAGTTCCCGCATATCCCGCGAGCGCCCCGATACCCCCAGCAGCCCCGACTTGGTGTTGAGCCAGTCTTCCGCCGTTTCCACGTCCACACCCTCTCGCTGGGCCAGAAAGCTGGCCAGGGTGGGGTCAACATCACCAGAGCGGCTACCCATTATCAGTCCTTCCAGGGGGGTTAAGCCCATTGAGGTATCCACCGAGCGCCCGCCGGCAATGGCTGTAGCTGAGCAGCCGTTACCCAGCTGAAGGGTGATGAGCTTGACTTGCTCCCGTGGGGTATTGGTGATGGTAGCGTAGCGCTCCATCATGTAGCGATGGGCCAGGCCGTGAAAGCCGTAGCGACGGACGTGGTGCTTGTCAGCCAACTCCGGTGGGATGGCATAGCGACGGGCTATCTCGGGCAGGGTGTGGTGGAAGGCGGTATCAAAGACGGCGACCATGGGTATCTCTGCTCCCAGCCGCTCCCGCATCGCCCGGATGGCACGGAGCGAGGGCTGGTTGTGCAGGGGTGCCAGCTCGCTGGAGCCGGCAATGGCATTGATGACCTCTTCATCAATCAGCACCGGCTGGCTGAATTGGTCGCCGCCGTGTATCACCCGGTGACCAACCGCGTCAAGCCTGTCCTCCAGGAGCTTGCTGAAGGCGAGCCAGTCGAGCACCAGACGGCTGGCCTGACCGTGGTCAGATACGGCTCTGGTTTCCTGTAATTCCTGTTTTGCCCTGAATTTGATGCTGGCCCGCCCGCCAATCTTATCAACGATACCACCGGCGAGCCGTTTTTCTTTAACGGAAGCCCCCCCGGTCTGCAGCGCCAAGAGTTTGAACTTCAGCGTGGAGCTTCCGCAGTTAATCACCAGGATTTTCATTTGCCCTGTCTTTGCTCAATAGCCAGCAGCTTCTTCAGTCGGCGGCGATGCCTTGGCTCGCCGCTGAAGCGGGCTTTAAGAAAGGTGGTGGCCAGTTCGGTAGCCAGTTCCGGGCCGATGACCCTTGCCCCCAGGCAGAGGATGTTCATATCGTCGTGCTCCACTCCCTGACGGGTGGAGTAGGTATCATGGCAGAGGCAGGCCCGGATGGCGGGCACTTTGTTGGCCACGATGCAGGCGCCGACACCGCTGCCACAGACCAGGATACCCCGCTCGGCTCGCCCCGAAGCCAACTCGGCGGCAACCGCCTGGGCAAAATCGGGGTAGTCGTCAGCCGGGTCAAGGGTGTGGGCGCCGACATCCAGTATCTGGTATTGCTCCTGAAGACGCATCACCAGTTCATTCTTCAGGGAAAATCCACCGTGGTCAGCACCTACCGCCACGCGCATTCTCATGGCTCCCTCCTCTGGCTACTTGATATCGGCGTGATAGCTCTGCAGAGACCTGACCGCTGGGTTGCCCCGACGATACGCTTCAATTCCCCTTGCCGCCGCCGCGGCTGCGGCCAGCGTGGTGATATAGGGCACCTTATACTTAATGGCTGCCTTGCGGATGTAAGAGTCGTCATATTGGCTCAACTTGCCACTGGGGGTATTGATGACCAGCTGAATCTCGCCATTCATGATGCCATCGACGATATTGGGGCGTCCCTCATGCATTTTCAGGATTAGCTCTGACTTGATACCCTTGCTGGCCAGAAATTGCCCAGTGCCTTCGGTGGCTCTGATTTTGAAGCCGAGCGCGGTAAGTTTCTGGGCTACTTCGTAGACGGCGGGCCGGTCTTTGATAGATACCGTTATCAGGATGGTACCGTCGGTGGGGAGCAGTTGCTGGGCGGCGACCTGTGCCTTGAAATAGGCAGCGCCAAACGAATCGGCAATACCGAGCACCTCACCGGTGGAACGCATTTCAGGCCCCAGAATCGGGTCCACCTCTGGGTACATATTGAAGGGGAAAACGGCTTCTTTGATGCCGAAATGAGGGATAATGTGGGGCTTGAGGCCGATATCGGCCAGCTTCTTGCCCGTCATTAGCTGGGTGGCTATCCGAGCCATGGAAACATTGCACACCTTGGAGACTAAGGGTACTGTTCTTGAGGCGCGTGGATTGGCTTCCAGTATATAGACCACATTATTGGCAATGGCATACTGGATATTCATCAGACCCACCACATTGAGGTCGGCAGCAATCTTCTTGGTGTACTCATAGATAGTGTCAATATGCTTCTCAGCCAGGCTTACCGGTGGAATCACGCAGGCGGAATCGCCGGAGTGGACTCCAGCCAGTTCAATGTGTTCCATCACCGCCGGGACGAAGGCACTGGTGCCATCGGCAATGGCGTCGGCTTCGGTTTCAATGGCGTTTTCTAGGAACTTGTCAATCAGTATGGGGCGGTCGGGGGTAACCCCCACCGCGGCGGCAACGTATTGGCGGAGCATCTCCTCATCGTAGACCACCTCCATCCCACGTCCCCCCAGCACATATGACGGGCGCACAATCAAGGGATAGCCAATTTGCTGGGCGATAGCCAGCGCCTCTTTTAGGTTAATCGCCATCCCGGACTCTGGTATCGGTATGCCTAGCTTGCGCATCATCTGGCGGAAGTGGTCCCGGTCCTCGGCTAAATCTATCGTCTCCGGCGTGGTGCCCAAAATTCTAACTCCAGCCTCGGCCAGTTCGTTGGCAATGTTGAGTGGGGTCTGCCCACCGAACTGGACGATGACCCCTTCCGGCTTTTCTTTCTGGTAGATGCTCAGGACGTCTTCCACGGTTAATGGCTCAAAGTAGAGCTTGTCCGAAGTATCGTAGTCCGTGGAGACTGTTTCCGGGTTGCAGTTGACCATGATGGTCTCGTAACCCTCGTCACGCAGGGCAAAGGCGGCATGGACACAGCAGTAGTCAAACTCAATGCCCTGGCCGATGCGGTTCGGCCCCCCACCCAGTACCATAACCTTCTTGCGTTTACTGCTGGTGGTCTGGTCGGGGGCATTATATGTGGAGTAATAGTAGGCCGCATTTTCCACGCCACTTACCGGCACTGCATCCCAGCCTTCCACCACGCTGAGGGAAATGCGTTTCTGCCGGATTTCCTTCTCGCGCACACCAAGAAGTTGCGACAGGTAGCGGTCAGCAAAGCCGTCTTTCTTGGCTTGAACCAGAAGCTCATCGGGTAGCTGGCGCCCACGGCACTTTAAAATACGCTCTTCCAGTTCCACCAGCTCTTTCATCTGGTTGATAAACCAGGGTTTGATGTAGGTTTTTTCATAGAGCTCTTGCACGCTGACGCCCTTGCGCAGCGCCTCATATATGATGAACTGGCGCTCACTGGACGCGATACTGAGCAAATTCATGAGCTCTTTGCGGGATTTCTTGTGGAAGTCTTTGGCGAAGCCGAGCCCGTGGCGTCCGCCTTCCAGAGAGCGGATTGACTTCTGCAGGGCTTCTTTGTAGGTCTTGCCAATACTCATCACCTCGCCCACCGCCCGCATCTGGGTGCCCAGTTTGTCCTCGGCGTCCCGGAATTTCTCAAAAGCCCATCGGGCAAACTTGACCACCACGTAGTCATCGGACGGGGTATATTTCTCTAGCGTCCCCTCTCTCCAGTAGGGGATTTCGTCTAGGGTAAGCCCGGCGGCCAGCTTGGCCGAAATAAAGGCAATGGGGAAGCCGGTTGCTTTAGATGCTAGGGCTGATGAGCGCGAGGTCCGGGGGTTAATTTCAATCACCACCACCCGGCCCGTCTTGGGGTCATGGGCAAACTGGATATTGGTGCCGCCAATTACCCGGATTGCTTCCACAATGCGGTAGGAATAATCCTGGAGGCGTTTCTGGAGCTCGGTATCTATGGTGAGCATGGGTGCTGTGCAGAAGGAGTCGCCGGTGTGCACCCCCATGGCGTCGACATTCTCAATAAAGCAGACTGTTATCATCTGGTTTTTGGCATCGCGCACCACTTCCAGCTCCAGCTCTTCCCAGCCCAAGACAGATTCTTCGATGAGCACCTGTCCGATGAGGCTGGCGGCAATACCCCGGCTGGCCACGATGCGCAGTTCCTCTACGTTGTAGACCAGCCCGCCCCCGGTTCCCCCCAGGCAATAGGCAGGGCGGACCACTACCGGGTAGCCTAGTTCAGCGGCCACTTTTTCGGCATCCTCGACACTGTATACTGCCTCGCTTTGGGGCATGTCTATGCCTAGGCTGTTCATTGTCTCCTTGAAAGCGGTCCGGTCCTCACCCCTCACGATGGCATCAATTTCAACTCCGATTACCTTAACGCCATACTTGTCCAGGACTCCGGAACGCGCCAGCTCGGCGCTTAAATTAAGGCCAGTCTGCCCGCCCAAGTTGGGTAGCAGGGCATCGGGGCGCTCTTTCTCAATAATCTTGGCCACGTAGTCATGAGTGAGAGGTTCAATATAGGTTACGTCAGCCATGCCGGGGTCAGTCATGATAGTCGCTGGATTGGAGTTCACCAGCACAATCTCATAGCCGAGTGAGCGCAGGGCTTTGCAGGCTTGGGTTCCTGAGTAGTCAAACTCACAGGCTTGGCCGATGACAATCGGACCTGAGCCGATAATCATCACCTTCTGAATGTCATTTCTTCTCGGCACAGGCTTAGCTCCCTTTCTGGCGGTTAGATGGCAACTGAGGCGTAGGTTTAACCAGATTATAACACAGCGGGCGTAATTACTAAAAACCCAGTATCGGCGAGGGTAAGTTAGCCCAATTACTGACAGAAAGTATAGACAGCCCGTCTCAAATGTGCTAGACTTTCAGCAAAATAAACGAAGGAGGTAAGTATGAAGCGTCTTTTTTGGCTAGTCCTGGTTGGGCTGGTATTGTTCAGCCTGGTGCTGGGTGGCTGTGCCGCTAAGGCAGAGAAAGTCCGTATCGCCACTGATGCTACCTGGCCACCCTTCGAGTCGGTTAGTGAGCAGACCAAGGAGATTGAGGGGTTTGACATTGACCTGATGACGGCCATTGCCGAGGAAGCCGGTCTTGAGATTGAATTCGTCAATGTCGGCTGGGATCCGTTGTTAGCTGGGATGGCCCAGTGCCAGTATGATGCGGCTATTTCCGCGATGACCATCACCGAGGAGCGCAAGGAAAAATTCCTCTTCTCCGACCCCTATTTTGAGGCTGGACAGATTGTCACCGTGCGCATTGATAACACCGAAATCGCCAGCAAAGATGACCTGGCCGGTAAGGTTGCCGGGGCACAGATCGGGACTACCGGTTCCTTTGAGATAGAGAAGATAGAGGGCGCCACGCTAAAGACGTATGATGATATCGGTCTGGCTATGCAGGACTTGATGAATGGGCAGATTGATGCTGTGGTTGCCGATAACCCCTTAGCTCTAGGCTATATCGGTAAGAATGCGGATAAGCTGAAGGCAGCCGGCGGCGTCTTCACCGAGGAAAATTACGGCATTGCCGTCTGCAAGACCAAGCCAGAGCTGGTTGCCAAAATCAACGAGGGCCTGGCCGCGGTTAAAGCTGCCGGGGTGATTGACCAGCTGGTTGATAAGTGGCTTGCCCCCGCTGAATAACTAAGTTCATATAGCCAAACCTCTAAGATTGGGTCTAGCAAGGTCATTTAAGGAGTCCTGTGGAGGGGCAGCCAAAACCCAGACCCAGTGGTAGCAAAATATTCTATATCCCTGGGGGGGAGACACTTTTGCGCATTGACCCCTGGTGGGGTCTAGTCGCTTTGGTGATTGGCCTAATCATTCTTCTGATTGCGGTAAGCCCTGATCCCTTTTGGAATATTACCCGGTTTGTGCGTGATGGTATCGTCATCACCATTTTTATTACCATTACCGCCTTCCTTTTTACTTTGGTAGCTGGTATGTTGGGTGGTTTGGGGAGGCTTTCCCAAAACTGGTTTGTTCACGGTGTGGCCACACTCTATGTGGAAATAGTCCGCGGTATCCCGCTCCTGGTGCAGTTACTGGCGTGGTATTTTGCCTTCCCGGTGATTGTCCAGCAGATTGGACAGTGGCTTCATATCTCGGCACTGGCTGAATATCAGGCTAACGCCATTTTTACCGCCATTATGGGTCTGGTGGTTTGCTATGGAGCCTATATGAGCGAAATTTACCGGGCTGGTATTCAGAGTATTCCCAAAGGCCAGACGGAAGCCGCCCGTAGCCTGGGTATGACCCATTTTCAGTCCCTGCGCTACGTAATTTTACCGCAGGCAGTGCGGGTAATTCTGCCACCGGTAGGCAACGAGTTTGTTGCCCTGCTCAAGGATTCCTCTCTGGTCAGTGTGGTGGCGGTAGCCGATTTGACCCGTCGCGGGCGTGAGTTTATGGCGGTGCACTTTAACCCCATTGAGGTATGGGCGATGGTCGCCCTGCTTTATCTGGTGTTGACCCTGTTCTCAGCTCGGCTGGTCGCCTGGGTGGAGAGAAGGACTCGCTTTGAAAGGTAGGCAAGTGAAACCGATTATTCATATTGAGAATGTTCACAAATACTTCGCTAAGATTCACGCCCTGTGCGGGGTGACCCTAGATGTGCAAAGGGGGGAGGTGGTGGTAATTATTGGCCCCTCCGGCTCGGGTAAGTCCACTTTGCTGCGCTGTATCAACCGTCTTGAGGAATACGATTCAGGCCGAATTGTGGTTGACGGTATCCCTCTGGACACTGCCGAGAATATTAATACCGTCCGCCGTGAGGTTGGCATGGTGTTTCAATCCTTTAATTTGTTTGCTCATCTCACCGTGATGGATAACCTGGTGCTGGCGCAGCGGGTGGTGCGCAAAAGACCCCGTGGCGAATCAGAGAAGGTTGCCCGTGGGCTTCTGGAGAAAGTGGGCATTCCCGATAAAGCCTTGGCTTATCCCATTCAACTCTCCGGCGGGCAACAGCAGCGGGTAGCCATTGCCCGGGCGCTGGCCATGAATCCCAAAATCATGCTCTTCGATGAGCCGACCAGTGCCCTCGACCCGGAGATGATTAAAGAGGTGCTGGATGTAATGCTCGCCCTGGCTCAGGAGGGGATGACCATGGTGGTTGTTTCCCATGAGATGGGCTTCGCCCGTGCCGCCGCCAACCGCATGCTTTTAATGGATGAGGGACTGATTATTGAGGAAGCCACCCCGGAAGAACTCTTCTCCTCTACCCACGAACGTACCAAAAAATTCCTGGGCAAAGTCCTCCACTAGCCAACGCCCGCCACTACCAATAAAAAATGGTGGGCCATTCTGGGCTCGAACCAGAGACCTCAGTCTTATCAGGACTGATAAACCTATCTGTAAAACGATTCCACAGGTGCATCGTGAGTTTAGTCCACTGAATGAACTGAAAACTATAAAAAGGAGCGGAATGTCGCAATAGTGATTTATAACAAATGCTATCCATAATTCTTCTTTTTATCTGAAATAATTCTCCCGTCTTTTATATCAATGATTCTATCGGTGTGTTCAGCAACAAGATAATTATGGGTCACTATAATGAAGGTAGTACCATATCTTTGGTTTATCGCTCGGAAAACTTGGCATATCTTGGCCGTGGTCTCCGAATCCAGATTCCCAGTCGGCTCATCGGCTAGGATAATCTTGGGAGTGTTGATTAAAGCTCGTGCAATGGCTGTCCGCTGCTGTTGACCCCCAGACATCCTTGTTGACAGGCTATGCTTAATCCCTGTAATTTCTAACATTTCAAAAAGTTCATCGGCTCGCCTGACCACATCAAGAGACGGACGCCATCTTTTAATAAGATAGGGCATCAATACATTCTCTAGAGCGGTGAATTCGGGAAGTAGGTGGTGGAACTGAAAAACGAATCCGATAGTCTCATTCCTCAAACGGGCAAGCTGATTTTTGGTCATTTCATTCACTAGCTTACCGTTGATTAATACATCGCCGTGGCTGGGACAATCGAGTGTACTGATTATATTAAGAAGTGTGGTTTTACCGCTTCCAGAGACACCTGTGATGGCATTACACGTGCCAGCTTCAAAACTCAGGTTGATATCAAAAAGTACTTGTAAATCCACGGCGCCGTGATATGTCTTGTTTACCTGTTTTAATTGAATGATCCCGCTCAATTTCAGCCCTCTCTGATTACATCAATAGGATTAAGTTTCAAGGATTTACGGGCTGGAATTACTCCAGCAAGCGTGGCGACGATTAATGCGACAAGCCAGGAACGTACTACAAAGCCATAGTCAAAGTAAATATCAATAATGGGTATTTCTCCTGGACTAGTAGTAAAAGCTATAAAGGCATATAGCAGGCCGATACCGAGCACTAACCCGGCAATGGAACCCACAAGGCCGAGTAAAAAACCCTCATAGATAAATATCAAACTGGCATTGAAATCATTTATCCCCATAGCCTTTAGAATACCGATCTCGGGCGATTTCTGAAGAACGCTTATCGCTAAAACGCTAGCAATTGCGATTACTACCGAAGCAATAATGACTATCTGTATTATTGCGCTTGAAATCCTCTGCCCCTCCAGCCCACTCAGGAGTTCCTCGTTCTGGTCTTTCCAATTCTCGATCATGATGTTATCATTATTGAGCTTCTTTCCCAGCTGACGAGAAACTGTATCGGCTTGAAAGAGATCTTTTACTGTCAGTTCAATAGAGGTTACCCGATTACCGTAGTCAAATATTTCTTGTCCAGTATCAAGGCAGGTGAAGAGCCAGTTTTTGTTTATACTTGCCACTCCGAGGTCATAGAAGCCGGATACAGTGAGCGTCGTCGTTCCGCTACGGGGGACAGATAACACTAATTTGTCACCCACGTCCAGCTCCAATTCATCACGCAGCTCACGGCCAATAAGCACTTCTCTGCATGTTCTGTATTCCTTACCATCGTAAATCGCATCGCTGATATTGTATATCTGATCAGCATTGGAGAAGGGGAATCCTCTTACTAGAACTGGCAGGTTTTTATTTCCTTTTTCTATAAATGCGTTCCCAGTTGCCGAAGGAGAGAATGCCCTAACTTGATTGTTATGCTCCACTTCATAGACGATCTGCTGCCAGCGGCGAATAGTGGGAACATCATTGGCAGACGATATCGTTATATGCGGTGAACTCCCTAGGGTACGATCAACGATTGTTCTTTGCAGGCTACCAATGAGGAGTCCTACAAATATCTGAATGGATATAGCGATTGCTATGCCGAAAAGTATTAAGATAGTCTGCATTCGTCCATGGGTTAGAAAGCGTATGGCTATTTTCAATGCGAGCACTTTTGTTTCCTTGGAAGCTAGGGTATAATGATACCTATCAACTTCATTTAGTTTTATTAATAAAGATACTCTTCCATTTTCACTTCAAGCAATAGTACGCCAAACACCTTGAGAATTCGGATTTGTTCTCATTTCTGTAATTATATTAACCCCTTATGGAAGATGGTATTCATATTGAAGTTCTTCTGGCAAACCTCCTCTTAGTTATACAAATAAGTTCCAGTCCGGCACATGATGTCCTAGCTTCAATATTTAAAGGTACGACATCAGACTTTATCTGATATATACTGCTTAGCATATTTGTCCACATCGAATTTCCGCTTTAAACCATGGGAACTCATGAATCGCACATTCCCAAAGATAGGTCTTCCCGCCCAGGGGCGATCGTGCTTGCCAAAACACCAAGCTACCCCGGCAAAACTGTTTGGATCCCTGCCATCAAGTTCATACTTGTTATTAAGGTAAAGGCACCTCCGGAAGCCTTCCTCAGGCTCTCGGCTCCATTCCAGAATTTTCTTACCCCAATACATCCTCATATAGCTGTGCATCTTACCCGTAAGTACCATCTCTCGTTGGGCTGCGTTCCAATACTGATCATGGGTTTTCCCACTCTCAAGTTCATCAAAGGAGTATTCATATTCCCGGCGGTCCCGTTCGTGTTCTATCAGGGAATTTTTCGACCATACGGGAAGACAATCAAATGAATCATAGCGCTCATTATAAAGCACGAAATTGATGCTGAGTTCTCTTCTAATAATCAACTCCTCAAGATATACGTCGACGCTGGTCCCGCCCGTCTCCAAGGTCCTCAGCGCGATAAAAAGTGGGGAAATCTGACCAAAATGCAGGTAAGGGCTCATGTTGGATAAACAGTTAGCATTGGGGTCATTTCTGTGTTTTTGATATAAGTCTAATTTTTCATTCAGGAATTCTTCTAAAAAATTTTCGGCTTTGCTTGTCCCACCGTGAAAGCCGTTAACGCATTTAATACTCCTATCGATATCTAACTCGCCGATAGCTTCGTCGATATTTTTTATCGCAAAGGAATTGTAATCAAAGTTCATTGAACTTAATTTAGGTTCTTGTTCTTCAAGTGGAACGAGGTAATCGAAGAGCATTCTATGTATCTTGGGTCTGATGGTAGCGGCGGTATATTCTTCTTTTTGGGATGTCTCTTTGATAGGCACGACAACGTCACTCTCGACCTGGATGCAGGGACAATCGATCTGCGCTGCTACATAGTGCCGCCAGTTACGCTGTATACTCAAGTATCCACGGTCACAAACTAAGAGAGAAGCCTCACCTGATAAACGTACCGCACCAACCTCTGGAGACTCGTGTCTGATAACCATCTGAATGGACCGCTTACGTAAAGCAGCCTGCGTCTCTTTTAGACCCTCCAGCATAAAGTAATAGTGCCGCTCGTTGGCTTCGGGATATTTGTCAGTCAGCCCAAAGTAGACCAGAACAGGCTCATTACGCTCGTTGGCTTGTCGGATGGCAAACTCAAGTGCGTGATTATACTTCGCCCGTTGTGAAGCCTGCATCCAGTAGAGCACGTATTTGCCTTTGCGTGCCCTGCTTTTATTGAGAAGGGATATTCTGGTTTTATGTATCATCGCACTAAGGAAGACACCAAATTCCACCTGGAGGTCTGCAGCTAGATTACTAGTCAAGACTCCAGTAATCTTTACCATCACAGTAAGAGGTCATTGTTTGAATATCAGCCAAATCACGTGGATGTGGTTCAAAGAAACTTTGATTCGCCAGGTAATCATCTTGGAACCGGGCAATCCAAGACCTTAAAGTACCTATTGGCACACTTACTGGAGACCTAGCACCGCGGTATTCCTGTACCATGCTTCTGAAGAGTTCCTGTTCTTGAATAGTAAGCCGATCAGAAAAACGTGACATTATTTGCAGAATTGTCTCTGCGGTGCTCTTGCAGGTAGGCGGTTTTTGCAAAAGCTCGCGAAGTTTTGCCTCGTACCTCTGGATAATGTCAGGATTTAAGCTCGCTTCATACTCCTGGCTCAATTTCTTCAGTTCATTAGCGATGGGGCTGTTATAGTTCTGAAACAGCAGTTCATTATTTGTGGTAAATCCGGTGAGATTCTGAGCTTTACCAGAAGATTTAAGTTCCCTAAATGCCGCCGTGGTAAAAACGCGGATAAGGAAGTGCTCTTTTATCCGAGCGTTTCTCAATCGCCCTTCATCTTCTATGGGCAGGTGTGCAAATCGCTTTAACACCTCCCTGCCGAAAAAGCCAGGGCCGCGGGAGACTGAAGCAACTCCATTTCCCATGTAGTAGATTTTGGCGTCTTTGAGCGCGCTAGTTGGCGAGCGGTTCTTGAGAATAAAACCGTCAACTGGCGGCAGAGATTCAAGGAAGAAGGAAACGAAATCATTCATCTTATCGGTTACGTCCAGCGCTGTAGCCGGCTGTACTAGCCTCAGCTCTCCCTCTTTTGAGATAATTCGTAGTGGACGCCGTGGTATCCCAAGCCCAATTTCAACCTCTGGACACACCGTAATAAATTCCACATACGGTTTCAGGTCCCTGACGAAGTGGCTTGTAATCATGTGACCATCCCACCTACAATGGTCAAACTCAATGCACTGGCTGAGAACCAATATCGGACGAGCAAATTGCTTCATCAAATTACTTCCCTTGTGAAATAATTCTGAATCAAGCACAATTATATATGGCATGCTAAAAACAGATTTATATTTCCTTTAAATATACTACAATACAGCCTGTTTGAGGTTCAAGCAGATTCGTCGTAGAATGAAGTCGTTTTCACGGAGCATCTTATGTCTTCACTATTAGAATCCAAAGACTTATTACGGCAGGTAGTAATGATACAGCGCTTTGCTGTGCTCGCCACTCAGCAAAAAGAGCGCCCGTACATAAACCTGATCACCTTCGCCGCGTCCGATGATTTGGCATACATCTTATTTGCTACCAGCCGTAACACCCAGAAATACCGCAATATACTCGCGAATAGAAAAGTTGCCCTTCTTATTGATAGTCGTGATAACAAGCCATCTGATTTTTCCAAAGCAGTGGCAATTACAGCACTAGGTTTGGCTAGTGAGGTAACCGAAGATGAAAAGGATAAACTAGTAGAACACTATCTAAACCGCCATCCGACTCTGACCAAGTTTATCCACAGACCTGAGACAGCGCTCATCAGAGTGAAGGTAAATGAATATATTCTTGCCCGGTTTGAGAGAGTAGAACGAATACAAGTAAACGAAAAATCGTAGGTAATAAAAACAATACGCTAATGGCTTGGCAATAGCTTAAAATACTGGTGATAACTTATAAACGCTATAACAGGGCAGCAGAAGGAGGTGAGATACAATGAATTCTTCTTCGATTGGCAAATCCACGTGTCTAATCAGCTTGGATAGAAATCTCAGCGGTGAGAGTGAAAAAGGCCTGAAAGAAATTTTGGCAAAAGTAGAGCAACAAAAGATAAGACATGTAATACTGGATTTCAGCCCCATAGACCATATGAACAGCGCTGGCGCCAGTGTCCTCGTCAAAATGGCCGTATTGGCAAACCAGCATAAGCAAAAGCTTTTTGCCCTTGGGCTTAACACTCGCTATCAGGATATTTTTCACCTTACTGGCCTGTGTGAAGGCATTTCGGTAATCAAAGAACCACCAGAGAAGTCGGCCGGGTTATCCGATGCAGAGGTGCGCGATTTACAGGCAATGATAATCGGCAAGGGCCGGCAGGATGATGGAGGATGGTCACCAAATCTCACCAAGCTTCAGGTCACTGAGAAGCCAAGAGGGGCCATGAATAAGAATGTACATAATAGGCAGGTGCTAGGGCCGCTTCAGGGATTTGGACCAATATGGGAGAAGACCTACCGGCTCACCATAGACAAGGTTGCATTACAGCCGAAAGACATTATCGCTATTATGAAACAGCATTTTCCCGAATTCCAGCCACCTCAGAACAGGTTCTATGCAACAACTAAGGGAATTACGGCGGGTGAGATAGTCCTTATAGATTCCGCAACCCCCGGAGGTTTAGTATCAACCGGCGTTCTAGTGCTATATTCTGACGACTGGAGTTTCACACTAATGACTCCACAGGGTCATCCGGAGGCAGGCTGGGTGACTTTCAACGCAAGTGCAAAAGGAAAGGCTATCGAGATGCAGATTCAGGGATTAGCCAGTGCTGCTGACCCGCTCTATGAACTCGCTTTCAGAATAGCCGGCTCAAAGTTTCAGGAAGCAATCTGGAGGCATGTATTATCATCACTTGCCTCGCACCTGGGTGTGAAAGCCGAGATTAGGATTGAAAAAACCTGCCTCATGTCTGACCTACAGTGGTTAAGAAGCGTTAACCTGTGGTATAACGCGCAAATTAGGTCATTACCATATAATATAACGCGGCTCTTTAGCTGACCGAAAAAACCTGAGTGAAGCTGGTGAAGTCTAATGCCTGAGTCAAAGGCGGAACAATCGGTTGTAATAGGTTCAGGACCAAATGGCTTGGCGGCAGCGATTGTTCTAGCGGAGGCCGGTCTACCCGTAAAAGTCTACGAAAAAAATAAGGTTATTGGGGGAGCCTGCCGCTCTGCGGAACTCATCAAGCCTGGTTATCGGCACGATATCGGATCAGCAATCCATCCGCTGGCCGTAGTTTCCCCCTTCTTTCAAAGACTCCATCTAGAAGAATACGGACTTAGGTGGATAACACCTCAATTTTCTTTAGCACATCCATTTGATGATGGTACAGCGGTTATACTAAGTAAATCGATAGCAGAAACCGCTTCAATGCTTGATGATTCTGACGTAGCAGTGTACCAAAGGCTGATGAATCCTTTGGTGAAGAAATGGCCAGAATTGTTAATGGAATTAATGATGTTTCCAAGGCTATTCCATATATCACCGGCCATGATTAAATTTGGCTGGCACGCACTTTCATCGGCTACGGGGCTTGCCGAGAGTCTTTTTAAGGGTGTTCGTGCTAGAGCCGTAATAGCTGGTCTTGGAGTCCACTCGGTAATAAACCTTGAACGGCGAGCTAGTGCTGCTGCTGGACTGGTTCTTGCTGTAGCGGCCCATACCAGCGGTTGGCCCATACCCGAAGGAGGATCGCAAAAAATAACGGATGCACTATCCCTTTATCTTATTAAACTGGGTGGCAAAATTATAACAGGCAATGAAGTACAATCTCTTGATAACTTGCCAGCTTGTAGAATACTCATGTTGGATTTGACACCCCGGCAATTTTTGAAGGTGGCAAAACAGCAATTGCCGGCTTTGTATAAACAGAAATTAGCTAGTTATAAGTACGGGCCTGGGGTTTTCAAAATTGATTGGATGATAGACGGGCCGGTTCCGTGGAAGGCAAAAGAATGCCTGCGTGCCGGTACGGTCCATCTTGGAGGCCACCTTGAAGAAATAGTGGCTGCGGAAAGAACTGTTTGGGAAAACCAACACCCGGAGAAACCTTTTGTCATTTTAGCTCAACCGAGTCTTTTTGATCGTACACGTACTAAGGGTAGTGGGCATATTGTGTGGGCGTACTGCCATGTTCCCAATGGTTCCCCTTGCGATATGACTGGGAGAATCGAAAAACAAATAGAACGCTTTGCACCTGGTTTCAAAGAGAGAATAGTCGCTCGGCATGTTACATATCCCTCCGATTTGGAGGAAGATAATCCCAACTTAATTGGTGGAGATATTACCGGAGGAGCCCAAGGTTTAAAGAGATCACTCTTTCCACAAATATCTTATAATACACCGATACCAAATGTTTTCTTATGCTCTGCTTCAACGCCACCCTTTCCAGGCGTTCATGGTATGTGTGGAGAACGATCTGCCAACTTGGCTCTCAAAAAGCTGAAAATTATTTAGCAAAGCGACGATATTTTAATAGACTTGCAATGAGACTACTTTGTTTACAGTTTACCCTCGGGAACGAATTTTAGCGCAATGCCGTTAATACAATAGCGTTTGCCGGTCGGTGGTGGGCCATCATTGAAAATATGGCCGAGGTGGGAGCCACACCGGGCGCAGAGTACTTCCATCCGCACCGTTTCCTTACCCACTCTTAACGTCTACTTCTAACCACGAAGAGTAATATGATAAGAATAATAATCGCTACTATACCAATCCAGGTCAGCATTGCAAATTCCAGCCTTTCTTTTTTAGTTTAATTTACACGTTGGGACTTGAGTTTAGTCCTGTTAGATGTGGGTGTCAATACCTAGAGTTGTAACGCCTATTGAAGCTAAATAGACGCTTTGATTATCAATCAAACGCTCTAAAAGGTTGGTGAGCCTTAGTAGTGAGTATTGGATTCAAAAGGGCGAAGGGGACGAGGATTAACAGGCGTCTCATCAGATGATAGAATTGCAATATGGTAATCAAATTAATTGCTTTCGCCATCGGGACTTTGGGCATTATCTTTATATCTTTGCACTCTGCCAGCAAGTTGCGTTCTTATGGCTTCTTAAGGTTTTTCGCTTTCGAGTCAATATTAGTATTGATTTTGTTCAACATAGAGCATTGGTTTCGTAATCCATTTTCCATTTCCCAAATAATTTCATGGCTGTTCTTGGTCGCCTCTATTGTGATGGTCGCATCTGGATTCTACATGCTCAGGACGTTTGGAAAGCCTAAGGACGTAATAGATGACACGGCGGTATTAGTAACTCGGGGAATCTATAAATATATCCGCCATCCTCTCTACAGCTCATTAATATTGCTGGCCTGGGGAGTATTCCTAAAGGACATTTCATTTATTTCCTTTGCTCTGGCCTTGGTAGCGTCTGGCTTGCCAGTAGCCATGGCTAAGATCGAAGAGAAGGAGAATATTCAGAAGTTTGGCGAAGAATACTCATCTTACATCAAATCGACAAAAATGTTCATTCCATTCATAATCTAAAGGCTTTAATAGAAGGGAAGTACCTCTCTGCCCCTTGATTTCTTAGTAGCGGGGGGTTGGATTCGAACCAATGACCTTCGGGTTATGGGAATGAAACTACTTCCTGCTGCTTTATAATTCCCATTTCAGAACAGGTTTTTTCATCATCAATAATCTGTATCAGATTAAGTTTAATTTCTTTAATTTTGGAGCGATCACTATCTGGCAGTAAGCCTGTTCGGGATGTCGAGAGAAGTATTCCTGGTGGTAGTCTTCTGCCGGATAGAACGTATCCAGCGGGACAATCTGCGTGACAATGGGTTTTCCCCACAGGTGAGCTTTATCGAGTTCCCCGATGAGTTTCTCGGCAACGGCTTTTTGCTGCTCGTTGTGGTAGAAAATAGCCGAACGGTACTGAGTCCCCGTATCAGCAACCTGCCGGTCTAATGTCGTTGGGTCATGGATAGAGAAGAAAAGCTCTAAAATTTTCCGATACGAGATCTTGGAGGGATTGAAGCTTACTTGGACCGCCTCAGCATGGCCAGTCTTCCCGGTGCAGACCTCTTTGTAGGTCGGATTGGCGGTAGTGCCGCCCGTGTAGCCGGAGACTACATTCTCGACGCCGTTAACTTTCCGGAAAACCGCTTCGATACACCAGAAACAACCACCGGCGAGGGTAGCAACTTCCAATGTGGCTTCTTGGTTCATATTTTGCCCTCGGGCACGAATTTTAACGCCAGGCCGTTAATACAATAGCGCTTGCCGGTTGGGGGCGGACCATCATCAAAAGAATGGCCGAGGTGGGAGCCACATCGGGCGCAGAGCACTTCCATCCGCACCATTCCCAGACTCCTATCAAGCTGCTCCAACACGTTTAACGGTGAGATTGGCTCATAATAACTTGGCCACCCCGTCCCCGATTCGAACTTGACGGAACTGCGAAAAAGGTCGGTGCCGCAACGTACACATTGAAAGATACCCGGTTGGTGGGCTTCGCCAAAGGGGCAGGTGCCCGGGGCCTCCGTTTCCTTTCTGGTGGTGATTTCATACTGCTCCGGGGTCAGTAGCTTCTTCCATTCCGCATCCGACTTCTCGATTTTATCTACGGTCACCACCTTGTTCTGCTTAGCATCGTAAATCTGGACGGTTGTAATGTCGGCACCTCCTATATTCATTATCTGAGTACACAAGGCCTTAAGCCTAAATTCAATGTCAGAAATACGTAACTAATTATTCATAATATTGCGGCCAGATATGCGGCTAGGACAGGAACTGAAGGTAACTTTATCCAGTCTTTACTCTCAGGGCTACGAATAAAATACCCGGTCCGGCATGAACCCCTAAGACAGGCCCAAGCCTAGTTAACCTGACCTGTTTTATATTATATTTAAAAGCAATACGCTCAGCGAGAGTCTGTGCTTCATCAAGTGTAGTGCTGTACACGATAGCTAAATCCTGAATATCCTCGGCGTTTTTCACAAAGTCGAGCAAACTGTTCATGCCATGATTCCGTGTGCGGACTTGACCAGCTGGCTCCAGTTCCCCGTCCTTTATGGTTAGCATTGGCTTAACCGATAATAGCGAGCCTAATAGCGCTTTCGCTTTACCAATACGACCGCCCAGAGCTAGATATTTAAGGGTATCCAGAAAACCAAGTACACGGATGCTGGAAATAGTGTTTCTCACGTCGGCTACGAGCTGCGGTAAATCCTTACTAGACTGAGCAATTGTAGCCGCTGATACAGTTAATAATCCCAAACCCATAGTCACCAACTGCGAGTCGACCACCGCAATGGGAAACTCTTTTCCTAGTATTTCCACCCCTCTTAGTGCTGAGTTATAAGTAGCGCTCAATTTGCTCGATATATGAATGGAGACAATCCCATCAGCCTCAGCGGATAGTTTCTGGTAAACTTCAGCAAAATCCTGCGGAGTCGGGGGTTCAGTGGTGGGATGGACAGGATCACTTGACAACCTTTGATAAAATTCATCTTCACTGATGTCTATGCGGTCACGGTAGACCTCGTCTCCAAAGCGAACGTAGGCTGGCACAACAGTGATACCAAGCTCGCTGGCTAGCTGAGGTGGTAAGTCGGCGGTACTATCGGTAACAATTTTAACTTTCATGGGGCATGGTCTCCTTTTAACTTAGTAATGCCATTAGCTCTTATTTTACTCATAGGCTAGTGTTTCCCTTACGCTCATCCTGGTGGCACGGTAGGCAGGTAAAAGGCTAGCTACAACTGAGACTATGACGACAATTACCAACCAGACGATGGGACCAGACTGCACAAAGATAAAATCCAAGCCTTGTTCCAGAAATGCCTGTCCAATCAAAGCGTTGAAAGCCAGGCTCATGGGGATACTAAGGGGAATGGCTAGCGCCCAACTGATAATACCGATAATTATGCCCTCAGTGACAACAAGGCTGCTTATCATGACATTGGTGGCACCGATAGAACGCATTACGCCAATTTCACGGGTGCGCTCCATCACATTCAGGCTCATCATACCAGCTAGCCCCAGTCCGCCAATAACGGCGGTCATTGCGGCCATAGTCAGTAAAAAGGAAATCAGAAAGTCAAACCGACCGGCAATAGACGCCGCCACTGTTTCCTTAGTCATCCACTGGCTGACCTTAATGCCAGCGTCCTTGAGGCGCTCCTCAACTGCCTCTGCCATCCCGGCTTGAGATGGCCCATCTTTTTGTTCGGTGCGTACATACATTGAGGAAACCAGACCTGGTTTTTCCTTTACCCTTGAGAGGTAGTCGAAATCAGCGTAGCTTAGCCTGTCAAAAGGATTGGAATAGACACCAGCTACCTTCCATTTGTATTCATCGTTGCCTATCTCAGTTACAATCCAATCGCCTACCTGAACATCGAGCATATCATCGGCCAAATTGCTACTTATGACAATGGTCTTGCGGTCACTTTGTATCAGCCAGCGTCCTGAGAGTAACTCCGGCTGGATGAAATCAGAATCGGGTGGTACACCGAC
Organism: Dehalococcoidia bacterium; assembly: GCA_020353235.1. Lineage (GTDB taxonomy): Bacteria > Chloroflexota > Dehalococcoidia > Dehalococcoidales > JAUYDJ01. The sequence continues at coordinate 472,906 of CP070693.1, read as the reverse complement.
AATAGGAAATGTTGCCCCTCTGGTGCCATCAGGCTTAATTCGCTGAACCTGTATTCCTGTCCGGCCTTCTACTTTGGTAACTCCGGGCACGCGCTCGGCGAGATGCACCACCCCCTGACCATGATAATCGCCGTCGAGGTATAATTCGACTTCATAATTGAAAAACATGCGAAAGATGTCATCGCTAAAAGCGATCAGTGAGCCGCGTACGTTAACCACGGTGATAAAAAGCGCTCCGGCGATTATAAGTGCCCCCAGAGTGAGCAAGAGTCGCCCCTTTCGTCGAAAAGTATTGCGTAATGAAAGAAGCACCGGTCGTGGTAAACCACGTGTCTGTACTAACAATTTATCGAGAAACCCGCCTTTTTCTTTGACCTCAACGCCATAGCTGCTGATGGCTTCCCGTGCCGTCACCCGTACCCCGCTTAAGACGGGTATTGCCGAAGCTAATACGGGCACTAGCAGCGCCGCTATCAATTGTAAGAGGATGATTCTCGTCGGTAGGTAAAAATTGAGAATATCAATATTCAGAAACTGTGTCACCGAGCTAGTGAAAAGATAGGCCAGCCACATACCAACCGGCAAAGCGACCGCTAACGATAGCAGTCCGTAAAAAGTAACCGTGGCCAAGTAGATACTTATGATTTGGCCGCCGGTACCTCCAATAGCCTTCATCATGCCAATCTGGCGTCTTTGCTCGGTTAGTAACGCTGAGATTGTATTTACCACCAGAAAGCCAGCCAGCAGAAGTGAGAAAAAGCCGATGAGGCTCAGGATAAGCGTGAAGGCTTGCGTGGTCTCTCTCGCCCAGTGTTCACCTGGTTCACGAACGGCGACCGAATCCACTGAAACGCCATTACGTTCCAGGCGCTCCCGGATTTCATCAGCGACCTTTTCCAGCTTGGCTAGGTTATCGAACTCTCCGGTGGTGAGAATCTCAAGCTGGTTATATGTGCCCGGGAGACCAAGCCATCTCAGCGTTTCCATGGAAACATAACCGCTGAGTTGCGGAAACATGTTCGCCGGCCAGGCATTCATGTCATGCACAGTTCCGCTAACACTCAACTCACGCTGGCGGCCGCTGGATAGCTCAATGACAGCACTATCACCGATTTCAGTACCCGCTACCGCAAATGAGGAACGCTCAAGTAAAAGGCCGCGCCGGTCGGGTGGCCACGTTCCCATTTCCGGGTCGATACGATTGATTGACATATCCTCATAGCTATCATAGACGTAGAGGTTAAGGTTTTGGGTTTTGCCTTCTTCTACCAGCTTAACCAGGTAAACGGCCCTCCCCTGAGCATCGGCGACTTCGTCTTGGCGGCGTGCCCAGCGCACCAAGCTATCATCAAAGGACTGAATACTCATGGTGATAGTCGAAGCTCTGATGGCGCTATACTGGGTATTCATATCAGTTACCAGGATTTCCTGAGTGATGAAAACGCTGCCGAAGGTAAAAATACCGACCGCTATGGCCAGCACTACCAGAATCGTCCTGGTCTTGTTACTCCATAAATCGCGGAAAACTTTTTTCCAACGGGGGCCAATCATTAGCTCTCCTCGGTGAAGTCTTTTCTTTCCTTAAGGCGTCTTTGCGCTACGCGTTCTATCTCTTTTTTGGTAGCCTCAGACTCGGCGATAAGCTGCTTGAAGTTCTCACGATTGAGGCACAAAACTTCCACATCATGGTCGGCAGCGGCGCGGACAGTAGCTGTGCTGACGCCACTTCCCATCAATTCAAGCTCGCCGAAGTACTCACCCCGCCCAATTCGCGCGACAGTGAACTCCTGGTCATCAGGTGTCTTCAAAACAACATCAGCACGTCCTTTAGTAACCAGGCAAAACTTATCGGCCGGTGTACCTTTCTCAATAATAACTGAACCAGCCGGGTACTTTTTGGGGTGCATTTTTGATGTAACCCAGATCAATTGTTCCTGTGTCAATGATGGGAATATCCGGCCCACGTATTCTTCGATAATCTCACCATCGGAGATTATGACAGTGCGTTGAACACGTTTGGTCAGGTCTCGGTCATGCGTTACCATCAAGACGGTTTTGCCACCGGCTACCAGTGCCTCGAACAAATTAAATATCCGGTCGGCCGTTTTAGAGTCGAGGTTGCCGGTTGGCTCATCAGCCAGGATTATGGGCGGGTCATTAGCCAGAGCTCGGGCGATGGCCACTCGTTGCTGTTCGCCACCAGAAAGCTGACTCGGCATTTTATTAGCCTGCTCGGCAACTCCGACCAGCTCAAGCATCTGAGTTGCCATTTTTCTTCGTTGACCTGGTGTATATATGTTGCAGAAGTCCATCGGGAGCATCACATTTTCAATTACGGTTAATATGGGCAGGAGTTGAAAGAATTGAAAGACTATCCCCAGATTGCGTCCCCGCCATTTTGCCATCTGTCCTTCGCCAAATGTATGTATGGGGGTACCGCCGATGTAAATTTCGCCTTTGGTAGGACGATCAATACCGGCAATCATATTTATTAGCGTAGATTTACCACTTCCTGACTTGCCAATAACACCAACAAACTCACCATTGCCGACGGATAACTTGATGTCTTTGAGGGCGAGAAAATCACCGGCTTCGGTTTTATAAGCCTTGGTAATATCTCGCATCTGAATCAAAAATTCGTCATACCGGTGGAGATCGCGCTCTTTAAACATCTGTTGTGATAAAAATTTAAACATTGGCGTTACCCTCCCTCAACACAAACACTTACATGCCATACACTAGGGCAGGGGATAAAGAAAGATACAGAAGGACTTATTTTCATTCTATCTTATAGTTAGCTAAATGTATAATTTTGTGCGTGCTGAAGCAGTCTTAACGTTCTACATGCTAAACCAAACGACAAATATATCTCGGGTAGAGCGATGTCGATTAAAAACCGATATTTAATCGGGTACTTATAGCATACTTTTTAAATTAAGTATAAATGCCTACCACAGCGAACATGAATTAAGCATTAATGCCGTAGTCAGAACTATGCTTAATAAATTATATTGGCTAATTAATCAGACTAGCTATGGAATGCATAATTATTATATTTTTGTGCGTTTCTGGTGCTTGTTTTCTTACTTGGTTTGTTACGTGGTTGGCTCAAAGAAGCAAGTAGATAGTTCCTCATGGGTTTTCTATGGGACTGATACGGTAACGGCAAATTATAAAAACTGATAAATCATACGGGAGGGAGAAATGAGTGGGCACTTGGTCCGGAGACAAAAAGAGACAACCAATAGGGAACAAGCAGCTTCTGCCAAGACGGTCGGTTCCATCGTAACCCAAGCCCTCAAGAATTCAACCAAGAAAATGGGCGTCGCTAATACCAAGGCTCTGATAGCCCGCATGAAGGAAGGCGATCCTGTAGCGTTCAAGTACTGCAATTACACTATCGCCAAACAGGTAGGAGAGATGCTCGGGCTTCTGGATAAAAACATCAAAGCAGTCTATGTCTGCGAATACGACGATGCCACACCCGAAGACGCTTGTTTTTGCGAGGCGCGAAAGCCAGTCTCTCTGCTCCAACTTATTATCTG
>CP070693.1:459439-469261 GCA_020353235.1 Dehalococcoidia bacterium | reverse complement strand
AGTCGAAAGGTATCGGTTCATAGCTTGGTACCGCTGATTGTGACGCAAGCTGTGGTGTTAGCTTTTACCCGTACACCGAGAAATTGCGGTTGGTAAGCTAACACTGTGTAACGCAGCAAAGAGTAGAAGTATTCCCAGTGCTTTTTCTTTCCTGTGAACTTTGATAGCGGCAGTGTTATTCCATCTTCTTCCTTAATATCATAATAACCACTGCCAAAATAGCGTAGAAACCAGCAACTGCAAAAATGGCGGCGGTTGCCATAGGCGGTGTCTCAGAACCAAACAGTGTTCCGCGTGCAATACCCATCACCATGTGGCCGAACCCCAATAATAATGCAGAAACCCAGAGTACCCAAGCAGTTATTGTAGCTAGAGCTTTAAATATTTGCGGCATTTCTCACCTCCTTTTAATTTTTATAAATAAAAAGGGCACCAGCTACCGCTTTAAATTAGCAGTTTCTAGTGCCCTAAGTTACAACCCCTCAACCCTTAAATCGGCACAATTTTTAAGTTGTCAAGCTATTGTCAATATAGCGGTTTGAGTTTAGTCCTGTCGTATATGATTGTCAATACCCTTGATTCCTGATATAACTTTCGTATGTTTCTGAGCCTATTTTTCCGCGAAACTTTCCGCCGCGGGCAATTTTGCCCCGATTTTTCCGCGAGCCGAGTGTGTCCCCCTTGTGGTATGATATGTTACCGATAGTCGTAAGCCCGGCCACCCCGGGAAGAAAGAGAAAAAACTGGGCAAGGGCAAGCCGAAGGAGCCGGCGGGGGAGTGAAGGCACTGCTGCAGCGGGTTACCGGAGCCTCGGTCAGTATTGGCGGGGATGTGGTGGGTAAAATAGGGCCGGGGCTGGTGGTTCTGGTGGGTGTCGCCAGTGGCGATACCGGGAGCGAGGCGCAATATCTGGCGCAGCGAACGGTAAACCTGCGCATTTTCACCGATGAAGAGGGCAAGTTTAACCTCTCCGTTCTGGATATCAAGGGTGAGCTGTTGGTGGTCAGCCAGTTCACTCTCCTGGCGGATACCAGAAAGGGGCGCCGCCCCAGCTTTGTCGAGGCGGCACCGCCAGCACAGGCGGAAGAGCTAATCGAAAAGTTTATTACCGAGGCTCGCGCCAGCGGACTCAAAGTAGAAACCGGACAATTTCAGCAGTACATGCAGGTGGAAATCCATAACGACGGCCCGGTAACCATAATGCTCGATAGCCAGGACAAGAGGCTATGACTTTGTTGCTGGCTTGAGCTCAAGGTTGATGTCCAGGGTGGGGGCGGAGTGGGTGAGGGCGCCGATAGAGATGAAATCAACCCCGCTTTCGGCTACGGCGCGGACATTATCCAGATTAATGCCACCGGAGGCTTCGGTTTTAATCGGGTCGGGGACCTGGCTTACCACCCGGCGCATTTCCTCCGGGCTCATATTGTCTAGCATAATGATATCCGCCCCGCCGGCAACTGCTTCTCGGGCTTCCTGAGCATTGCTGACCTCTACCTCAACCTTTATCCCCCGCGGCGCCTTCTTTTTGGCCACAGCGACGATATCTTTCAGGCTCATACCGGTGGCGCGTAGCGCGCTCAGGTGGTTATCTTTAATCAGCATCATATCGCCTAAATGAAGGCGGTGGTTCTGGCCACCCCCCACCCGAACCGCATACTTTTCCAGTATTCTCAGCCCGGGCGTGGTCTTGCGGGTGTCCAGAATCCGGGCAGCCAGCCCCTTTACTTCAGCCACATATCGGGCGGTCAGGGTGGCAATGCCGCTCAGCCTCTGCAGGAAATTAAGAGCGGTTCGCTCCGCCTTGAGGATGCTGCTTACTTTGCCGGAAACGGTGACGATAATATCCCCCGGTTTAATCTTGGCTCCGTCCTGAATTAAGACTTCAATCTGGAGTGAGGGGTCAACCCGCTGAAAAACACGGCTGGCGACCTCGGTGCCGGCCACTATCCCCTGAGCCTTAGCCAGCAGTGATGCCTTCCCCCTGAGCTCGGCTGGTATCAGTGTCTCACTGGTGACATCGCCCTTACTGACATCCTCAGCCAGGGCGGAGTCTATAATTTTATCCACTTGCTTATCAGATAGTGATAATTTATTCACCTGTCTCACCCGAAGTGAATACGATATGGCACTGCCATTCCGGGGAGCTCTGGGGGAAATCGGCGCGGAAATGAGCACCGCGGCTCTCTTCCCGGAGAAGGGCGGCCTCGGTCATTAACCGGCCGACCAGCACCAGGTTGTTTAATTCATAGCTGGGGCGGTCGGTGGGCTGGGGCAGGGACTCTTGCCAGGCAGCCAGTGCCTCGGCGGCTTGGGTCAAGCCCGCTTGGTTGCGGATAATACCCACTTTGTCCCAGTGTAGCTGTTGCAGGGCAGAAAGGCTGGGTACTGATATTTCCTTTTTTACCCGTTGTCTTTCACCTAAGATGCGGCGAATTTCATTCTGCCGGGGCGCCGTTATTATCCTCCCCTTTTTCGTTTTTTCCATAATTCTCTTGGCAAACACCATTACCTCTAGCATTGAGTTTGAGGCGAGCCGGTTGGCGCCATGGACTCCGGTGCAGGCGGCTTCACCGGCCGCGAACAGCCCGGTGATATTGGTTTCGCCCCAGGTATTGACCTTGATGCCGCCCATCATGTAGTGGGCCGCCGGCGCCACGGGCACCGGGGCTTTGGTAATATTCAGCCCGTGGTCAAGGCAGAACCGGTAGATATGGGGGAAGCGGGCGGTAATGATGCGTGGTGGTAAATGGGTAACATCAATGAAGACTCGGTCTGAGCCTTCTTTTTTCATCTCGGCGACGATGCTCCGGGTGACGACATCTCGCGGTGCCAGGTCGCCCTCCGGGGCATAATCGGGCATAAAGCGGTAGTCCTCGGCGTTGCGCAGCACGCCCCCCTCCCCCCGGACCGCTTCCGAGATAAGGAAGGGGGTTACCCCGGGCAGGCGCAGGGCGGTGGGGTGAAACTGAAAGAACTCCATATCCATAATCTCGGCGCCCGCTTTGAAGGCGAGGGCGATGCCATCACCGGTGGCTACCTCGGAGTTGGTGGTGAACTTGAATAGTTGCCCGCCACCGCCGGTCGCCAGAATCAGGTAGCGGCACTCGTATTCATCGGTGGAGCCGAGGCGGCAGTGAAAGGCGCTTATGCCTCTAACCTGGCTGTTTTCGACTAGAATCCGGGTCGCCAGGCAATTCTCAAGTACTTTTATCTTGGCGGCACGCACCCTTCTGCTCAGGGTCACTTCAATATGTTCGCCGGTGGCATCACCACCGGCATGGAGAATGCGGGGCACGCTGTGGGCTGCCTCCAGGGTGAGGGCAACCTTGCCATTAAGGGTGTCAAAGGGTACCCCGAAGTTGACCAGGTCACTGATGCGGTCGGTGGCTTCATCTACCAGGATGTGCACCGCCTTTTCATCACACAAGCCGTCCCCAGCGGCGATGGTATCTTTGAAGTGAAGCTCGGTGGAGTCGTGCTTGCTGATGGCGGCGGCAATCCCCCCCTGGGCATACTTGGTATTGCAGTCATCAATGCTGCCTTTGGTGATGAGGAGCACGCTGCCCTGCTCCTTGGCCAGCAGGGCGGTATAGAGTCCGGCAATACCACTGCCGACTATAATATAGTCGTAGCTGGTCTTCACCTCTTCCGCCTCTATTGCTCGCGTTTGACGTGAACTGCATTGCGGGCAAACCTGATTATGGCCCCTGACTCTACTCTCAAATCAGCGCTATCTTCGTCCAGCCTTTCAATCACTCCGTATATTCCGCCGGCGGTGATTACCTTGTCTCCCTTTTTCAGGTCAAGGACTAACTGCTGGTGCTCTTTCATTCGCTTGCGTTGCGGTCTGATGAAAATTAGGTACAGCCCGACAAAGATAAGCAGCATGAAGCCGAGAAACATAAACTCGTTGGTGCCGCCTTCGGCGGGTGCCTCGGCTGGAATACAGCCGCTGGTAAAGAGTAGAGTGATAAACGATACTGCCATCAATCCCCGGATTAACATTGCCTGCTTTCCCCCTTTACTTTAGTTTAACCTTACCCTGTAATGACCAGGGGCTGGTTTGCTCAATCTTAATTTTAACCAGCTGCCCCCGGCAGTCAGCATTACTACTGAAGAAGACCAGTTTACCACTTCGGGTGCGACCTTGCCACTTCCCCTTTTTGCGGTCTTCAACCAGGACCTCAACGGTCTTACCCAATAATCTGGCGTTAATTTCACGGGCAATCTTTTCCTGGAGCGCTTCAATCTGGTCCCGCCGCCGCTTCTTTTCGGTGGCCGGAATATTATCTTTAAAATCCCGGGCGGCGGCGGTTCCTGGGCGGGGAGAGTAAACCGCCACATGAACGGTATCAAACCCGATCTCGGCGAGCAAATCCAGGGTCTGTCCGAACTGCGCTTCGCTTTCGCCGGGGAAGCCGACAATAATATCAGTGCTCAGGGCTATCGCCCCTATTTTACTCCGTATCTCGCTGACGAGGCGGCGGTAGTGCGCCACGGTGTAGCCGCGGTTCATCGCCTTTAGGATATCATTATTGCCTGACTGAACGGGGAGGCTTATCTGCTCGCAGACCTTCTCCAGCCGGACCACCGCTTCGATGAGTCTGAAGCTCATATCTTTTGGGTGGTTGGTCAGGAAGCGAATGCGAGCCAGCCCCGCTATTGCGTTCAGTTCCTGGAGCAGGTCAGCCAGGTCGGGTTTATCGGGCAGGTCGTGCCCGTAGGAGTCCACATTCTGCCCGAGCAGGGTTACCTCTCTGGTGCCGCGGCTTACCAGCTCTTCAACCTCGCCTTTTATTTCAGTGATGGGGCGGCTTCTCTCCCGCCCGCGGCGGTAGGGGACAATGCAGTAGGCACAGAAGTTATCGCAGCCCTGAATGATGGGCACAAACGTGGTCGGTGCGGGGTGGTGGGGCAGCATTGGCCATACTCCGGCCCTCTCCAGCCAAGGCGGGTAGCCTCCCGGCGGGAAAAAGTGGTCAACATAGGGAAAGCGCGCCTTGAGATGGCTGACCTCGGAGTTTACCAGACAGCCGGTAACCGCCAGAGTCAGCTGGGGGTTTGTCTCCTTCAGGTGTCGTAGGGCATTGAGCTTGTTGACCACCTTGTTCTCAGCGCTCTGGCGCACAACACAGCTGTTGAGCACAATGAGGCTGGCTTCTTCAGCGGTATCGGTAGGCTGGTAGCCCAGTTTGGCGAAGAGGCTGCCCAGTCTTTCTGATTCAGCCTTGTTCATCTGGCAACCGATGGTCCAGATATGATAGCGATGCATTATTAACCCCTATTAATAATAACACCCCTTTGGCAAGGGGCATATGTTTTCCTGGCGGAGGGAGTGGGATTTGAACCCACGACCCCGCTTTCGCAGGGTAACCGCTTAGCAGGCGGCCGCACTAGACCACTATGCGATCCCTCCTGTCAGCAAGGCTAGTATAGCACAACCCTCGCTTTCCCTCAAATCCGAGCGAATTGAGGGCGCTATCAAGCTGTGCTATGATTGACTGAGCCGCTATGGAGATTAATGTCTTAATTGATGAAGATCTTGAGGCTTACCTTGAGGCGGGCTGGCTGGAAGAAGTAGCCCGGCAGGTCCTCACTGCCGAGCCGGCCCGCTCCGATGCGGAGCTCAGCTTGGTTATTACCGGACAGGAAAGAATTCGGCAGCTGAACCGGGACTACCTGGGCCGGGACCGCCCCACCGATGTCCTTGCCTTCAGCATGCTTGCCGGGCTGCCGGCGGAGGGTAAGGCTGGCGCCCCACCCTTTGTCACCCCGCCCGACGGGGTGCTGCATCTGGGCGAGGTGATTATTTCATATCCTCAGGCAGTCATTCAGGCGGAAGAGCACCAGCACCCGGTGAGCAAAGAGATTGCCCTGCTGGTTATTCACGGCGTTCTTCACCTTCTGGGCTATGACGATGAAAAGCCTGAGAAAAAGCGCCGTATGCGGGCCAGGGAGAAAGAAATTCTGCCCACTATCAAAGTGGACTGACCCACCTAAAAACAACATGGCGCAGACCTGAGGTCTGTGCCATTCACTTAGTTAGATAGCTTAAGCTTTACTGGCTCTATTTAGCTATCATTCCACCCTTAGCGCGACGGATATTAATTTTTTGTCTAGCTCCGCAATCTTGGCATGTATTTCTTTTATCTCTTTCCCAATCCTTTCCGCTTCGGCTAAGTTGTCCCTAGCTCGCTCTTCTCTTTCCGCTTCCAGTTTTCCCCTCTGCTTTATCAGCTTAAGCTTTTCTTCCTCCAATCTTATCCGCTCATTAATTGCGCCAGCCATGACCTTTCACCTCCTTTCCACTTATATTTTATCAAAAATTATTTTTTTTCAACATGCCCCACCACTAAATTTTACGCCTATGCTCAGGCTCGGCGCAGAATTAAAGAGCCTATCATCACGGCTGTGCCTATCCCCAGGGCTATGGTGAAGGCGAATTCGGGCACTTCAATTCCGGTAGTATTGAATATGATGGTGCCCAGAAGTGACCTGGTGCGCATCCAGTTCTGGCTTGGGTCGTAGAGCCTTCTCAGCATGTATTCCAAATCGGTAAGGGAGCAGGACCTTAATATCCCCGCCCAGGACGCGGCGCCGAGACCGATTACCACCACGGTGACGCCGCGGTAGAAGAACTGCCAATTACGTTGCCCTCGGAAAAAGCCCAGCGCCAGAAGCACAATGGAAACGGCAAAGAAGCCAATGAGGAGAAGGTGTAGCACCATAACGGTATCAGCCAGAATTTTCCAGACCATCACCCCGCCCCATATTTATTTTGCTGGCAGCTCCAGAAGGGCTTTCAGATTAGCCAGTATCTCCTTCTGGTGCTTGCCCACCAGGCTGCCGGCAAAAAGCCTGTCCAGAATCTTGCCGATAACCCCCCAGGGCATCTCGACGTCCATGGTAAGGGTAACCGTACTTCCCGACGGAGCCGCCTTGATGCTCCATATCTCGTCGTCCCTTTTCATGGGCCCCGAGGTCATCACGAAGGCAAGCCGCTCATTCTCCACCCACTCCGTAACCTTGAAGTTGAACTTCATAAGCTGGGGGCCGGACTTCTCCTCGTAATAAAAGGTGGCGCCGGCACCGCTCTTTTTATCGCCGGTGTACTCAAACTTCTGGAGCAGGGTAAACCACTTCATTATCTTTTCCGGCTCAATCAGAAAAGGCCAGATTTTCTCCGCCGTCGCGGCGATTTCAATTGAATTCTCTATTCTCATCTCAGCCTCCTGAGAAGTATTGGGACTTGAGTTTAACCCCTATTAATCAGGGTGTCAATACTCCCCCCGCTACCACTGAACAAAAAGAAGGCAGACCCTGAATGTTGGTCTGCCTTTGCTTTTGTGTACTTCTAAAGCAGGCGTTTTAATGCCTAGCAGGTTGTAATATATAAGGTGTTAGACTAGAGCCGTCTCTCAAAACGAGTTCGCCTGGGTAATAGGCCTATGTAACGGATCTGCGCTTTGGTCTCTTCTAGTTGGAAGCTAACTATATCTCGTATCGAGATTATGCCCGCTACCTTTTGGTCAACTACTATAGGTAGGTGTCTGATTCTTTTCTGATTCATTACGCTGGTCGCATAATCTAGGTCATCTTTAGGGGTGCCTACGGCTACACTCTTGGTCATCACATCTTGGACCTTGATGTTGCCGAGGATATCGCTATGCTGGAAGCACTCTTTCAATAAATCTCTTTCGGAAATAATTCCCACGAGCGTGCCTTGGTTATCGCAGACTGGCAGCGCCCCTATGTTGTTCTCAACTAGTTTTTGGGTAGCAGAGGCGAGGGTATCATTTGGCCCAATGGTGATTACGGGGTGGGCTTTGATTTTCAGGAAATCACTTATCTTCATATCATGCCTCCTTCTAAGGCTATTATAACATGAAGGTCGCTGGTTCGACCCCCCCGCCCCCCATCGCTGGCTCAAATCCTCCTCTCTTCAACTTGTTCAAGTTCTTCTGCTTTACAAAGCACTAGTTCTTCAACGTCTTTAATTTTTACATACCACAAAGTTTTTCCCGGAGGGGGTTTATCGGGATATCGTGGTGTGGGATACGCATCAATTAGTTTACCAGCACGCTCTATGATTGTTCCGATTTTGCCAATATATTCGGGTTTTTCGTGGTGCCTAATTCTTACTCGTTTATTTACTTTAAGCTTACCCATATTCTAAACCCCACCCAGCTACTTTCGTGCTGCCCCGATAATCTCGCTTAAGTTCTTTATGCCCTCTTTTTGCATGAAGGTTTTGATGCCTTCCAGCACTTCGAGGGGGGTGCGGGGGGAGGTGAGGTTGGCGGTGCCGACTTGTATGGCACTGGCGCCGGCCATGATGAATTCCAGAGCATCACCGGCATTGGTGATGCCGCCGCAGCCGACCACGGGGATGTCCACTGCCCCGGCGACCTGATAGACCATACAGAGCGCCACTGGCTTTATCGCCGGTCCGGAGAGGCCGCCGATGATATTGCCCAGCCGGGGGCGGCGCTGGATGGTGTCAATGGCAATACCCCGCAGGGTATTGATTAAGGTGAGGGCATCGGCACCGGCTTCCGCCACCGCCACGGCGATTTTAGTGATGTCATCGGTATTGGGGGTCAGCTTGACCATGAGGGGCAGGGAGGTGGCTGATTTTACTGCTCTGGTTACCTCGGCGGCGGACTTGGGGTTGATGCCGAACTCGATGCCGCCCGCCTTGATGTTGGGGCAGCTGATATTGACCTCAAGGGCACTGACCCCGGCCACCCCGTCCAACTCATGAGCTATCTGGGCGTAGTCATCAATGCTATCACCGCCGATGTTGACGATGACCGGCACTGACCAATCTGCCCAGAGCGGCGCCTTTTCTTTAATTAAAGCTTTAACGCCGATGTTCTGCATGCCGATTGAGTTCAGGATACCGCCCGGCGTCTCGGCGAGGCGGGGCTGGGGGTTGCCCTCTTTCGGCTGGAGGGTGGTCCCCTTGCAGACAATCGCCCCCAGCTGCTGGATATCAAAGAGGTGGTGGTACTCGGTGCCGTAGCCGAAGGTGCCCGAGGCGGTCATCACCGGGTTCTTCAGGAGCAGTCCCGGCTTGTGTTTGGGGGCTAGCTGTATGTCCAGATTCATCAATAATTCCTCAGGGGCATACACTTTTCCGCCTGTCAGGCACGATTTTACCATATTTAGGTTCCACACAAAAGGGGGGTAAAAAAGGGATTTAGGTTCCACAAGTCTTTTAACTATATTTTGTGGAACCTAAATTTTTGAATAGGAACGAGTTGCTTCGAGTTATTCCTAAATCTTCAAATATTTGCCTCGACGATGGGCTATGATCAGATACTTTTCTACAATAGGCGCGATTCCCGTGATTAGGTTTTGAACAGTTGGATTAATTTCCGCGAAATTAACTCAATCGATAAGTTTTTCCGCGAATTTAATGATGTAAAGCTATTTCACGGAATTAAACTATTAAATTGCAAGTTAATTTCGCGGAATTGAATTTGAATTATAGTTATTTCGAATCAATTTGAAATAGGAACGAATAGCTTTGATTAATAGTTGAAATAGCCTTGACAACACGCGGATTTTCAGTCCGCTGCTCTCTTGGCTGTAAAAAGGTTCCAATAAGTGTCGGCTTCCCGTTAGTTGGAGGATACATGGTATAACCAGCAGGATTGGGAAGCGGAAAATCGATAGAGAAACCGGCCTTTCGGCAGTCGCTATTTCAGGTCGCAATGTAGTTCAGATTATCTGCAAACGAGATAAAAAACGATTTGTAACTATGCCTCCATAGTTGCAGCAAAATGTGCCAAGGTGCTTTATTTTATTCTCATACT
>CP070693.1:456471-459339 GCA_020353235.1 Dehalococcoidia bacterium | reverse complement strand
TAGCTGTTCAGGTATGCATTGACTGCATTGATTTCGAGTACCCAGCTGCTGGTTGTTCCGTTTCTGTCAGTTCTCCACTTGCGAATAAATCCTTTTTCGAGCAGTTCGGCTATATATACTGGCCATTCTTCAATGTTGTTTCTTGCGCTGAATTTGTAAAGTTGGCTGAAGTTTTTTTCAATATATCCGCTGCGCTTCCAGGCTTTCATAATTCTTTCTGCGTTCTTGGTGAGTGTTTGGCTGGTCATCGTTCTGTTTCCTGTGTGTTTGTTTTGTTTACTGTATATACAGTATATACGTATATACTGTATATGTCAAGTACCAGTTTCGCATTTCCCCATTCTCTAATGTGCTGTTCTAATATCGTTCTATAGTACCGCAGTACCGCAAAAAAAATTGACAACTTGCCGGAATATGCTACAATAACTGCAAGCGAATATTGCCCGCACCTGCAAGATACACCCGAGATAGGCACACGATACGGGAAGACAAAGGCCGGTGCAGGCTGAACCGGATTACTGGTAAGGAAACGGTCAACGGCGCGAACTGCCTCGCGTGCTGTTGGCCGTTTTTTATTGCATGGGGAATTATGAAGAATGTTGTCCTACAACTGCCCGAAGCCGAAAAGCTGACCATCCAGCGCCGCCAGGTCAACGACAAGACCGGCAAGATGGCCTGGAAGAATTACATGACCCTGGATGAGCCTAAGGCCCGCCAGACGCTCCAGCTGCCCGCCGGGAAGTACCGATGGTCAGTCAAGGCCAAAGAGTACAACGAGTTTAGGGTGTAACCGATGCCAACCGAAAGCGCAGTACCGCTTTTCCCGCCCAGTTATGAAACCGTCCAGAAGTTCGGGCGGCATCCGAATATGGGCAACAGCGATACAAATGAAGAAGTTTGGGACGATGGCAGCGCGTACAGTTATCTGACCGAAGCGGCCACCATGACCGTCAGCAGCTCCAGCACGGCGGATACGTCCACCGGCACCGGGGCGCGCACCGTTCGCGTGGTCGGCCTAAATGCCAGCTACCAGGAAGTTGAGCAGGACGTGACGATGACCGGGCAAACCGGCGTCACGTTGACGACCGCCCTGATCAGAGTGTACCGGTCTTACGTGCTGACCGTCGGCACCGGCGGCGTAAATGCCGGTAACGTTTGGGTCGGCACCGGCACAGTGACCAATGGTGTACCCGCGAACAAGTATGCGGGCATCCTGGCCAATAACGGCCAGACATTGATGGCCATCTACACCATCCCCGCCAGCGACGTTAATGGCGTAGCATACGCCTTCGGGCGCATTATTCGATGGTACGGCACAGTCGGCGCCGTGGCTTCTGCCCGCTGTCAGGTAGCGCTGCAGACCCGTGAATTAAACCAGTCCTGGCGTACCCGGCGGGTCATCGGATTAAATGCCGGCGGGCCGTGGGAAGAAATGTTGACCTGGGGCATCGATGTCGGCACAAAGGCCGACGTGCGTTTGCTGGTCCTGGACAATGGCGTGGCCAATACCACCATCGAAGCCGGGTTTGACATTGCCCTGGGCTATTAGGAGCGAACATGAACGAAGATAACGAGACACTTGTAAACTTCGGCGGCAGCGTCAAGCGCCTTGAAGATACCGAAGACGGTAAACTGCACGTCGGCGGCGTCCTGGTCCGCTTTGGCGACCCGGACGATACCGATGCGGATATGGAGTTCTTTACCAAGGACACGTTCTTCGGCATGAAGCCAGGCGAAAAGAAGCATACGCCGGTCTGGTTCAATCATCGCGTGCCGTTCAAGTCTAAGGGCGGCGACATTTGGGTACGTGACCCGATTGGCGAAGGCTGGATGGAGTTGACCGAAGATGGCGTATTGATTGATGCCATCATTGACGCCCGCGAAGTTTATGAGGGCGTGTTAGATAAACTAGGATGGTCTAGCGGCACCGCTGCCCGCTTCACCGACCGTGAAGCCGCCGGCAAAGCAAGCCGCATAACACATTGGCCGCTCGGCCTGGATGCAAGTATGACATTCGGGCCAGCCGAGCCACGCAATATCGTTACGGCCAAATCATTGGCCGACCTGGAAACGGACGCCGATCTAAAGGGGCTGCTAGAGAGCGTGGCAAACGCTGAAGCAAGCCCGACGATTGACAAGCCTGCACAGGAAACAACCCCCGCAATTCTCAAGGAGAAAACCATGAGCGACGAAATCAAAGATGCCGCCGCGGTAGTGGAAACCGAACAGCCTGACGAGAACGCCGCAATAAAGGCGCTCGAAGGGCGGGTTGACCAACTGTCCGCAGGCATCAATCAAATCTTGCAGCAGATGCAGGATACTCCCAAAGTCCGCAAGTCCGGTTACTTTACCGAAGACGGCGGCACCGCCGACCCCGGCGTCAAGTCCTTTGGCGACTTCCTGATGGCAGTCAAGCGCAAGGACGTTGACCGGCTGGCTGGCGTGTATAAGATTTCTCAGAAAGACCTGCTTCAGTCGCAAGGCACTACCGGCGGCTTCCTGGTCCCCGAGGAGTTCAGCAACCAACTGCTGCAGATGGCCGAAGAAGCGTCACCCATCATGCAGCGTGTGACCACCGTCCCGGTCGGCTCGAACGCTGGCAGTTTTCCGGCCCTGGATTACTCGGTTAGCCCGACTGCCGGCAGCGGCCAGACCGCAATGGCTGCCGGGATGAGTGCAGCCACGACCGAAGAAGGCGCTGCACTGACCGAAGACCAGCCCGGCTTTAAGCAGATCACCTGGCGGGTACACAAGGTCGGCGGCTTCACCCAGGCATCCAACGAGCTGATCGCAGACAGCCCGCAGGCCATCGAAGTAATCCTAAACCGCATGTTTGCGATTACCATCGCCAACAAGAACGAAAGAAAT
>CP070693.1:410321-456371 GCA_020353235.1 Dehalococcoidia bacterium | reverse complement strand
TCCTCATAGCTTCTCACTTATTATACTACTAGATGACTAAAACACAACCGCCAAGGCCCTTGGTTGACGTAGAATGCGAAGAATTGATTTCGGCGAGATGTAGCTGGGGCCTATCTCGTCTCCACCAATTATAATAATTGTAGACGCCAGCTTTTTACCGCTAGCGTTATTTACTCAGAAAATACATTATTTTCCAGATGATAACTGAACAACTTTCGCTCAAACTCTTGAGCCTGTGCCACACTGCTTAGAGCGATATACTTTACACGCAGGAGGTCAGAGGTTCAAGTCCTCTACCGCCCCCCACCTCCTACTAAGAAATCAAAAGGCACAGATTTTAGGTCTGTGCCTTTTTTGTTTTAGTAAGCCCCGTTTCGGGTCGTGGATTAACTCGGTTTAGCCCGCAAAATAACAGGTATCAAATCTGTGCTGAAGACTGAGTTAAAAGTACTACTGGTTGCATGACCAAAGCGCTATTGTTCGGGGAGGGGTGACTGGATAAGATAGTATTACCGTTTAAGCCTCATTTATAGAGAGGGGGAGCAATTTGACCAAATTGCCCTTGGAAGAGGCTCGGTGCCGGCTGCGCAAGCACCTGCCTGAGCCGTCAGCCTTGCAGTTGATTCCAGAAGCGATGGCGAGAAAGTACACCGTCATCCCTCTGGGAGTGAGTGGCAATGTGCTGCAGGTAGCCATGGCTAACCCGACGGATATCCTGGCCCTGGAGGCTCTGGCCAGCCGTACTCAGATGCGTATTGAGCCGGAAGAAGCCACGGCTGAAGAAATCCAGGAAGCCATTGATTTCAATTACAAGGCCTATGACGAAATAGAGAGGCAGATATCCAGCATCTCTTTGCCCAGCCAGGCCAAAGAGGAGCAGCTCAAGCTGGATACGGTTACCGATGCCCCGGTGGCTCAGGCGTTGACACTGCTCATTGATGAGGCGGTAAAGGCAGGTGCCTCTGATATTCACCTTCAACCCCAGGAAGATAACCTGCGGGTGCGCTATCGTATTGATGGTGCCCTGCACGATGTGCTCTCCCTGCCTTCAGCCACTGCCAGCCTGCTTATCTCCCGGATTAAGATTCTGGCCAACATGAATATTGCTGACCACCATCGCCCTCAAGATGGTCAGTTTTCCATCAAAACCAAGGGTCGTCGTGCCATCGATATCAGGGTAGCCACCATTGGCAATGTCTATGGTGAGATGGCAACCCTGCGCCTGCTGGACAAGGCCAGGGCAATCATGAAGCTGACCGACCTTGGTCTTTTGCCCGAAAGTCTGGCCAAGTACGAAGAGATGCTCAAGGTTCCCCATGGCATGATTCTGGTCAGCGGGCCGACTGGTGCCGGTAAGACGACCACCCTTTATGCCTCGGTCAATTGTCTTGACCACAGTGCACGGAACATAGTTACCACCGAGGACCCAGTAGAGTATCGGTTTAAAAATATTAACCAGATTCAGGTTAATCCGCGGGCCGGTATTACCTTTGCCAGCGGACTGCGCTCGATACTGCGCCTTGACCCCGATGTGGTATTGGTTGGTGAGATACGTGATGCCGAAACGGCCAATATCGCTGTCCAGGCGGCGCTTACCGGGCACCTGGTGCTATCTTCAATCCATGCCAATGATGCGGTGGGTGTGGTGCTACGCCTTCTCGACCTCGGTGTCGAGCCCTTTCTGGTCTCATCGGCGTTGATTGGCGTCGTCGCCCAGCGCATGGTGCGGCGGGTTTGCCCCGATTGTGCTCAGCCGGTGAGCGCTCCCATTATTGAGCAGATGGCTTACGGCCGGGAAATTGGTGGCAAGAGGGCTGAGTTTCTCTATGGTAGCGGTTGCCAGTCGTGTGCCCACACCGGCTACCGAGGGCGGACCGGTATCTTTGAGATACTGCATATGAGCGACCAGATAAGGATGATGGTGCTCGGTGGCACTACCGCGGTGCAACTGCGGACTCAGGCAATCAAGGAGGGGATGATACCTCTGTTGAAAGACGGCATGTTGAAGGTGAAAGCCGATATCACCACTCCTGCTGAAGTCTTGCGCAACGCCTATTCTATCGAGTAGCCACCGGTTACTGCCTGAAGAGCCCCCGGGAGTGAAATGATATATCAGTACGTTGCCCATAATGAGAGCGGGAAGGTTATCAAGGGTAAGCTTACCGCGAGAAGTGAAGAAGTAGCCACTGAGCTACTCAGCTATGCTGGCTATCAGGCAATCAACCTCAAGCGCTTTGTCCCCTTTCTCAGCCTGGACAGGCTGTGGCCCCACCTCTTCCCGGTAAAGCCAGCTGAGATAATACTCATCTTTCGCAAGCTGGCCTTGCTCCTTGAATCGGGCATGGATATCATTACCTCTCTGGAGTTGCTGCGGGAGCAGACCTCCAACCGTAATCTAAAGAAGGTATGGGGTGAGGTAATCGCTGATCTGCGCAGTGGAAATCAGCTCTCGGTAGCCCTGGGCAAGCACCCCGGCGTCTTCCCGCCAATCTACTGCCGTCTGCTGGGTATGGGGGAGCAGAGTGGCGACCTGGAGACGGTGCTGAGGCAGATTGCTGATTATATGGAAAAAGAGATTGCTGCCGCCAAGAGTATCAAGAGCGCCATGACCTATCCCTTGATTACCTTTGTGGTGGCTATGGTGGTCATCGGGGTGCTGGTCACCTTTGTCCTGCCCACCTTTGCCGCTCTCTATGGCTCACTCGGTGTGGAATTACCGCTGGCGGCGCGGCTGATGCTTGCGGTCAGTGGCACTCTGCAGAGCCACTGGGCTTATTTCATGCTGGCGTCGCTGGCTTTAGCCGGCTCAGTCTATATCTATCTCAAGAGTTCCGACGGGAGATACCGCTGGGATAAGCTTTCGCTCAGGTTGCCGGTGCTGGGGCGCATAAACCACCTCAATCAGCTGGCCCGCTATTGTCGCAGCATGTCGCTGCTACTCGGCGCCGGTCTGTCGCTGACGGAAGTGATGCCGCTGGTAGTTCAGGGCACCAGCAATCAGGCGGTGGCTAGGGCGCTCAAGGATGTCCAGCAGGATATGGTCAAGGGTGAAGGCCTGTCTCTGCCCATGGCCAAGAATGCCCTTTTCCTGCCCATGATGGTGCAGATGATAAAGGTCGGTGAGGAGACCGGCAACCTTGATACTACTTTACTGGCCGTCGCCCGGAGCTACGAGACGGAAGCTGAGGACAAGACCCGTTCTCTTATTACCCTTATCCAGCCGGCAATGACATTAATCGTCGGTCTGATAATCGGGCTCATCGCCATGTCGTTGAGCTCAGCTCTATATTCTATCTACGGGCAGGGTTTCTGATGAAGAGCAAACCGGGCAAATTGCTACCGACTGAGTCAGGGATGACTCTGGTTGAGACAGCAGTAGCGCTGGCTGTTCTGGGCACGATTGCCATCGTCTTTCTGAGCGGTCTGGCGATCAGCTCTAAAGCCGTGCTCATCGCCGATGAGCAGACTACCGTGGAGAGTCTGGCGCAGAGTCAGTTGGAGTGGGTCAAAGGGGCTGACTATGTCTATGAAGCCAGCGGGTATTCCCCGGCACCAATACCAGCCGGCCTGGACTATACCGGTTATTCGGCGAACATCACCGCTGAGCCTTTGCATACCCCCGATGACGGTATTCAGAAGATAACGGTTACCGTCAGGCGTCTGGGGGAAGTGGTAATGGAACTGGAAGGTTACAAGGTGGACCGATGAGACGAGGTGAGAGAGGCGCGACTATTATTGAGCTAGTGGTGGCTATCACCATTATGGCGCTGGTAAGTGGCGCGGCCACGGCAGCCACATTTCAGGTTTTCAAGTGCACCGAGCGCAATAGCGAGTATATGACCGCGTTGAACCAGGTGCAGAATGCCGCTTACTGGATTAGCCATGATGCCCAGATGGCGCAGAGTATAACCACGGAAAACCTGACATCACCTGACTTTCTGGTCCTGAACTGGACGGAGTGGGATGCTGAAGATAACCCGGTCTATCATTCGGCGACCTACTTTTGGGAAGACCTGAGCGGCGGCATCGGCAAGCTGAAGCGGAGCCACTGGAGCAGCGCTGGCGTCAACGAGCAGACGCTGGTCGCCCGACATATCTATTATGATCCGACCGACCTTGATTATACCAGTGAAGCCAGTTATCAGAACCCGGTGCTGACGCTTCAGATAACAGCGCTCTCGGGGGAGTCAAGGGAGACAAGAGAGTACCAGATTAGCCGCCGTCCCAACTTTTAGCTGATGAGGGAACAATGCTGAGCTTTTTAAGGCAAATAATAAGAAATGAGAAAGGGCAGGCCCTACCGACCGTTCTGGCTCTGCTCGCTTTGGGCGGGCTGACCATTGCCCCCACCCTCAGTCATGCCAGCACCAGCCTTAATTTTGGCCGCATTCTTCAGGAAAACGTGCACGGGATTTATGCCGCTGATGCCGGCGTGGAAAAGGCGCTGTGGTGTCTGGGGGAGGGTACTTCGCTGCCCGAGCAGCTGACGGAAAATATTAACCAGCAGGCGGTCGCCATCCAGACCGAAGATAAGGGGGACTATACCTTCTATCTGGGTGAGTTCATCAGCCCCGGTGAACACAATGAATACCTGAGTGTTGACGGGGAGATAACCTGGGATGATGAAGAAGGGGCTTATAAATATGTTATTACCGTTGTCTGGGAGCCTGACTCGGGGATACCGGTGATACACCTGGAAGAGGTCGGCCTCAGACTTCCGTTGGGTTATAGCTATCAATCGGGGTCGGCGGCTGGCTTTGCCGGCAACCTGTCCACCGATGAGCCGGATGAGACGCTGGATACCTTGGGGGCTTACCTGTTCAACTGGGAATTGGGCACCCCTGCCCCTAGTGTTTCCGAAGGTGAGCCAGTAAAGACCCAGACCTTTTATATCACCGGAAGCGGAGACCTGGAGGGTGATTACACCTGGGTGGTAGCCGACCGGGAGGATATCGGGGCGGTGGGCGAGATTACGGGCACCTCATATCGAATCACGGCGACGGCAATACGCCCCGGAGATGGCAAAATTACCGCCCGAATAGTGGCTGAGGTAATGATAAGCGAGGTAACAACCTATATCACCTCTTGGTTGATATCAAAATAGTTAAAGATACAGGAGCTGGCATTGAAGCTGACTAAAACGAGCTGGATACTGCTGACGGTTGGTGTGTTTGTTATCGTCTTCGCCAGCCTGGGCGTGGTTTTGTACCAGCGGCTTGACCAGCAGAGCCATCTGGAGGATGAGCTCAAGCTGGCCCAGCAGAAGCTGAACGTCGTTCAGCTTGAGCCACTTTCCCAGCAGCGGGCCGGGCTGGAGGAGCAGCTGAATGAAATCATAACTGAGTCTGAGGATGCCAAGGCAGCCCTTTCGCAGACAGTTACCAGCACTGCCGTCAGCGATACCCTGTTTGATATTGCGGCCACCTATGATGTGACCATAACTGAGTTAAGCTCCACCGGCCTGGCGGCGGAAGAGCTGGAGGGGGTTACCTGCTCGGCGCTATCCTTTACTGGTCGGGTGGAGGGAGATTTATCTGATATCGTTAATTTTGTGGTCAGGCTCAACAATGATCTGATCACCGGTGTGGTCAGGTCGGTGGCAATTAATGTCCCGCCAACGCCTAACGGCGAGAACTCAACCGCCAGCCTGACGCTGGTGGTTTACAGTTATCAGGGTGACTAAGATGGCAGAGAAGTTGCTTACGCTATATATTGACGACGCTAGTCTCCGGCTGATGGTTACCCGCGGTCAGCAGGTGAGAAAGTGGGCGGAGGCGCCTCTGGAGCCGGAGATGGTGCAGAACAACGTCGTCATCAAAAAGGCAGAGGTTGCCACCAAGATTAAGCAGCTCCTCAAAGCCCAGAGGATGAAAACAAAGAAGGTCATCCTTGGCTTGAGCGGGCTTCACTGTTTGACCCGGCCGGTTGCCTTGCCCCCGTTACCCAAGGCGATGCTGGCTGAGGCGGTGGTACGGGAGGCGAGGAGTGTACTGCCGGTGCCCCCGGAGCAGCTTTATATTTCCTGGCAGACTACCCTGACCGCCGAGGACAAGACCGAGGTCTTTATGGTGGCGGTGCCCCGTAAAACGGCTGATGCCCTGGTCAAGACGGTGCAGCAGGCCGGGTTGAAGGTAGAGTTCATGGACCTGAAGCCGCTGGCTCTGGCGCGAGTGGTCAGCGAAGGGACGGCCATCATCGTTGACGTCCAGTCAACTGAATTTGACATTGTGATTATGGCGGAAGGGATTCCCCAGCCCATCCGCACCGTGCCCTTCCCCGCTGAAGCGGTGTCTTTACCGGATAAGCTGCCGATGATAAAGAAAGAGCTGGATAGAACCATCAAGTTCTATAATTCTAATAATCAGGAGAAGCCGCTTGACGGCAGTGTCACTATTTTCGTCACCGGAGAGTTGGCTGATGAGTCGGAGCCGTGCCAAGCTCTGTCCGACGAGCTGGGCCATCCGGTCTTGCCACTGTCATCACCGCTGGAGTGTCCCGAGTCAATGCCGTCGGGGCGTTATCTAATTAACATTGGTATGGTGTTGAAAGAACTGCCTCTGGTAAGGGAAACCGGGCTTGCCGTAGCCGATTTGAATGTTCTGCCTGAGGATTACCGGCCCAAGCCTATTTCGCTGACCAGGGTCTTGGCTCTGCCTAGTGCCGCCCTTTTTATCGGTCTGCTCATTCCCCTGGTAATGTTCATCCAGGAAACATCAGTTGATATTGCCGTAACGCGGGCCAAAATAGATAACACCAACCAGATGACTCAGCAGAGGCTGTCGCAGCGAGAGGGGCTAGCGGCTGATGTTGCCGCGCTGGAGGCGGAACTGGCGGTGGCGGAAGCATCCCAGGCTAACTTCACGGTAGCTATGGACAGTCTGGAGAGGCAGAACAATGGCATTAACGGTGATCTGGGATTAGCCGTCAGCTGTCTGCCGAGCACTGCCAATTTGACCAGTATCACCCATGCCAGCCAGACCCTGACCCTGAATGGCAGTTCCCCCGGCGAAGCCGAGATACTGGCCTATTTAAGCAGTCTGGATAACAGCGGTCGCTTTGCCGAGATTATTGTCTCCCATATCAGGAGGGTTGCCAGTGGGGGGATGGACTTCACCCTGGTGCTCAGGACGGGCGGAGGCGAATAATGGACATTTCCTCGTTGATTAATCTGGCGGGAACCCGGTTTGCTTCTGACTTGCACCTCATTGCCGACAACCCGCCGCTGCTGCGCATCAATGGTGAGCTTAGCCCGCTAGACGATATGCCACCGCTGACGGCAGATGATATTGCTCAGGCTTTCCACCAACTGACCTCGGACCGGGAAAGGGCTGACTTTGAGCGCTGTCTTGAGCTTGATTTTGGCTACACCATTCCCCATGTCTGCCGGCTCCGCTGTAACGCGGCTCATCAGCGCGGCACGATTAGCCTCACCATCCGCATCGTGCCCCTCCAGCTTCCCGATATTGATGAACTGGGATTGCCTGAAATATGCAAGGAGCTGATTCTCAAGCCCCGCGGTCTGGTGGTGGTTAGCGGCCCCACCGGGAGCGGCAAAACGACCACGCTGGCGGCAATGGTCAACCATCTCAACAGCAGCCAGAAACGCCGTGTGGTCACCGTGGAAGACCCCATTGAGTATGTCTATGCCAATCTGGGGTGCACCATAACCCAGCGGGAGCTGGGCAGTGATACCCTCTCTTTTGCCGGGGCGCTAAAGCATGTTTTGCGGCAGGATCCGGATGTTATCCTGGTCGGTGAGATGAGGGACTTGGAGACGGCGGCGGCGGTGCTTACCATCGCCGAGACCGGTCATCTGGTACTGACCACCGGCCATGCCCCGGCCGCCCCCCAGGCGGTGGAACGGATAATAGACCTGTTTCCGCCTCACGAGCGTCACCTGGCCCAGTCGCGGCTGGCTTCGCTGCTGCTGGCGGTCCTGTGCCAGGTGCTTGTCCCCAAAGCCGATGGTTCGGGGCGGGTGGCGGCGGTTGAGGTAATGCTGGCCAGCCCGGCGGTGAGAAATACCATCCGCGAGGGCAGGATTCATCAATTACCGACCACCATTCTGACACAGGCGCGGCTGGGGATGGTCTTGCTCGACCACGCCCTGGTCAAGCTCTACCGGGAGAAAGTAATCAGCCGTGAAACGCTGCTCGCCTTCGGTAATGACCCGGAGGAAGTGGTCAAGCTGGTGGGCAAAGTACCTCAGGCGTAGTTACCCTTACTCCCTGGCTAAATCACCCGGTTTGTTATTTACCCCTATTGACGGGCTGGACAACAGCAGGCAAAATGTAGCCAGTGGAAGTTGCGTTAGTTATACTTTTTTTTATACTCGGTTCGGCAGTGGGCAGTTTCCTCAATGTCTGCATGGACCGTCTGCCTACCGACCGCTCACTGCTCCGTCCCACCTCTCACTGTGATAGCTGCCAGCACCCGCTAGCGGTAAGCGACCTCGTGCCGATATTCAGCTACCTGTGGCTGCGCCGCCGCTGCCGCTACTGTCAGGCCCTCCTCCCCCGCCGCCCCTTCTGGGTGGAGCTGGGCAGCGCTGGTCTATTTGCTTTTGGTTACTGGTATTACGGTCTGAGTATTGATTTGGCCGTTATCATCTTTTACTGCTGTCTCTTTATCGTGCTCGCCGTCATTGACCTGGAGCACGGGCTTATCCTGAACAAGATAGTCTACCCGGCGGTGGTGGTGGCGCTGATAATCAGTGCCTTTTATCCCCCGTCGGGCATTGTTGACCTCGCTTTACCCTGGCCCTGGTTCGGATTGGTCAATAGCATTACCGGCGGGGCTATCGGCCTCATCTTCTTTTTGCTGCCCGCTTTAATTTACCCCGAGGGAATGGGGTGGGGGGATATTAAGATGGCTGGCCTTATTGGTCTGGTGGTCGGCTCGGGGCTGGTGCTTTTCGCTTTGCTTATCGGTATAATTCTGGGCGGGCTGGTGGCGGGAGTTCTGCTCTTGCTCAAAGTAAGGCGGTGGCGGGAGGCTATCCCCTTCGGCCCCTTCCTCTCAGTAGGCACTATTGCCATACTGCTCTGGAGCAGTGATATTATCAACTGGTATCTGGGGCTGTTCTTTTAACCCTTATCGTGGGCAAATTCAGTGGCTCTTGACAGATTACATATTGACTAGTACAATAGTCCTGCCTAAAAATAAGGGTAGATGCGGAGGTAGGGAGATGAGGGTAAATAGACGGCGATCTGATATTGAGATAATTGCCGAGATGCTCAAGGTCGGCGAAAATGGCGCGGGCAAGACCGAGATTATGTACAGCGTCAACATGAGCTATCGGCAGATACAGAAGTACCTTGGCTATTTGATGGCTCAGGGCTTTATTGACCAGATGAAGATGGGCAATCCATCGGTGACCTATCAGGTGACCGACAGTGGCTTAAAGCTGCTTGAGCTACTGAACAGAATAGAGGAAATGCTGGGACTGGATGAGCAGACTAACCTTTAGCCACTTCAGGGGTAGGGTCTGTGGGAAATAACCTGAGGATAACAGGGTCTTCAGGTTATTCTTTTTAAGTTATAACCAAGGAGAGTAGCGTGGCAGATAAGAGAATGCTGATTATAGATGCTGAGGTGGCCGGGAAGATAGACCAGAACCGCGGCGATATGAGCCGCTCCGAGTTTCTTAACTTTCTCATTGATAGCCAGTTGAAAGAAGAGGAAAGGGGAAATCAGACCGACTACGTGACCAAAAAGGAATTTCAGCATTTTGCCGAGGGTATGAAGGAACTGCTACGCAATTTCCTCGAGTTTTTCTTGAGCTATGGACTGGAGTTGGGTAAGGAACCGCAGGACAAGACCTTTGACGAGCTGAGCCAGAAGTTACAGTCTCTGGACAGCAACGCCGGCAAAGCCAAAAAACTCTAGTCACCCCCTTTTTAGTGCCTCACTTGCTGCTTCCACCGGAAGACAATCACTCATTGTACCGCCGGAAGATGAGCACGGAGTTGTGCCCACCGAAGCCGAAGGAATTTGATATGGCCGTATTCACTTTGGCTGGGCGGGCTTTAAGGGGCACATAGTCCAGGTCACAATCAGGGTCAGGGTGGGTAAGGTTTAGGGTGGGGGGTATCACGCCGTGATTGATGGCCAGAATACATATTATAGCTTCAATAGCCCCGGCGGCGCCGAGAAGATGCCCGGTCATGGACTTGGTGGCTGACATCGGGATGCGGTAGGCGAATTCGCCAAACGTGCTTTTGACGGTGTGGGTTTCGGCCTTGTCGTTAAATCGTGTCGAAGTGCCGTGAGCATTGATGTAGTCAACCTCATTGGGGCTGACGCCGGCTTTCTCCAGGGCTCGGTTTAGCGCTTTGGTGGCACCGGCACCATCAGGCGAGGGCTGGGTAAGGTGAAAGGCATCACTGGTGGCACTGTAAGCGGCAAGCTCTGCCAGGATAGGGGCGCCCCGCTTAAGGGCGTGGTTGAGGTCTTCCAGCACCAGAATAGCCGCCCCCTCACCGAGGACAAAGCCATCGCGCTCAGCGTCAAAGGGCCGGCAGGCGCTCTGGGGGTCGTCATTCCGGGTGGATAAAGCCCGGGCGGCATTGAAGGCGGCGACACAGATGGGCATTATGGGCGCTTCGGTGCCACCGGCGACCATTACCTTCGCCTCTTCATGCCGAATCAGCTCATAGGCGTGACCGATGCTATCGCTGCTGCTGGAGCAGGTTGAGGATGGGGCGTAGCTTGGCCCCTTGGCACCCAATGTTAATGAGACCTGTACCGGGGCGGCATCGCCGGTCATGGTCGGTGCCAGCAGCGGGCTTATCCTTCTCGGGCCGGCTTCACGCAGTACTTTTATCTGTTCGGTAACCTCAAGCAGGCCGCAGACGCTGTTGCCAATGATAACACCGGTCTCCTCGGCGTTGCTATCGTCTATGCTCAGCCCGGCGGACTCGACTGCCTGCAGGCTAGTGGCAACGGCAAACTGGGTAAACCTATCCATGCGGTGGGCTTCCTTCTGGTCAAAATAGGCTAACGGGTCAAACCCCTTGACTTCAGCGGCGAACCTGGTGACAAAAGACGCAGCGTCAAAGTGGCTGATATAGTCAATTCCCGATTTCCCGGCGATGAGGGCTTGCCAGGTATCAGCCACGGTCAGACCAATCGGACTGACCATGCCCATGCCGGTAATTACCACCCGGCGAGAATTAGAAAGCATGCCTGATTTTCCTCCGTTGGCCGGTGAATTTGCCGGTATTGTTGGTACGGTGTGCTTCGATGAAGCGGGCCAGGTCTTCGGGCGTAACGCGGTAGCTTCGACCCAAACGGATGGCATCAAGCTCACCCTGACGGATGTAGTGGTATATGGTCAGGGTATGCATCTGAAGAATTTCGGCTACCTGTTTCGGAGTGAGTAAGTTGTTGTCTTTCATAGCATACTTGCCTTAGCCCTCTTATATCTCGGTCAAGTTGAATTTAGTCCAGTTAGTTTAAGCATAAACGGCTATATGGGGTAAAGCGTTTAGGTTCTAGAACATTGTTCTAGAATACAATCACTTCCCAAGCTGACGGAGACCTGCCATAGTTTTTCTTACCCGGAATTGGACATCTGGCAAGTCAGTTTGGGAGGTATTTAGATGCCCCAAGCGGTCGAGCTTTTGCGGCAGGGTAGGGGTGAAGAGTTATGGCAGATGTGCTGTGGCTATCTTACCCTTAACCTGGAGCAATTTATGACCATCCAGAAGCGCCTGCTGGTGGAGCAGCTGGAGCTATTGCACCGGTCAAAACTGGGTAAGAAGGTTATGCGGGGGGCGAGACCGGATAGTGTCGAGGAGTTCCGCGAGGAAGTGCCGCTGACTGACTATGCTGACTACTGCCCGGAACTTGCCGAAAAGAGAGAAAACGGACTGCCGGCCAAGCCGGCTCTGTGGGTACATACCTCAGGCAGGTCGGGTGAATATACCTGTAAATGGGTGCCGTTCACGTCCACCTTCTGCCGGGAGATGAGCACCATAATGTACGGTATCGGTATGCTCTCCTGCTCCCGGGAGTGGGGTGATACCGACGGGTTTCCGACGTGTCCCCGGCTTATCTACACGGTAGCCCCCCGACCCTACGTGACCGGTGCCATGGCGAGCCTGCTGGAGCAACAGACCCCCATTGCCTATCTACCGGCTTTGGAAGAGGCCGAAGCGCTGTCTTTTGAGGAGAGGGTAAGGCTCGGTTTTAAGCAGGCGCTATCCCAGGGGCTTGATTACTTCTTCGGCTTATCTCTGGTGCTGGTTGCGGTGGGGGACAAGTTCAGCCAGCCTGCCGGCAGCAAGATAGACATCCGCCCCCTCCTTTCCCAGCCCAGAGCGCTGTTCCGCCTGGCCAAGGGACTGACCAAGAGCAAATTAGCCCGGCGTCCGTTGCTGCCCCGGGACCTGTGGTCGGTGAAAGGGATTATGAGTGGCGGTCTGGATAGTGGGGTGTACAAAGACCGGATAAAAGAACTCTGGGGCAGATATCCCCTCGATACTTATACCGGTACCGAAGGTGGTATCGTGGCTACCCAGACCTGGGACTATGACGGTATGACCTTTGTTCCCCACCTCAATTTCCTAGAGTTTATCCCGGAAGAGGAGCATCTGAAGTGGCAGCTAGACCATAGCTATCAGCCTAGGGTACTCTTGCTTGATGAGGTAAAAGCCGGCGAGAACTATGAGATAGTTATCACCAACTTTCACGGTGGGGCTATGGTCAGATACCGGCCGGGCGATATGATAAGAATAGTCTCCCTGCGGAATGAGAACTTGGACATTGATATCCCGCAGATGGTCTTTGAGCGACGGGCGGACGACCTGCTCGATTTCGTGGTCATTCGGCTAACGGAAAAGAATATCTGGCAGGCAATAGAGCATGCCGGCATCCCTTATGTAGACTGGACGGCTTACAAGAAGCCCGGGGAGGCGGTGCTAAATCTCCTTATTGAACTTAAAGATGACTACCGAGCCAGTGCTGAGGATGTAGCCACCGCCGTTTATGACCAGATTATGCACTCCGACAACGATGCTTATACTACTTCCGAGCGTCATGATGACCTGGTCAGCATGATTAACTTCGGTGTAGAGGTCACCTTGCTGCCGCGTGGTACTTTTGCCAATTATACTGCCCAGAGGCAGGCTGAGGGTGCTGACCTGGCTCATCTCAAGCCGCCCCACATTAACCCCTCGGCAAAAGTGCTCTCTCTGCTGAGAGCCAAGCCCGAAGTGGCACCCAAAGTTGAGGCTGGAGCCAGGGCAGTTCGCTAGTACTTTAGTCTACCCCCTTTTAGTCTGCTTACCTTGGTTTCACTTGACACTTGTCCAAATTGGGGCGATAATTGCCTGGCAATGAATATCTACACCCTTTTCCCGTTAATTGCTACCATTGCCTATATCCCACTGCTAATCATTACCATTAGCAGTCGTCCCTGGCAGAGGCGGCATAGGCTCTTTGTCCTGTTTCTCATTCCAGCCATGCTGTGGAGCCTCAGTGATGTCTTTCTGCGTAGTAATCTCTTCCCAGAATATAGTCTCCTTTTGCTTAGAGTACTTCTAGTGATGGTCATGTGGATGGGGGTGCAATTCCACTGCTTTACGACTTCTTTCTTTGCCCCCGGTGAGGGGCGGTGGCTACCCTTCGCCTACGCTTCACTGGCGGGATTTATTGTTCTGGTGGCGCTGGGTTATGTCGGCAATGAGGTGGTTCCGGCTAACGGCGACAAGCTTCATGTTGATTACGGTATGGGAGCCATTTTCTTGGCTATACCACTGCTGACCTTTGTTGCCCGGAATCTGTATCTTTTCGGGAGGAGATTAAAGACTTTAGATAACCCGGTGCTATATAATCAGGTCTTATCGCTGATGCTTGGCATCTCCGTACTGACGGTATTTATTTTAGGCGCCGTCCTTCCCTGGGGAAGGGAATTTCCGGTAAGTCACTTCGGCAACCTAATCAACGCCTTGATACTCAGTTACGCCGTCATCAGGCACCAACTGGTGGACATCAGGGTTGTTTTGCGGCGGGGTTTGGAGTGGGTCATCCTGGGCATTATTGGCGTTGGCAGTTACGTGATGTTGCTGGTTTCCCTCCATATTGTCTTCCACTTTGACCTTAGCTTGACGGCCACCTTTATCGCTACCCTGCTGGCCGTACTGGTGGCTCTCTTTGTCTCTAAACTGCGTGGCCATCTCTTTATCACGGTAAGCAAGGCTTTTCTGGGGCGGAGCTATGATTACCGCCAGAAGTTAGCCGGTTTTGCCGATAAGAAGATACACCATGTTTTTAGCCTCAGGGAGCAGGGCAGTGAGTTGCTTGACCTGGTTACCAAGGCGGTTGGCTCTAAATGGGCATCGCTCTTATTTGTTGAGATTGGCAGCCAGCATTTCACCACTCAGTTCGTTGAGCCCCAGGGGCCCGACAATCCGCTGTCTGGCCTGAGGCTGACCGGCACCAACCCCATTGTGGAGTATCTGGCACGGGAGCAGAAGCTGTTAACTAGGGAAAGTCTCACTATTTTAGCTGAGTTCCGCAGTTTGTGGGAGTCGGAAAAGGGAGAAATCACCGCCAAGGAAATAGAGCTGTTTGTGCCTCTGGTGAGTCGTGACCGGTTAATCGGTATTCTGGTGCTGGGCAAAAAGCAAGTGGGCAAGTATTCCCTGGAAGACCTGAATCTGCTTGAGGAGATTACCAGTCGGGTTGCGGTAAGCATTGAGAAAGAATACCTGCGGGAACAGCTTCACGAGCGTGAGGAAGAGCTGTCCATAATTAACCGTTCCAGTGTCATCATGACCTCCAGTCTGGATATCCAGGGAATATACGGCAGCTTTATTGAGGAACTGAAGAAGGTGGTCGACGTTAGCTGGGCGGCCATTGTCCTGATTGAACCGAATGACCTTTATTTTGTGGCACTGTCCTCTGAGATAGGCTCAGCCTGGCAGGTAGGGGAGCACATACCAATTAAGGGTTCAGCTACGGAATGGGTAGCCAAGCACCGAAAGGTTGTCGTTGAGCCGGATTTAGCCCAGGAACGCCGTTTTGCCACCGGTAGCTACCACCTCCAGCAGGGAGTGCGCTCCATTGTGTATCTACCGTTAATCGCTAAAGGCAGGGTTATCGGCAGTCTAATTGTGGCTAGCTGCCGACCGAACGCCTATAATCCGCGCCAGGTGGCGCTTCTTGAGCAGCTGGCTTCCCAGATTGCCATGCCGGTGGAGAACTCCCAGCTCTATGCTGAAGCTGAGGAGAGGGCTCGAACTGATGAAGTTACCGGGTTACTGAATCGCCGTGCTCTGGGTGAATTGATTACCAGTGAAATTAACCGGCACTCCCGTTACGGCGGTATTTTCTCTCTGATCATTCTTGACCTTGATTCTTTCAAAGTATTTAATGACAAATACGGACATTTAGCCGGCGACCGGGTTCTCCAGCAAGTTGGCAGTATCATGAAAAGGGCGATAAGAAGCGCGGACCAGGCTTTTCGCTATGGTGGCGACGAATTTGCCGTTCTCTTGCCGCATACCGGTGGTAAGGCTGCCCTTGAAGTAGCCGAGCGACTTCGCCATCGGGTTGCTTCCGCAGTGGGCACTGGTGATGTCCCCATTACCGTCAGCCTTGGTCTGGCTACCTGGCCGATTGATGCGGTGGTGGCTGATGGAATTATTGCCGCCGCTGATGATGCCCTTTATCACGCCAAGCGAAGCGGGGGAAATCAGGCTAAGCGAGCTTCAGTGGCACCACTGCCTCCGGCAGAAGGCCGGCGGGGTGATACCCGCGCTGAAGGTGATGGCGCCTTAAGCACTATTTATTCTCTGGCGGCAACCGTAGATTCGCGGGAGCACCATTCTCGGAATCACTCCAAAAGGGTAGGTGAATATGCGGTCGCCCTGGCGGAGGCGCTTAATCTGCAGCCAAAGGTAATCAGTAGACTAGAGACTTGTGCTTTACTGCATGATGTTGGTAAGATTGGTGTTAGCGACGAGATACTGAATAAATGGGATAAATTGACCGAGGAGGAATGGATAGCGGTCAAGACTCACCCTGAGATAGGGGCGGCCATCGTCAGTCATGCCTTGCAGTTGACGCCGTGTATCGAGGCGGTTTTATATCACCATGAGAGGTATGACGGCAGTGGCTACCCGGAAGGACTGAAGGGTGAGAATATACCCTTGCCGGCGCGTATATTAGCTGTCGCTGATGCCTTTGTCGCCATGACCTCGCCTCGTCCTTACTCCCGAGCCCTGTCCAATGAGGAAGCCACCGAGGAGATGAAGCGAGGTGCCGGCAAGCAGTTTGACCCTGGGTTGGTTGAGGTATTCTTGGGCATTATTCAGGAGCGCGTCGGGGCGACTAAGGGGGAGGAGGTAAGCCGTTGATTATGAACAAGATAAGAATCATTATAGTTAGCCCGCAATCCCTTTTCCGGCAGGGGATAGAGCATTCCCTAGCTGAAATGAGGGATATCATGATTTCAGAGGCGGCTGAAGTCAATGACAAACTGCTCTCTGAGATAGATAACCTACCGCCTGATGTAGCCCTGGTAGACATTGATGGGCCATCGGATAATGGGCTGACTCTGGCCCGGCAGATAAAACAGCGTTCACCAAGCATTGCGGTGGTGGTGCTTACCTCTAACCCGAGCGATGCCCAGCTCTTTCAGGCGCTGAAAGCCCAGGCGGTTGCCTATTTGAACAAAGAAGTCACTGCTAATGAGCTGGCCAACATCATCAGGCGCGTGTCTTACGGTGAGCATCCCATCAATGAAAGCCTTACCAACCGGCCCAAAGTGGCGGAACAGGTGCTGCACCAGTTTCAGGAGCTCTCCTGGCGAACCGAGGCCGAGGGCTTTATTTCACCGCTCACCCCGCGGGAGCGGGAAATTCTCAGTTATATCGCTCAGGGATATCCTAACAAGCAGATTGCGGCTGAACTGGATATCAGCGAGCAGACTATTAAGAATCACGTTACCTCAATCCTGCGCAAGCTGAATGCTAATGCCCGCACCGAGGCCGTAGTGGTCGCTATCAAGCAGGGCTTAATCTCTATTACCTAGACTCCCCCGCCTTAAGGCGCTTATCCCTGCAGCAGGACTCTATTTATGGCGGCCGCCACCCCGCTGTGGTCAATATCAAGAGTAGTGTAGTCAGCTACTTTTTTGACCTCATCAGGGGCGTTGCCCATGGCAATCGCCAGACCGGCGGCGGCAAGTAAAGAGATATCATTGCTGCCATCCCCGATGGCAATGACCTCAGTGAGGGATATTCCCAGGTGTGAAGCCAGTGTTTTCAGGGCTTTCCCTTTGGATACTTTAGGGGCGAGCAGGTTGATGAAATCAACGCTAGGATAAGCCGGTGTTCTTGCCCAGGAAAAGTGGAGGCTATCCCCAAACTGCTGGCAGAAATGCTGCGCCCTTGCTGCCTCTTCCGGAGTGATGGTCACCAGTCCCCCTTTAATGATTCTTGCCTTCTCCCAGAGGTTCGTGAAATCAACTATGGTCGCCTCGACATCAAAGAACTGGCGGTGGGCTTCGGTTGACCATGTCTCTCTTTCGGTAAAGTAGTCGGTCACCGTAAAAAGCTCAAGGTCCAGATAATGGGCATGAGCCAGTTCTACCATTTTTTTCACCACCGTTTTGGCAATCGGCTGCACGTAGAGCTCCTCGCTGTGGTCGGGGCTGCTTACCAGCGCGCCATCAAAGGATATGTGATAGCTATTCAGGGATAGCTGTCGGATAATATTGAGGCAGGCTTTGAGCACCCGCCCAGTGGACAGGGAAACGCCTATTCCTAGATCCTGAGCTTTAGCTAGGGCGGTTCTGTCCTCGGCAGAAATCTTACCGTACTTGTTTACCAGCGTGCCATCAACATCGACTACTAAAAGCTTGTAGCGGTTACTGAGCAACTTTATGTCCTTTAGCCTCTTTGACTAATTCTACCCAAAACCGGCTCCCGTCAGCAAATAGTGGAGCTGCTTTCAGGCTCATTCTACTTGACATATATAGCAAGATGGCTTAGTTTTATAGCGGAGAAAGAAAATGCCGAGCACTTATGAAAAAGAAGCCTACCAGTTTCTGGCTGCCTATCGTTTTTTGTCTTACGCTCTGGCGGGTATGTTCACCCAGGTGGTGCCGGCACTCAGTAGACCGGCAATAACCGAGTTTCAGCTCTACATAGTCCTGGCTATACTGGGCGTTTATACTATTTTAAAGGTTTTCTCTCCTCTGCGCTGGCGGGAGAGGACCCCGATGACCTATCTGATTCTAATCGGGGATTTTGTGCTCTGCATCTCTCTCGTTATCGCCACCAATGGACTGAACAGTAGCTTCCTGCTCTATTCGCTTACACCCATTATGACTGCCGCCCTTCTCTTTGAGGAGTCAATCTCCCTCTCTCTGGCCGCCGTTGCCTCCTTCTCCCTCTCCATCACTCACCTGGTACTGAGCCCGTATTTGAAGACAATTGCCTGGATTATGCAGGGGCATAACCTCACCCTGCTCATTGTCTACACCCTTTTCTGTTTTGTGGCGGCGGTGGTGCCTTATCGCATTAACCTGAACATACGTCGGCGTATCGAGAGAGAGGCAATTATTCAGGAGCGCCGCCGAATTGCCCGAGAGATACACGATGGCGTTGCCCAGTCACTCGGTTACCTCAATCTGAAGACCAAGCAGGTAAGTGATTTGGTTACTTCCCAAGAGACCGTGAAAGCGCTTAACGAGCTGGGCGATGTCAGGAAAATAGTGCAGGATACCTATGAGGATATCCGGGAATCCATTGACCAGTTGAGCGCTGAGATAAAAAATCTGCCCATAATACCCGCCCTGTCCAGCTATACCAGTGAATTCGGCAGCAATAATGGCATCAAGGTTCAGTTTAAAACCACCAAGGGCTTTCCCAACCTTTCCCCGGTGGCGGAACTGCAGTTACTGCGCATCGCCCAGGAGGCGCTGACCAATGTCAGGCGACACGCCCTGGCCAGTGAGGTAGGGTTTAAGCTGGAGAATACCCGTGAGACGGTGATAATGAAAATCAAAGACAACGGGCAGGGCTTCGTCCTGTCCGACTTGGAAAAAGCCCCGCCCGGCTACCACGGGCTGGCCATCATCAAGGAGAGGGCGGAGGGGCTGGGTGGTAGTCTGGAGATTACCTCTACTCCTCAGAAGGGGACGGAGCTGAAAGTTACCCTGCCTCTGGAGAAAGTGAGGCTGTGAAGTGGAAGCGGTTAGAGTGCTGATTGTG
Source organism: Dehalococcoidia bacterium (assembly GCA_020353235.1). Taxonomy (GTDB): domain Bacteria; phylum Chloroflexota; class Dehalococcoidia; order Dehalococcoidales; family JAUYDJ01. The sequence goes on along the minus strand of CP070693.1, from coordinate 437,145 downwards.
GATGACCATAGCCTGTTCCGCCGTGGCATCGCCAGTGTCTTAAGTAATGAAAAAAGCCTGAAGGTAGTTGGGGAGGCGGCTGATGGGCTGGAGGCGATTGAAAAAGCGGAACAAATCGTCCCGGATGTGGTTCTGATGGACCTTAGTATGCCACGCTGCAGTGGGCTGGAAGCAATTCAAGCCATCCAGACCGAGATGCCCCAGGTTAATGTTCTGGTCCTGACTGTTTCGGAGACGGAAGCTGACCTACTCGCCGCCGTAAAATATGGTGCCCGCGGCTACCTACTGAAGAAAGCGGAGCCAGAAGAGCTAATTCACGCCATCATTCATATTGCCCAGGGTGAAGTGATAATTTCACCCCTGATGGCGGCCAAGCTGCTTACTGAGTTCAAGGCACTCAGCGCCGGAGTGAAAAAGGGACCGAGCAGGGAAGCTGAAGCTGACCTGAGCCCGCGGGAGGATGAAGTGCTGCGCCAGATAGCGCAGGGGGCGACCAATCGGGAAATCGCTGACGCCCTGTTTATCTCTGAGAACACGGTAAAGACCCACCTGAAGAGTATTATGGAGAAGCTACACCTGGCCAACCGGAGTCAGGCGGCGGCTTACGCGGCTAAGAAGGGGCTGGTTCCAAATAAAGACTAAGCGAGCCAGCGGGGCTTACCATCAGCTACGGAAAGTTACTTACTCACCCAAAAGTGCTAGTCTCCCCCCGTACTAAAATCACCCCCTTGTAGGATTGTCAACACCAGCTTCATCGCCTAATATTAAGTGTAGCCGACAGTAGAAGAGCTAGCTTCGGTTATTTCTTAAGAAAATACAGCGGAAAGGAGGTCACTGAATGAGAATGCCTAAACGAGGGGAGAAAGGTTTTACCCTGATTGAGCTTTTGATTGTGGTTGCCATTCTGGGTGTACTGGCAGCGATAGTTATCCCCAATGTAGGCCGGTTCATTGGCCGGGGTGAAACCGAGGCAGCAGCTACCGAGCTGGAGAACATCCAGTCAGCGGTATTGTCTATGATGGTGGATAACGGACTCAGTACGTTGCCCAATCCAGTGGGCAGTGCCACCAGTGATATGGGTGCTTTCCCGGATTCAACGACCAATGCTACGGCTAAGGGCACGTCTACTTACGGCGGAACCAAGGCAGGCTACATACTCTATCAACACGAGATAGCCTATGATTCTGATGGTAATGGCACCCTTGATGATGTCCAGCTGGTCAACTATGTTGCCACCTCGACCACCAAAGGTACCTACACGGTTAACTCGGCTGGAACGGTGAACCAGACGACCACCGGCTACTAATAGTCCTTAGGTTGAGTGCTTTCAGCAGTATCTGAGTTAAAATGTTAATTGAGTGGGGTAGCGATGGGGGGGAGGTGGAGTCTAAAGGCAGGTGTCCGGGAGATAACAGGGCACCTGCTCTGTTTTGGTTAGCTAAACGCAAGGATTAAAGAGGTAGTAGTAGGGAGTAAATTTATGGATTATCTGGCTAAAACCTGTCCTCACTGTAAGGTGCCATTAAGATCGGGAGAAGGCGCCTTTGAACTCTCTAGGAGGGGAGTGCCAAGCTCTTCAGAATCGGCGAGGCTTCCCGTTTCGCTGTATTACTGCCCGCAATGTGGTTTTATTGAACTTTATAACCTAAAGGTAGTGGGTCGCCTCTGATTGTTAGAAGTAGCCCTATCACTCACCAGTCTTGGTATCAACAATGATTTCACCGGCTTTGGTGTAGGGGTAGCCCTCAGGGGGTGGGATGGGGGTTAAAAATCGCCCGCTTTCCTCCAGAGCGGTGAGGTAATTTCTAAAGATGAGGTAACTGTCGGCCTTACAGGTAATGCTTATTTTGTCGCCTTGGTGAGCGACATCCTGCACCTGAACACCAAGCTTATCAGCTTCGTCCTGAATCAGCGCTAAGTCTTCGGTAAAGCTACCGCCCATATTGACAATGGTATTATAGTTGTTAATGGCCTTTTGCAGTGGTTCGCGCTGGGCAATTTCGAGCTTCCTCTGTTCCAGCTGTTTATTAAATAAATCAAACTTAGATTCCAACTGAGTCGTTTTCAACATAGTGTCGGAGGTAACTTGATATATCGGTAATAGCATGACAGTAGCCGCAATCAACGAAGTAACGGTGTATACTTGCTTGGCAGAGGGTCGCCAGGGGCGGTAGATTCTGGGCAGGAGATTAATATCAAGTGGTAAAAGCCCCTCATTTCGGCGATCTTCAGACAGCGTAACTTGCCTTAGGGCAAGTCCGATGTTGACCGCATATTGAGAGACAGGGAATTCGGTGGGGTATTCCAGGGGTGGTGCCAGCGGCTCAATGAGGTAGCCTGACTTTGCTTCTAGTTTATCTCTCGAGATAGCTTCATCAGGTATCTGCCCGGTAATGAAGAGGGGGATCTTTGGGTTGAGAGGGGTATTCGGATGGCGGGCATTATGAAAGTCTACCGTCAGCTCTACGGTCATCGCCAGATGCTCTGCCTTTTCTTCTGGAGTGAGTTTTTCCGGTTGCCAGGGTAAAGTACGTATGATTTCAGGTATACTGTTAACCACGACAACGATATCAAAGCTGGCCGGTTCGGTATTGAGGATAAGAGCCTGTTCTCTATTGACTACCCTGGTTAGGGCGATCGCCTTGAGTTCCAGTATGCTTGGATTGATGCCAACCGCCTTCAAAGACTGTACTTCATTATCAATTGTGTCTCTGGGTACCCCGATGAGAAGGGCATTTGGCTCACCCTCACCGGCAGAAATAGTTTGCCAGGCAAAATATAGCCTTTCCTCCACTAGGGGTATTGTATCCTGGGTCAAATCTTCAAAAGCTTCCTCTATGGTTGACCCCGGTGCTGGTGTTGGTGTGGGCACGATGCGGCTTACCGAATAAAGACCGCTGACACTGGCGGTGATATGCCGTGCCTTGATACCACTTGAATTCATTAACTCCTTAACTACCACGCCCATAGGTTGTGCTTCGCGGCTTGCCTTCTCTTTGGAAGCTACCTCACTGGATTCGAGGGAAGCACTGGCCCAGGTTTTGATTGCTTTTCCCTTGGTCTCTAGGAGCCTGATGGTGGTGCTATCAATGTCAAGGGTTACCACTCCTCCGCCGGTTTTCCACCTCTTGGTGGACCTGGCTATCGCCTTCTGGAGCCTTTGCCCTGCTGTACTTATATCAAGCTGTAAGAGGCCCTTAGCCATGCTATTCACTCTCCTGGGGTGTGGTATAGATTTCAACAGTCAAAGTTGCCACGGTATCAACGTTCAGGTACTCAGTTGCGTTTAATACATCTGGACCGTCAAATTGCCGTACCGTCCCCTCCCGCTCGCAGGTATAGTAGTACTCGGTGCTCAGGTAGGGGAAATAGCTTATGGTTTCAAACTCGGTGGTATTAGTACTGACGGTCTTATCGTGGTCATAAAGCACATATCCATTTCGTGGGAATCTGTTCCCAGTGTAGCCTTTTTCTTCGGTGGTGGTGATGATATCGGGGAAGCCTTCTTTGGCTATCTTGGTGTTGGGGTTATCGCCCATAAAATTAGTGGCCACACCGCTGATAAAGTTCAGCGGGCTGGGTATCACTTTCATTTCATTATTATCCTCCATCATCTTAACGACGGCTTGGGAGACGAGGTACAGCTCTCTCCGTCTCGCTTCCCGCTCACTGATGGGATACTCGGTGGCGGTGGTTACATCGGGACCGTCAAACTGCCGTATGGTTCCATCAGCCTCACAGGTGTAGTAGTATTCTGTTTCCAGCTCATCCTCATCTAAGTAGCTGACTCTATTAAAATTGTCCGTGTCCGTATCTATTTTGTCATGCTCAAAGAGCACATATCCATTCCGCGGCGACTCCTCACCGGTATAGCCTTTCTGGTCTATGGTGCTGGTAATATCGGGGAAGCCTTCTATTTTGTCCCTGGTATCCGGGTCATCGCCCATCTGATGGGTAGCCGAGCCACCGATAAAGTCCATCGGATAGGGTATCTCGGACAGGTCATTATCCGCCATCAGGTCCTGCACCGCCAGGAATATAGTGTAAAATTCCTCCTGTCTGGTTTCCTCTTCCGTGGTGCCCGCAAATTCAAACTGGCTAATACGGGCGTCCGTAAGCACCATAGTCTTCAGTATCTCCTTGGAGTCGAGCTTGGTGACTAATGCCATCACATTATCATAGTCACCCTGCGCCCGGATATTGCTGATGGTCAGGACGTGGTAGGCGCCTTCACCCACCTTCTTATGTTGGGCTGGATTTAGTGGTGGGATGGTAAATTCACCAACATCGGGGTCGACATCAATCCCGCTCTCCTCAGCCAGTTTAACGATGATATCAAGAACTTCCTCGGCGGCTAATGGAATCAGGGCTTGGTTAACCGCATCGTACTCCGCCTGTAACTTCTCCGCTGAGGGTAATGGCTTGTCAATGACAATACTTATTCCGCTGATTCGTTCTTGAAGTTCGTCCTGCTTTGAGTTCTGCTGAAAATAAAGGATGCCCATGGCGGCATAGAGAATTAGGAAGAAACCAAATAAAAATAGGGAGCCGGTTGGCCAAAATCTATGTAGCAGAGCTTTTAGTCGATCCATTCTTCAGTCTTTCCTAGCTGCTGTATCTATTACTTACTGGGAGAACTGCTTCCTTTTGCCTATTTCCACCTGTCCCGCAGTGCCTTCTGAACCCTCTCTTCTACCGTTTCCTCTAGCGTCTGTTCAATCGGCTTTTGTGATTCTCGCTCCAGCCTGGATAGTTCCTCATCATAGAAGAAGGAGTATAGTTGTCTCCCCCGCCGCCACCCCACCAGCCAGACCATAGCCAGGCCGAAGATGGCAATCGGCCCCACCCACTCAATGCCAAAGCCTTGAAAGAGCAGGATAATAACTAGGATTAAGATGGCAAACAGAAAGATAGCACAGTTAAGGTCCCACCGCGCATTTCGGGATTTTACTCTGGCTCCGGCCGCCGCCAGCGCTTTCATTTCCTCGATTTTATCAGTGGCTTCCTCGGGAGTTTTGGTTTCTTCCATACCTTTTCTCCTTGTCTTTTGATGTACTTGGTGAGTACTATACACTCACCAAGCGTTATTATCAATATAGTTAGATGCCTGCTATCTCATTAGCTACCATCACTTTTGATTAACCAAAGGCGCCGGTGAGGGTATACATTGGCATTAGTACCGAGATGGCGATAAAACCAACTAGCAGGGCAATGCTGATGGTAGCCAGTGGGCCTATCAAGCTGACAATGGTGCTTGCCTTTTCGTCGGCGGTGGATTCACAGAAATCAGCCACCACCCCCAAAGTGAAGTCAAGGGTGTTGCTTTCCTCACCGACGGCTACCATCTGGATGAGTAGTGGTGGGAACAGGTTAATACGGGACATCGGTGCCGATAGTCCCTCACCTAAGTAAAGCTTGTCCCTGAGCTCATCCAAGGCGCTACGGAAGATAGAATTATTGGTGGAGTAGGGTGCCATCTCCATTATCTCCTGCAGGTTCATTCCGGAGCTTATCAGTACCGATACCGTTCGGCTGAAACGGCCTAGCTCTGACATCAGAGTCGTCGTCCCGATTAGCGGTGCACGGAGCTGGATGAGGTTAAGTATCCGCCTTCCGGTCGGCTGCTTGATCATCCACAGTATCGCCGCCGCCAATATTGCCCCGCTGATGATGAGATAAAGCGTGTTACCGGTGGCAAATTCGGTCAGTCCGATTAAGATTCGGGTGGGCAGGGGTAGCTCCACATTCATGGTGATGAATATGTCCAGCAGGTTAGGCATGACCACGGTGAGAAGAATTATGATGACCACCACGCCGGCGCCGATGACTATCACTGGGTAGATCAGGGCCCTGCTTATCTTTTTGGCCAGCATGTTCTGTTTTTCCAGATAGTCAGCCATTCGCTTCAGCACACCCTCCAGCTCTCCCGATTGTTCGCCAATGGAAATGGTCCGGCAGTAAATCTCGCTAAAGGCCTTTGGGTGTTTGCTCAGGGCCTGGGAGAATGAAATTCCACCACGGATGTCTAAAATGATGGCTTCTAGAACCTTCCTGAAGGCGCGGCTGGCGGCTACCTGGTTCTGAAGAATTTCCAGTGCCGGTAGCAGGGAGATGCCTGACCGGAGCAGTGTCGCCAGCTGGCGGGAAAAGACGATGACATCATGCGGCTTGACCTTGAAAAAGGTCGGCAGTGCCTCTTCCAGGCTAAACATGGAAGGGGCGACCTGTACCTCTATTGGGTTATAGCCCTTAGCGACGATAAGCCGCTCCGCAGCCAGTTCATTGGGCGCCTTTACTTTGCCCTTTACTAGTTTCCCCTGTCGGTCATAGGCTTCATAGCGGAAGGTTGCCTCTCTTGGCTTTTTAATGCTCTCAATACTGCTGGTCATTTTTAGCCTCTAATAGCTTATGGAGAAGACATTGCGAATGACTTCGCTGGGGGTGGTGATACCCATTTTTGTTTTCAGCATGCCATCATGCCACAGGGAGAGCATACCTTCTTCATTGGCGACGGCGCGAATTTCATTAGCGCTGGCACCGCTCAGGATCAGCCGGTCCAGGTTCTCGCTCATGGTCAGGACCTCAAAGATGCCAGTTCGACCCTGAAAGCCGGTGTGGGCACAGAAAGTGCAACCGCTGCCGATGATGAATTCAGTGCGCTTCTCTTTAAGTTCCTTCTCGTAGGCTTGCCGTTCATCATCGGCGACCGGCATCGGTCCGGAGCAATAGGGGCAGACCTTGCGCACCATTCTCTGGGCGACCACGCCGATTAATGCCGAGGTAATCAGGAAGGGCTCTACCCCCAGGTCTATCATCCGGTAAATGGTGGCTACGGCATCATTGGCGTGGACTGAAGAAAGCACCAAGTGGCCGGTCAGGGCGGCCTGGGTGGCTATCTGAGCCGTCTCCGCATCACGTATCTCGCCGACCAGAATGACATCCGGGTCAAGTCTCATGCAGGCTCTAAGTCCGGTGGCAAAGCTTACCCCGGCGGCGGGGTTGACCTGCATTTGATTAATATTGGTAAAGCGGTACTCTACCGGGTCTTCAATGGTGAGAATATTGCGTCCGATGGCATCAAGCTGGTTGACCGTGGCGTACTGGGTGGTGGTCTTGCCAGAGCCGGTGGGACCACTGATTAAAATCATGCCAAAGGGGGTCTTTACCATTTGCGTGTATCGTTTCAGAATCTCGGGTAAAAAGCCGATATCGGCTAAGGGCAGAAAGGCGAAGGTTTTGTCCAGAATTCGAAGCACTGACATTTCCCCATATACCGTATTGGAGGTAGCCACCCGAATGTCAACTTCTCTATCATCCATGTCAAAGGTGATTTGACCGTCCTGAGGGCGGCGACGCTCGGCAATATTGAGCCCGGCCATAATCTTTACTCTGGAGATCAGCGGCTCGTGGACATTCAAGGGGAGGGCCATAACTTCGCTCAAGATACCATCAATGCGGTAGCGGATGCGTAGCTTGTCCTCCTGGGGCTCAACGTGGACATCTGAGGCCCGGTCTCTTACCGCCTGCTTGATAAGCAGGTCGATGGCACGTACCACCGGGGCTTGAGCAATGGTTTCGGCGGAGACCCGTGACTCTCTCGCCCCGGCGCCGCCTCGATAACGAAGCGGAATCTGGCTGAGCTGTTCTTCAATCTCACCACCAATCCGGTAGTTGAGGTCAATCATCTCCTGGATATCCTGAAAGGTGCTGATTACCGGCTCAATCCGTTTCATGGTTAAGGAAGTTAGCTGCTCAATGGTGTGAATATCCCTCGGGTCTTCCATGGCAACCATGACAGCACCATCCAGCATACGTACCGGGATAACGCCGTATTTTCGGGCGATTGCTTCTGGAATTAGCTTCAGGGCTTGTGCTTCGACTCCCTCTTTCTTCAGATTGACGAAGGGAATCCCCATCTGAAGGCTGACGAAGAAAGCAAGTTGCTGGCTGGTGATTAAGTGCTGTTGGAGCAGGATTTGCTCTAACCGTTCACCACTCTTACGCTGCAGATCTTGGATGTGGGATAGCTGCTCATCGCTGATCAACCCGCCTTCAACCAGTAGCTGCCCCAGCTCTTTCTTGGCTATTTTGTTCTCCGATGACTTCACTTTCTCCTCTCCTCCTTGCTAGCCTTTTTGGGTGCTAGCCTGATTCGGAGCATCCTCTTTTTCCCTTTTGCCGAGATGTCCTTGTCACCTCGCTCCACTACTGGTTCTACTTCAGGTAGCCGGGATGATAAAGCGCTAATGATGGGGACTGGCTTATCTAGCGCCACCGTTATCGTGGTGCCCCGGTCCAGAGAGCCAGTACTATGGACTAGCTTTGCCTCCGGTGTGGTTTGCAGGTAGGCGAACAATGCAGCCATCATCTTGGGGTCTACGGGCGAGGCGATGATTAGCTCTATTTCGCCGGTATAAAGGGTCTGGTCACCGCTGATCTTCACTTGAGTGGTGACTTTTTCAGGAGGGGGTGACTCCGCCGGCTCTTCTTTCTTCTCTTCAGCCGCTGTCTCTTCAGGCTCGGCTGGTGTCTCTATCTTCTCTTCGGCTGCCACCTCTTTAACGGCAGTCTCGGCGTTCTTCTTCATTTCCTCGGCTTCCAACTTGGCTTGGCTGACGATTTTCTCTGCTTCTGCCTTGGCCTCTTCGCTAACGCTGGCCTCGGCGTTCTTCTTCATTTCCTCGGCTTCCTTTTTGGCCTGGCTGACGATTTTCTCTGCTTCTGCCTTGGCCTCTTCGCTAACGCTAGCCTCGGCGTTCTTCTTCATTTCCTCGGCTTCTTTTTTAGCCTGGCTGACGATTTTCTCCGCCTCCGCGTTAGCCTCTTCTAGGGCGGCTATCTGTTTCGCCTTGTTCACTACCGACTCAGCCGGTGGTTTAGTTGGCGTACGGGGCTCTGCCGCAAGCTCATTGGTGACGCTGATTATCTGGTCCTCATCTCGCTCCTTGGCTGGCTTTCTCTTTCGCTTCACCATCCAGGGCATGACGACTCTTCTTTTCGGCGTTTCGGCACTCATAGGTTACCTTCCTGTTGGTAGTCACCTAAAAATACTTTTTCTCATTCTAAAATCATAATTCGCCACTCGGCAAATGTCAACTAGGTAGGCCAGTTTGTCAAGTTGTCCACTGTCAGCCATTATTATTTGCCAAAAAGCACTCGAGGATGAGGCTTTACCGGTGAGCTTTTTACCTTCATTGTAGCGGAGTGGGGTTAAATCTTCGTTAAAATAGATTAAATCTACATTAAGATAGAATGAAATTTAGCTAAAATTTTGCTGGCGGCAGATAGAAAGGCGCTGGTTGTGCTGAATTCTATCGGATGCACTTACGCCGCTGGCTTGGTGTTGGCCTACTCTTCGTCTTCTTTGCCCCAGCTCTGCATCATTTCCCGGATGCGCTGGGCGAGTTTGGGGCTGGAGCGCAGTCGCTCAATGAAAATCGGGCAGCCCTCCAGCAGTGAGTTCTGGGCGGCGGTAGCCATGCTGGAGAGCAGGTTCTGCAGGCTAATGTCCATCTGTGGTGCAAAACTGGCGCCGGGTGTTGATGACTCCAGCTGTCGGCGGATGTCATCGGCGGTGAACCTCATCGGCATGACACAAGTTTTATACCACGGGCATTCCTTGCACTGGACGATACCATGGACTTCATCCAAAATATCACTCATCTCAAGCCTCCTTCTTCCGGGTGACTAGGGAAAATCTGACTGAGCTCGGTTTCTATTGCCTGTTTACTTCGGAAGCTACCGATTTTTCGGGCTCGGGCTATGCCGTCTTTATCAATAAAGAAGGTGGTCGGTATACCAACCACATTATATTTTTGAGTCAGGCTCTGTTTGGTGTCAAGCAGCACCGGCAGGGAAAGCTGGTTACTTTGCATGAACCGATTCACTTCAGAACGACTATCACCTAGATTAACGGTCAGCACCACCAACCCTTGGTCTGACCACTCCTCATAGACCTGTTGCAGGTAGGGCATCTCCTCCTCGCAGGGGCGGCACCAGCCTGCCCAGAAGTTGAGCAATACCGGCTTACCCCGGAAATCGTTGAGATTAACTTCTTCCCCGTCTAGGTCGGGCAATTGAAAATTGGGTGCTGGCTTACCCACCACGACAACTGGAGCCGAGCAGCTAGTCACTAACAATCCCAGAATAGCTACGGGGACAAAATATATTAATATCTTCAGCAATCTTTCCGGCTTGGTTAAGCTCATTAATTAGATTTTACCGCTAAACTATGGTTGAAGCCAAATCAGCTTGTTGGTCAGGGTTAGAACACCGATAATAATGAGTAAGGTACCGCTGAAAATATAGATAGCCGTGGAGTATCGGTAGATACGCTTGAGCAGTGGCAGGGTAAGGTCAAAGGTAGCGCCGATAATCAGAAAGGGTATCCCCAGCCCCAGCGAGTAGAGAGCCAGCAGGTAGGCGCCCTGACTGACGGTCCCTGAGGCGGAAGCCAGCGCCAGAATACTGCCCAGCAGCGGGGCGACGCAGGGCGTCCAAGCCAGGCAGAAGATGGCTCCGGTCAGAAAGGAGCGAAGATAGCCGCTGGCGATGCTCTGGGGCAGGGCCAGGCGTTTCTCGTAGTTGAGCCAGGGTATCTTCAGCGCTGCCAGCATGAAAACACCGAAGACGATGAGCAAGATACCGGCTACCTGACGCACCAGCCTGAGGTAAGCGCTTAAAACAAGGCCGAGCAGGCCGGCACCGGCGCCGGTAAGGGTGAAAACTAGAGCAAAGCCGATGACAAAGCTGAGCGAGTGCAGAAAGAGGGGCAGGCGAGGCCGGTTGCTCTCGGTGGTGAATATTTCCGGGCCGGCTAAACTGGCCAGGTATACCGGCACTAGAGGCAGTATGCAGGGTTGCAGGAAAGACAGCAGTCCGGCACTGAAGGCGGCTAGCAATGGGATATGTTCCATCCTTTTAATGCTCGATATAACTATACCTACAGCGGAACAATGATGCAATGTTCGTGTAATGGGAGCGAATGCCTTTCAAAACAGGGTAGGGGGAGTTTCTAGACTCCCCCTTTTTATTACATGAAATGACAGCCTAATGCTATTTTGTAAAAAGGTGCGCTAAAGCTCACGCCCAAATACTCAGCGTGGGATAATAAGGTAAAAAAGGAAGGATTAAGGATTATTATAAAAGGCGGGGAATAACTCGGCCAGTCCGCCTCATATATAAGCGATACTCTTCTCCAAATTGTTCAAGCATCATTTGTTCTTCACGCCTGACCCTAAGCAGATACAAAGGCAGAAAAATGACCAGGCTAGCCAGAATAAAACCTCAAATATGATAGCACCTGCCTATTTTATCCATTGATCGGTATTGATTATATCATCTATGCCCGTTATGTATTGAGTCTAAGACTCTCCAATATTGCTCAGTGTGTACTGTATTAATTCTGAAAGACTCGGGTGAATATGAATTCCTTGCCCTAGCTCTTCCATACCGCCACCAGATGTCATCGCATTGACAACTTCTTGAATTAGTTCGGGGGCATACGGCCCTATGATATGGAAACCCAGTATTTGGTTACTCCCCTTTTCTACGATGACCTTGGCAAAGCCCTCTTTTTCTATCATAGCTTTACCCTTGGCGATGTCAAGGTATTTCATCCTACCGAGGAGAACATCATGGCCTTCCCGGGCCTGCGCCTCGGTCATACCCACTGATGCAACCTGAGGATGCGAGTATACCGCGTGAGGAACAGCACTGTAATCAACCTTGATATTTGTGCCATAAAAGGCGTTCTGCACAACTATCTCAGCTTCTCTGTTAGCCATGTGCCTGAACATTTGCTGGCCGTTAGCATCTCCGATGGCAAAAATGTCCTGCCGATTTGTCTCAAGATATTCGTTAACTTTGATGAAACCCTTCTTATCAGTCTCCACTCCAGTGTTTTCTACCTTTAGTTTATCTGCATTAGACCTTCTGCCCACGGCCATCATAATTCTTTGTGCAGCGAATTCTCTTCGTTTGCCGGTTTTAGTATCCTTGGTAATAACCACAATGCCATTCTCGCTACCTTTGACTTCCTCCGCCAAGGTGTTTGTATGGACTCCCATGCGCTTACTCAACTCACCCTTCAGGAGATTAGAGATTTCTACTTCCTCGGAGAGCACCAACCTATCAGCCATTTCAAGAATGGTAACTTTGGTGCCCATAGCCGCAAAGAAATGGCCGTATTCGACAGCGATGTAGCCACCGCCGATGATGATAAGACTATCCGGTCTGTCCTTCAGTTCCAACACTGATTCGTTGGTGAGGTAGTCTACATTTTCCAAGCCTTTAATCGGAGGTATGAAAGGGCGTGATCCGGACGCAATGAAAATCCTTTTCCCTTTAAACCTCTTTCCGTTTACCTCAAGCAGATAGTCGTCGACAAAATATCCTTCGCCCTCATAGAAATCCAGATTCTTGGACTGTTTAATGCCCTCTATAATATGAACCTGGCTTTCCTGTCTGCTATTTCTCATCCTTTTCATTATTGAATGAAAGTCTATATTCTTTATCTCTGCTTCAATACCTAATTTCCGGGCTTCCTCGATTTCTACTATCCGGTCAGCCGTGTAAATAAGCATTTTGGATGGTATACATCCCCAATTAATGCAGGTTCCGCCTATTAATGGCCCCTTATCTATGAGTGCCGTCGTAAGACCTTGCGCCGCGGCTTCATCGGAAATGATTGCCCCAGCTCCAGATCCAATGACTATGACGTCGTAATTCTTCATTGTTGAGCACCTCCTATAACTTATACTCAGATGCTAAAACCATAATTTAGCAACCTTTCTTCCAGCGCATTCATTTTGATTACCTCCCATTATTTTTATTACGGCTATGAAGAATCTTTCTATTATCTTACAGGCATATCCAATACCACAGGGCATACTCTGGCGATATGATGATTCGCACATCTAAGGGAACATGAATGTGGTTTCCCTGAAAAGAGAATTCTTCCGCACCGGCCTCGTAGACGAAGCCGCAACCATTATATGCCTCGTGGACATCAATTTGTTCCACCCAATAGCTGTCAACGGGGTCAGCATCGCCGATGCGTTCGTACCAGGTAAGCTTAAGTTGGTTCAGTTGCCCCTGCTCGCCTAAGCTGAGTAACACGTCTAGGGCAGTAATCATGTCTGGTTGCAGCACATCGCTCCGCACATTATGGGCAGTCACCACTACGTTGGTAAAAGTAGTGCGACCACTAAAAGTGCTGATAGTGACTTCGGGGATGATGACCTGCCCGCCGTTTTGCGTTAATCGCATCGCTTCTGCCCGGAAGGTACCGCAGATTCGTGCCAGGTAGTTTTCGTCCTGACGGTAAACCTTTATTTCGGTGTTATTCTTGTAGGGGTACATGTCCATGCGGAAAGCGTTGCTCTCAAACCAGCCACCGGAATACTTGACCTGATACCACCAGTTGGGCTCCCCATCAATGGCATCAATGAAGTGCGTGTTCATGTGGCTGTCATAATGGTAATCCATTTCAATATCACCTCGGCCATCCAGGTGAGCCAGGGCATCAAAAATGGAGAAGTGCCCCGGCCGAAAAATGTCAGGACGAAGGGTCTCAACCTGCTCTGAATTGAAGGTGAAATCACCAATACCTTCGATGTTTACCTTGCCGGTGTCAGTTGGTTTGCGGCCGACGTGAGACTTTGGCGGTACCCATTCACCCTCATTTGTTGGCAATAGGTAGGAGGGTTGTGGCGGCGGTATCGGGCTGGGTGGTGTCGGGAAGCCGGGTCTATCGAACGGGCTGGGTCCCTGTTCGGGCGGTCGGGCGGGGACAGTACAGGCGGTAAGCCCCAATAAGCCCGCCAGGGAGATGCATAATACTACAAGAAGCAAACTGTGCGACCGTTTTATCTTAAACATATCCCTCTCCCTATCTTGCCTTCTCAGCCGAGTAGGCGAATAATCGCTCCAGATTAGCCAGTAACCGGTCGGCCAATACGGCCAGCATCGCTGCCGGTACTGCCCCTTCAATAATGTAGGCCAGGTTATCCTGAACCAGTCCCGCAATTATCGGTGAGCCCAGTCCGCCGGCGCCGATAACAGCCCCAATCATGGCAGTTCCGATGTTGATGATTACCGATATATGTATGCCGGCGAGGATAACCCGAGCCGCCAGTGGCATTTCCACGCGTATTAGTGCCTGCCAGCGACTCATTCCCATCCCGTAGGCCGCGTCGAGGACATCCTGGGAAACCGCCCTCAGTCCGGCAATGGTATTACGAACTACCGGGAGCAATCCATATAGAAAAAGGGCAATTACCGTGGGTATTACGCCAAATCCAATCATGGGCACAGCGAGTGCCAGTACTGCCACCGGGGGAAACGTTTGCCCAAATGAGGTTAGGTAATAGACTATGGGTAGAAAGTTTCTCCCGCTGGGACGGGTTACCCAAATACCTAGTGGCACTCCAACTAGAACAGTCAGACTGCTTGATAAGATGACCAGCTTAACGTGCTCCCAAACCAGAACAAGCAGACTGGCCCGGGGATGCAGCACTTGACTTTCCTGGGGGAAGAGAAATCTGAGGGTTGCCTCCCACAATCCCGTACTGGCAATGAGCCAGACGAATAAACCAGTCAGTACGGTTAGCAGAATCCAGAGATTAAGCTGCCGTCTAAGCATTGCTTATGGCTCCATCTTGGCTGTGGCCGCTTCAACATCACCCAGGCTTACCTCGCCAATTAGACGCCCCTCTTCATCAACTACCGGAATACTGTTAAAACCTTGACCCAGCATCCGCGAGAGTGCTTCCCGCAATGTGGCATTCTTGGTTATGGTAATCTCATCCCTGTCGCCCACCACCATCGCCTGTCTCACCGAGTTGGCCGCGGGTAAACTGGTTCGATCTAACCAACCGGTAAATTTACCGTCATCATCTACTACCCAGACCCAGTGACAGCGCTCACACACTGAAGCCACCTCCTTCATCGGTGTGCTTAATTTAACTGAATGGGTGGGTCTGATGAAGCTGGCTACACCAATGCGGGACAATCGTTTGAGGGCTCGGTCAGTGCCGACAAAGTCATGAACGAACTTATTGGTCGGTCGCGAAAGGATTTCTTCAGGTGTGGCATGCTGTACCAGCCTGCCAGACGCCATGATGGCGATTCGGTCGGCTAACCGAATCGCCTCGTCAAGGTCGTGGGTTACCAGAAGGACCGTCTTCTTCAGCTCCTGTTGGATGCGGAGGAACTGGGCCTGGAGCTTCTCGCGGGTAAGGGGGTCGACTGCGCCAAAGGGTTCATCCATAAGTAAAATTGGCGGGTTAGCGGCCAGGGCTCGAGCTACCCCGATGCGCTGTGCTTCTCCTCCGGAGAGTTGATTAGGGTATTTTGACGCGTATTCCAGAGGATCGAGCCCGACCAGCCTCAACAGTTCATCAATTCGGTGGGCAACTCGGCTCTTCGCCCAGTGCAGGAGCTCGGGCACCACGGCAATGTTGTCGGCTACTGTCATGTGGGGAAACAGGCCAACACTTTGAATAGCGTAGCCAATGGAGCGGCGCAGTTGCTCCGGTTTGACCCGGCTGATTTCCTTTCCGTTAATAAAAATGCGTCCCGCGGTTGGCTCAATAAGCCGGTTTACCATTCTTAGTGTCGTTGTCTTGCCACAGCCGGAGGGACCGATGAGTACGCAGACTTCCCCTTGATTCACCACCAGGGAAAGTTGCCTTACCGCAATCGTATCTCCGTAGCTTTTGCTTACCTTCACTAGGCGTATCATTGGTTTCCCTTCCCCAGTCCTTTAGGTGTAGCTACCCTGACTATGGTTCGCATAATGGCATCCACCAGCAAAGCTAGGACAATTACCGGAATGGCACCCAGCAGAATGAGGTCAGCTGCCGCCTGCCCCAGTCCCTGGAAGATAAACCAGCCGAGACCACCCGCCCCGATAAGGGCGGCTATCGCAGCCAACCCTACCGACTGAACTGATGCGGTTCGGACCCCCTCCAGAACAAGCGGTGCGGCTAGAGGCACTTCTATTTTACGGAATATCTGGGCGCGGCTCATTCCCATGCCACGCCCAGCATCAATAACGGCCGGATCCAACTGGCGTAGACCGACATAGGTGTTCCGAACGATAGGTAGCAATGAATAAATAACCAAAGCAATAACTGCCGGGGCCACCCCCACACCCCGGATACCAAACTCCCGCAGTACCGGGAAGGCAAAGGACAGCGCGGAGAGGGGGGCAATCAGCAAGCCAAAGAGGGCCAAGCTCGGTATTGTCTGGGTAATGTTGGTGGTGAAGAATATCGGCGCTTCGGCACGTCGGCTTCGGGTTGCCCAGATGCCCAGTGATATACCGAGCAGGGTACCGACCGCGACGCTTCCGCCAAACAGGAATATATGCTGCATTAACTCCTGTAAGAAGCGCTCTTCACGACCGCTAAATTCGGTCATGATAGAAATATCTTGAAACCAGCCCTCGATGAGAAGAAATACTAAAACGGCTAATCCCGCCCACGAAACGACATTTCTCCAGATGGTTGAGCCTCGCAGGGTTTGGCGGGCACTGAATATAACCACATACGCCCCGGCCAAAGTAATCCAAACCCCAGCACCCAGTGACACGCGGGCAATTTGTGCTTCCCCTTCAAGGAGTTTGCCTGAAAAAAGCCCGACCAATAGAAAGCTGGCAATGACAATAAGATTGGCCAAAATGCCCAGGGTCACTGCGGAACGTTCTTTTTTCCCTGTCAGGCTGAGGATCAAACAGGCCAGCCACAGTCCCAGGACGGTTAAGCCGCCGACCCACCCAATACTTTCAAACAGGTTGAGGCTAGTTCCGGCGGCTATTCGGCTGGGCTTGAGGGTCAACCACCCGATTAAGAGCGAGGCGAGACCGATTAACGACCCGGAAATAGCCACACTATCGCGGGTGACCAATCGTCCCATTTTCTGCTTCTTTGAGTAAAACGGCGCTACTCTAAAAATCCCTGGGCAACAAGATATTCTCGGGCTACATCGGTCGGGTTTTGGCCTTCAACACCAATCTTGGCATTAAGTTCTTGCAGGGTTTCTAGATTAAGACTGGCAAAGACCGGGTCAAGGATGGTAGCAATCTCGGGGTAATTTTCAAACACCTCCCCGCGGACTCTCGGTGCCGGTTCGTAGACCGGCTGTACGCCGCGTGGATCCGCTAAGACAACAAGGTCGAAGGCATCAAGGGCGCCATCGGTGCCGTAGGCCATGGCCGTATTCACGCCATCCGTTCCCTCGGCAGCCGCCTTTTCCGTCTGGGTGGTATCGCCGCTTGATACCGTTAGGAGCTGCTCCTCACTCAGTGTGAAACCATAGGCTTCTTGAAATGCGGGTAGGGCAGCCGGGCTGTTGACAAATTCCTCAGAACCGATAAGCTTAACATAGCCTCCTCGGTTAACGTAGGCAGCAAAGTCATCAAGGGTCTCCAACCCTTCCTTTTCGGCAAGGCTTTGCGGTATGGCAATCGCCCAGGTGTTATTGGCTGGCGCCGATTTGAGCCATACAATATTGTGAGCGGCCATATCCAGTTCTTTCACTCGCTCATAGCCTGCTTGGGCGTCCTTCCAGACATCTGACTCAGCCTCATCAAAGAAGAAGGCGCCGTTCCCGGTATATTCTGGGTAAATATCAAGTTCGCCAGTTTCCAGAGCCCTTTTCACCACACTGGTTGGACCGAACTGCGATTTGTCAACTACCTCAAATCCGTTGTCCCTCAGCATCAGTATTATCATCTGCGATAAAAGTGAGCCTTCAGTGTCGATCTTTGAACCAACCACGATAGGCCCCTTGCTTACCTCGGCCTCCGGGGCACAGCCGGTAATTATCAGTGTAAGCATGACGGTGAACAAGCATAGTAAATGTAAAAGCCTTCTCATTTTTTATCCCACTGCCTCCGTAGTTAAAATTGGGTTGAAATAACAATATTTTACCGAATTTTACCGAGTATTTCCTACTTTAGGAAACTACTTCATGTTTTCAGTCTCCCAATTAGCACGCCTATACTATAACCCCGCGTATTGACTGTCAATGTAAAAAAGGAAGAATTTTTAATAAACCAACGTTCATCACAATGCTTACCGAGTCATCATTTTTATACAAATCTCCTTGGGTCTGTATCGACATCTACTACAACCGCTTTTTCTGAAGACAAAGCTTTATCGACGGCACCGTTTAATTCTCGGGGATCGGTAACTTTGATGCCTATACCTCCACAATTATTGGCATATTCAGCAAAATCGCAATTATGCAGTTCGGTCTGCCAGTTGGGGTAGTGTTCCACTTTTTGCTCCTGCATGATCATGCCAAGCTGCTTGTTATTGAAAACAAAGACTTTAACCGGCAATTGGTATTTAATTGCGGTTAGGAAGTCACCCATAACCATCGAAAAACCACCGTCCCCCGTAATACATACTACCTGATTTTTTGGATAGGCGAGTTGGGCTGCCATCGCCCCCGGCAAGCCGGTGCCCATTGAAGCTAAATAACCGGACATTACCATTTTTTGAGTGTGCTTCATCCAGAAGTTTCTACCAAACCACCAGCCATTTTCTCCAACATCTAAGGAAATAATAGCATCACTTGCAATTTTGTTATTCAGTACCTCGATTATATACTGTGGCCTTATTGGTTTGCGAGATGAATCTGCTTCTCGCCTTAACAAATCGATCCACTGCTTCTTTAGTTCTGTTATCTCAGCTAAGTGTACTTCGTCCTTTTTTTCTTTTACGGCATTGGTTAATCTGGGTAATATCTCAGCACTATTACCCCACAAACCGACTTCCACGGGATAATTCTTAGATATCATCATCGGGTCAATATCAATCTGGATTATCTGTTTCATGGGTATTTGGGTCATGTCTGAAAAAGAAGACCCTACTACAATTAAAAGGTCACTTTGTCGTACCAACTTAGAGGCTGCCGTTGATCCAATTGTCCCGTGGCTACCAACATAAAGTGGGTTGGCTTCATCGATTACTCCCTTTCCTCTGAATGTTGTTACTATCGGTGAAGTGACTTTTTGGGCAAGTTTTATTAACTCGGCACCCTGTCCCATGGCACCAAATCCAGCTATAATTACCGGTTTTCTTGCTTTATCAATAATTGAAGCTGCTTTTCTGATAAGCGGCTGGCAAGGTGAGATATTCCTGTTGGTTATTCTGCCCTCCATTGGCACTATATCAGCATCATATGGTAGTTTCTGTAAGTCATTAGGAACGCTAATATGGGAAACACCTCGTTCAATTAGTGCGTGCTTGATTGCCAATGTTATTAAGGTAATTGTTTGCTCTTCCGACATCAAGGTCTTGTTAAAGACACAGATTGGTTCAAAAAAGGAATGCTGGTCGATTTCTTGGAACGAACCTGGGCCAATCAGCTGCCGCTTTACTAACCCAGTTAGAGCTAGAACTGGAGAATGATCCAGCTTAGCGTCATATAAACCGGTGGCTAGATTAGTTGCACCGGGTCCGGCAACAGTCAAACAGGCAGCTATATGCCCCGTCAACTTACCATAGGCAGAGGCCATAAAAGCCGCTGTTTGTTCATGGCGCACCTGAATATATTTAAGCTTCTCATTTTTTCTAATTGCATTTACAATACCCAAGGCAGATGTTCCTGGTATGCCGAAAACATACTTTATACCCCATTCAGCCATTTGTGCGACTAATACATCGGAAACGGTTGTTCTTTCTTTCGGTTTCTCTCTACCTTCTTCGACTATGGAAACAAAAGCGCTCTTAGAAGCATTACATACGGGACATGTCCAGTCGACAGGTAATTCGGAGAATTTCTTGATTTCCTTATTTTCATCATAAATATAATTACAAACGGTGCATCTAAACTTTTTCATTGTTAAGCCTCTCTTTTTATCGAGTAATTTATGGTGTTCAATTATTAATGGTAAGTATAGGGGTTTTTATTGTCAAAGGTTCTGAATATATTCGACATTTCTTCATATTGTTCAATAAAGGAACGGTTGTAGGTAAATTGATTGGTAGAATAGTGGTATTCTGGCA
Organism: Dehalococcoidia bacterium; assembly: GCA_020353235.1. Lineage (GTDB taxonomy): Bacteria > Chloroflexota > Dehalococcoidia > Dehalococcoidales > JAUYDJ01. The sequence goes on along the minus strand of CP070693.1, from coordinate 417,124 downwards.
GGATCGTATGGCAGTCGAACCCACCGGGGACATTTTAGTGCCCCCCAGCGGATTTGAAGTCCGCTGTGTTTTTTAATTTTCGCTATTGTATCATCTTTTAAAATAAGTATTAATCTCTTTATATATTGGCAGGTGCTGTTTTAAATAAGGTTTGCTTTTTCTATTTAGTGAAAATTCCCATCAGTAAGGTGTGCCGAAATATATAATGGCAACGATTGCGTGCACAATTACTGAAGGCCAGAATATCCACCACAAATAACAGTGTGCTCTAAAAAAACGTTTATATGCTTGGTATTGCATAAGGCCACTAGTTAATTTCCAGCCAGGAATACAACGGCAGGTAAAAAATATCAACGAACCCAATACCAGATTCACTATCCCCAAGATGTATATAAGCCATTGAGCTACAGAGTAAAATACATCCATTTATTTCTATCCTATTCACCAGTTCTTTAGATATTTATTTCACCGTAACCACGCTTGGCATGTTTTTGTGTAAAGCTATCATTTGAACCAAAAGACCATATTATCTTGTTAACACCTGCTGAGATTGGAATGTCATAATTATCATTTGTGCTTAGTGCTCGCTTAAACTCGATTGTAGTGAACTCACCCTCTTCCCCACCCCCAAACACCAGAATGTCATCTGTACCACCTAACTCTACATCAGGAGGATGCGGGCCGAAATTACCGGTACTGAATAAATCCATAACAGTAACCTGCCCATCCTCTACAAAACCAAAAATCATATCTGCATCCTTCATTTTTGAACTTGGCTGTATACCTATCGATACCCAGCCATTGGTCTTGGCGTTTATTCCAATATATAAATACTGTTCATCACTGCGCCAATATAATTCGTAGTCATCATATTTATTAGATGAATGGTACTCATTTGCTTTGATTACACCATCAGCCGACCACTCCTCGACTAAAGGTGGTGTTGGCTTGGGGGCAGGCGGTGATACCCGTTCTTGTTTAGTACAACCGCTAATCTCAGGGATTATGAGAAGCAAGCAACAGATAGGAAGTAGTGCAATATACATCCATTTCCGACACTGAATACTCATTACCTTCACCGAATGTAGTGAAAGTATACACAACCTTGGTGTTTTGTCAAACGCTACCGTGAAATTCAGTCACCATAAAAGAAAAGGGAGATATACGAGTCTCCCTTTTTCACGATTGGAGGAAAATAAGGGAGAAATTTAAATGAGGTTTTTAATTATTTCCAAGAACAGACACCCGGTACCGCCAGAGGTTGCGGTCAAACTCTTTGATGCCGCACTGGCTTGGAAGAAGAAATACCAAAGCAAAATTAAGGATGCATGGGCTTTTGCTGGATTACAAGCTGGAGGTGGAATTGCTGAGGTGGAGTCCGTTGACGAGTTGGATGTGATTATGACTGAGTTTCCTATGGGTCCATTCGGAGAAACAGAGATCTACCCTCTGGTAGATGCGGAACAAGCGTGGGAAGTCAAGAGAAAAGCGGCCAAAGCTATGACTGCCAAAGGCTGACAGTAACCGCTGGTGGATTATTTTCTCAGTTTCAGATGGTAATTATTCTTCCCTGCAATAGCATCAAGTATTGAATGCATCATCTTGGACTTAACTCGTATATCCAGACCAGTTGATTCTTTACGTGCTCTGTCTATTGCCTCTCGCAATTCCTCAATTTCTAAGACCGTTGCCGCTATGCAGTAATAGCTTTTAGAGCGTCCCTCATTGAATTCATGCAATATCTGGGCTAGAAGGTGCTCTCGTAACTTTTGTATTTCTTCAAACTTCTCAACTCCGTTCTCTTGAATGAAATGAATGTCATCTTCAAGCTTCTGATAACATTTGAATGAATCGTGCTGCTTACCAGCAGCTCTATGCTTTCCCCATTTCTCGCAAGTTGTGCTTTCTTCGCAATCCCAGCAAAACTCGATACCCTTTTTCTTGACTGCACACGTGATGAAAGGACAACCAACAGCCATCCTCATTTCACTCTTACACCCTCCACACCTACTGGCAGCTTCAGTGTGATAAGTGGGACAGAGTCGACAAGAAAGCCCACAAACACCAATTTCGGGGTATCTAATATTCATGATTGAAACATCCTTAGACTAGAAGCAAGTAAACGGTTATCGGCGCTTGGATTAATGAGACGATTAGTACTGCTATTAGCAAGAATATCGAAACTGGAACTTTGAATTCGTTTCTGCATTTAAAAAAGCACTTACCCATTCAAATATTATTTGTTAGACTTTTTATCGGACTTTTTTAAATATCCAGTGAGGAACTCTTCCAGCTCAATCACAAAAAGCCCTGGCAAGCCGAGTAAAACTATCATTATCCACCACTGTGCTGGGAAGGGCGCTACTCTAAATGGATTGAATCCAATTTGGGGAAGCAGATATACAATCATCAAATGGAATATTACGGTTACAGCAATACCAATAGTTACCCAGCTGTTCGAAAACGGATTCATCTTGAATACCGATTTCGTCAAGGATCGAGCGGTAAGTAGATAGAAGATGTGTACCATCATTACTGTCATGAAAGCCGCTGTTTGTGCTTGGGTCAAATGTAGCTCGTCTACTCCAGAACTCGAAACAGCCGGCATCCCGTAGTGATAGAACATAATGAACGCGGAGATAGCCATCACTAAAGATACAAGTCCGACTTTCCTGAAGAATAGACGGTTGGCTATCGGCTCCTTTGGATTGCGGGGCGGTCTATCCAGTAGACCTACTTCACGCGGCTCCCAGAGTAGTGGTAAAGCTAGGACTACGGCATCATAAAGGTTAATCCAGAGAATCTGTATCGGCTCAAGTGGTAGACGCATTGCAAAAAGCGGTATAAAAGGCAGTAGCAATATTGCCCCTATCACCAGAAGAGCCTGCCCTCCATTGGTTGGTAATGTATAGAGGATAACCTTGCTGATATTCTCAAAGGTGTGCCTGCCTTCCTCTACCGCGGTCACAATGCTGGCAAAATTGTCATCAACGAGAACCATATCGGAAGCTTCTTTGGCAACATCAGTGCCCTTTATTCCCATGGCTATTCCCAAGTCGGCAGCTTTTAGTGCTGGAGCATCGTTTACACCATCACCAGTCATGGCGACAATATGACCTCTCTTTTGCAGTTGTGTTGCCACCCTAAACTTATGCGCTGGAGAGACCCTGGCATACACTGAGACTTTCTCTACGACCTCATACAGTTCGTCATCACTCATCCTCGCTAGCTCCTCACCAGTAAGAACTCCATCACTTGTCTGTATACCTAGTTGACCAGCAATCGCCTCTGCCGTTCGCGGGTGGTCGCCGGTTACCATCAGAACTCTTATGCCAGCTCTCTTACACTTGTCGACAGCCTCGATTGCTTCCTCCCTTGGTGGGTCTATCATCCCTTGGAGTCCTAGGAAGGTCATACCTTCTAAATCTTCTGAAGAGATTGAAGTCTTATCTTTGGGAACACTCTTGTAAGCCAGACCCAGAACCCTTAAGGCTTCTTTCGCCATATCGCTCACCTTGTTCAGCATCTCGGCATAATCTAGGTCCTCAGTCGCTCCATTGACTAGCTGGTCATGGCACATTACTAGGATCTTCTCTGGTGAACCTTTGACATATATCAGGTTTTGCCCATTAGCTTGATTCAAGGTAGCCATATACTTATGTTCGGTATCAAAAGGCACCTCATCTATTCTGGGGAACTCTTTAGTCATACCAGCCTTGAGTGCCGAGACCAACAATGCACCTTCGGTGGGGTCTCCAGACAACTTATATCCCTCATCCACTTTTTCCAATGATGCATTATTGCACAACAGCCCAGCCCTAAGTATTTCCCTTAAATCGCTCTCCTGTATCGGGTCGACATTAATGTTATTCAGTAAAAACTGACCTTTTGGTTCATATCCTGTGCCGGTTACACTGTACTGTTTTCGGCCACAGTATATTCTAACTATGGTCATTTCGCTTCTGGTGAGCGTGCCTGTCTTGTCCGAGCATATAACAGTGGCTGACCCGAGTGTTTCTACCGCGGGTAGTCTCCTTATGAGTGCATTCCGGTGCGACATTGTCCTGGCACCCAGGGCCAAGGCGATAGTCACTATAGCCGCTAGTCCTTCAGGTATAGCTGCAACAGCGAGCGAGACCGAAGCAAGGAATGAATAAGCCAAGTCATAGCCGCCAATAAGTATCCCCAGCAGAAGATTAAGAGCGGCTAGAGATAGAACAGCTATTACCAGAAATCTGGTGAACTGGGCTATCTTCCTGATCAAGGGGGCAGCAGTGGCTCTCGGGGTCTCTTTCATTAGCCGGGCAATTTTTCCTACCTCGGTCCGCTCGCCTGTTTCCACCACGCTTCCACGCGCTGAACCTCGTACGATGAAAGTACTACTGAAAGCCATGCAAAGCTGGTCTCCAGGGGGTAGATTCGGCTGAGCAAGTGGCTCGGTACCTTTCTCCACCGGCATCGATTCCCCGGTAAGTGCAGCTTCGTCAACACTGAGGTTTTTGGTGTAAAAAAGGCGTAAATCAGCCGGTATGCGGTTACCTTCTCCGAGTAGGACTACATCACCTGGAACAAGTTCCCGGGCTGGGATATCCTTCTGTTCTCCGTCCCGCAATACAGTACACTGTGGTACCATCAGTCTTGTTAGTGCCTCCATTGAGGCCTCGGTCCGTCCCTCCTGAATGAACCCTATAGCAGTATTGGCTAGAACTACGGCAAGAATGACTGAGGTATCTATCCACATATCAAGAAAAGCAGTCACCAGAGCTGCCACTAGCAGGATGTAGACTAGCGGGTTGTGAAATTGCAGTAAAAATCGGACAAATGGACTCCGCCTCTTGAATTTCAGTTCGTTGTAGCCATATTTTGTCAGTCTTAATTTTGCCTCAGCTGAGGTAAGGCCACTTTTATCTGAGGCTAGGGCTTGTTTGACTTCTACAAACGATAACTGGTACCACTCGGCTCCATTTGACACTGGGGGACCTTCTTATCTGCTGTTTTAAGGTTATATAAGCATTAGTAGCTTACAACAACATTATAACAAAACGCGTTTCTTATAAGTGGCGTACTTTAGTTAATAGCTACTACAGTATTACAGCATGTTTATCTAAAAAGGTGCACCGAATTTCACGCGTAAAAGATGAGCGTAAAACTACGAGGCAAAAAGGGAACCTTTATGGTTTCGCAACGGATTTAAAGTTCTACGCTGAGGCAGCTCAGACGAGCAGATATATGAAACTGCGTGCTCTCTCGGTTCAGGCTGCCGAGGATTTTTAGCTCATTGTTCTACCGCCTGAGCTGCCTCAGCCAGTAACCTCTAAGGAGAGCTAAATAAGGTTCCTTTTTAGAGTAGACAAACATACAAGTAAGGGCTACAATCAATTACTCATGCATGAAGCATTTCCAACTTGGCAGTTCTAGAATCGGACAAAGCACAAGAAGGTATTTACCATGTATAACCTGGAGAAAGAGGGATTGCCCCACTCACAAGAAACGGGGGAACTCTGCGTAGTTTACCTCTCCACCTTCCCACCCCGAAAGTGCGGAATCGCCACATTCACAGAGGATATTACCAATGCTATGGACGATATGCTTGCACCGCTCATCAAGTCCAAGATTGTAGCTATGAACCCCGACGATGTGGTGAGTTATCACTACCCGCGAAAGGTAATCTCGCAGATAATTCAGGGGAACAAAGAGGAATACGTCCAAGTTGCGCAAAGAATAAATCAAATGGATGAAGTCCAGCTGGTCAACATCCAGCACGAATTCGGCATCTTCGGCGGTGAATGGGGCTCACACTTGATTAGTTTTGTGGAGACGCTGAAAAAACCAGTGGTGATCAGCTTTCACACGGCTTTACCTAATCCCAATAAAAAGACAGCTCAGGTCGTGAGATCCCTCTCAGAAAGCGTGAAGTCCGTCACTGTGATGACCAATAACTCAAAAAAGATTCTTTCCCAAGAGTATGGCATTGCCGCAAGAAAAATTAAGGTGATTCCCCACGGGATACACCCCCAGCCATATACTTCAAGCGAGCAGGCTAAAATGACACTGGGCTATTCCGACCGGGTGGTACTGTCGACCTTTGGGCTCCTGCATAAGAAAAAGGGATTGGAATACGTCATCGATGCTTTGCCGGAGGTCATTAAGGTATTTCCTAATTTTGTTTACATCATATTCGGTGCTACTCATCCAGTCGTTCTGCTCAATGAAGGTGAGAGTTATCGGAATTTCATCATCGAAAGGATATGGAACCTAGGACTCTATGACCACGTGAAGATGTATAACAAATATTTTCCCTTGGGTGAGCTACTCCATTTCTTGAAAGCAACGGACATCTATATCTCCCCCGGGCTTGACCCTAACCAGGCGGTTTCGGGTACCCTTTCCTACGCCCTTGGTACGGGCCGGTCGGTTATCTCAACCGCTTTCTCCCAGGCCAAAGAATTGGTGACCGATGACGTTGGTATTCTGGTTGACTTCCGAAATCCCCAGGCATATACCGAGGCCATACTTCAGCTTCTAGAGGATGAGAATCGGCGACTGCAACTCGGGGAGAACGCCTATTTCCGAACTCGTTACATGGTTTGGCCCAATGTTGCCGTGCAGTACGCAAGGGTCTTCTCAGAGCATGCCCCGAGCTTAGCTGTGATAAGCAAGCAGAAATGTCTTCCCAAAATAAAGCTGAATCACCTCTTTCGTCTCACGGATAATTTCGGCATAGTCAGGTTTGCCAAACTGACCAGGCGCGATGCTTCCTCGGGTTACACATTGGATGACAATGCCCAAGCACTGGCCGCGGC
>CP070693.1:347152-410221 GCA_020353235.1 Dehalococcoidia bacterium | reverse complement strand
CCTTGGCGGCGTCAAATCAGCTAATGGGCAATATTAATGCCCTCGGGGGCTTAGCAGCTAGCGCTAGCCAGAAAAGGTCATACCAGAGGCTGTGGGCGCTTGACAGCCATTCTGGTGGGTGCTAATATTCGGTCATCTTGGCAGACTAGGTTAAGCCGGAAAATATATGACTTGAGGCAGAATGAGGGAAAAGGGAGGTGTCATATGGCGACCTATGTCATCCTCAGCCGTATTTCCCCACGGGCATTTTCAGACCCCGCCGAATTCAAGGAAATAGCGGCGGCGGTGTCAGCCAAAATCAAGAGCGACTGTCCCAAGGTGAAGTGGAAGGACAGCTATGCCGTTACCGGGCGCTTCGATGTGGTTGACATTGTGGAGTCGGAAGACCTGAAGCAGGTGGAGAGAGCGGCCATGATTATCCGCGCCTATGGGCGGTCATCCACGGAGACGCTGGTGGCGACACCGTGGAAAGAATTCCTGTCCATGCTCTAGGCGGGAAGCACTAACATAATCTGTCGGCTGGCTAAGTGGTTGTGGGGCGGGGACTAACGCCACAAAATCCTTGTGTGGCGATTATTTAATGGTGGGCGGTACAAGACTTGAACTTGTGACCTCTTGCGTGTGAAGCAAGCGCTCTAACCACTGAGCTAACCGCCCAGAAAGTATCTCTATTTTAACGCCAAACTTTGGCTTTGTAAAACCTCTGCTTAGGGCTTTTCTTGGGGGTAGCGGGCGACGGCTCTGGTCTTCAGCCCGCCCCGCTCTTTGAAGTTTGCCTCCACTACCATTGAGACCGGGTCGAGCAACCCGACTAAATCATTACGGATACGGTTGACGGCGTGCTCCTGCAGGATGCCCACATTGCGGTAGGAAGTGAGGTAGTATTTCAGCGATTTAAGCTCAACCAGGGAGCGGTGGGGGAGGTAGCGAATCACCAGCTGGGCGAAATCGGGTAGCCCCGTCCAGGGGCAGACGAAGGTGAACTCGTCCGTCTCGTAGACCACCTCGGTTGCCGAATCGGGGTAGTCATAGGGGACGGTCTCCAGCACATCCTGGTCAATGGCTTCTTCCGACTGGGTGTCAAACCGCCTTGAGGTATATTTGTCCACCGCTATCCCTCCTGTGCTGGCTATTTTAGCACCCGACGATTCAAGAGGCAATCGCTGCCGGCGGGGTTTGGCTTGCTTCTGACTATGGGCTATAATAAGGGCTAACTCTTTTCCGGTGAGGTAGAATGCCTAGGCTTTATGATGTGGCTGGGGTGCTGGTCCGGGTGCTGCTGTTTCTGCTGACTGACTGGCAGGTCAGGGGCAGGGAGAACATGCCCGCTAACGGCGGCGTAATTGTGGTCGCCAACCACCTTAATCTGGCTGACCCGCCGGTACTGGGGGCCAGCCTGGGGCGGAGGGCGGTATTTATGGCTAAGAAGGAGCTGTTCCGCTCTCGCTTCTTGAGTTTTCTAATCCGCAGCTTTGGCGCCTTCCCGGTGCAGCGGGGGGAACTGAACCGGCAGGCATTGCGTCAGGCAGACCAGGTTCTGGCCCGGGGGCTGGCCCTGATTATCTTCCCTGAGGGGAGCCGAAGCCGAAGTGCTAAATTACAGACCGCCCTGCCTGGCTCGGCGCTGATTGCGCAGCGCAGTAACATCCCGGTCCTGCCGGTGGGCATTACCGGCACCGAGAAAATCAGGGGTGTCGGCTGGTTTTTGCGCCGTCCCAAAATAGTGGTCAATATCGGTCGTCCCTTTCAGCTGCCCTCGGTTGAGGGTAGCCTGACCAGAGCCAGGCGCCGGGAACTGACCGATGCCATAATGTCACACATCGCCTGGCTGCTGCCGGTGGAGTATCAGGGGAACTATGCCGAGCGGAGGGACTAAATGGCTCTGAAGATTGAGAAGGCAGACAAGATAGGCTTTTGCTACGGTGTCCGGCGCGCCATCAATATCATTGAGAAGGTCGCCCGCGAGCAGGGTGGGGTGGAAACACTGGGTCCAGTGGTGCATAACCGCCCGGTCCTGAAACGGCTGGCTGAGCTCGGGGTCAAGGTGGTTAACAATGTGCCTGAGATACAGGGTGATGCGGTGGCGATTAGCTCCCACGGCGTTAGCCCGCAGATAGAGAGCGAGATTGAGGCACGAAACATTAACATCGTCAATACCACCTGTCCCTTTGTCCACCGCGCCCAGGTGGCGGCGCGGAGATTGGCTGAAGCCGGCTTTTTCGTGGTGATATACGGTGATGCCGGTCACTCTGAGGTCAAGGGCATTCTGGGCTGGGCTCAAGGCAAGGGGGTAGCCACCCTGGATGATAAATTCATTCTCAATTTTGACCCTCTGCCGCGCCGCTTGGGCATCCTGTCGCAGACAACCCAGGTGCCGGCTCACTTTACCGAGTTTGTCAAGAGGCTCATTGACCGTGCCTTCGTTAAGGACTCTGAGCTGCGCATTATTGATACTATCTGTCACGAGATTATCGAGCGTCAGGCAAATGCCTTGGAGCTGGCCAGTCGGGTGGGCTTAATGCTGGTTATTGGCGGGCATAATAGCGCCAATACCAAGCACTTGGCTGAGCTGTGTGCCCAGGCAACCAGGACATATCTGGTGGAAACTGCCGCCGAGATTCAGCCTACCTGGCTGCAGAACGAGGAACACGTCGGCATAACCTCAGGCGCTTCAACTGATGAACAGATCATTAACGAGGTAATCACGAAGCTGGAAGAGATTCGGGGCTAAATTGCTAGGCAGGTTACCGTTCGGGAAATGCCGGGTATGGGGTGAATTTTGGTGGTTACCAGGTCACCAATGTTGGTTAGGCTTTCACCTTCAACTATGGCGATAACATCGTATGGCCCGGTAACGATATCAACCGACTTCACTCCCTTTTGTCGTCCGATGGCATCAACAACCTCTTTGCTTTTGCCGACATCGGCTTCAATCAGGACAAAGGCTTTAGCTGCCACTGAACTCACCTCCTCCAGCTAAAATCTAGGCTGGCTTATTATAGTTTTACTGGGTGGTGCTGTCAACCTTGAGGGTGTTTGGGGGTGAAGCATTATTTAATGGTTTGACGCCAGCGAATTGCCCTGGCTATAATAGACTGACTTATTTCCGGAGTCTGAAGGAGAAGCTAGCGTGGAATATTTCTTAACCGAACAGCAGCAGGTAATTCGGGACCTGGCTCGTAAGATTGCTGAGGAGAAGATTAAGCCGCTTCGCGCTGAGCTTGACGAGAGTGAAGAGTTCCCCTGGGCGATAATGAAAGACCTGGCCGATACTGACATGTTCGGTGTCTTTATCCCCAAAGAGTACGGCGGCGTGGGTGGGGGCTGTCTTGAGCTATGTCTGGTTATGGAGGAGCTGAGCCGACTGTGTAGTGGGGTGGCAGTAAGCTATGCCGCCAGTGCTCTGGGCAGTCTGACTTTACTGGAATATGGCAGTGATGCGCAGAGGCAGAAGTACCTCCCCGCTATCGCCAGTGGCCAGAGGCTGGCTGCCTTTGCCCTGACCGAGGAGACCGCCGGCAGTGATGCCAGCGCCATTAAAACCACCGCTATTAGGGAAAAAGAAGGCTACCGCCTCAATGGAACCAAGCGCTTCATTACTAACGGTGGTGAGGCCGAAATATACACCATTATTGCCCTGACCGATAAAGAGAAGGGAGCCCGTGGTGCCAGCGCCTTTTTGGTGGAAAAAGAGACCCCCGGCTTTTCCTTTGGACGGAAAGAGAAAAAGATGGGCATTCGCACCTCCGCCACCCGGGAGCTGGTCTTTGAGGACTGCCTCATTCCCGGGGAGAACCTGATTGGCCGGGAGGGGATGGGGTTTATTATGGCGCTAAGGCTTCTGGACGGCTCCCGCCCGGTGATAGGGGCTCAGGCCGTCGGGCTGGCTCAGGGGGCTCTGGAGGCGGCGGTGGACTATGCCCGCCAGCGCATCCAGTTCGGGCACCCCATTATTGCGCTTCAGGCAGTCCAGCACATGCTGGCCGACATGGCCACTCAGGTAGAAGCCGCCCGGTCACTGGTTTACGCTACCGCCCGCACCATTGACAGCGGGGCCAAGAATTTTGGCAAAGAGGCAGCCATGGCCAAAGTTTTTGCCTCCGATGTGGCTATGAGAATTACCACGGATGCGGTGCAGATTCTGGGCGGGGTCGGCTATATGCGTGATTATCCCGTAGAGAAAATGATGCGGGATGCCAAAATAACCCAGATTTATGAGGGCACCAATCAGGTGCTGAGAAATGAAATTGCCGCTGAACTCAGGAAGAGCAAAACGATTTCAGGATAGCCCTAATTACTGTAATCGCTCACCTTCTTGATATTCGTTTCAATATAGTGAAGTTATGCTGGCTATCAACTGGAACTCGCTGTTAGACCCTCTATTTCGTGACATTAGGCTTTATACTCCAGGGTTTGCCGGGATGAAAGCCGGGGACAGGGTGCTGGATGTTTGCTGCGGGACTGGAGACCAAGCAGTCTATTATGCCCAAAAAAATATTACCGCCACCGGTGTAGACCGCAGCCCCAATATGATTAAAATAGCCGAAATAAAAAAGAGCAAGCTGGGTTTGAGCAATGTCTCATTCCAGATAGCCGATGCCTTAGATTTGCCCTTCCATGATAGCCTCTTCGACTATGCATCTATCTGTCTGGGCCTGCATGAGAAAGAGAGGGTAGCCCGCAACATAATAATTTCGGAGATGAAGAGGGTGGTCAGGAAAGGCGGCGCCCTGGTTTTTACTGATTTTCAGGTCCCTTTACCCCAGCGCCCCATTGCTTATCTGACCAAAACCATAGAATTTATTGGTGGCCGAGACCATTTTAGGTATTTTAGAGATTATATTGCCCAGGGTGGGATGACCGAAATACTAAAGATAAACCAGCTTGGTGAAGAAAAGAGAGATTACCTGAAAAACGGACTTATGGTAATTATAAAAGCCAGCAATACCTAGCCGGTTTAGCGCCGGTATCAAGCTTGAACTGATTACAAGGCTCTGAGTATAATAAATGATTAGTTCTAGCCGGAGCTAATAGTGATACAGGAAAATGTAGCCCAATTGCTGAAAGAGCCGGTAGGCTCAACGCGAGATTATGAGCTGGATGAGCCAGTTGACGTTACCGGCAATGGGATTGGCGGTCAGGTCAAGGGCAAGGTCAGGCTGACGCGCACCAACCGGGGCATTCTGGTTAGGGGTATGGTAAGCACCGGGGTTGAAGTTACCTGTAGCCGTTGCCTCAGCCGGTCCCGCTGTCCGCTAACCTTCACCATAGAAGAGGAATATTTCCCGGTAATAGAGGTAAATAGTGGGACGCCACTATCGCCGCCCGATGAGCCGGGCTCTTTCACCATTGATGAGCACCATATTCTCGATTTAACTGAGGCGATACGCCAGTATGCTCTGTTGACTATGCCGATGAAGCCGCTATGCCGTGAAGATTGTACCGGGTTGTTACCCAAACTGGAAGGAAGGGGTTAGATTATGGGAGCTTTACCTAAACGAAGGCGCGCCAGGCCGCGTCAGGGGAATAAGTGCAATATTGGCTTGACGCTGTCCCAGCTGGACTACTGTCCGCAATGCCATAACCCGAAGCCGTCGCACCGTGTCTGCCCGGTCTGTGGCAACTATGGGGGCAGGGAGGTCATCGAGATCAAGCCACCGAAGAAGAAGGGAGGCTAAACCGATGAAGGTAGCCTATGTCTTCCCGGGGCAGGGCTCTCAGTGGATAGGTATGGGGCGCAATCTTTATGACCAGTTTGCCTCAGCCAAGGCAGTCTTTGACCAGGCCGAGCAGGCTCTGGGGTTGGCTATTTCGAGTTTGTGCTTTGAGGGACCGGAAGATGAACTCCGCCGGACAGTTAATACCCAGCCGGCTGTGGTCACCGTCAGTCTCGCCTGCCTGAGGGCGCTGGAGGAAGTAAACACCGCTGATGTATTACCTCCCCCCGCCTATGTTGCTGGGCACAGCCTAGGCGAGTATAGCGCGCTGGCCGCTGCCGGGATACTTGACCTAGCTGATGCCATTTATCTGGCCCGGGAGAGGGGGCGGCTGATGCATGAAGCCGGGCTGAAGAATCCGGGGGGCATGGTCGCTGTAATTGGGCTCAGCCAGCCTTTGCTGGCTGATATCTGCCAGCAGACTGATATCCAGATTGCCAATATTAACTGTCCCGGTCAGCTGGTTATCAGCGGGGAAAAAGAGAAGCTGGATAAGGCTGCCGAATTGGCTAGTGCTAAGGGCGCCTATCGTGTTGTTCCCTTGGCGGTAAGCGGTGCCTTTCATACCCCGCTTATGCAGTCGGCGGTGGAAGGTATGGCGGAGGTTATCGCTAGGCTTTCTTTTAATGACCCGGCCATTCCGATTATTGGCAATACCACGGCTCAACCGTTGACCAGCGCCGAAGCGGTGAAGGAAGAACTGCTGAATCAGTTGTGTAACCGTATTGACTGGCAGTCCTCAATCCAGTATATGTTGAATAAAGGCGTGACCACTTTTATTGAGATCGGACCGGGTAAAGTGCTCAGCGGTCTCATCAAACGGATAGATAAAAAGGCACAAACCCTGAACCTGGGTGATGCCGAGGCGGTTAAAAATATCAAGACTGCTTTAGCGCAGTCTGAGGAGTAGAAACGGTGGACCTTTCGGGTAGAGTAGCTATTGTCACCGGGAGTGGGCGGGGTATCGGTCGGGCCATTGCCCTGAAACTGGCTGAGGACGGGGCGACGGTGGTGGTCAATGATATCGGCTCACCGGAGCCAATAGAAGGCGTCGCCGCGGAAATCAGGGCGATGAAAAGACAGAGCCTGGCGGTTCTGGCTGACGTGAGTTCGGCACCAGAGGTGAGCAAGCTGGTGGAAACCACCGTATCAAAATACGGGCAGGTTGATATTCTGGTGAATAATGCCGGCATTGTCCGCGACCAGCTTCTGGTGCGTATGTCGGAAGCAGACTGGGACCGGGTAATTGAGGTTGACCTGAAAAGCGTCTTTCTCTGTACTGCCGCGGTACTGAGGCATATGATGAAACAGCGCTGGGGCAGAATCATTAGTATTACCAGCGTGGTCGGTATCGCCGGTAATCCGGGGCAGGCTAACTACGCTTCGGCTAAAGCCGGTATAATCGGCTTTAGCCGCACCGTAGCCAAAGAGGTAGCTTCGCGGGGTATTACCGTTAACGCCATTGCCCCCGGTTTTATTGATACTGAGATGACACAGCGGCTGGATGAAAAGCACCGGCAGGAGATAGTCGGGCGCATTCCGGCCGGCTGTCTGGGTACCCCCCGTGATGTCGCCGAGACAGTTGCCTTTTTAACTTCGGATGAAGCCAAGTATATTACCGGGCAGGTGCTCAGTGTGGACGGAGGTTTGCTGGGAGCCTGGTGGTGAGTATTGATTCATACCGGTTTGGGTCTATCGTCATTAATGGCAGACAGTATGACTCGGATGTGATTATCTTCCCGGATAGAGTCAGGGATAACTGGGAGAGGAAATCAGGCCACAATTTACGTCTTGAGGATATCGCTGAGGTTCTAGCGGAAAACCCGGAGGTGCTGATACTCGGCACCGGTGCCATCGGAGTGATGCGGGTGCCACCTGAAGTATGTCAGAAAGCTAAAGAAGCGGGTATCGAGCTTATTGTGGAACCGACTGGCCAGGCCTGTCAGACCTATAACCAGCTTTGTTCTGCCCGGAAGGTGGTCGCCGCTTTTCATCTCACCTGTTAAACTGAGGGCAGTTATCCATGATTAATATTATGGTAGTAAGCTTATGAGTGGAGAAAGGCGAACAGCACGGCGGCTGGCACTTCAGGCGCTGTATGAAATTGATTCAGTGGGGCATGGGGTGGAGGAAGTGGTATCCCGCCTTCTGGTTGAAGCCGGGTTATCCCAGGAAAGCAACGCTTTTGTTCGTGAACTGGTTGATAATGTTATCCAGAATAAAGATAAGCTTGACCAGAGTATTCAAAAATTTGCCCCCACTTGGCCGATTAAACAGATATCGGTGGTGGACAGAAATATTCTAAGGCTTGCAATATTTGAGATTTTGCTTGATAATAGAATGCCAGTGAAGGTAGCCATAAATGAAGCCGTTGAGTTAGCCAAGACCTTTGGTAGCGATAGCTCCGCCCGGTTTGTTAACGGCGTTTTAGGCTCGGTCAGCACTCAAGTCAGTAGATAGAAAGAAGAGGGAGGAAAAAGTGGCCACCATTTTCGAACGCGTCAAAAAGATAATTATGGAGCAGCTTGGGGTGGAGGAGGCGGAGGTGGTGCCCACGGCGGGCTTTATTGATGACCTAGGCGCTGATTCTCTGGATCTAGTTGAACTGATAATGTCTTTGGAGGAAGAGTTTAGCGATTCATCCCGCAAGGTTGAGATACCCGACGAGGATGCGGAGAAGATAGTAACCGTTCAGGATGCGGTTGATTATATCAGAGACCAAGGTATTAAGGATGGTTAGGGCTGTATTCTTTGACTGGTTTAACACTTTAGCCCGCTTTGACCCGCCCCGCGAGGAATTATATCACCAGACCTTCCGTGAATTTGGCATTGAGCTGCCCTTTAAAGATATTGTGCGTGGGGTTATGGCCGGTGACCGCTATTATTTTGAGGAGAATGCCCGGTCCCCGCTGGCGAAGCGAAGCCAAGAAGAGCAGATGAAGGTCTACCTGCACTATCCCATGGCGATAATGGCTGAAGCCGGTCTTGAAGCCCCCCAAGACGTACTGGTGAAAGTTTTGGGGATAGTGGTAGCCAAGTTTGGCCGTGGCACTTTTGTCCTCTTTGATGATGTCCTCTCCACTCTGGAGAGCCTGAAACAGCAAGAACTAGTTCTGGGCTTGCTCACCAACGCCAGACGGGACACTATTTCGTCGCTTCATCAGCGGTTGGGTCTGGAATCGCACCTCGATTTCGTGGTTACTTCCGAGGAAGTGGGGGTGGATAAACCCAAGCCCGAAATCTTTCTGGCGGCGCTTGATAAGGCGGGGGTGAAGGCTGCTGAGGCGGTTCATGTTGGCGACCAGTATGAACTGGATGTGGCTGGCGCCCGAGGCGTCGGTATTAACCCGATACTTATTGACCGCTATGAGATCTATCCTGAGGTGAGTGACTGCCCCCGTATCCAGAGCCTGACCGAATTGGCGAAATACCTCTGATTTAGCCACTGGATTTCTGAGATGCCCGCCGTTCCAGCGTTTCCCCAATTGGCTGGTTGATGTATTTTTCAACCATCTTGCGGAAATGGAAACCGTAGACACTGAGACTGATTGATAACGGGAAGACCCGCGGTCGTTTCAGTAGCGTGGAGGCAAAGAGCTTCCAGTAATACCTTCGGCCCCTTTCTTTAATCCCCAAATACCACATCGATTTAAAAAATGCCTCAAAGTGGTGAGACTTGAGCTGGAGCTTCTGCTTTCTTTTTACCGGCCGGTAGTCGCGCAGAAAGGTCTTGATTCGCTCGTAATACTGCCGGGGGGAGTAGATGGTGTCCAGAATATGCTTGTAGCCATCAATAAGCGTGCTGTAGTCCATTTTGGGGATGAAGTTAAGGGAGCAGTCAGTGTTATCCCCGGAGCTATTGCTGAGGAGGCGGTTCTCTCGCTTCAGGCGCTGGTAGAGTCTGGTGCCGCGGGGGGCATTCAGCAAGCCAACCATGGCGGTAACAATACCGCTATTCTGGATAAAGTTAATCTGGTTTTTGAAGATGGAGAGCGGGTCATTGTCAAAGCCGACAATGAACCCACCCTGAACCTCCAGGCCGTGTCTCTGCATCTCTTTAACGTAAGCGACCAGGTCGCGCCCCCGATTGCATTGCTTGTTGCACTCGGCCAGGCTCTCTTCGTTGGGGGTCTCAATGCCGATAAAAACGGTGTTAAACCCGGCCCTAACCATCTGTTTCATTAATGCGGGGTCAGCGGCTAGATTTACTGTAGCCTCGGCGGAAAGGGCAAAGGGGTGTTTTCGCTTCTGCTGCCATTCAATCAAGGTGGGCAGGACTTCCGTCTTCAGCTTCCGCTTATTGCCGATGAAGTTATCATCAACGATAAAAACCCCGCCGCGCCAGCCCAGATTGTACAGGGTGTCCAGTTCGGCGAGCAGCTGCTCGGTATCCTTGGTGCGTGGCTTGTGCCCGTTGAGGATGATGATATCGCAGAATTCACAGTTATAGGGGCAGCCCCGGGAGTACTGGACATTCATTGAAGAATACTTTTTCATATCCAGCAGCGACCAGAGCGGGATTACGGTCTGGCTGATGTCGGGCCATTCATGAGCGTGGTAGATGTGCTGGGCACACCCCTGCTCTATATCCTTGAGGAAGGCGGGAAAGGTGACTTCACCCTCACCAAGTACTAGGTGGTCAATATGGTCAAATTCGTCGTAGCCAGTGGTAAAGAGGGGGCCGCCGGCCACCGTCTTGACCCCCAGCTTCTGGCAGCGGGCGACAACTTCATCTACCGATTTCCGTTGCACGTCCATGGCGCTGATAAAGACATAATCGGCCCACATGAGGTCTCTATCGGTCAGCGTGGTGATATTCATGTCCACCAGCTTCTTCTCCCAGGAGTCGGGGAACATGGCTGCCACCGTGACCAGCCCTAGGGGTGGGAAGGGCGCCTTCTTTGATATTAGTTTTAGGGCATACCGGAAGCTCCAGAAGGTATCAGGGTATTCCGGATAGACCAGCAGGATTTTCAAATTAGCCTCTCTTATAATTTTATTCTTATTAATCGCCATTATAATACAGGCCGGGGTAATAATCCAGCCCGCTCAATGATTTCGGGTACCTTTTTCTCCCAGCCAACCGCCATAACATGAATGCCGTGCACGCCGGGGATTTCCTTTACTTTAGCGATAAGCTCCAGGGCGATTTTAACCCCTTCTGCCTCGGCATCCTCAGCCTTTTCCATGCGGGTGATGATATCATCGGGGATATTTACCCCGGAAACGTTGTTTTTCATATAGCGCACCATGCCGGCTGAGCGGATGGGGATTATGCCGGCCAGAATGTGGGTTTCTTCATCCAGGCCGCGCTCGGTAATTATTTTCATCCATTGGGCAAACCGGCTGACATCAAACACCGCTTGGGTCTGGATAAAATCAGCGCCGGCCTTAATCTTTTTGGCGAGCCGGGGCACCCTTACTTCAAAGGGGTCGGCAAAGGGATTAGCCACCGCGCCGATAAACAGGGGCACCTCCCCCGATATCTCATCACCATTGATAAATTTATGCTCATCGCGCATGTTTTTTAGAACCTGAATTAACTGTACCGAGTCAATATCAAAGACTGCCTTGGACTGGGGGTGGTTGCCCAGCTTGGGGTGGTCACCGGAGAGGCAGAGAATATTGCCGATGCCCCAGGCTACCGCCCCGAGCACATCACTTTGCAGGGCGATTCTGTTTCTATCCCGGGTGGCCATCTGCATTACCGGCTCAACCCCCATCTGCTTCAAAAGCAGGCAGCTGGCTAGGCTGGACATACGCACGATGGCAGTCTGATTATCGGTGACATTGACCGCGTCGCAGTACTGGCAGAGCAGGTTACCCTTCTTCTGAATAACCTCGGGATTGGTCCCCTTGGGGGGACCAGCCTCAACGGTAACGGCGAACTTACCGCTGGCTAATATTTTTTCTAAATTAGTGCCTGCTTTCATCTTTCTTGCCGACTAATCCTGAGATTCCGTCTTCTCTTCAGTATCCTCTATGGTTATCTGGCGTGGCCCACCGCTGAGGCTGGTGCTCCAGTCTTTGGCTGGCTCAATCTCCTCCAGTTCGTCCAGCCGCCCTGTAGCTGCCAGACGGTCGTAAATCATCTGCCAGGCACAGGCAATATCGGGTGATACCTCGCACTTGCCGTCCACTGATCCGCCACAGGGCCCGTTGAGCAAGCCCTTGGCACACCTGACCAGGGGGCATATGCCCGCCGTCTGTCCCAGAACACAACCGCCGCACTGCAGGCAGGCTTCAATGAATTCACCCGGTGTCTCCTCGGTGCCGATAAATAGGGTGTCCACTGCTGCATAGACTGACTTTTCGGCATAGCGGGCTACCGTTTGCACGCCGAAGGCACAGGTCATCACCAGAATACAGTCAGCGGCGGCAATTTCTTTAGCGTTCTCTTTCAGGGCGTCCCGGGTAAGCACATCGCAGGCGGTTGGGATTACCATCCAGCCGGTGACCTTCTTGCCGGCGGCTGCCAGTTTCTGCTTCATATCCAGTACCTCGGACTTGCCCCCGGTGCGGCACATGGTGGCGCAGGTACCACAGCCAATGAGATAGACCTGCCGGCATTTAGCCAGGCGCTGCTTGATCTCTTCCAGTGGTTTTGACCGGGTAATCGATTTCATACTCTGGCACCGCCTTTGGCGCCGATTTTATTCTGATAATCGCCGCTGAAGTACTGCAGGCTGTCTATCACCGGGGTGGGGGTGGTCTGCCCCAGACCGCAGAGGGAGGCGAGCCTCATCACCTCAGCCAGCTCGGGTAGTATCTTGAGGTCTCTTGCCTCGCCTTCGCCTCGCCAAAATCTGCCTATTATTTCCATCATCACTTCCGTTCCCTCACGGCAGGGAGCACACTTGCCGCAGCTTTCTTCAGCCATAAACTCTAGGCTCTTATAAACAACATCAATAGCGTCCCGGCTTTCATCCAGCACGATAACCGCCCCGGCACCGAGAACGCTTTCATAAGCAAGCGAAGTATCTATCATAGCATAGGGTAGAATCCGTCCGCCAGCCCCGCCCACCTGAACCATCCTGACTCTTTCCGCCTGAGCCAGTGCTGCCACCAGTTCCCGCAGCGAGCTGCCCATGACCAGTTCATATACCCCCGGTTTGTTGACATCACCGCTTACCGAGAAGACCTTGGTGCCCTTGCTTTCGGCGGTGCCCATCTTAGAGAACCACCCGGCGCCGTTGAGGATAATGGGGGGAATATTCATCAGCGTTTCCACATTATTGATGACGGTCGGTCGCTGCCATAGCCCTTTAGTCGGGGGGTAGGGGGGACGGTAGCGAATCTCGCCCCGCTTACCTTCGATAGAATCCATTAGCGCCGTTTCCTCACCGCAGACATAGGCGCCGGCCCCTTCTCGGAGCTCAATATCAAAGTCCAGCCGCCCCTTTTGTTTCGCCTGTTTAATGGCGTTGGTTAGCAAATCAAGCAGATTATGATACTCGGCGCGGAGATAGATGTAGCCTTTCTCGGCGCCAACGGCATAGCCGGCAATAGCCAGGGCTTCAATGAGGCTGAAGGGGTCGTTTTCTAGTATATAGCGGTCCTTAAAAGTACCCATCTCTCCCTCGTCGGCGTTGGCGATAATATACTTCTCAGCCTCTTGGGATTTTCGAGCCAGCTCCCACTTCAAGCCGCAGGGAAAGCCGGCCCCGCCCCGCCCGCGCAGGCCGGACGCTTTCACCTCGGCGATTACCTGCTCCGGGGTCATCTCATCGCGGGCTTTTTTCAGCGCTTGGAACCCGTCCCGGGCGAGGTAGCTATCTATCTGCCTGGGGTCAATAACCCGGCAATTTCTTAAGACTACTTTCTTCTCCGGCAAGTAACTTTCTCCTACTTATATGCCCGCAGAATCTGGGCTATTTTATCCGGTGTTAGATCAGAATGGACATCGCTGTTTATCATTATCGCCGGCGCCTTATCGCAGGCACCGATGCAGTTGGTCAGCTGAAAAGAAAACCGCCCATCGGGGGTGGTCTCACCCGGCTTGATGCCTATCTCGCCTTCAATGCTATCTGTTATCATCTGGTAGTCTTTCAGAAAGCAGGGCAGGCTCTTGCAGACCCGGATTATGTTCCTGCCCTGTGGTTTGGTGTCCAGGAAAGAATAGAAGGTGGCGACGCCGTAGGCCTCACCAATCGGCATATCCAGGGCTTTGGCGATGCGGGCGATGGTTTTCTCAGATAGGTAGCCGTATCTGTGCTGTGCCTGCTTCAGGCGCTCAAGCAGGTCTGTCTGCTTGGTCTCTTGAACTTTACTCACCTTTCTCCTCGCTGATAACTAAAGGCTTGCCCTTCTTTTCTTCGGTGATTCGTTTTGGTCGCCTTAGCGCCCCGGTGGGGCATATGGAGATGCATACATCGCAGTCCCGGCAGACATCTTTGTTTAACGGCTGGTCGGTATCGACCACTATCTTGGCGCCAAAGCCGCGGTGGGCGACGCTCAATACGTCCTGCCCGGCGATTTCACGGCAGGCTCTGACGCAGCGCCGGCATAGAATACACTTGGACAAATCGCGGACAATATCGGGGCTGACGTCCTCTATCGGGTAGTAGCGCTTTCTTGACCTGAAGCGGGACAGCCCCACCTCCAGGTCAGCGGCAATCTGGCGCAGTTCGCAGATGTTGGCCTGGTCACAGATAAGGCAGGAGTCAGGGTGGCTCGCTAGCAGTAGCTCGACTATCGCCCGGCGCGCTGCCCGGACCTTGGGCGAGTGGGTGTGAATGACCATGCCCTCACTTATCGGGGTGTGGCAGGCACCGACCAGGGTCGGGACGCCGGCTACTTCAACCACACAGATACGGCAGGCCCCGATAGGGGTCAGTTCTGGTCGATAGCAAAGGGTGGGGATATCAATGCCGTTTTCCTGGGCGAGCTCAAGGATGGTCATGCCCTCGGGGCCGCTTAGCCGGCGACCATTTAGGGTAATATTTACCTTTTTCATTTCAATATGGCGCGCCTAGAGGGATTCGAACCCACGACCCTCGGTTCCGAAGACCGATGCTCTGTCCGCTGAGCTATAGGCGCTAAATAAATGGGGTGAGTGGAGGGATTCGAACCCTCGTTCTCCAGGGCCACAACCTGGCGCCTTAAACCACTGGGCTACACTCACCACAATATTAAAATAATTATATCTTAAAAGGCTTGGCTTGTTCAATGAAACCGGCTACCTCCGGACCAGCTTGACCACGGTCACTCCCGCCTCCCCCTCGCCGTAGACACCCAGCCGGAAGGACTTGACCAGCGAATGGCGGCGAAGCACCCGGTGCACTGCCTGCCGCAGTGTCCCCGTCCCTTTGCCGTGGACAATCCTGACCTGATACAGGCCGGCCATAAAGGCGTCATTCAGGTATCTGTCCAGTCGGAACAGCGCCTCATCCACCGTCAGGTGGCGCAGGCTCAGCTCGTTGGGAGGGGTGGTGTTATGCTTGTTCATGATGGCTATTGGGCTGATTTTAGCACGCTAAGCGAAGCAGGGCAATATAGTTTAATAGATTACAGACTCCTTTTCTTTGCCCTAAAACTCTAGTAGAATGGGCTTGAAATGAGCACCGGTATGACCCCGATACGTCAGCAGTACCTCAGGATTAAACGCCAGTATCCCCAGGCAATTGTCCTCTTTCGTTTGGGCGACTTCTACGAGACCTTTGATGACGATGCCAAGATTACCTCCCGCGAGCTGGAGATTGTGCTCACCTCTAGGGAAATGGGGAAGGGTCACCGGGTGCCTCTGGCCGGCATCCCGTACCATGCTCTGGACAACTACCTGGCCAGATTAATTAACCGGGGCTATAAGGTGGCTATCTGCGAGCAGGTAACCCGACCCGGTGAGACCAAGGGGCTGGTGGAGCGGGATGTGGTGCGGGTGGTCACCCCGGGCACGGTGGTTGAGCCCAGCCTGCTCGACAGCAAGGCGAATAACTACCTGCTCAGCCTGGTCCCGGGGGAAGGGGAGGTGGGGATGGCCTATGTTGACATCACCACTAGTGAGTTTGCCACCACCCAGTTGCCTCTGGAGCGGGCCATTTCAGAAATAGAGCGGCTCAAGCCGACCGAGATTATCACCGCCGATAGCGCCGAGCTATCGGCTTTTAATATCGCCGTGCCGGTAACCCGCCTTGACGATTACCACTTTGAGCCTGAATTTGCCGGGCAAGCCCTGCTTGACCACTTTGGGGTGGCTACCCTTGACGGCTACGGCTGTGCTAACCGGCCGCTGGCGGTAGGGGCGGCCGGGGGCGTTATTCATTATATTCGGGAAACGCAAAAAGCAGTGCTGGGCCAGCTGACCCGCCTCACTACTTATTCGGCGGATAATTTTATGGCTCTTGACGAGCAGACCCAGCGCAACCTAGAGCTATTTAGGGGAGGTCGCTCGGGGGCAGCCGGTGGCTCGCTCCTGTCGGTGATTGACCTGACCAAGACGGCCATGGGGGGCAGGCTGCTCAAGCGGTGGCTGAGCCAGCCATTACTTGACATAACAGAGCTAAAGCGCCGGCAGGATGCCATTGGTTGGCTGGTGGCGAACACCATGCCCCGCAGTGAGGTCATCTCCCGGCTGGGGGAGGTGGCTGACCTGGAGCGGCTGATTAACCGGGTGCGGAGCAATATGGCCACCCCCCGCGAGCTGATCAGCCTGAAGCATGGCCTGGAGGCTATCCCCAGGCTGACGGTTTTGCTTGACACTAAGGTTCTGGCCTGGCTCAAAGAAGAACTCAAGCCGCGTCAGGATGTAGTTGATTTAATCAGCGATGCGCTGGTGGAATCGCCCCCGTCCAGCCTGGATGAGGGTGGGGTAATCAGGCCTGGCTTTGATGAGGAGCTGGACAAGCTGCGCCTGGTGACCAAGAATGCCCGGCAGTATCTAGCCAATCTGGAGCGTGACGAGCGGGAACGGACCGGGATTAAGTCGCTCAAGGTCGGCTATAACCGTGTTTTCGGCTACTATATTGAGGTCTCCAAGCCCAACCTGCCTCAGGTGCCCGCGCACTATATCCGGAAGCAGACCCTGGTCGGCGGCGAGCGCTTCTTCACCCCGGAGCTGAAAGAGTATGAATCATTGATTCTCAACGCCCAGGAGAGAATGAGCCAGCTTGAAGCCAGTATCTTTCAGCGGGTGTGCCGACAGGTAGCCACCGTCAGCGAGCGTATTTTGGCGGTGGCGCAGGCTTTAGCCGCTCTGGACGTCTTGGCCAGTCTGGCTGAGGTAGCGGTGCGCTACAACTATGTCAGCCCCGAGCTCAATAATGATAATAAGATAATCATCAGCCAGGGGCGCCACCCGGTGGTGGAGAGAAATCCAGACATCAGCTTTGTGCCCAATGACGCCTATCTGGCCAACGATGATACCCAGCTTATTGTGCTCACCGGCCCCAATATGTCGGGGAAGTCAACCTACCTCAGGCAGGTTGCTTTGATTGTGCTGCTGGCACAGATGGGGAGCTTTGTCCCGGCCAATTCAGCCACCATCGGGCTGGTGGACCGCGTCTTTACCCGCATCGGGGCTGGGGAGGATATTGCCGCCGGTCAGTCTACCTTTATGGTGGAGATGGTGGAGACGGCCAATATCCTGAATAACGCTACCCCGCGCTCGTTAATCATTCTGGATGAAATCGGGCGGGGCACCAGCACCTACGATGGTCTGGCGATCGCCCGGGCGGTGGTGGAGTATATCCACAACTACTCTAAACTGGGGGCCAAGACCCTCTTTGCCACCCACTATCATGAGCTCATCGAGATGGCTGGCTTCCTGCCCCGGGTCAAGAACTTCAATGTGTCCGTAGTTGAGGAAAGGGGCAAGGTTATCTTTCTGTATAAGATTGTGCCCGGCGGGGTAGATAGAAGCTACGGCATCCACGTGGCTCAGCTGGCCGGACTGCCCAAGTCGGTGGTGCAGCGGGCCCAGGCGGTACTCGCCGAGCTGGAGGACAGCACCAAGGCACCACTAAAACGCCCGGCCCGGGGCCGGCGCCCGGCGGCGGTGTCCCCGCAGTTGCCGCTCTTCGTGCCCAAATCACCGCTTATTGAAGAGCTTGGGAAGCTGGATATTGACTCCCTCTCCCCTCTGGAAGCCATCAACAAGCTCTATGAGCTGCAGAAGAAGGCGAAAGAGGGCGGGGACTGAAAGGGTTTATTACGGTGGAGAGAATAGGTGATTTTGTCTACCGAAGAGCCAGACTGATTATCATCTTTGTGGCTGTGGTGAATGTGGTTGCCCTGGCTTCTTTCTTCCGCTTCGGTCTGGATACCGACTTTATCAGCTTCTTTACCGCCGGCAACCCCAAGGCGGTAGAGTATGACCAGTTGAATGCCAAGTATCAGGTCGGCGAGACGGTTATGGTGCTCATTGAGCAGGAGAGCTCTCTCCTGGAAGAAGAGAACCTGCTCGGCGTCTTCCGCCTCCAGCAGGATATTGAATGGATTGACGGCGTCCTCAATGTGGAGAGCTTCATTCCCGATGACTATCCCCTGCGGACCAACGTTATGCCGGTCACTGAGACATTTATCACCCGCCATCAGGATATCCTAGAGGACTACATCCGCGACGAGTATTTTTTGACTGAGCAGTTTCTGTCGACTGATGATAGCAAGGGAACCATTGTGGTTACCCTGGAGCCAGAGGCTGATACCGGCCGGGTACTGGCGGCGCTGAAGGAGCGAGTGGGGAGTGAACAAAATTTAAACCTGTCCCTAGCCGGTAACGAAATCATCAAGGATACCCTCTTGAGCTATCTGGTCCGCATACTCTGGATACTACCGCCCTGCGCCATTATCCTGGTTTTGTTCGTTTTCTATCTCGTCATCCGTAGCCGTAAGTTCACCCTGATGGCAATTATTCCGGCCGGCCTGGCTGCCCTGTGGACCTTCGGCACCATCTTCTGGTGCGGCTACAAGCTGAACCTGGTAACCGTCATCAGCCCCATTTTTATCATTGTCATGGGCTCGGCAGACGGGCTGCACTATGTTACCCATTATATGGACAATACAACCAAATTCAGCGACCGCCGTCAGCTAACCATAGAAACCCTGCGCCTGGTGGGTATGCCCATCTTTCTGACCACCATCACCACTATGGCCGGTTTTGCCTCGCTGACCTGGTCGGAGCTGTTACCGATGCAGCATATGGGGATATTCGTCACCGTGGGCATTGGCTATGCCGGCTTTCTCTCCCTCTTCTTTCTGCCGGCGATACTGTCCCGAACCGAACTACCCCACGCCCACCGCCCCGCTGAGGAAAGCCACCTAGCCCGGCTGGTGCTGATGGCATCGCGGCGGCGAATGTGGATTATTGCCTCCTTTGTGGTTCTGGTGGTTGTTTCCGCTGCCTATATCCCCAAGCTTGAGGTGGTATCCAACCAACTGATGTTCTTCCGGGAGGGGTCGGAGATAAGGCAGACCTTCAACCGGGTGGAGGAACACTTCGGCGGCGCCTTGCCCCTTACCGCCGAGATAGTTGCCGAGCGGGGTATCGACACCCTGCGGGATTATAACCTCGCCGAGGATGTTTTGGATGCCGAGCGGGAGCTGGAGAGGCTGCCGGGCATAGAGAGCGCCGTCTCCCTCTTTGATATGGTGCGCAGTATCAACGAGATGATGACCGGCCGGGTGGATTATCCCGAAAGCCCGCGCTTTATCCAGAGGCTGCTGACGCAGATAGATGAGGAAGACCTGGCTACTTGGGCTTCCGCTGACGGCTTGAGGATGATGATTAGGACGGAAAAGCTTGAGTCCCTGGATATGGCCCGGCTGGAGGCTTTTGTCGCCGAGCACCCTGCAATCAGAACTATTACCGGCATGCCGGTGCTTTTTGATGAGATGAACCGGCTGGTGGTGCGGAGCCAGGCCCAGAGCCTAGGTTTAGCCCTGTTTCTCATTTTCATTATGCTGCTGCTGACCATAAGGAGATTGCGGGCGGCATTTATCGCCCTGCTACCGATAGTGATTACTATCATTGCCATTATGGGGATGCTGACCATGACCGGCTTCCACCTCAATGTGCTGACCGCCAATCTGTCCGCCATCGCGGTCGGGGTGGGGGTGGACTACGCCATTCATTTAATATCCGGCATCTATTATTTCCGTCGGCAGAGCCTGGGGCGCAGTGAGTCGGTGGACTCTGCCCTGATTGTCCTCTCCAAGCCGGTGCTGGCTAACGCCTTTGGCCTAGCCATCGGGCTTTCCGTACTCTTCTTTTCCCCGCTCCGGATTCATATGCAGGCAGCGTCGGTGATGTGGGTGGCCATGGTGGTCTCCTCAATGGCCGCTCTGCTCCTGATTCCCATTTTCTATGCCAAAAGAAATTCCCCAAAATCAAAGGAATAAAAGGCAAAAACGCTACTTTAAAATTTGCAATTAGTAATCGTTATTGCTATAATATAAAAGATAGCGCCGCAACTTGATTACACCCTGTCAAGTAGCCGGCAGGGTGTTTTTTTATGCTCGGAGATTTTAAGCAGCAGCCTGATGGACAAAATACAGAACCGCAAGATACAGGTCGGTGAACTCAAAATCCACTATGTTACCGGTGGGGAAGGTGAGCCGCTGCTCATAATCCACGGTGGTGCCAACGGTGCCGGTGCCTGGCGGAAGAATTTAGCCGAGCTGGCCAAACACTATACGGTCTATGTCCCTGACCTCCCCGGCTTTGGCCGCAGTCAGGAGATAGAGGGTGATTTCCATATACCGGAACTGGTCAAGTTCGTGGATGATTTTGCCCGTACCATAGGGCTGAAGAGCTTCTATCTGGTCGGTCATTCCCTGGGCGGCGCCATCGCGGTCAACTATGTCCTCCAGTTCCCCAATAAGATAACCAAGCTAGTGCTGGTAAGCAGTATGTGCCTGGGGAAAGAGATTGCCCTGTGGGTCAGGTTTCTCTCGCGTCTGCGGCTAGCCCGATTTATGGGGTTGGCGCTCACCGGTCTTTTCCGGGCAATTAAGTGGGCGGTGGAAAAAGCGTTTGCCGGTGTTGAGTTTCTGATGCCTTTCTCTAGGGCCAGCATCGTCCTCGGTATCCCCCTGACCACCCTCAAAGAACAGACGATAGTGCTGGCCAACCGGCTTTCGGATATCATGGTGCCCACGCTGGTGGTGTGGGGGGCGAAAGACAACATTGTGCCGCCGAAGCAGGCTTATGATGCCGGCCGGCTCATCCCCCATTGCCAGGTGGTGGTCTTTGACGACTGCGGTCACAGCGTCTACCGGGAAAAACTCCCCGAGTTCTCCCAGTTGCTAACAAGATTCCTGGACGAGTAGGGCTACCTCAGCCCTTTTCCAGGTTCTTCTTTATTTCCTCTACTTCGTCAGCGCCTTCGGCGTAGAATTTTTCTTCGCCGGGGGCAAGCTGTTTCAGGACTCTGAGGAACTCACCGGCGTGGACTAGTTCTTCATCAGCAATATCCCTCAATACGGCTTCGGCCAGTTTGTTATCGGTTGATTCAGCGAGCTGAATATAGAGCTGTACCGCTTCATACTCAGCGGCCACCATGAACCGTATTGCCCGAATCAGCTCCTCATGGGTAAGCTTGCGTTCATGGGCTAGACCAGCAAAAGGTGTGCCAAAATCAGGCATGATTTACCTCCTTTTTGGTTTAATTTTAGGGGATTAAAAGCGGGGTTTGCAAAGAATCTCCCTGACCTTAAGGTCAAAGAACTGGTGGCTAGGTACCGGTCTTAAGACGATGGCAGTATCGGCGCCGGCGTCGGTGCCGGCGATGGCAATGACATCCTCATCGGTGCGCACCAGACCACCGTCAGCCGCCATCATGGCGATTTCACAGGTTACCTTCATCCCCTCGCCGAAGATACGTAGCGTGCTGGCGATGATGTCGCCGATGACATAGGTGTTGAAT
Organism: Dehalococcoidia bacterium; assembly: GCA_020353235.1. GTDB lineage: Bacteria > Chloroflexota > Dehalococcoidia > Dehalococcoidales > JAUYDJ01. Next base: position 388,644 of record CP070693.1, on the reverse strand, counting down.
TTCTTGCGCATCGCCCGGCTGATGCCACCGAAGGCATGGGTGGTGGTCAGGACAGTGCCTCCCTTACTTTCCACCAGCCTGCGGTTCTCCTCAGTGAATTCCTGACTGTCGGGGGCATGAAGACCGGTGCTGTGGCTGACGGCAATTACCCGGAGTCCTTTAAACGCTTCCATCGCCTTGACCGCGGTGTCGCCCCTGGTGGAGGCGACCAGTATCGTTTTGATACCCAGTTCCTCAGCCCGCTTACAGGCGATGCGGAGCACTTCATCCGTATTCTGGTCACCCGGCTTTTCAAAATAGATGGTCTTTACTTCCATTATGATTTTTGGCTCCTTTTTGAACCCGTTTTGGTCTTTCCGGCCGGCTTATTGCTTTTGGGGGGAGGCGGCGTTCTGGTTCTTCTTAAGTTTGGCCAGACATATTTATAGAGGACATAACCAAACACGATAATCAATATCAAAATGGTGGGGCGGAGCAGGTAGGGGAACTTTTCCGCCTGTATTATAATTACCCAGTAGACTATATACAGGCCGGCCAGGGTGTATAAGATAGTGCGAAGGGTGCGCATATAACCTCCCCGAACTGGGGGCTTTTGCCCAGTATAGAAACAGGCTGGGGAGAATGTCAAACCTTAAATTGACTTCACCAAGGGGCGTTGCTAGAATTGAGGAAATGGTTTCCCGACTGGCTCTGTTTCCGCTAACCGCTGAGGTAAACAGTCAGGGCCACTTGGTAATCGGTGGCGGTGACTGCGTGGCGCTGGCTGACGAGTTCGGCACGCCGCTATACCTCTTTGATGAGTTTACCCTGCGCCGGAAGTGTGCCGAAATCAAAAAAGAGTTCGGTCAGCGCTATGCCGACACTGTGGTCATCTATGCCGGCAAGGCTTTTATCACCCGGGCGCTGGCCATGCTGCTGATGGAGGAGGGGCTGGGGCTGGATGTGGTCTCGGCGGGCGAATTCGGTATCGCCCGCTCGGTCGGTTTCCCGCTGGATAGGGTTTATCTGCACGGCAACAATAAGTCAGCTGAGGAACTCAGCCTCGCCCTGGAGTTTAAAATTGGCCGCATTGTGGTGGATAACTTTGCCGAGCTTACCCGGCTGGACAAAATGGCTGAGGAGCTGTGCTCTACCCCGGATATACTGCTTCGCCTTACCCCCGGGGTGGAGCCGAACACCCATGAGTATATTGTTACCGGCGCTATTGACAGTAAATTCGGTTTTGCCCCCGCCCAGTGGGATGAGGCGGTGAGTCAGGCGAAGGCGGCACCCAACCTGAATCTGGTCGGTCTGCACTTTCATATCGGCTCGCTTATCTACGGGACTGAGCCATATCAGAAATCGATTGAGCTTCTGCTCGATTTTGCTGCCGAGGCTAAAAAAAAGTACGGCTTTGAGCTCAAGGAGCTAAATACTGGTGGTGGCTTTGCTATTCAGTATACCCTTGATTCACCACCACCACCCATCGCCGCCTATGCTGAGGCGATAACCAATAAGATTAAAGATAAGTGCCGGCAACTTAAGCTGGCTTTACCCCAACTGGTCATTGAGCCGGGGAGGTCGGTGGTGGGGCAGGCTGGGGTAGCCCTCTACCGGGTGGGGGTGGTGAAGGATGTACCGGATGTGAGGCGCTATGTCTCGGTGGACGGCGGTATCGGTGACAATATCCGTCCCGCCCTCTACCAGGCCAAATATGAGGCAGTGGTGGCCAATAAAATGTCGTCTAGAGATGCTGATAAGGTAACTATTGCCGGTCGATTCTGTGAATCAGGCGATATTTTGATTAGAGATATAAAGCTGCCGGCGGTTGCGCCGGGTGATGTAATTGTCATCCCGGCCAGTGGTGCCTACTCGCTGCCCATGGCCAGCAACTACAATGCGGTGCCCCGACCGGCGGTGGCGATGATTAGGGAAGGTAAGGCACGCCTTATCCGGCAGCGGGAGACATTTGAAGATTTAATCCGGGATGACTTATTCTAACGCCTTAGGTAACGGAGAGATTAAGTGTGGTCAGTAGTGGGACAGGATAGAGCGGTGGCTTTGCTGAAGCATGGCCTGGCGAAGGGAAGTGTAGCCCATGCCTATCTCCTGGTTGGTCCCGCCCACGTCGGCAAGATGAAGCTGGCAATTAGTCTGGCGCAAGCCCTGAACTGTGCGTCGGCTGAGTCTCCCTGTAATGAGTGTGCTTCCTGCCAGAAGATAGCTTCGGCCAATCACCCTGATGTTCAGGTTATCGGTTTGTTGGCTGATAATGATTCGGCGGAGTCTAAATCCCGGGCGGAGATAGGCATTGATCAGATCAGGGAGATGCAGCACTCGGCTAATCTGCCCCCCTTTGAGGGCAAATACAAGGTGTTTATTATTGATGGTGTTGAGCTTATGTCGAATGGAGCGGCCAACTGCCTGCTGAAGACTCTGGAGGAGCCGGCAGGCAGCGTGGTCTTTGTCCTGCTGACTACCAATGACCAGCTCTTGCCGGCCACTGTGGTCTCGCGCTGCCAGCGGCTGGAGTTATTCCCGCTGGCGCTTGATGCCGTGGAGAAGGTGCTCAGTGACGACCATAATGTTGAGCCAGCTAGGGCTAAACTTCTGGCCAGGCTCTGCGGCGGCTGCCTAGGCTGGGCGCTATTAGCTGCTTCAGATGAGAGTCTGCTCACCCGGCGCGCCGAGAGGCTAGACCGCATGCTGGATATTATCGGCAGCGATGCTGATGAGCGCTTTGCCTATGCTGCTCAGTTGGCGACCCAGTTTAGCCAGAACCGGGGAGAGGTGCAGCAGATACTGGATTTATGGCTTGACTGGTGGCGAGATTTATTATTGGTAAAAGTGGGCTTGAGTGACCGCATTACCAATGTTGACCGCTTGGCCCGGCTGGTGGATATGGCCAAGGGTTATAGCCTGGCCCAGATAAGGTCGGCTATTAATCATGTCCAGGCGGCAGGGACACAGCTAAAGCAGAATGCTAACCCCCGGCTGGTGCTGGAGGTGTTGATGCTTGATATCCCGGCGGGAAAGGTAGCTCGGTATGGCTAATATTGTTGGCGTACGTTTTAGGAGGGCGGGCAAGGTATATTACTTTGACCCGGCTGAATTTGAGCTTGATGTAAACGACTGGGTGGTGGTCAAGACCGCCCGCGGTCTGGAATTGGGGCAGGTGGTTATTGCCCCCAAACAGGTGGTGGGCAGTGAGGTAAGCGAGCCGCTCAAGCCGGTGGTGCGCCGGGCGGAAGAGGAAGATGTTGAGCAGGCGGAGAAGCTGAAGGCTCAGGAGGAGGAGGCTCTGACCGAGACCGGGAAGCTGATTACTAAACTGAATCTACCCATGAAGCTGCTCTCGGCGGAGTATAACCTTGATGGCAGCCACCTTACCCTATGCTTTAGTGCCGAGGGCAGGGTTGACTTTCGGGAGTTGGTAAGGGAGTTAAACAAGCATTTCAAGACCAAGATAGAGCTGCGGCAGGTCGGTCCGCGTGATGAAGCCAAGTTGATTGGGGGCTTCGGCCGCTGTGGTCGCCCCCTGTGCTGTGTCAGTTTCCTCAGTGAATTTGCCCCGATTTCGATTAGAATGGCCAAGGAGCAGGACTTGCCCCTCAATCCCCTGAAGATATCCGGTGTTTGCGGTCGCCTGCTCTGCTGCCTGAGCTATGAGAGTGAACTCTATCGTGCCCTGAAGCAGAAATTGCCCAAGGTGGGGCAGAAAGTAACCACCCCGATGGGGGCCGCCAGCGTGGTTAGCGTTAACCCGCTGAAGGAAACGGTGCTGGTTGCCTTGGAGAGTGAGACGACAGTGGAACTACCTTCCCGCGATGTCTCGCCGGCGAGCAGCTAGTAAGCCTTTATGGCTAGGTATTTCTGCCATTCCTGCTGGCTCTTCAGGTAGTGGTAGGGGATGTGGAAGGGGAAATTACCGCGTGGCTGGTGAGGCGGGCGAATTAATTTCATACCCGCCTCGGCCGGGGTTTTCCCCGCCTTGTGCCGATTACAGCGTATACAGGCGCTGACCACATTTTCCCAGGCCTGTTCGCCGCCCCGGTAGCGGGGGATAACGTGGTCCAGGGTCAGTTGCTTCGTTTCCTGCCCGCAATACTGACAGGTGAAATGGTCACGGTTGAAGACCTCAAAGCGAGTCAGCTTTCTCTGCGCCCAGGGGCGTTTGATGAGATAGGCCAGCCGGATTACCGAGGGCACCGGGAACAGGTGGCTGGCGGTGTGGATAAACCCAGAGCCGTTTTCCAGCATTTCCGCTTTACCCTGATAGATTAATACCACCGCCCGGCGTACCCGGCAGATATTGCATGGCTGATAGTTCTGGTTCAGTACCAGAACGGGTAAGTTTATCATAGCCTATTTTTCTCCATTAAAGTCTATTTATTTTAGCGGAAACATTTCAGCGGTGCAAACTCTGCTCAGGCAGGACTTCCCGGCCCGGGGTTACTTCTTGCCCTGGCGGGCGCTTTTGCGCCGGCTGGCGGTGGCGTCGGTGCGATAGTCGGGGGCGGTGATGTTCCAGACTAGGCTGATTTTGGGGTCGGTCAGCCGGGAGCTAACCGGGCTGTCAATTTCGTCCAGTGAGCAGCGGGTGGTAATCACGGTGGCCAGCCGGGCATTGTAACGGTAGTTAATTACCTGGTAGAGTTTCTCCCGGGCCCAGGGGGTGGTGGAGTGCTCGCCGAAATCGTCTAGGGTGAGCAGGGGGGTGGTCTTCACCCTTTCAAAGAGCTGGTCATAGGTAACCTCACTCTCTGGACTGAAGGTGGAGCGCAGGTGATCCAGAAAGTCAGGCACCACCATGAACAGGGCTGGCTGACCGGCCTGATAGCGGTAGTTGGCAATGGCGGCGGCCAGGTGAGTCTTACCGCAGCCGGTCTCACCCAGCAGCACCAGCCAGCCTTCCGGCGACTTGGCAAAATCAAAAGCTATGCGGAATGACTCTTTCAGGTTCTCCCGTTGTTCTATGGGTAGGTTAATCCGCTTCCAGTCAAAGCGGTCAAAGGTCATACTTTTCTGGAGCTCAAACCCCTCCCCCCAGCCGTATTCCAGCAGGGGAGTCGCCCTTTCCGCGATTAAAAATATCTGGCTCAACTGGGGGTCGGTCAGGCGGGAGCGCAAGCTCTCCTCAAGCTCGGTAACGGGCGTGCTGGTGGTAATAACAGTGGGCAGTTCGTTATTGAAGCGGTGGTTGAGTAGCTGGTCTAACTTTTCCATCGTCCAGGGAGTGCTGGTCTGGACACCTAGATCGTCCAGAACGAGCAGGGGGACATTGCGTACTCTCTCGAATAGTTCATCATAGGGTATTTCGCTATCGGGGCTGAAGGCGGCGCGTAGGTGGTCTAATAAGTCAGGGACACTCTGGAAGAAGGCGGGGTAGCCGTTATTGATGCGCTCGTTGGCGATAGCGGCGGCGAGGTGGGTCTTGCCGCTGCCACCGGGGCCGATTAAGACCAGCCACCCCTTGGGCTCAATGGCGAATGCCCTAGCTGCCTCAAGGGCAAGGCTGAACCTTTGCTGGTTTTGGGGCTCGGTGCTTCTGCCCTGGGGAAGCAGGCTGGCAAAGGTAAAACGGGTCAGCGAACCTAGGTTGCTGTATCGCTGCAGGCGGACCTGGAGTTCCCGCTCAAACTCTTCCTGGGCGCAGCGGCAGGGAACTGCCTTGCCAAAGTCGGGGTGCCCCACCGGGACGTCAACATAGACAAAGCTGAAGCCCCCGCAGAGGGAGCAAACCGGGCCTGATGGTGCTTCTTCGGCGTTAGCGCCGGACCATGTGTCCGTATTTGCCCTTGATGTATTTATCTGGTCCCTTTTTCGGCGCAGGATGTCCCCGATATGTTCCATTACTCTTACCTTCGGCTGACCATCTTTCCAAGATGGTAGCAATATAGCGCCAGCTTCTCTTGTTGAGGGCAACCGCTTCCCTGATGGCGTCCCTGACCCAGTCCAGCGGGTAGTCTTTCTCCGCCTCGCGCAGCTCTTCAGCAATCATCGGGGTGAGCATACCGATGTTCTGCTCGTAGAGGGTGAAGATATCGGGCGGTTCCTCCAGCTCGGTATAAGCCTGCCCCCTGGCTTTTAGGCCGGGTAAAGCGAGTTCGCCACTCTTAATTTTAGCGACAGCCTCTCGGTCGGTGGCGGTGTTGAGCAGGTAGATGTCCTCGGTTGTTCCCGGCTGCGTTAGTGCTAAATGAAGAAAGGTCCCTCGTTTGGTGGCCATTTCCAGGGCACTCTTCAGTGCCTTTTCCGCTGACCCGCCTTCATCCTTGAGGCTTCTCATCAGGCTCTTACTGGCTAAAAGCTCCTCATAGGTGACAAAGCGGGGGTAGCCTTTTTTTTGATAGAGGGAGGCCAGAACATGGAGCGTGGTCTTTAACTCTCCCATGTCACAGATCTGGGGGAGCAGGGTGGAGAAGAAGAAGTTGGGCACGGAGGTGAACTGCATCCGGGCCGGGAAACCATTAATCTGCTTCATAACAGGCTCGGCTCTTGGCTGGTGGTAATATCTTCAAATTTAGCGGTTTTCGGTGCGAAGTGCAGGTCAATTTCCCCGGTAGGGCCATTGCGGTGTTTGGAGATAATGATATTGGCGATACCCTGCGGGTACTCTTCACCGGGGCGCTCTTTTTCCCAGGCTTCCCGGGTGGGATAGTAGTAGTCATCGCGGTAGATGAAGATAACTAGGTCGGCGTCCTGCTCAATGCTGCCGCTCTCTCGTAAATCAGAAAGTTGCGGTCGGTGGGAGGCGCGCCATTCTACGGCTCGGCTGAGCTGAGACACGGCGAGCACGGGCACATTAAGCTCACGAGCCAGTGTCTTGAGAGAACGGGAGATGAAGCTTATCTCTTGGACTCGGTTTTCTGAGCGCCCGTCACCCTGTAGCAGCTGCAGGTAGTCAACGATAATCAGGTCAATGCCACGCTCAAAGTGAAGGCGGCGGGCTTTACTGCGCACCTCTACCATCCGTAGCAGCGGGGAGTCATCAATATAAATCGGGGCTTCAGAAAGCCGGCCGGTAGCTTCCATAATCCGCTTTTCCTCGGCTTCGGTATGGAGGCCAAAGCGCACCCGCCGGGAATCGACATCAGCCTCGCTGGACAGCAGGCGTAGCACTAGCGGGTCGCGGGCCATTTCCAGGCTGAACAGCGCCACGCAGGCGCCCAGGGTTACGGCGGCGTTGCGGGCAATGCTGAGGGCCAGACTGGTTTTGCCCATGCTGGGTCGGCCGGCAACGATAATCATATCGGAGCGCTGAAATCCACCTAGAAATTCATCCAGTTTATTAAACCCGGACCGAATTGCCGGGATTGGCTCGGTGGGGACTTCTATTCCGGCGGGAGTGGTAGCTTCAAAATACTTGTCCAGGACCTGGCGGATGTGAATGAGGTCACGTGGGCTCTGCCCGTGGCGCAGCCGGAATAGTACCTCTTCGGCTCTATCCAAACTGGCATCAACATCGGTGCCGGCTTCATAGCCGATAGCAGCAATTTGGCCTGCCGCCGCGATGAGGTGTCGCATTATGCCCAGGCGGTAGACAATCTGGGCATAGGTTTCAATGTCAAGCGAGGTGGGGCAGTTAGCAATCAGGTGGCTTAAGTAGGCGGCACCACCACATTCTTCCAGTTTGTGTTGCCGGTCAAGCTCCTGGGCGACCGTTATCTGGTTTATCGCCTCATTGCGTTGGTAAAGGGAAAGGCAGGCTTCATAGATTAATTTGTTCGGTTCATGGTAGAAATCGGCTGGCTTCAGGAAGCCGGCAATCTTGTAGATTGAGGCGCTATCAATCAGGAGAGAACCGTTTACCGCTTCCTCAGCACTGGTATCATGAGGTGGCAATTTCTCACTGGTCACTCTGGCTCGTCTCCTCTTCGATCACGATAACCTTTACCTTGGGGATGGCATCCTTGGCTAGTCTGATGGCGACCTCATGGCTGCCGAGCTGACGGATGGGCTCAGCTATCTCTATCTTCCTTTTGTCTACCACCAGCCCGTTATTTTGCAGCTCGGCAGCAATGTCAGCGCTGGTAATCGAGCCGTACAGGTGCTCTTTGGCGCCGACCTTGGCTTTCAGAGTAATCTCCTTGCCATCCAGCTGCTGAGCCAGGTCAGTCATCTCTTCCTCGGTCTGGGCCTGGCTGCTGGCTTCTTTCTTGATTTGTGCCTCCAGAGTGTTGAGCGTTGCCGGATTAGCCATTACGGCCAGCTTCTGTGGAATCAGAAAATTCCGTGCGTAGCCATCGGCCACCTCTTTTACCTCACCAGCCCTGGCTACCCGGGGTACATCCTGCAGAAAGATGACCTTCATTGGCTTATTATACTTTAGTGGGGAGGTTAGTTAAAATTTGGTGGCAGTAGTTCTTGCCAATAGAGTGGGGTTTTCGTAGGGGCATTACTCTTTCGTTCTCTTTTTTCTATTCAGTGAGGAACTTTTCGGCATAGATGGCAGCGGTGGCGCCGTCACCGGCGGCGACTACCGCCTGTCGCGCAGAGTTGGCACGGACATCGCCGGCGGCAAAGATGCCGGGGATAGATGTTTCCAGCCTGTTATTGGTCACAATGGCGCCGCTGGCATCAAGGGGTAAAATATTTTTCAGGAAGCTGGTATTGGGCTTAATCCCGATGGCGACAAAAAGGGCGGATGTCTCCAGGGTGGACTTCTGACCGGTTTTTACCTGAAGGAGCCTGAGCCTTTGCACCATGCCTTCGCCCTCAATGGCTTCAATCCGGGTATTCAAAAGAAATTCAATTTTGGGTTCGGCGGCCGCCCTGTCCTGCAGGATGCGGCTGGCGCCCAGTCTGGGCATGAGCTCAATAACGGTAACCTTGCGGGCAAACTTGGCCAGGTGGAAGGCTTCGGTAAGCCCGACATCACCGCCCCCGGCAACCGCTACCGGCACGTCTTGGAACAGGGCACCGTCACAGGTGGCACAGTAGGAGACGCCGCGACCGCCGAATTTCTCCTCGCTGGGTATGTTTAGTTTAATTCGCTCAGAGCCGCTGGCGATAATTAACGCCCGGGCGCGGTAACTGCCCTCGGTGGTCTCAACTATTTTTTGCTCGCCTTTCAGCTTGAGCCTGGTGACCTCGGCGACCAGAATGGGCAGGCCGTATTTCTGGGCCTGCTGGTGCATTAATTCGCCCAGCTCCAGACCGCTGACACCCTGGGGGAAGCCGGGGAAATTTTCCACTGACTCGGTCTCGGTTATCAGGCCACCCATCAGCCCCCTTTCGATGAGGAGACTGCTCAGCTTGCCCCGGGCGGTATAAATCCCGGCGGTAAGTCCGGCGGGGCCACCCCCGATAATGATTAGGTCGTAGCTATTCTTCTGGGACGGTTCGGTCAAGGCTTCCCCCCTTGATTATCTGGCAGAGGTCTCCCTCGGCGGTTTGCTTGGCGAGACCGATGGCGTTCTTAATCGCTTTAGCCCGGCTGCGGCCGTGGGCGATGGTGATATTGCCGTTTACCCCCAGCAGACAGGCTCCGCCGTATTCCCGGTAGTCGATTCTTTTTATCCAGGAATCCAGGCCGGCGATGCTGAGCAGGAGCCGTCCCTGCAGGCGAGAGGTACCGGTCAGGGCTTGTCCTACCGGCTGCTGTAGGTTCTGGAAGGTGCTGCCCAGCCCTTCTATGGTCTTAAGGACTACATTTCCGGTAAAACCATCGGTGACGATAACATCGGCCTTTCTGCCGGCGATGTCCTGCCCTTCAATATTACCGATAAAGTTCAAATTGGCTTTTTTCAGCAGCTGGTAGGTTTCCTGAACCAGACGGTTGCCCTTGCTTTCCTCTTCGCCGTTGCTGAGCAAGCCGACGCGAGGCGACGGGATGCCTAGAACATGCTGGCTGTAGGCTGCCCCCAGGTTGGCAAACTGAACTAGGTGGCTGGGTCGGCAATCGGCATTGGCGCCCGAATCAATGAGCAGGCTGGGGGCGGCGCCAATATTAATGGGGCTGGCGATGGCCGGGCGCTCAACCCCCTTTATTTTCCCCAAAATCAGCAGTGAGGCGTAGAGTACGGCACCGGTGTTACCCGCGGAAACAAAGGCAGCTGCCGTGCCATCCTTGACCAGCTTAACACCGACCACTATCGGTGAGCGTGGTTTATTGTTGACCGCTCTGATGGGCGATTCCTGGGGGCCGATAATCTGGTTGGCTTCAATAAAAGAGAAGTCCAGTTTTTTTAAATGGCGGCTGGCTAGGACATGGAGCGTGCTTCTGGTGCCGACCAGGGCAATGCTCACCTTATAGTCCTGGGCTGCCTTGATGGCGCCTTTAACTATTTCGTGAGGGGCATACTCCCCACCGGTGGCATCAACCGCAATTATCATCTCTTCCGCCCAAACTCATTCTTGATATTACTCACTATCTCCGGGCTGGCGACCAGGTCGGCAACCGTCATCGCCAGCGCCTTGGCGGCGTCAAGGGCTCCCTTGATACCGGCTTCTGAGGCGGCGGCGGCGGCAAACTGGGGGGAATGAACCAGTACCTCTTCCGGGGCGATGGCGACGAAGGGGTGGATGCAGGGTAGTAGCTGGCTGACATTACCCATATCAGTGCTGCCGAAGGCGTGGCTGGTGCGGGGCGGCCTGACCTTGCGTCCCAGGGACTGCATATTCTGCCGGAACAGTCGGGCCAGTGTCAAATTATTACGCATCGGAGCGTATTTTACCTTTCCCCAGCGGTATTCCAGACGGGCGCCGGTAGCTGTAGCCGCGCTGATAAAGCAGTTTAGCACTCTTTGCTTCAGTTCTTCAAGGTAGGGACTATCTTCAGCCCGCACCATGAAGGTGCCGGCACTGTGAGCGGGGACAATGTTGGCGGCCTCGCCCCCGTCGGTAATAATGCCGTGGATGCGGGCGCTCACTTTTATGTGCTGGCGCAGGGAGTCAATGGCGGCAAAAGATAGCAGCATGGCTTCCAGGGCGTTAATGCCCTCTTCGGGAAAGGCGGCGGCATGGGCGGCTTTACCGAAGAACTCGACATCCACGGTCTGGCAGGCAAGGGCCTGGGTGGTCACCGTATTATCTACGCCGGGGTGGACCATCATGGCTATGTCCATGCCGTCAAAGGCACCCCGCTCCGCCATTATCGCCTTGCCCCCCTGGATTTCTTCACCCGGCGTGCCGATTACCCGAATACTGCCGCCAAAGTGGTTAATGGCTTTCCTGACGGCTATGCCGGCACCAACCGCCCCGGTCGCAATCAGGTTGTGACCGCAGGCATGCCCCAGTTTGGGCAGGGCATCATACTCGGCCAGAACGGCAATAACCGGCTTCCCCTGTCCATAGTCGGCGCTGAATGCGGTGGGTAGTCCACCGGTGCCCTCGGTGATGCTAAAGCCATTTTCCTTGAGATAGCCGGTTAGCCAGGATGCCGCCTTAACCTCACCGAAGCCCAGCTCGGGATTGGCGTGGATGTGCTGGCTGAGCTTGCCAAGCTGCTTTCGGCGCTGGTCTATCTCAGCGATGATAACCGCTTTTAGCTGGTCTAAATCCTTATTCATTTTAGGTTCTGGGTGTTTTTTAATATAGCAGATGCCGGCTTGGGTGTCGACAGTTGACGAGTCCACCACGATAATCTAGACTAATTCTAGCTCGGGAGAGAAGATAATGAGTACTAGCCAAGAGAAGCCGAAGGGGCTGGTTCAGGTATACACCGGCGAGGGCAAGGGCAAGACCACCGCCGCTCTGGGGCTGGCGCTACGGGCGGTGGGGCAGGGGATGAAGGTCATCGTTATCCAGTTTATCAAGGGAGACTCCGGCTGCGGCGAGCACCTCTTCGTCCAGAAGCACCACCCCTTTGAAATTGTCTGTCTAAACAAGGGGGACAGTTTTACCCAGACCGCGGCGGAGCTGCGTCCGGTAACCGAGCAGACACTCGCCTTTGCCGAAATTACGCTGAAAAAAGGCGAGTATGATATGGTCATCCTGGATGAGATTTTCATTGCCCTGGGCAAAGGGCTGATAACCACCCCCCAGATAGTCGCCCTGATGGCTAAAAAGCCGGCCAAAGTAGAGCTGGTCTTGACCGGGCGCGGCGCCCCCAGAGAGGTTATTGAGCGCGCCGACCTGGTTACCGAGATGGTAGCCGTTAAACACCCCTTTACCCGGGGCATCAGGGCAAGACGTGGCATTGAATACTAAGCAGGCGGCTCAGTGCCGGGCAACTTCCAGTAAGCCCTCAAGGAGCTGGCAGTTATTGCATCCTTCGCGCCTGGCCGGGGGGCTCTCCAGGTCATAAATTGCCCTTGTTTTGGCGAGCAGGGGTGGTATGATATTCAGATTAAGGCTGACCTTATGGACATTGGCCGTAAAGCCCATGCCAAAACCGTCCGCATTATGAACTTCATCGCTTGAGGCGGCGGCTTCATCGGTCACCGGCTCCATGTAAACCAGTGCCAGGTCTGATATCGGTTCCAGCCCGCATTGTTTGCCTATCAGGGCATAGGCATTGAGTTGAGCCTCGTACATGGGAAAGAGCTTGTCCTGGGCGCCGGTATATTTGGCGGTCTTATAGTCCACAATAAGGTGCGAGTTATCCGGTCGGATAAATATAGCATCGGGGCTGCCGGTGAGCAGGATATTGGTCTCATGGTCTAGAATGTTGTACTTTGAGAAGTGGGGCGGTTCCATATATCCGGTGAGGTTTCCCAGGTCTCTCAGCCACGGTGGCGGACTGCCGTATTTGTCAAACCAGCGGTGGACGACGCGTTTGGTGTAAGAGTCGATGGAACTGAAGATGCCCGGGAAAATCTGAAAGGGAAGCCTGTTATTAAGCTGGAGCTTGACCCAGAAGCACCTCGGGCAGAAATCAGGCAGGGCAACCTCCCCCAGGTTCTTGGCGGATATCCGGATTTGCTGGCTCATCGGCTTCCCCAAGAATTTGGCTCCCCGAGCTGGACTCGAACCAACAACCTAGCGGTTAACAGCCGCCCGCTCTACCATTGAGCTATCGGGGAACTCACTGGCTGCCGAGCCTGGATTCGAACCAGGGCTAGGGGATTCAAAGTCCCCCGTGCTACCGCTACACAACTCGGCACCATTACGCGTTAAAATTATAGCATCTGGCTAGTTTAACAGCAATGCCGGCTGATTTATTAACAACGCCGCTTGATTCAGGGATAGTCTAGAAAAAAAAGCGGGGCGCTTTGTTCAGGCGGGCGCTTAGTTTAGTGCGGGTGCTTTGTGGTCAGGGGGAGGTGGGGTGGTGCCGAAGGTCGGAGTCGAACCGACATGGGGGTTGCCCCCCAACAGTTTTTGAGACTGCCGCGTCTACCATTCCGCCACTTCGGCTCTGGAGCGGAAGACGAGATTCGAACTCGCGACCTCCTCCTTGGCAAGGAGGCATTCTACCGCTGAACTACTTCCGCAATATGGTGCCGAGGATCAGAGTCGAACTGATGACACGCGGATTTTCAGTCCGCTGCTCTACCGCCTGAGCTACCTCGGCACGGGCACAATTATATCTAGTATCAGCGCCAAAATCAACCTTTTACTCCAGCACCACGTTGTCTATGAGGCGGGTGGTGCCGATTTTGACGGCGAGGGAGGCGAGGGCGGGGGTTTTTACCCTGCCCAGTTCTTCCAGAGTCTCTGGGTCAGCGAGGCTGACATAGTCAATTTTAGCCCGCGGCTCTCTTTTGATAAGGGCAAGCATCTCGCGGCGTATCTTGTCGGCGTCGGTATCGCCTGCTGCCCACAGCTTCTGCGCTAGAGTGAGCGCTTGATAGAGGACTAAAGCTGCTTTGCGCTCTTCGGGGTTTAAATAGGTGTTGCGGCTGCTCATCGCCAGCCCGTCAGGCTCGCGGACGGTGGGCAGGGTGACTACTTTCAGATTCATATTGAGGTCAGCCACCATCTTTTTGATGACAATTGCCTGCTGGGCGTCCTTCTGCCCGAAGTAGGCGATATCGGGCTGGATGATATTGAACAGCTTGGCGCAGACGGTGGTCACCCCGCGGAAGTGACCGGGGCGGCAGGCTCCCTCCAAGCGTTCGGTAACCCCGGCTATCTCCACCCAGCTGTCAAAACCGGGTGGGTACATCTCCTTGGCGGGGGGGATGAAGACGATGTCGGTCTTCTCTTTCTCCAGGAGCGCCAGGTCGTGTTCGGTATCGCGGGGGTAGGCTTTGAAGTCCTCACGGGGGCCGAACTGGGTGGGGTTGACGAAGATGGTGACCACCAGCGATGGGTTCTCGGCTCTCGCCTGACTTACCAGTGAAAGGTGCCCCTCGTGGAGGTAGCCCATCGTCGGCACCAGCCCTACCGGCGCGGTAAGCCGCTGCCTTGCTTCCTGCATATCGGCGATGGTGGTAACAACCTTCACTTCGCCTTCAGTTCCACCAGTATGCTTTCGTCCATAGCGAAGCTCTGCTTCTCGGTGGGGAAGGTGCCGGCGATTACCTCGCTGTGGAACTGGTCAACTGCCTGGCGGACAATGTCGGTCAGCTTGACGTACTGCTTGGCGTGCTTGGGCACAAAATCGGTGTACGAGCCCAGAATATCGTTGATGACCTGAACCTGACCATCGCAGCCGATGCCGGCTCCAATGCCGATGGTCGGGATGGATATTTTTTCCGTAATCAGCGCTGCCAGCGGTGCCGGCACCGTTTCCAGAACCACGCTGAAGGCGCCGGCTTCATCCACCGCTTTGGCGTCCTCCAGCAGGCGGGTGGCTGCCTCCGGAGTTCTGCCCTGCACCTTGTAGCCGCCGAACTGGTGGACGGACTGGGGGGTGAGCCCGATGTGGCCCATCACCGGAATGCCGCACTCTACCAGCCGCTTTATCTTCTCGGCGACGGTGACACCTCCCTCCAGCTTCACTGCCTGCGCCCCCGCCTCTTGGATAAAGCGGGTGGCGTTGCTCAGTGCCTGCTCCACGCTCAGGTGATAGGTCATAAAGGGCATATCGCCGATGACCATCGCCTGCTTGGCACCCCGGGTCACTGCCTTGGTGTGGTGCAGCATCTCCCCAATGGTGACCGGGATGGTTGATTCATAGCCCAGCACCACCATGCCCAGGCTGTCGCCGACCAGGATTAAAGGTATACCCGCCTCATCGACTATCTTGGCGGTAACATAGTCATAGGCGGTGAGGCAGGAGATTTTCTCTCCCTTGGCTTTCATTTCCCTTATCTGGTTTACCGTAACGCGCATTTTCGGCCTCCTGCTTAAGTTATTACTTCAAGCCCTCTTTGACGGCGGTGAGGGCATTTTTCTTATCAACATAGACTATTCGGGGGGTGATTTTCTGCGCCGCCCTGTCGTCAACATGGATGTAGGACAGGATGAGAACGATATCGCCAATGGTACCCGACCGGGCGGCAGCGCCGTTTAGGCAGATTTCGCCCTTTTTGCCCTCAATGGCGTAGGTGGCGATGCGGGCGCCGTTGTTGATGTTGAGCACCTCCACCTGCTCGAAGGGGAGAATATCGGCGGCCGCCATCAGCTGGCGGTCAACGGTGATGCTGCCTTCATAGTCAATATTGGCGCCGGTAACGCGGGCGCGGTGGATTTTGCTTTTCAGCATTACTCTCATTTGGCTTCTCCGGGTAGTTTCTGTGTCAGTACCTTTTTTAATTCCTTCACCTGCTTCGGGTCGATTTTGCCCTTGGCCAGCGCCACCGGGATGGTCTTCAGCCCGAGCTCGCGGTAGGTGGAGAGCAGGTCGGGGGCTTTCTTCTGCAGCGCTTCCAGGTGCTTCTTGATGGTGCCGGTGTCACCGCGGGCGATGGGTCCGGTGAGGCACTGGGGGATGCCGATGGTGTCAATGTTGTTTACCGTCCCGTTTAGCAGGGGCAGCAGGGAGCGGGTCGCCTTGTGGCTGGGCACGCCGAAGGTCTGCCACAGGTCGGTGGCCAGCTTGACCAGGGTGACCAGGTAGTTGCAGGCAATAACAGCGGCAGCATGGTAGATTACCCGGTCTTCCGCCTCCAGCTCTATCCAGTAGCCGTCAAGGGCGCCGGCCATCTCCCTGAGGGTGTCAATCAGGGGCTTCTCCGCCTCAATGGCAAAAGTGGAGCCGGGCATGTTTTCCATGGCCTGTTTTACCCCGGCGAAGGTCTGCAGGGGGTGAAAAGCACCCACCTGAGCCCCTAATTTCTTGGCTGGCTCCAGAATATCGGTGGCCAGGGCACCGCTGCAGTGAACCACGCTCTGCTTGGGGTGCCAATTTACTTCGGCGGCTACCTGACTGATAACGCCATCGGGGGTGGTGATAAAGACCAGTTCGGCGTTGTCGGCTACCGCCTGGCTGCTTTCCAGGGCATTGCAGCCACGAACCATCCGGGCTAGCTTCTGGGCTGAGCTCTGGCTGCGGCTGGAGACACAAACTACCGGGTAGCCTCGGCCACTGAGCTTGGTGGCGAGGGCAGTACCCACCGTTCCGGCACCGATAAAGCCTAGTTTGAGCATTTGGCCAATAAAAAACCTTCTCTGATACTCCAGAGAAGGTTTAAGAAATCTTCTACCGTCTCGGTCGTACCAGATCCAAGCGGCTATTTAAAAATTTTTAAAAGACTCACCGCCAAATGGTCGGTGGCTAATATTAGATAATATCAGGCTAATATGGCGCTGTCAACGCCAAGTACTATCCCTTTTTGATTAGCTCTCGCATTAGTTCGGCACCCAAGATGGTGGGGAGGTGGGGGGAGGAGTTATCGGCCAGGCCGATGTGGAGGGGGGTAATTGAGATAATATTTTGCTCTATCGCCCATACATCAGTCCCTCGCTCGCTGGGCCTGTCTATTTTGCGCCGTATCAGCCGGTAGTACCCGGCACCGCTCTCATTTTCCTCTTTCACCAAATCGGTGTGGCTGACGTTGGCTAACCGGGTAATCTCAATGCCCTTTATCCGATCGGGGGTTACATTGGGCAGGTTGACGTTTAAGAAAAAATGGGCGGGCAGTGATTTGGACTCAACCCTTCGGGCGAGCAAAGCGGCCAGTTCCGCGGCAGTATCCAGATAGGGGTTGTCCAGGGAGTCTACCGAGATGGCGATAGCCGGGAAACCGTAGAGATAGCCCTGCAGGGCGGCACCTACCGTTCCCGAGATGAGTACATTCTCACCGACATTGGGGCCATGGTTTATTCCGGAAACGACCAGGTCGAGCCGGTCGTCAGCCAGTCTGGTTAAAGCCAGGATAACGCTATCGGCGGGGGTACCGGCGATGGCGTAGGCCTCTACTTCCGGCACCACCGGCGGGACGCGGTGCATTTTTATCGGCTGGTGCAGGCTGACCGCAGTGCCGATACCGCTCTGCTCTTTATCCGGGGCGACCACGATTACCTTGCCCACCTGGCTCAGCGCCTTGGCCAGCACCCAGAGCCCCCGGGCGGATATGCCGTCATCATTGGTTACCAGTATCTTCATAATTGACTTTTCCCGCCGAGATTCTAGAAGAGTTCGGTGGAGAGATAGCGCTCTCCGGTATCAGGCAGGATGACCACGATTAGCTTGGCTTTATTTTCGTTTCTTTTAGCAGCTTCCAGCGCTGCCCAGGTAGCCGCCCCCGATGAGATACCGACTAGGATGCCCTCTTCTTTGGCCAGTCTTCGGGCGGTGGCCCGGGCATCTTCATAGCTGACCTTGATGATTTCATCAATCAGGTCGGTTCTCAGCACATCGGGAACAAAGCCGGCGCCGATGCCCTGAATCTTGTGCGGTCCCGGCTTTCCCCCGGAGAGAACCGGGGAGTCGGCCGGCTCAACGGCAATCGCCTTGAATTCCGGCTTTCTCTTTTTTAATACCTCGGCTACCCCGGTGATGGTGCCGCCGGTGCCGACGCCGGCGACCACAATATCAACTCTGCCCTCGGTGTCCCGCCAGATTTCCTCAGCGGTGGTCAGCCGGTGTATCTCCGGGTTGGCCTGGTTTTTAAACTGCTGGGGCATAAAGTAGCCCGAGTTTTGCTTGACCAGCTCCTCAGCTCTGCTCACTGCCCCCCGCATCCCCTCTGCCCCTGGGGTGAGCACCAGCTCGGCGCCCAGACTGGACAGAAGCTTGCGGCGCTCCAGTGACATGTTTTCGGGCATGGTGATAATAAGCCTATAGCCGCGGGCGGCGCAGACAAAAGCGAGGCCGATGCCGGTGTTGCCGCTAGTGGGCTCCACAATGACCGTATTCTTGTTAATGAGCCCCTTCTCCTCAGCATCCAGAATCATGGCGACCCCGATGCGGTCTTTGACGCTGCCGGTAGGGTTAAACGACTCCAGCTTGGCAACCACCTCCGCCTTTGCCCCCTTGGTGATTCGGTTCAGCCTGACCAGCGGGGTATTGCCGATGAGCTCGGCGGCATTACTGGCGATGCCCCGGGTCAGCTTGGGTAATTCGGCTGACTTATAGCGGAGCTTATTCTCTCTTGTCTTGGCCATACTGCGCTTCTCCTTCTATGCCCAATTCTACCCAAACTGGCCCCGGCTGGCAAATAGGGAGCGCATTGCCCACTTCTGCTTATTATCTTATAATTAAAGAGCAGTAATGGCGTTGAAGGAGGGGTAAGATGTGGCTTCAAACCAGGATGTATCTTTTGGTGGCGCTTATGTTTGCCATTCTCTACGGTGTCATCACTGGTCTAGGTACCTATATGGGGGCGGGCAATGCCATGTTCTACGTTGTGCTCGCTTTTGGTTTTATCGGCCTTCAGTACCTGATTGGCCCGGCGATAGTGGGCTGGACAATGCGGATAAAGTGGGTCTCGGAGAAAGAGGAGCCGGAGCTACACCGGATGGTGGCGGAGCTGGCTGAGGCATCCCACCTGCCCAAGCCCAAGGTGGGCGTCTCCCAGCTCTCCATACCCAACGCCTTTGCCTTCGGGCGGACCCAACGGGATGGTCGCGTCTGTGTTACCCGCGGCATCTTAAGGCTGCTCAGCCGGGAGGAGCTCAAGGCAGTTCTGGGGCACGAAATGGCGCACATCAAGCACCGCGTTAGGCCTATCATCACCCTGCTTTCGGCAGTCCCACTGTGGCTTTACTGGCTTGCCTTCTTTATGATGGGGGGTGGGGACCGGGGGGGCCGCCGTGGGGGGGGTGGCTATGCCGCCCTGATTGGGCTGGGTGCCTTTATCCTCTATTTCATTACCAATCTGTTGGTGCTCTACGGCTCGCGGATACGGGAGTACTACGCTGATATGGGCAGTGTCCGCCTGGGCAATATGCCCCATGACCTAGCCACGGCGCTCTACAAGCTGGTCTACGGGAACGCCCGTGTTAAAAACAAGGAAGAACTGAGACGGGTGGAGGGGGTCAAGGCTTTCTTCATCAACGACCCCTCCCGGGCGTGGTATGAAATCAGGGAATTGTCCCAGATTGACCAGGATATGAGCGGCACCATCAATTATAGCGAGCTTCAGGCGCTACGCCAGAAGCAGGTCAAGCTGGGCAGTTCCCATAAGCTGATGGAGCTTTTCACCACCCACCCCAATATGCTCAAGAGGATAAAGCACCTGTCCACGCTTACCGTTTGATGAGGGCAATGATGCTGCCCACTGCCCCCACGAGAAAGGCAGCCGGGCAGATAAAAACGGCGATGACGAAAAAGACAGGCTCTTCTATCCCGAACCAGCCGCTTATCAGGTTGTGGGCGAGGACACTGACCACAAAAGCCCCGGCAGAGATACCCATCAGCCACAAATACTTCTTCAGCATGGCAAAGTTCCTCCTTTAGACTCAACTAGACTCAACCGGCCTGGGGATTATCAGCCAGGCAATTCCGGCGGCGGTAATCACCTTGATTAAATCACCGACGACAAAGGGGAAAAGCCCCATACCCAGCACCTGGTAGAAACTGGTGGTTTGCCCCATGACCAGGTTCAGCCATAGATGCAGTTGCAGTAGTCCCGGAACATAAATTAAAACAAAGTCGGCAAAGAGAATTAAGCCCAGCATAGCTGGCAGGCTTCTTGCCTTCGGGTATTTATTAATGGCATAGCCCAGAAACAGAGCAGCCAGTATGAAGCCAACGATATAACCCCCGGTGGGACCGGCAAGGTGGCCCATGCCACCTGACCAGCCGCTAAACCAGGCCAGACCGGCAGCGCCAAGCCCTGCGTAAAGGGCCATGCTCAGCCCGCCGTACCACCGCCCGAGGAGAACGCCCGCTAGCAGGGCGGCCAGGGTCTGCCCGGTAATGGGCACCGGTGTCCAGGGTAGTGGAATACGGACCTGAGCCGCCAGTCCAGTAATCGCCGCCATACCCATTACCAGCGCTATCTTCTTGATTAAGCTCAGCTCATCCCGCCAGCGGTAGGCATTATACCGTGTCATCTGCCATCTTTCCCAAGCACTTACTACCATTATTGTCTCCCTTCTTATCACTTTATAATCTGGTTGTCGGTGGGGATACATCCCCGCTGATAACCCGCTCTACATTTCCATTCCCCCTTCTTAACAGTAAAAATCCCTCGCTATCTATATCTAGGGCTTCTCCCGCTATTTCAGCCCCGCCACTGTCCACCTTCACCTGGGAGCCAATGGTGTTGCTCATCGCCTTCCATTGTTCCCTTATTTTGTCGAACCCGCCGGCGAGAAACTCGATGTAGAGTACTTCAAACTCGCCGAAGAGGCACTGCAGCAGCTCTAGGGGCGCAATATTCCGCCCGCTTTCTTCGGCCAGAGAAGTGGCCGTCTCTCTTATTGCCTCCGGGAAAAGCGACCGGGCCGTGTTCACGTTCAGGCCGATGCCGACAACGGTGTGGTCTATTTTACCCTTTCGGGTGCTGGTCTCGGTTAGTATCCCCCCCACCTTCTTTCTGGCGATGATAATATCGTTGGGCCATTTCAGCTTCGGCTGAAGGGTGGTTACCTTTTTAATCGCCCTGGCTACTGCCACCCCGGCCACCAGGGGAAGCGGAATGACCTGGGCCGGTTCCAGGTTAGGGCGCAATATGATGGAAAGCTGCAGGCCACCGTCCGGTGATATCCAGCTCCTTCCCTGCCGCCCCCGGCCCCCGGTTTGTTTCTCGGCAATGACGACCGTGCCTTCCTCGGCCCCCTGTCGGGCCAGTTTGCCGGCGATGTCCTGGGTTGAGGCAACCTCTTCATAGTGAAGGATATGCTTCCCGATAAGCAGGGTGCCCGGGTTTTGGGAGGCATAATCTCTGAGTAGTCCGGTGCTCGGAATTTGTTTTCTCGTCATAGGCGGATGGTTTCTTAGCTATATCTCAATGTGTAAGGATGTTCTTACCAGCAGTCCGATAACAAAAGATAAAGCGGCTATGCCCAGGCCGATAAGCGTCATCTCGGTGAACCTTTTTCGGAAGGAGATTTCCTTGGCTACCGAGATATAGAAGCTGAAAAACCAGATTACGATAACGGCGTTTAAAATCATGAAGCTGAGAGACAAATACACGTTTGCGAAAATGAAATAGGGGAATATTAAAAACAGCGCCGTGATTAAATTGGTCAGCCCGCCGTAGAATACCGCTTTTATTGGGCTGTGGGGACCGCCGGCTGACTTGCTGGCAATATACTCGGTGCCAGCTACGGAAAGCGACATGGTGATGCCGGTAATGAGTCCGGCGATGATAATGAGTGTTTTCTCCTGTAGGGCGAAGGTCAATCCAGCCATCACGCCGGTAAGCTCAATCAGGGCTACATTCAAGCCGCGGACCATGTCGCCGGTGTACTTCAGCCGCTCTTCGTCAATTAAACCAATGAGCTCTTTTTCATGCTTTTCCTCATCCCGGGCGATCTCAATGGCCTGTGGTACTGAGCGAGCTAGTTCCGCATAGTTGGCTTCCGCTTTGCTTTCCCCCCGCTCCATCAGCTTTATGCCGAAGGTCAGCCCCAGTATTCTGGAGATGAAATAGTAGAGCCATATCTTAAACCTATCGGGCTCGATATCTTTTTCGGTGTATTTCTGCCAGGTGTGGTAGTGTTTTAGCTCGTCGTCTGAAATCTGCTTCAGGACGCCCCTGTTGTGGGTGTCTTTTATGCTCTGGGACAGCTTGCGGTAGAGGAAATGCTCGGTGATTTCATTCTTTTGCGCCGCTAAAAGCTTATCTTTTATCTTCTGGTCCAGCATCTTCTGAGTCCCATCAATATCGTTTATTGTTTCCCGATAGCTATTAAAACCGGGCATCTTTCAGCAAAATAATTATAGATATAATACTTACCTCAGGAACTAAAAGCAACATTGGCTTTCGGGTTAGAGCCCGTAGTATAATACCTCAAAGCTCGGGATATATTTACCACCGGGTACCAAGATAAGCGCGGTAAACCGGTTAAAATATGGCTGGAGGTTAGCCGTGTACACCATATACCTGGTTCCTCATACCCATTATGACGCCGTCTGGGCGCTGAGTAAGGAAGACTACCTCTACATCAACATCGATATCATCTTAAAACAAGCTCTGGACCTGACGGAAAGCCGGAATTACAAGTTTCTGATTGAGCAGACGGCGCTGCTGGAAGAGATTGAGAGAAGAAACCCGTACCTGTATGACCGAATCGCCGCCAGTATCCAGGCGGGTAAGATTGAAATCGCCGGCGGCGAGTATTTAATGGCGGACACCATGATTCCCAGCGGGGAAACCTTGGTCCGGGAAATATTTACCGGCAAGCAGTACGCCCGGGAAAAATTCGGGGTTGATATCCCGGTTATGTGGGGGGCAGACAGCTTCGGCTATAATGCCCAGATGCCCCAGGTCTATACAAAATCAGGTTATAAATATTTTGCCTTTCGCCGCGGGGCAAACCGGGATAAACCATCTGAGTTCTGGTGGCAGGGGCTGGACGGAAGCAAAATCTTGGCCCACTGGATGCCCCTTGGCTATCGGGCCGGACTGGACTTCCCCAAGCTGGAAGAGAACTTCCAGATTCTTAAGGAAGCGGCCGTGACTGACCACATTCTAATGGCCTGCGGTAGTGGCTCGATACCGCCTCAGCCGGAAACTCCAAGGGTAGTAAAAAAGTGGAACAAGGCTCATCAAGACTCAAGAATGTTAATCGCCAAAGCATCCGATTTCTTTGAAGGGTTGGCCCAGAATGCTGGCAAATTGGAAACAAGGCGCGGCGAACTCTACTCAGGCAGGTGCTCTCAGGTTTTCCCCAGCAGTAATTCCAGCCGAATCTGGATAAAGCAGGCCTTGAGAAAATACGAGAATATGCTGCTGGTTTGCGAGAAGTGGGCGACCATTGCCTGGTTACTGGATATTCCTTACCCTACCTATGAATTGAAAGATAACTGGCGCAAGGTGCTGTGGGGGGCTTTCCATGACGTTGCCCCCGGGACGGGCATGGATGAGGCTTACGAGGAAGCCAGCCACAATTTTGATTATCTGCAAACCCACCTCTATCAATTTCTGTATAACTTCACCTCGGTCATTTCCCAAAATTTACAGGTTGAAGAGGATATTATTGTCTTTAACCCCCTCGCCTGGGAGGTGAAAAACTGGGTGGAGGTTGAAGTCGGCTTTGATAAGGGGAGAATAAAGCGAATCGGTGGGCTGAGAACGGGAAGAGAGGAAATAGAGGCTGAGATTCTGGAGTTTAGCCGCTATGCTGACGATTCCTACCAGACGGCCAAGCTCGGTTTTGTGGCTACGGTACCCGCTTTTGGCTACCGCACCTATAAAATCTTGCGGCGAAACCCGCGTGGTCAGGTTATCCCCAAAATCAAGATTACCGGTAATACTATCCAGAATCAGTTCTTCCGGGTCAGGGTGGATCCCTCCAATGGTCTGATTGACGTTTTTCAGGATGGGGAATGGCTGGTCAAGGGCAATGAGCTGGTGCTGGATGAAGAGGTCGGCGACCTCTATTATCACCGCCAGAATTTAGACCAGCCTCTGGGTACCGAGGGCGGCGAGTCAGGCATAACCTTCGGCAAGTTCAGAATGAAGAGTTTCCGAATTACCAAAACACCGCTGCGCAGAGTGATTAATATTGAAAGCGAATTTTATTCCCTGCGGTGGCCCTACCGGCTTATAAATAAACTCCGGCCCCTTTTGTGGCGTCACAAGTACCTCTCCCTGTACAAGAAGATAATTATCTATAACGAGATACCCCGCATCGATTTTGTGACCAACGTTGACAATCAACACCCCCAAGTGCGTCTGAGGACGAAGTTTACCACCAGGGTAAGCTCGCCCCGCTATCAGTCTGAGACCCAGTTCGGGGTAATAACACGCCCGGTCAATCAGTATTACCTCAATCCCAAAAGCAAATGGGTGGAGAAACCCTCCGGACTCTACCCCGCCTTGAACTGGGTTGACTATTCCGATAAGCAGGGTGGGGTAACCCTGATCAATAAAGGGCTGCCCGAGCACGAGGTAAGGGACGGCAAGATTTACCTGACCCTGCTGCGGAGTATATTGATGCTCGCTTCCGACGGGATTACCGGTCCGGCTATCCCCACCCCCGACGCCCAGGAATTCAAGAATTATACCTTTGAATATTCCCTTTTCCCTCATCAAAAGGGCTGGAAAGGGGCTAATTCTTTCAAGCCGGCTTACGAGTTCAATTACGGCTTATTCGGTTTTCAGTTACCGCCAGAAAAGAGAAGGGGCAATCTTCCTTACCGCTTTTCCTTTGTCGAGCTAAAACCAGAAAATCTTATTCTGGTGGCATTCAAAAAGGCGGAAGATAGCGATGAGGTAATCTTACGCTTTTTTGAGACCAAAGGGGAAAGGACCACCGGCGAAATCACTCTCTTCCGGGAGCCCAGCTCGGTAAAAATGGCCAACCTCTTGGAAGAAGAGGCTGAGCCAGAGCGGGAAATTAAGATACGGGGCCGAAAAATAAGGCTCCGGGTAAAGCCCTTTGAAATCGTAAGCCTTAAAGTGAAGTTCTGAAGAGATACAGCATAATATCACCGACATTGGTCCCGGTAGCGCCGGTGATTATGAGCGAACCGCCCAGCTGCTCCAGCAGGGTATTGCTGTCATATCTATCCAGATAGGCTTTCACATCTATTTTTTCCTTTTTGGCTTTGCCCAAAGAGTTGTGGTCGACGATGGCCCCGGCTACTTCAGGCAGGAAATCCGAACCGTCGCTGCCGACACTGGCCACCACCCATTCACCAGGATATGGCGCCATCGCCAGTATGGATGCAGTAGCGAAGTGCTGGTTCCGGCCGCCTCTGCCCGCTGGGGTGGGCAGTTTGGGCGTGGTTTCACCACCGATGAGCAGGGCATCATAGCCGGCATATCGGGCGCCCAGTATCTCCTCGGCTCTGGATTGAGCCGCCGTGGTAGTATCACCGCTTTGCTGGGCGGTGATAATATAGGGCGTAAAACCCATTTCCTGGGCTTTATTTTTCATCGCTTCCAGGGCTAAGCGGTTATCGCCGATTATGTAGTTATGGCAGTTATTGAGGGTTTTGGGTGTCTCGGCGACCTTACCCTGGCCGCCTTGTTCTAAGAAGCTGGCGACACTCCGGGGTGCTTTGGTCAGCAGCTGGTGCTGTTCCAGGATTTTATGGGCGTCGGCAAAGGTGGTAGGGTCGGGGGAGGTGGGTCCGGAGGCAATTACGGATAGGTCATTGCCGATGACATCGGATAATATCAGGGAAACAACTCTGGTGGGCGCGAAGTAGGCGCCTAATTGACCTCCCTTAACTTGGGACAGGTGCTTTCTGACCGTGTTAATCTCAGCTATCTCCGCCCCCGAGCTTATCAGCAGCTCAGTAATTTTCCGTTTGTCTTTCAGGCTAACCCCGGAAGCGGGGTAGGGCATTAACGCCGACCCTCCGCCCGAAATTAAACATAGCACCAAGTCGCTTTCGCCTATGGTATAGCGCTGTTTTAGAGCTAGCATCTCCTTTACGCCATTAATACCCCTTTCATCCGGAATCGGGTGCCCTGCGGTTATCAGTCTAATCCGGCGGGTGTTAGCATCGGCGCTCTTGACGTTAATTATGCCGGCGGTGATTTTCGCTGGCAGCAGGATGCTCTCCAGTGTTTCCGCCATTAAGCCAGATGCCTTGCCCCCGCCGATAACGAATACTCTGCTCCTGGAAAGATGATAGCTGTCACCGCTAACGGTAAGGACTTGCCGGGTGGGGTCATAGCTCACGGTAGACCTTATCACGTTTGGCGGCAGGACCCGGTTGATGCCCGCCTCGATAATGTCCAGGGCTTGTTTTCTCAAGCTGGTCTTAGCCAGCGCGTCTCTGTTCTTGATAATAGCCATTTTGCCCTAATTATATCGTTAAAGGATAATAATTGGGAACTGTCCCAACCCTAGGAATAGGGGGGGTCAAAAAAGGCTAAAATAGCAAATTTTCACCTATGGCGTTGCCAATTTTTTAGACCCCAGTTGCTCTAGCCCGTCCTTTAATGGCGCTAGTTTTCTTGACAACCCGACCAGGGTGTGGCATACTGCTCAATGCTCCAGGTAACCGGAGTTGTTGTCACTGACTGCCGAAGGAGCCGCCAAGTAGGGCAACCGAAAGGAGCAACGGAAGCAGGAGGTGCGGGTGACAAAGGCTACCTGGAGCGCTTCTTTTTATTACTGGTTCCCCTTTAGCGCTTGCCACGTCTGATTTTGAGTGGGCTTGGCTTGCTGAGTAGACTGATAAAAGGCAGGTTGCGGTACTCTTCCCGATAGTCTAAACCATAGCCGATGACAAATTCATCGGGTACTTTAAAGCCCACGTAGTCCAGCGGTATATCAATAATACGTCGGGTCCGCTTATCCAGCAGGGTACAGACGACCAGCTCGGCTACTCCCTTAGCCTTGAGGTGGTTAATGACAAAGTTCAGTGTGAAACCGGTGTCCACAATGTCCTCAACCAGAATAACCAGCCGGCCGTCCACATTAATATCTATGTCTTTGGTTATCTTAACGATGGTGCTGTCCTCACCGCCATAGTAGGATATGGCCATAAAGTCGACATCAAGCGGGATGGTCATCTGGCGTATCAGGTCAGCCATAAAGCAAAAAACGCCACGCAGCACGCCTATCATGACCGGGCGACGGTTGGCATAGTCCTTGGACAACTTCTTGGCCATCTCGCGCACTCTACGCTGGATTTCAGCACTGGAATGCAGTATCTCACCGACACCCTGCCCCCGCTCCTGAGCTAACGGGCCATAGCCGAACTTGGCTAGCAGGCGGTCAAAGTCCTTCTTGTAGAGCAGGGTGATATTGATTTCAGGATACAGCTCTCGGAGACACCGCAGTTTGTGATTTTTTTCGGTCACCAGGCTCTGCTTCATGGTAGTCAGTTCGACATAGAGTTCAAGACCGGGCAGATAGAAATCGGGGGTGAACATCTCGGTTACCCGCTCGCCTTCCCAGGCTAGGGGGAAGGACTGCGGCTCGTATGCCCACTCGATATTATAGAAGTCCAGTATCTGGGCAAATTCTTCCTCGCTGGGGTGGGCGAAGCTTGCCGAACGCGCCTGCCTCAGTGGTGCCGTGCCCGCTTCCGAGAGGTCTCCGCCGGGCTCAGCGGGTGTCTTTTGCTGGCGGAGGGCGTCATTGTTGATGGCTACCGCGGCTAGGTTAGCCATGGCGGTCACAAAATTAATGTCCTGGTTGCTGAACTCGACGGTTTGCCGGGTGTAGACCCTCATACTGCCGGCCACGGTGGCACCGATGGTAAGCGGCACGCCCAGCATGGAGACGATACCCGCTTTCCGGGCTAAATCGGGGTACTGGACGCGGCTATCCTGAGCCACATCTAAAATAGCCACCGGCTGCCCGGTAGGCACCTCGGTCAGGCTTCTGTCGGCGTCCATTATCCCCTTGCGGAGATAGGACTGGGGCAGCCCCCACGAGGCGCTGTGAATCAGTTTCTTCTTGGTGGCGTCAAGTAATACCAGTGAGGCACCAGCATTCATCGCCCGGGCAGTACCGCGCACAATGGTGGCTAGCACCGCTTTCAGTTCCAGTCCCGAATTGACCGCGGCGCTAGCCCGGCGAACCGCTTTATAGTAATACCGCTCCTTGCCTACCGGCAATCAAACCCCTCCTGAATTAATTCTAGGCAGGCTAAATGCGAATGTCAACGAACACGGCAACGCTCTGCTGAGATGTCTTTTTAGCGGCTAAACTAAAACCACTTCCTGATCTGTTCCCCCAGAACACCAACTGCTAAGCCTAACCACCAGGTCATTTTGCCAATTTGCTCTCCAAAGGCAAGCAGGGCAAGACAGCCTTGGAAACTGATATACAGTTATACAGTAAAGTGGGCAGAAGAAACACTGGCCACGGAAATGCCGGCGAATATACGTCAAAGTTGTACACGATAAACAGTATCCAGAGCACTAGCGGTATGAAGCTCAGTCCGAAAGCGGTGGTTCATTCCCTCTTGTTCATCACCCTTCACGTTATCTGGCTTTTCTATTTTATAGCACAAATAAGGGGTTATTTTATATCTCTTGGCCGCTCACTCTGGCTATTTGGCTTTGATTTCGGTTGCTTTTTTTAAAAAATGGGGTTAGGCTAGAGGAGGAGGGAGACAATGACAGTATTTTCCGATAAAACGATAAAAGAGGGCTGGCAGAGGGCAGGAGGAAGGTGTGAGTGCCGGCTGGTACCTCATGAACACCTTGGGGGTAGGTGTGGTAGAACTCTGACCTGGGAGAACCGGGGCAAAGAATCGCAGGATGGCTGGGAAGCTTATTGTAGAAGTAAGATTTGTGATGATGATGCGTTGTGGAATCTGGAGATTCTTTGCTGGGAGTGTTATCAGAATGCCCCCTAGTAATCTTAGTTCTCCTTCGGCGATTTAACTCAGCATCAGACAACTTATACCGGTGTAACTAGAATCAGGATCTATTATGCAGTCTAAAGATACTGAACGGTTAAAAAAACAAATCAAAGAAAATATAATCAACCTGCAAAAGCTATTAGAAAAGCTGGAAACCAACCCCAAAGTTATCGAATATGCCAAGGCAACCCGGGAGGAATTTGGCAATTTACGCTATAATTTGGTCGGAATTTCCAAGGTTGAAATCCTGAAGTCCAGCGTCCTTGAATACTGGATTGCCCTGCTCACCGACCAGCGCAACCCTTACACCCATACCCTGGACAACGTCCACGCCGCGATGGATGCTCTGGATGAAGTAAAAGATGAGCTCAGTGCCGACCTGGGCATTGAGGTTTAATAGCCGGGCAGGTTAAGTATGCTATCAGGCTACTTCTGACTCTTGGTGGACGGGAATCAATAACAACAGTTACCTTCCGTTTAGAATACGAGTAAATACGCCTACATAAACATCGGGATGTCTGTCCAGCCATGCGTACTCGTGGGCCGTAGGTGCGAATCCCTCTGCCATGACTAAACCGAGTTGTAGATAGTATAATTAGTTGCCAAGATAAAGGAGGTATTATGGCAATTCAGATTGTGAGTGATAGCACTTCAGATATATCTCCGGAACTAGCTAATGAACTAGGTATTCAAATAGTTCCCGGATATATACGAATCGGTAAATCATTATACCGTGACGGTATTGATATTAATAAATCTGGATTCTACAGACAATTATTAGAAAACCCTTTACCTCCTGTAACTTATGAAGCAAGCGTAGAAGATTTTGTTGAAGCATATTCGAAGTATCAAGATACCTCCGATGGAATTGTTTCTATACATATTTCATCAAAGTTAAGCCGTATGTATGATTCAGCTCGTAGAGGAAGTAAAAAGGTAAAAGCTAGCTGTGCTATTAAAGTCATGGACTCAAGTGTTGCTTCCATCGGTTTAGGTTTAATTGTCATTAATGCTGCTAAGCTAGCTAATGCTGGTGAGAGCATTCAACATATCGTTAACGAAACAAATAAAGCAATCAGTCAGATTCATATGCTTGGATTATTCGATACGCTGAAGTATGCCGCTAGAGGAGGACGTGTGACAAAAAACGTTGTGGAATTATCAAGTATATTTCGAATAAAACCTATACTTACCTTCAGGGATGGCGAAGTTGTCGTCGAAGGTCTTGCACGTACATATGAAGGTGGTATTGAGGAATTATTAAAATTTGTAAACAATACTCCCGGGATTCAGGACTTAGGTATCGCATACAGTACAAATTATGACACCGCTATAGGATTAAAGAGGCGATTAGGCTCTGTATTCCCAGAGGAGAGAATATACATTGAACAAATTGGTTCTGCACTTGGAGCACACTGTGGACCGAATGCTATTTTCGTTGCACTCAGACATTCTTAACACAACTTAGATTCAGGAGCAGGTAGATGGTCAATAAAGTGTTAGTCCTTACCTAAATTTTTATTGAATAGCGAGTAGAAGCCATATTTAGGTAATATTTTGCCCGGACTTAAAGTGCTGCGATTTACTTCAGGCAATCCTTACAAATTCCACAAAATTCCAGAACATAATGAAAAACAGTCTGAGAGATACAAACTTTCTTCAGTTGCAAGATGGGCGTAAGCTCTGCTACGCTGAATATGGTGATCCCGATGGGAAGCCAGTTATCCTTTTCCACGGTAATCCCAACTCCCGGCTTCTATACGGACTCATGCCGGACTGCCCCTTCCGACCTAATCTACACCTCATTGCTCCAGACCGGCCTGGCTACGGTTTTTCTGATTTCTATCTACCCGGTTATGGCATCGTCGACTACCCGGATGACATCGTGGCATTGGCTAATGCGCTGGGAATTGACAAGTTTGCTGTGCTCGGTGCTTCCGGGGGTGGTCCCGCTACCCTGGCTTGTGCCTGGAAGATACCAGAGCGGTTGACCGCAGTGGGACTCTGGGGTAGCGTGGGACCGTTCACACCACAGTCCTCAGAGGGTATAAATCCGGGCCTCCGCCTGCTGTTCCGTCTGTCCTCCAGAGCACCGTGGATACCCCGTATGCAAATGGGCTTAATGTCATTCTTAGTGAATAACTTTCTCGGTCTTTACCTCAAGCTTGTATTTACCGAGATGAACGAAACAGATAAAGCCCTCTATGTCCGTCTGGGATTACGTGAGCGCCTGAGTCCAGATCGTACAGAGGGAATGCGGCAGGGTGGACGCGCTTCGGCCTATGACATTAACCTCGCCGGGTGCTGGCCGATCCCACTTGAGGAGATCACGACAAAGGTACACCTCTGGCAAGCCGAGGAGGACCGTGGCGTTGGAGGGATGGGCCGCTACATGGCGGGTAAAATGCCCAACTGTGAGGCAACCTATATTCCAAATGCCGGGCACTTCTGGCTTTTCGAACACATGGGCGAGATGCTGGACACGCTGGTACCTAGTGCTGGCAGTTCCAAGTCAAAAGTGAACGACTAAAGGAGTTTCTAGGAGCAATGTCTTAAACCATCAGTTCAACTCTGATCTTCGGCCCCATATTGCCTGTTAATATTGTGTCGCATCCTTCTTGCCCCTGAGGTAGTCAATCATCGGCTGGGTGACCAGCGGGACGACATCACCAATCATATGGGGCATGAGATTGTCCATCACCTTGGGCATTAACTCCGGCATCTGTTCCCGCATGTAGTCGGGCATCGGTATGCGCTCCGCCACCCGCTGCAGCATTACCGGCATCACCTTAGGCATCATCATCGGTAGCAGTCGGGGGAACAGAATGGGGAACATCGGCTTCATTAGGTTTAATACCCCTGGGACCTTGCTCATGGCCCGCATCATCTTGCCCATACCGAAGGGCATGGCATCAATCAACTCGGGCCACATGCTACCCATCAGGTCGGCAAAGCCCTGGGGTGTCATCAGGGCAATCATAGCTTCAAAGACAGCCCATTGCTTCTGTACCTCAGGGTTGGGGTCAGGGAAATCATAGCCGAGAACCGAAGTGGCGAAGCGGGCCAGGTCTACCGTCTCAATGGGTAGCTGCTTCTTTTTAGCGGTGACCCGGAACTGGAACTCGCAGCAGGGACACAGCGCCAGCAGCTTCTGGGCGCCGGTATCTATGGCTTCATCCATGCGGAACTTGCCGATATCGGCGGCGACTGGCGGGTCTTTAATGAGGGTGAGCACGCTGCCGCAGCAGTGTGCCCATTCGCGGTTGTGTTCCATTTCGACCAGCTCTACCCCGGGGATGGCTTTAATCAGGTCACGGGGGGCATCATACACGCTGGACACCCGCCCGATATGGCACGAATCATGCAGGGTTACCGTCGTCTTCTGACCGGTATCAGGGAACTTGAATTCCCCGCTCTTGATTTTCTTGGTGACTACCTCACTGTAATGCTTGGCGGTGATAGGGTAATCTATGCCCAGCTTTTCTGCCCATATCGGATAGACCTGGCGCCACATCATGTCACACGCTGGGCAGGAGGTGACCACGGTATCAACACCGGCGTCCTTCATGTTCTGGATATTTGACTGCAGCGTCTCTTCAAAGACATCCCATTTGCCGCAGACGAGCATTGGCGTCCCGCAGCAGTTTTCCTTTTCCCCGATGTAAGTGAAGTCAACACCGGCGGCATCAAGCAGCCTGACCGCAGCCATGGCAATGTCATTTTCCACATGGCTGGCGGTACAGCCGGCAAAGTAGGCTATCTTCGCCTTATGCGACGGGCCATGCTTTGCCTTCAGGTCTTTGGGGAACCAGGCGGTGCGGTCTTTGCGGTAAGCCGCCCAGATATCACCCTCTTTGCGTAGTGAGGCGGCCATCATCTCAAAAGGCGGGAAGGTCATTCTTTTCTCGTCGGTGACCAGCTGACCGCGCAGCTTCATCCATGATGGCTCAATGGGTAGTGATGCTGAGCAACGCAGGTTACATAGTTCACAGGTGGTGCAGACCAGAATGGTATCCACCATGAACTGGTCCCAGTTTTCTCTGCCCTCAACATACTCTCGTAGCCAGTACCACTTGCCTCTCGGGCTCTGGCTCTCCCATTTTCGCCCGTAGAACTGGTCGCATTCATCAATGCAGTAGCCACACTGGGAGCAGCCGTAGGCGTACCAGACGACATCGGGGGGAATATTGCGTACCGGTTTGGCGGGTCTTTCCCCGATGTGGGTAATAACCTGATTGCCGAAAGGTCGGAGCAGGGGCTCAAACAGCTGGGCAATGGATGTGGCCAAGCTTAGCATGCCGCCACCGATAACCTTGCCCGGATTCAGAATTGCCTGGCGGTCTACCTTTTTCTTGAATGCCTTGAGGCGGGCCAGTCTTTCCTTGCCCAGTACCTGGGGTGCTTTCCGGGCGAAGTAGAGCCCGGTGGAATAGGCACGACCACCATGCTTCTCGGCGATTTTCATGAAGCTCAGCGACAGCGGGAAGACGAAGTTGTAGCTGAACTTGCGCTGGTCGCCGGGGATGAACCCCAGAAGGATCACCTCCGGTTGGCCATTATGGCTTTTCGGGATGATGACGCCTTCCTTTACTATGGGCTGGTTTACCTTGCGCTCTACCTCGGCCATCATATTGCCCAGACTGGTCAGAGGGACCACCGCTTCGGCTGGTATCAAGCTCGGCCCCAGCCGTTTGACAATCATCAGCTTGAAGCGGTTCTCCCATTCGTGCTCGGCAATCTTGTCGCTGAGCAGCTCTGCCTGGCAGGGCTTCATAATCTGGGGTAGTTTAGCCATGACTGCCTTTTCATCCTTCTGGCGTAAGGCGAGGGTGAGGATGTACGACGCCGGCAGCAGCACGTGTTTCTCAACCGGGTGGCCGTAGTGTTCCATCAGCGGCGCCTTGTTCTTGAGTTCAGCCATGCGCGGGTTGATAAAAATTAATGACCAGATGGGCAGTTTCTGGTCAATGATGGCCTGTACCAGCTGTTGCAGGTCGTGGGGGTCGGGACAGCCGATAGCTATTATCTTCATGTCCTCCAGGGGCTGGACGCGTAGCGTCACCTCGGTGATGAATCCGGTAATGCCCTCGGCACTGGAAATCAGGTCAAGCTCTGCCCCGCTGAATTCCTGAACCTTGCCATCGGGCAATACCACCCGGGCACTGGCCACATTATCCTGAAACCAGCCGAATTCAAATGAGCCGATGCCGGCCCCCCCCTGCGCCAGCCAGCCGCCGACGGTAGCTGCCGGGTAGCTGGTGGGATAAAGCCGCAGCGTCAAGTCGTGCTTCTGTAATTTTTGATCCAGCTTCTCCCAGACCACCCCCGCCTGTGCCGTGGCCGTCATGGCTTTGGCATCAATGTGGCTGACCTGGCTCATTTGGTAGAAATCTATAACCAATCCCTTTTTGACGGGGAGTACACCACCGTAGCCCGTTGATGCCTTGCCCCGCGGGGTCAGCGGCACATTCTGTTCGGTAGCCCAGCGCACCAGCTCAACCAGTTCCGCCTCGGTTTGCGGCTGGACTACTGCCTCTGGGGTGGTGTTGCCGATGAACGGCTTGATAAGGCTGGGCATGGCGGCGATGTCGTGACTGTAGAGTTTTCTTTCTGTCTTATGAAAGGAGACGCGATTGCCGAATTTCTGTTCCAGATACGCCCGCTGTTGAGAATTTAGCTTAGCCAATTTTAGCCCCCTCTGCTGTCCTCGCCTTTTATCGAGATAAAGCGGGTAGGGATTAAGATACTAATCTTTCGGCTAATTCCTTGTTTTTGGTTATCTGATTTAGCAATACTTCGTGAACCATGTCACAGGCCTCACCTATTTTAGGGTCGGTCAGGCTGTGATATACCTTGGTGCCTTTACGGCGCGGCTTTATTACCCCTCTGTTGCGGAGAAGCGTTAAATGTCGAGAGACAACCGCCGGGGGTATTTGCCAGGTCTCTGACCTGTTTCTCCCCATTACGCAACTCGCTGATGATAATGAGCCTCTTCGGGTCAGAGAGCGTTTTGCATAGTTCTGCCTTTAGCTTGTAAAGTTCTAAGTTAGGTTTATCCGCCAAAAGATTTTCCCCCTCCCCCCAATAATACGTATATACGTATAGTTATATATTCAATATATTAAAACTTCTTTCTTAAGCCATCAAGTCTAAAAGTAATAAAGTTTGATAGTATCTTTAAAAATTAGTAGCCCAGCCTTGATTTGGGGAGAATACGTGAGTATTGGAGAGAGTTTGGGAATACTGTTGCCAGTATGGGAACAGAAAAGCTTCCTCAATGTAAATCTTGGTTACTTAATACAAATTATAGCGGTCATTTTCTTAATAAATCACTTTGACTTATCACTTCCTGTTTGTTAGATTGAGTAGCTGCGAAAGGTAGTAGGTCAATCAGTACAAGCAAGAGAGCCAACCAAGAATTCCTCGTCACCTTACTGGATATCTCATATCAGCAGTGCCGGCAACTGGCGGTAGTGAGTGGCACACCAGGCAGGCTAAAATCTTACGCCGGCACTAGCGGAGAGATCTGACGGATACCACTAGCTTAGGTTAAAACCACTGGAAAAGGGGGAATCGTATGAAAAAAATCTTGATTGTGCTATTGCTGGTCGTAATTGTGCTGGGCTTAAGCGTAGCCGGCTGTGCTCAACCCAAAGAAAGGGGGCTGATTAAGATTTCCGACCTCAACTGGGGCAGCGCTCACTTCCAGGCAGAGCTGGCCCGGATAATCGTGATGCATGGCTATGGCTATCCGGTCGAGTTGGTCCCGGGAGCAACCATTCCCTTGTTGCAGGCACTACAGGCCGGGGAAGTTGATATGACCCTCGAAATATGGCTGCCCAACCAGCAGGAGGCATGGGACAAAGCCATTGCTTCGGGGAATGTCCTTGATCTAGGTATTATGAATGATGACAACTGGCAGAGCCTGTTTATCGTGCCGACCTATATGATAGAGGGTGACCCGGAGCGAGGCATCGAGCCGATGACGCCGAATCTAAAGAGCGTCTCTCAGCTTGACCAGCCCGAATACAAGGAGATTTTCAAGAACCCGGAGAACCCGAGCAAGGGTGCTATTGTACAATGTGTACCAGGCTGGGAATGCGAAAAGATTAATATTGCCAAGGTGGCCGCCTACGGGCTGGACGATGACTATGACTTGGTCAATCCCGGTAGTCAGGCGGGTCTGGAAGCTTCAATGCTGGGTGCCTATGAAAAGGGTGAGCCGTGGTTGGGTTATTACTGGGGCCCGACCTGGATCTCCGGCATACTTGATATGACGCTTCTGGAGGAGCCGCCCTATGATGAGGCGGTCTGGGAAGAGAATCACGGTTGCGCTTATCCATCTGCTAACCTCCACGTTGCGGTGAACAAAAGCATCCCGGACAGGGCGCCAGAAGTAGTTGAGATGCTTGAGAAATGGTGGTTGGATACCCCCGTTCTCGGTGAGGCGCTTGCCTATATGCACGAACAGGATGCTGAGCCGTTTGATGCCGCCCTCTGGTTCATCAAAGAACGGGAGGAAGTGTGGACCAAGTTCGTCCCCGATGATATCGCCCAGAATGTGAAAGAGGCGGTAGACAGCGGCATAGTAGCGCCCCAGGGTACTGAATAAGGGTGCTGAGCAGATAAGTAGAATAAGGCGCGAGGTTGATATCCCCGCTTTACCGTCGCCCTCTTTTTCAGGTAGAGCGGGGGTATCTGTAGATTTAGTTAGGTAAGGAGGTGGGGTATGTTTGATTTCCCGGAGATAATTGTTATCCCCTTGGGCGACTGGATTAACACCGCCGTGGAGTGGTTGACAATTAACCTGGCCGCTTTATTTAACGTCATTACCATCGGTATTAGATGGCCTTTGGTCCAGATTGAGCATCTTCTGTGGTGGATACCTTGGTGGGCGATGATAATTATCCTGGTGGGTACCGCCTGGAGGTTTGCTGGCTACAAGATAGCCCTGATTGCCCTGTTTGGTATGGTGTTCATCGGGGTGATGGGGCTCTGGGACCACACCATGACCACCCTGGCCATAATTGTCACCGCGGTTGTGGTCTCGGTATTAATCGGTATTCCACTGGGCATTCTGGCGGCCAAGAGTGACCGCTTTGAAGCCATAATGCGTCCCATTCTGGATGGTATGCAGACCATGCCCAGCTTTGTCTATCTCATCCCGGCAGTGTTCTTCTTCGGTTTGGGCAAGGTGCCCGCGGTGGTGGCTACTTTTATCTACGCCGTGCCACCCTGCATTCGTCTTACCAATCTGGGTATCCGTCAAGTGCCCCGGGAAATAGTTGAGGCCGGCAATGCCTTTGGCAGCACTGGCATGCAGCTCCTGTTCAAGATACAGCTGCCGCTGGCTCGCCCCAGCATTATGGCTGGTGTCAACCAGACGATAATGATGGCGCTGGCTATGGTGGTTATTGCATCTATGATTGGTGCCTCTGGACTTGGCCTTGAAGTTCTGCGCGGTATTGAGCGGCTTGATGTGGGACGTGGCTTTCTGGCAGGCATTGGTATTGTTATCCTCGCCATCATGATTGACCGAATCGGGCAGTCCTTTGGTAAGGTAAATTCCACCCGACGCCCCAGCTTTTAGTCGCTGGGCTGACCGGCAAGAATGGGGAATAAAATTTCCCCAAACGAGTCAGAGTTGCTTCTGCATCTTGATGTGCTTGATGCCGACCTCCCAGAAGGGCGTGCCCGTTTCCTGGTAGCCACACGATTTATAGAAGGCAGTTGCCCGGCACTGGGCGTGTAGAATTACCTTTTCAACGCCCTGGTTTTTTAATTCCTTCTCCAGAAAGAAAATGATTTCACTCCCGATTCCCCGCCCCCGGAACGGTTTTAGTACCGCCAGTCTCTCCAGTTTAGCCTGGTTATGACTCAAAAATAGCGCCCTGGCGGTGCCGATGGCTTTTCCCCCTTCCTGGGCCAGCATATGAAGCGCGGTCCGGTCATCTTGGTCGTATTCTAAATTGGGCGGGATGTTCTGCTCGATAATAAATACCCGTCTTCTTATCCGGAAGGCGTCTTTTAGCTCACTTTCACTATCGACTAATTTATAGTGGTATGCGGCACCTTTATGAGCCATATTTTAGCCTCTCTCACTCATGGCAATTATCGGCGTTATAATACTAGCATACTGAAGTACGGCTGATAAGCCGCTAGTCGGGGATAGGGAATGATTGGCTGGTTAAATAAAGCCGGCGATGTGTTATCCGTGTTATAATTGGTAAAATTAATTGACGGTGCTAGCAATGTCCGCCAGGTGGTTTGAGCGGTGGGCAATGTCAAAAAGTGGCGTAAAAAGAAGATGAGCAAAAAGCACCACCGGCGAGTGCTGGACAAAACCCGGCGGGAGAGAAGGCGTAAATAGGGTAAAAAGCGGGAATTAATAATTTAGGGAATACTCAACCTGACTCCTCATCTGAAAGTTTGACTTTGCCTTCTATTCCCTCGTAAATAGCCACATACAGCTCGCCAAGTTTCATACCTATCGTTGCCGTGTCCCCTTTGCGGACCCCTGGTGGGATGATGTTACCTACGAGAGCGCCATGATTTAAATAGGCAATGGCTAGAGCCTGGGCTACTTCGGCGACGGTTGTTGCCATAATATACCTCCCTTTATGCAAAGTGTTCCATTAGTAATGTTCTTGTTAAAACCTTCGGGTTTGAAACAGGCGGGAATTAAGCAACGAAAGTGACATAAATCCAGAGCCAGATTACAAGCCAGCCAAAAGCCAGGACAACTTTTAAGGGTGTTGACTTGATAAATATTATAATGCCGAGTAAACCAATAATGCCCAAAATGGCTAGAAGTAAATTTCCCATAGGCTATTATACCGAGTTTCACGACTATGGTCGGGGTGGCCGGATTTGAACCGGCGACCACCTGAACCCCATTCAGGTGCGCTACCTGGCTGCGCTACACCCCGTCTTAGCTCTAATATACTAGCATAAATCAAAGGGCAGTTAAAGACGCTCAAGCCATTAGACGGCGCCTCTCAAATTATGTTACATTAAGTCTTTGGCAGAAGGGAGTTTTAGATACACATGTCTCAGCAAGTAAAGCAAACCCTGGTTCAGTGTGACTTTGATGGCACCATTACCCACGCCGATGTCAGTTATATGGTGCTGGATACTTTTGCTGATGGGGGCTGGCGCAAATTGCTGGCTGAGTACCGGGCGGGCAGAATAACCGTCGGTGAGTTCAATACCAGGGCTTTTGCCATGGTTAAAGCCGATGAAAAAACCCTGCTTGACTTTATCAAGAGCAAGTTAGAGGTAAGGGCCGGCTTTAGTCAGCTACTGGACTACTGTCAGCATCGCGGTTTTAAGTTCGTTATTGTCAGTAACGGGCTGGATTTCTATATTGAAGATGTTTTAAAAGAGCTCGGTGTGCCCGACATTGAGGTATTCGCCGCCCGGACCGAGTTTGACCCCGCAGGTGTCAGGGTCAGATATATCGGCCCGGATGGTAACCAGTTGCAGAGCGATTTCAAGGAAGCCTATATCAGGCTGTTCCTCAGTCAGGGCTACCGCATAATCTATATCGGTAACGGTGTCTCTGATTTGTCTCCCGCCCGGCAGGCTCATCACATTTTCGCCACCGATGACCTGCTGGATAGCTGTCGACAGGCGAGGGTTGACTGTACCCCTTTTCAAGACCTGGCTGACATCATCAAGGGCATGGCGCTTCTGGATGGGATTAGCTCCAGCTAATACCGCTCGCCGAATATCTTGCTGCCGATTCTGACGATATTGGCACCCTCTTCAATGGCGACCTTATAAGAGTTGGTCATCCCCATAGATAGATACTTCATCTCTACATTGGGTATGGGCTTCCTTTTCAGCTCTTCAAATATTTTTCGGGTGGCGACAAAATAGGGGCGGGCATCTTCAGGATCGCCCGAGAAAGGTCCCATGGTCATCAGCCCCATTATTTTTATGTGGGCTAAGTCTGAGATATCCCGGATTAACTGCTCGGCTTCTTCGGGAAATACCCCCGATTTCTGTTTTTCCCGACCGCTGTTTATTTCGATGAGCACCGGCATCACTTTATTAATCTGGGCGCATCTCTTATCAATCTCGCCGGCTATGGCTACTGAATCAACGGTTTCGATCATGTCAAACAGGTTGACCGCCTTTTTCACCTTGTTGCTTTGCAGGTGCCCGATGAAGTGCCACTCGGCGCTATTGCCGACTATCTCATAGGCGCGTTCCGCTTCTTGGAGGTAATTTTCGCCGATAATCTTTACCCCGGCTTCAATCGCCTGCCCGATTTCCTCGGCGGTTCTGGTCTTGGCAGCCGCTTCCAACGTCACCCCCGCCGGCAACTCGCCCAGCAACTTGGTAACATTTTGCTTTATCACGGCAGATATTCTAACACTAATTAAGTGTCTTGGCTATTTTGGGCGCCCTGTTTTAGTGACAGAGGCACTTTTAGGCATTATAATGATAATCAGCCGATAACTTTCATTAAAATAGGGGGCAAGCCATGGTAACTGAAGCGATGGTGAGGAAGTGCCTGCAAGAGGTGGGGGTGCCCGGGGCGACGCGTAATCTGGAAAAGCTGGGCCTGGTGCGTGGCGTCACCATCTCCGGGAAAAAGGTTAAAATCACACTGGCGTCAACCGCTCTCAATAACGAAGCCCAGGCTCAGGTGAAAGTCAGAACGCAGGAGGCGGTGGCTAAGCTCTCTGATGTAGGTAGGGTGGAGATAGAGTTTGTCGAGGTTAGACCATCCGAGATAAACCAGATTAACTATGTCGTGGCCATAATGAGCGGCAAGGGGGGAGTGGGTAAGTCCCTGGTGTCCAGCCTGATGGCGATTGCCCTAAAGCGTCAGGGTTTGGAAGTGGGTATCTTGGATGCCGATATTACCGGTCCCAGTATCCCCCGGATGTTCGGTATCGCCACTCGGGCGAGTGGTAGCCATAGCGGGATTCTCCCCGTAGTATCAAGGACGGGGATTGAGGTTATATCAATGAACCTGCTTTTGCCTGAGGATGATACCGCGGTTATCTGGCGTGGTCCGCTGCTTTCTAAAGCGATTACCCAGTTCTGGCAGGACGTGGTCTGGGGGAAGCTTGATTACCTGGTGGTGGATGTGCCGCCGGGCACAGCGGACGCCTCGCTTACCGTGTTGCAATCAATCCCGGTATCGGGGGTAATCATCGTTTTCACTCCTCAGGACTTGACGGCGATGATAGTTAGAAAAGCGGTAAACATGGCGCAGAAAATGAGCAAGCCTGTCCTGGGAGTGGTCGAGAATATGAGCTTTTTGTATATACCCGAGATAAATAAGCGGATTGAGCTCTTTGGTAAGAGTAAAGCGCAGAAGATGGCCCAAACGGCCGGCGCCCCGCTACTGGGGCAGCTGCCCATTGATCCGGAGTTGGCCAAGCTCTGTGATGAAGGCAATATAGAAAGCTATAGCTCTGAGTCGTTTGCTTTTCTGGCCCAAAGTATCATTCAGATGCTGTCTCAGGCGGCGGCTAAGTGAAAGACTTACCGTCAGCGCTGGTCAGGGTGGGATGGCACGAGTCGGCGAGAAAGAAGGAGGTAGGTCAGGGATGTCCCCTTTAGTTTCGATTGTGGGTAAATCAAAGTCGGGAAAGACTTTTCTTATTCAGAAACTGATTACGGAGTTAAAATCAAGGGGCTATCGTGTGGCTACTGTTAAGCATGTCCCCCAGGATATAAGTTTTGATGAGCCGGAGAAAGACAGCTGGCACCACATTCAAGCCGGCAGCGACACGACGGTTATCAGTTCGCCCCACCGGGTGGTGTTAATCAAACCGGTTGGCGCTGAGTCGTCTCTGGATGAGGTAGCCCGCCTCTTAGGCGG
>CP070693.1:335582-347052 GCA_020353235.1 Dehalococcoidia bacterium | reverse complement strand
TACTCTAGGTGACAAATAATTCAAAGGGAGTTTCAACCAGTTGAGTTGGCATCACAATTTTAAGAATCTAGGTGGTTAAATATTTAATACTAAACTTCAAAAGTGGCGCTTGTTTCGATTCGGTCGCGATTGGCGGTAATCCAGTCGTATGTTTTACTGATGCCCTCTTTCATCTTCGTCTTTGGCTCGTAGCCCACGGCTTTTCTTGCCTTGGCAATAGACGCGCGCCGCCGGCTGATTTTGTCCCAGTCTCTCTTACCGACGAAGTTAACCCCGCCGGTGTTGTCGGTGAGCTCATTTACGATATTGGCGACATCGATTATTTTGGTCTCTGTTTCCGAGGCCAGGTTAAAGGCTCCGCCGACTGCCTCTGGGATTACCCCCAGCCGCAGAGTGCCGTCAATGATATCGTCAACGAAGGTGAAGTCTCTGGTCTCCTCACCAGTACCGGTGAGGGGCAGGGGCTTTTGGTGAAGCGCCCACCAGATAAAGTTAGGGATGACATTGCGGTATTTGCCGGGGATCTCACCCGGCCCGAAGACATTAAAATAGCGAGCGGTGGCTACCGGCAGGCCATAGTAGTTATGAAAAAAATTGCAGTATAGCTCCCCCAGGAGCTTGTTAATTTGGTAGGGGGTATCCAGATGCAGTGAAACAAAATCCTCCTTCAATGGCAGGGGCGCCTGGCTGCCATAGACCGAGCATCCAGAGGAGGCGAAGACGAACTTGTTGACCTTATTGAGATGAGAATACTGGAGGACTTTAAGTGTGCCCATCCCGTTGACCATGAGGTCAGCCTCCGGGTCGTCCACCGAGTTCTGGTTGGCGAAATGGGCGGCCAGGTGAAAGACAAAGTCGAATTTATTGGCGAAAGCCTTTTTCAGGGCTTCGTCATCCACGATGCTGCCCTGAATAAAGACCACACTGGGCATATCGGGGACATTCCACCTCTGCCCGGCAGAGAGGTCATCCAGGACGGTTATCTGGGCTACCTCGGCCTTAAGCAGGGCTCGGGTAAGATTGCTGCCGATGCAGCCGGCGCCACCGGTAACCAGGGCGGTCTTGCCTTTATATTCACTTAGATACTCGCTCACTTTGTTTCTCCTTAACTGCCTCTTCCAGTCTGGCTTCAAGTTGATACACTATTTTATCACGCTGATGTACCCCGGTCACATAGCTCAAGCCAGCCTGCCCCAGCTTCCGCTGGCGCTGCGGCGATTTAAGCAGGGAGATAACCTCTTTCACCATCTCGCCAGCATCACCGGCATATATTACCCCCTGTTCTTCACCGGCGGTTACCGCCATCATGCCGGGCAGGGGGGTAGCCACTACCGCCTTGCCGCAGGCGAGATACTGCACTATCTTGCCGGGGAAGATGTCCCTGGTGGCGTCGGTAATAAGGAAGGAATTGATACACAGCGCAGCCAGGTTGATATACTGGGGCATGGTGGCATAGGGCTGAAAGCCGGTAATGATGACCTGCTTGGCTAAGCACAGCTCGGCAATAATCTTTTCCAGCCCGGGGCGCTGCGGACCGTCGCCCACAATGAGCAGTTTCGCCTCCGGTATCTCTTTTAGTAGCTGAGGAAACTGGTTAATCAGGGCGTCAAGCCCGCTGAAGTCAAAGAGGGTGCCGATAAAGACGATAACCGGCGCTTTTTGGCCCAGCCCCCACCTCTGGCGGAGTCCGCCGGTATCAGTTGAGGGGTGAAACAGATCGGTATCCACCGGCATAGGCAGCAGTTTTACTCGTTCAGGGTCAGCCCCCAGACTATTCACGTATTCAGATAGCTTGGGGGTAAGAGTTAGAATCATATCAGCTCCGGCGTACACTTTTTTCTCCAGAAATCGGGTCATCGGGCGCAGCGCCGGGTAGGGCACCAGGCGGTTGAGAATATCAATCGACCGGAATACCACTGGGATGTTATTTTTGCAGGCCAGGCTGATAGCGGCCAGCCCATTGGTCGGCACCGAGTAGAGGACAATAGCCTGGATATTCTTCTCTTTAATCGTTCTTTTGATTTCCTGATAGTGGGTAGCCGCCGCTGACAGGCGGCTCAAGCCGGGAATCTTGATGAAGCCGGGGCGTCTCATGGACACTGCTGCTTTCGGGAAAGCCCGCGGCTCGGCATTGACTTCCCTCGTCTTTAGCCTGCCGAGGTCAGCCAGGCTACCCCGGCGCCAGGTATTCTCGTAATCAATGACCCAGACACGGTGCCCCCGCAGCGACAGCCCCTCAGCAAGTAAGTGGATATCAAACACCACCTTGGTCAGGTAGTCAACTTCGTGA
This sequence comes from Dehalococcoidia bacterium, assembly GCA_020353235.1. GTDB lineage: Bacteria > Chloroflexota > Dehalococcoidia > Dehalococcoidales > JAUYDJ01. Next base: position 344,762 of record CP070693.1, on the reverse strand, counting down.
ATAATGAGTATATTCATCTTTATCTCATCAGTAGCCGGCTCAGACGTTTCTCAGCAGCATCGCCAGGCCCTTAATACCGGTCTTCAGGTCTTTCAGCGAGGTGGTCTTGCGCATCCGCTGCCAGATATAGCCGGGGCGCAGGTAAAACTCCTGATAGGCCCGCTTTAGCCAGTAAGCCAGCGCCTCCCGGTTCAGCTGGCTATTTTCAAATACCGGCGTGGTTTTCTTATCAAGGTCGGCATAAACAAAGCTTTCCCAGGGAATATCTTTAAGCTTGCTGCCATCAAGATACAGCTCGTAGAGTTTGCTTCCCGGGTAGGGAATAGTAACCGAAAACTGGACGAAGTCCAGCTTTAAGCGCTTGGCAAACTGGATTGTCTGCTGGATGGTCTCCGGGGTTTCGCCGGGGTTGCCAATCATAAAGTAGCCAATGGTCTGCAGGCCGACTTCATTACTCAGTCGGACGGCCTCTTCCGCCTGCTCCAGAGTGATTTCTTTATTGATAATGTCAATGATTTTCTGCGAACCGGACTCAATGCCATAGGCGACAGAGTAGCAGCCCGCCCGCTTTAGGCGGCTGAGCAGTTCTCTGTCCACCAGATTGACTCTGGTCTCGCAGGTCCAGTCTATCCTGAGTCCCCTTTTTAAAATTTCATCGGCGATGGCGCAGGCTCGCTTCTGGTCCAGACTGAAGACATCATCATAGAAGGCAAACTCTTTGATGCCAAACTGCTGCTTCAGATAGCCAATTTCGTCAACAACTCTTGACGGGCTTTGCCCCCGGAATTTCTGGCCGAAAATGGCTTTGGAGCAGTAGTTACAGTGGTAGGGGCAGCCCCGGCTGGTGAGCAGGGCGGCGAAAGGAGACAGTCGACCGCGCGGTGGCCTTGGTCTGTATTGCTGCCAGGGCAGCAGGTGGTAGGCGAGAAAGGGGAGGGAGTCCAAGTCAAGCGTTATCGGCCTGGCCTTGGTGCTGGCTATCTTGCCGTTCTGGCGGTAGCTGATGCCGGCGATTTCAGCCAGCGACTGCTTGTTCTCCAGTGACCGCAGTAGCTCAATGATGGTGGCTTCAGCTTCTCCCCTGACGACGATATCAATATCGGGGGCAGCCTGCATAGTAGCTTCGGGAAGCAGGGTCGGGTGAGGCCCGCCCAAGATGATGGTCAGGTCTGGCTTAGCTTGCCTCAGGTGATGGGCTAAAGCGGTGGCAATGTTTATCGTCGGTGTGGTCGCGCTGAGCCCAACTACATCGGCATCCTGGACCAGTTGTGTAATTTCCTCAGGCTTGAGCTGGAGGGCGTTGTCATCGACCACCGTTACCGGGTAGCCCGCCTTCTCCAGAAGGGCGGCAATTAAGGCTAATCCCATGGGTGGTTGCGGATATCTAGTGGCCTGGGCTGGGTTGACAAGGGCTACCTTTAACATCGCTAGACGAAACCATAGACTTTCTTCATCCACTCAATAGTCCGGGGGATGCCTTCCTCCAGCGGGACTTTGGGGTCGTGGCCCAGATCCCGTCTTGATTTGGTGAAGTCCATATGCTTGACCCGAGTGGTAAAGGGTTCCGCTTTTTTATAGGTGACCTTGGTGTCTTTCTTGCCTAAATTTTTGAGGATGAGGTCGGAGACATATTTCACGTCATGCTCCCATTCCTCTTTGCCGCCGATGTTATACACCTCTCCCGGCTTGAAGTTATCGACAATATTGGCCAAGGTGCGGCAGGTGTCCTCAATATAGTCAAAGATGCGCTTGTGTCCCTGGTAAACGATGTAGGGCTCGTCTCTCAGCGCTTTGTAGATAAAGGCGGGGATTACCCCGCGGTAGGGGCTGTAGTATTCATGGGGACCGTAGGCATTGACCGGTCTCACCCTTACCGTCTCGGTGCCGAACATATTGGCCGAATTCAGTACCTGGAGCTCGCCCACCCACTTGCTCATGGCGTAGTCATTCATCTGCTTTATGGCTAGCTCATCCATTACCGCCTCGGCCATCACTCTATCATAGTCACCATAGACCTCGGCACTGCTGAAGAAGATGAGTCGGAACTTCTTCTCCTCCTGGAGCCGTATTACATTTTTGGTCCCTACCACATTGGTCAGCCAGAGGTTCTCATAGTAATCCTCACCATTCCAGCGACCGTATTCCGCCGCCAGGTGATAGACGTAGTCAAAGTCATGCTGGGCAAAGAGCTTCTCAAGCTGGCGGTATTTGGTAACATCACAGCGGTTAAATTTGGCTCTCTCCGAGTGGTAGAGGTCGCAAGTCCAGACATCATGCCCCCGCTTCTCAAGCTCGGGGATGAGGTTAGAGCCGATAAAGCCCAGTCCGCCCGTAGCCATAATTTTAGCCATCTTCACCTCCCGTTATTATCTCCACGATTCTTTTACTCGCCGTGCCGTCCCCGAATGGGTTGCGCCACTTATTCTGCCGGCCGAGCATAACCCTGGTCTGCTCTATTATTCTCTCCGGGGCAACCCCCGCCAGCAGATTAGAGCCCACCTCAAGTGTTTCTGGTCGCTCGGTATTATCTCTCAGGGTAACACAGGGCACACTTAAGATACAGGCTTCCTCCTGGACACCGCCGGAGTCGGTCAGGATAAGCCGGGCACTGCTCTCCAGCTGTAGAAAGCTGAAGTAGTCCACCGGCTCAACTAGCCTGAGGGCTTTAGTGGGCAGGTTAAACTCGGTGATTCTTTTCTGGGAGTGGGGGTGGATGGGGTAGACTACCGGCAGGTCAAATTCAGCCCCCACACTGTTAAGGCCCTCCAGGATGGAGATAAATCGGGCCTGGTCATCAACGTTTTCCTGCCGGTGAATGGTGACCAGAAAGTACCCCTGGGGCTTGAGCCCAAGGGTTTTAAGGGCGTTGGCTCTGCCCTTGGCTATTTCCCGGTTCTGGTAGATGGCGTCAACGATAGTATTGCCGGTGACAAATATCTTCTCTTCGGGGATGCCCTCACCCCTTAAGATTTTCCGGGCGGTCGGGGTGGGAGCAAAGAGAAAATCAGCGCAGTGGTCAGCCACGATGCGGTTTATTTCCTCGGGCATACTTCTATCGTAGCTGCGCAGCCCCGCCTCAACGTGCCCCACCTTTATGTGGAGCTTGACCGCTGCCAGGACACCGGCGACGACAGAATTGGTGTCACCCTCAGCCAGAACGATGTCAGCCTTTTCCGTCTGTAATACTTTCTCCACACCGGTTAATATCCGGGCGGTTTGTTCACCGGGTAGCCCCGAACCTACCTCCAGATTGTATTTAGCCAGCGGGAGCTCAAGCTGCTCAAAGAATACCTTGTCCAGGCTATACGAGTAGTGCTGGCCGGTGTGTAGAATAAAACAGTCTCTACCCTGACTTTCCAGTTCCTTGATGATGGGTGCCATCTTGACTATTTCGGGGCGAGTGCCAACGATGATGATAATCTTCAATGGCTGGCTTCTCCTTCAGCTTCTCAGCCGGGATGGTGCTATTTCTTTTCTTTGGATATCAGGGCGAAGTCCGGTCCATCGGGGAAGTCCCTGATATCCAGAATTTTTTCCTCGAGGCGTTTGGCTACCTCCGGTGCCAATCGTAAAACCGGTGCATCTTTATATTCGATTACCTGATCCTCGGAAAATTCAATATCAATGCAAAAACGAAGCTCACCTGAGGATTCAATGACAATCCTCATGGCGGCTTGTGGGTCTTGTATATTTTGCTCGATTAATATACTCTTCAACCATTCCTTGGCTCGTTCGGTTACTTCCAGCATCTCAGCCTCCTTTCCGGCTCATACATGGCGCAAAACGGCAATTTCTAGATTGTAGCTTACTTAATCCCTAATATTGTAAACCATTTACGGGCAACTGTATAGGTTACCCTTTTCATTTTGGAGGGATGTATTCTATAATTACTTAATAGCCATCTAAACGCAGGGTGGGGAACAGTCAGTCCCGAAGGAGAAGGTGCTATCGTAACTGAGCCAGATAAGACGCTGAAGGCACTTCAATTTGCCATCCAGATGGAAATTGATGGTAAGGACTACTATCTCCGGGCCAGCCAGGAAAGCGGTAATGAGCTGGGGCGGAAGCTAATGCAGTCGCTAGCTGCGGAAGAAGACAGCCACCGGCAGCGGTTTACCGAGATATACCGGATTATTCAGAACAAGCAAGCCTGGCCGGTAACCGATTTTCAGCCGGACAGGGGCCAAAGGCTGAGGACCCTATTTGCTGAGGCGTCAGCCCGGGTCGGCGCCAGTGTCGCCGCCCTGGATACCGAGCTGGATGCGGTCAAGGTCGCCATGGTAATGGAAAACCGGAGCTATGATTTTTATCAGAGCCAGAGCCAGAAAGCTACCTACCAGACCGAGAGTGATTTTTATAAGATGATCGCCGGCGAGGAGAAGAAACACCATCTCATTCTTTTGGATTACTATCAGTACCTGAAAGACCCGGCAGCGTGGTTCGTCAGCAAGGAGCATCCGTCGCTGGATGGAAGCTAAATAGCCAGAGAGGCGGGCAATATGCTGGAGATTAGGCAACTGAGTGTCGCCGTGGAGGGTAAAGAAATCCTGCACGACATAAACCTGCGCATCGGCACCGGGGAGACACACATTCTCTTCGGGCCTAACGGTGGTGGTAAGACCACTTTACTGATGACGATAATGGGCTTTCCCAAATACAAGGTGACCCAGGGTAAGATCTTCTTCAAAGAGCGTGATATAACCAAGCTGCCCCCCGACGAGCGCGCCCGTCTCGGCTTCGGTATATCCTTCCAGCGTCCCCCGGTGGTGCGTGGTGTCAAGACGAGTGATATGCTCGCCGCCTGTCTCCGCAAGAGGGCCAGCGAGGAGGAGATAGACCGGCTGGCGGTAAAGGCTGACCTGGCTGATTTTCTGGACAGGGAGATAAACTACGGCTTCTCAGGAGGGGAAATAAAGCGCTCCGAATTAATGCAACTGATGGCGCAGAAACCGCAACTGGTCCTGCTGGATGAGCCGGAATCCGGTGTTGACCTGGTAAATATTGCCCTTATCGGCGATATGATAAATGAGCTTCTGGAAAAAAGCTGCCCCATCTATGACCGCAAGTGCATGGGGCTACTCATTACCCATACCGGGCATATTCTGGACTACGTTAACGCCCGCACCGGCTACGTTATGTATGATGGCCGACTCGCCTGCGAGGGTGACCCTCATGAAATTCTGGCCACGGTCAGAGAGGTGGGTTACGAGCACTGTGTCAGATGTCAGAAAGGGAGAATACTGGATGACTGGGACAAAATCAAGTAAAATACTCAAAGATAAAGCCAGGGCATCAGCCAATAAGCCGGCTGCCCTGGGTGAGGACATAGATTTAAAGAGCTATGTTAGCTCGGCGGAAGAGCAACCATATCAGTCTGACCCGGCGGAGCTACCGGCCAAAACCAAGGCGCAGATGCTGGATGCTGGCGTCATGCTGGATGATATCAGCCAGAGGTCGGGCACTTATATCCAGATGGACAACGCCCCGGTCCACAGCTCTATCAAGCAGGAGGGGATAGAGGTGATGGCGGTCAGCCAGGCCCTGGCAAAGTATGACTGGATGGCTGACTACTGGTGGCAGGCAGTCGCGGTGGATGCGGATAAATATACGGCCAATGTTGAGTTAAACCAGCACGACGGTTATTTTATCCGGGCGCTGCCCGGCTATAAAACGCTTTTCCCGGTGCAGGCCTGCCTCTATCTGGCCAAAGCCGAATTAGCGCAGCATGTCCACAACATCATCATTGCCGAGGAAGGCTCGGAGCTACATATCATTACCGGTTGCACCACGGCGTCTAAAAGAGAATCTGGGCTGCATCTGGGTGTCTCCGAGTTTTACATAAAAAAGGGCGCCCGGGTTACCTTTACCATGATACACAGCTGGAATCCGGAGGTAGCCGTCCGCCCCCGCACCGCCGCCGTGGTCGAAGAAGATGGCCTGTTTCTGAGCAACTATCTGCTGATGAAGCCGGTGCGCTCTCTGCAGATGTATCCGGCGGCCGAGTGCGTCGGAGAGAATGCCATAGTAAGGTACAACAGTATCCTGGTAGCAGCAGCCGGGTCGTCACTGGACGTCGGCTCTCGAGCCATACTCAATGCCAGGGGAGCCCGGACTGAAATCGTATCGCGGGCGATAACCACCGGCGGTAATATCACTGCCCGTGGTTATATTGAGGGCAATGCCCCCGAGGTAAAGGGGCATCTTGAGTGCCGGGGGCTGATTCTGGAAGACGGCGGCAAAATTCACGCTATCCCTGAGCTTAAGGGCAATCTGGCCGGCATTGACCTCTCCCATGAAGCCGCAGTGGGTAAGATTGCCGAGGAGGAAGTGGAGTATCTGATGGCGCGGGGGCTGAGCCGAGAGGAAGCTACGGCAACTATCGTCAGGGGCTTTCTCCGCGTTGATATTGAGGGACTGCCGCCGCTGCTCAGCACCGAACTGAGGCGGGCGGTGGAAGCCAGCGAAAAGGAAGTCATGTAACCATGAATCCTAGGGCTCTGCACAAGCTAAGCTATGGTCTCTATGTCATCGGCTCCCGAAAGGGAGAGCGGCTTAACGGGCAAATTGCCAACACCGTCTTTCAGGTAACCGCCGAGCCGCCCACGGTGGCGGTAAGTATCAACCACAAAAACTTAACCCATCAGTTTATCAGGCAAAGCAGAGTCTTTTCGGCGGCTGTCCTCTGTGAAACTACCCCCCTTTCTTTCATCGGTCACTTCGGCTTCAAGTCGGGCCGGGACACAGATAAACTCAAAGGCATCAACTACAAAATAGGCAAAACTAAAGCCCCGGTGGTGATAGACAATGCCGCCGCCTATCTTGAGGCTAAAGTGGTTCGGGAATTAGATGTGGGCACCCACACTATATTTATCGGTGAGGTCGTAGACGCCGATATCTTGACCGAAGACAAGTGTATGACCTACGAGTATTACCATCAAATTAAGCGGGGGACAGCACCCCAATCGGCCCCTACCTATATTAAGGAGGCGTAAGATGGCGAAATACAAGTGCAAGCTCTGTGGCTACATCTATGACCCGGCGGTAGGTGACCCTGAGAGTGGCGTTGGGCCAGGGACACCGTTTGAGAAGCTGCCCGAAGACTGGCTCTGTCCCGTCTGCGGGGCGGACAAGAGCGATTTTGAGAAAATCGACTAGAGCAAGCGGCTATTCTTGGTGACCGAAGGACCACATCGCCATAAGAATCACCACTGTCCCGACCACTGCCACCACGGTGATATTTTCCCATAGCGTCATGGTGTGCCCCAGCACACTGAACTCAGGCGGCACGCCCAGCACCACTTGGCGAATGGGGGCAATGCCGTAAGTAGCTGGATTCAGCTTGACCAGGACATCCATCCAAGACGGCAAACCCTCCAGCGGGAAGAAGACGCCGGACAGAAACACCATGGGAAACATCAGCATCTGCATCACCGCCTGAAAAGCCTCTATCGACCTGATGTAGGTCGCCAGCAGCACCCCCAGAGAGCCCATGGAGATGGCGAGCAGGAACATCAGTGGCAGCAGGGCCAGCATGGTCCCTACCGAAAGGGAAATGCCAATCAGGGGAGCAAACAGCATAATTATCATCCCCTGCAGAAGCGCCACCGTGGCAGCTCCCAGCGCCTTGCCTATGACTACCGATACCCGGCTAATGGGTGCCACCAGCACCTCCCTTAAGAAACCGTACTCTCTATCCCAGACTACGGATACTCCCGCCATAAACGAGCTCATTAGCACCGTCATGCCGATAATACCCGGGAAGATAAACTTGGCGAAATCAATGCCGGGGCCAAGCAGTCCCATTCTGGTGCTGAGCCCAGGACCGAAGACGAAGAGAAAGAGCAGGGGCAGGGTTATCGCTCCGACCAGTCGCATCCGGTCACGCCAGAAGCGAATTATATCCCGATACCAAATGGTGTATATCCCGCGTAGGTTATTCATTGCTGCCTCCTAGCGGCGCTGGCGGCGCCCATACTGGCGAACCATCGCCTTAAACGTGCTTCTAACATCTTCCTGCCTTATCTCCCGCCCGGTTAGCTTGAGGAACACGTCATCCAGGCTGGGGCGGCGTAGGCTAATGCTCTGTATTTTGATATCAAACGCCCTAATGAATTTGGGCAGAAACTCCTCTCCATTGGTTACGGAGAAGATAAGTTCATTGCCATCACGTCTGATTTCGGTCTGGTAACGCAGTCTTATCACTTCAGCTGCATTATCGTTGTCGGCGGTTTTCACGGAGATGATATCTTTGCCCACCATCCTTTTCAGTTTCTCCGGGGTATCCATGGCAATAAGCCGGCCATAGTCAATAACCGCCAGCCGGTCTGCCTTTTGAGCCTCGTCCATATAGTGGGTGGTCAGGAAAATGGTAACCCCTTCGCGCTGGCGTAGGTCAAGTATGTATTCCCATATGCGGTTGCGGGTCTGCGGATCCAGACCGAGAGTGGGCTCGTCAAGGAACAATACCTTGGGGCGGTGAAGCAGGCCCCGGGCCAGTTCCAGGCGGCGCTTCATGCCCCCGGAATAGGTACGTACCTCGTGATGGCGTTTGTCCCAAAGCTGCATCATCCTGAGCATCTCTTCAATGCGCTGCTCCCGAACCAAGGCGGGCACATTGTAAACCAGGGCGTGGAAACGCATGTTCTGTAACCCGCTCAGTCGCTCATCCAGGCTGGGGTCTTGAAAGACGAGTCCGATTGATTGACGCACCTGACTCTGCTGGTGCACCACATCAAAACCGTTGATGGTGGCCTGCCCTGAGGTCGGTCTCAGCAGAGTGCACAGGATATTAATTGTGGTCGTCTTGCCGGCGCCATTGGGACCCAGAAAGCCGAAGATTTCGCCATGGGCAACCTTGAAGCTGATATCATTTACTGCTATCAGGTCACCGAATTTCTTAACCAGGTTTTCAACTTCAATTATGTAATCAGTCATATTTCTCCCCTAGACGATGGCGGTGGGGAAAGCCTAGGGATTACCCAAATTAGTATAGCGCCAAGATGATAAGCTTGGCAAACCGAGCCTTGGCCGATTGCACTTCTCACCCGTGCCTGATATAATAGACGTGGCCAGTAATGGCTGATTACATTTATTTTATGATATCATGGCGGTAACGGAGATAGCTTAAACCTCTCGTCCTAAGTAGGGTGAGAGGTTTTATTTAGTAGATTAAGGCATCTT
>CP070693.1:286397-335482 GCA_020353235.1 Dehalococcoidia bacterium | reverse complement strand
TATAGCATATAAAAAGCTGACTATATTAATAGAGCTATTTCCCAAATATCGTGTGGGCTGTTCGCCCTCCGGGGCAAGTATCACTATAACTACATTTCAGACAGAAAACCGATGAGAAGTAAAACCAATAGGTTATCACAAGGATCAAATACCCAACAACATAATACCAACCACTTAATGTTAACCAGTAAATAGGAAATAGCAGGGCTAATATGCATGTTATTGAGGCCGCATTTGCATTAATATTGAAGAAGCGACGTTCAAAAGTTCGATTTTTATAGATTATTGATGACATGACATTCCCTAGATACACCCCAAATACAGCTGGGCAAAATTTGCCTTGATAGGGACACCCTACACATGCTCCAGCTTGAAAAAAGTTGCCTATAATATACAGTCCTATGAAAATTAGCATTAGGTAAATAGAGATTGTTGTTAATATATATGCCGAACCTACAAAAGCAATCAGGAAGGGAATTAAGGATATAAAGTAGAGTCGCTTATCACTGTCTGTCCATTGATATATACATTCTTTGTGAGTCATCGTGGCTTTTTATTGGAAATCTTTTATGTATGGTGCCGGGGGCGGGACTCGAACCCACGACCCGAAGGTCGTGGGATGGCACCTCAAGAGCCGCCCTCTCGGCTAGAGTCAGTTTTGGTGGCTACACCGGATTTTTGAAGCATAACCTTCAATTCTACAGCTTCTTTGCCTGCGGCACCCGCTTCCTCGGCTCTCTTGGTTGCTTGGTCAGCTGCCGTTGTGGCTGCCTGTACAGCTTCCTTAGCCTTTATGGCTACCTCCTCGGATGTCTTAGTCGCTGTTTCAGCAGCTTCCCTAGCTGCGGCGATTGCCCTCTTATACGCTTGAGCCGCTATTCTCGCTTCCTTTTCAGCATCCTGGGCTTTGCTTTCTGCATCCTGAACTGCTTTGTTAGCTTCCTTAGCCATCTCTTCGGCTTTGGCGGCTGCTTCGCCAGCTGCTTGGGTAGCGTTCTGGATAACTTTTTCCCCGGCTTTACGTGTCTCTTGAGACCTCTTAGCCGCATCCTCAGATGACTTTGCTGCTGTTGCCGCAGCTTGTTTGGCTGACTTGGCAGCTTCTTCAGCTCTTCTCGCTGCCTCAACAGCTTCTTTAATATTGTCCTCTACTTCTTTCAGGATTTGAGGGATTGGTCTTGTTGGCATTTGGGAGGATTTATCTGGCTTCTCCACGCCAGTTAGCTCAACATTTTCGCTAGTCACTTTCTCTGCCTCCTAAAGCAGTAAGTTATTTTAACACTATTTTACAAGTTAGGACTTGAGTTTAGGCTTACTAAATAGACTTGTCAATGGGGGAGTAGAGGTAAGGAATGAATTATCTGGTGCCGGGGGTGGGACTCGAACCCACAAGGACTAAGTCCGGCGGATTTTAAGTCCGCTGCGTCTGCCTTTCAAGCTGGCGGGAGCGTATGGGAGTCGAACCCACCGGGGACATTTTAGTGCCCCCCAACGGATTTGAAGTCCGCGAAGCCCACCGGGACTCATCCGCCCCCGAAAACAGTTAAATTATATACCAATGATAAAAAGGGGCGCAAACAACTGGCTGGTGGGGCTATTTTATCTCGGTGGTCTTGTCGTGGGGAAGATAGCCGCGCTCCTGAGCCTGTCTGTCCAGGTCGAGGGTATAAATACGCTCCAGGGGCAGTAGCGTCTCCGCCTGGGCCTGGCGCAGGTCAATGGCTTTCAGATAACGCTGGCAGTGCTCGCAGACGTAGAGCCGGTAGGTGCCGGTTTCGTCGGTGAAATAGGCCAGGTCGTTCTGGTCCTGGGTGCTGCAGTAAGGGCACTCTAGGCGCTGGAAGAGCCACTCGGTATCACAGCGGGAGCACAGCAGATAGCGGGCGCCGCGCTCTTCATCCAGAAAGGCGAAATCGGGGCTACCGCCGCAAATTGGGCAGAAGCCACGCCGCCAGCGCTCCTGGTTCACCAGCGGCAGCAGAACTTGGGCGTAGCTGGTCAGGAACGGCTTGATACTGGCCAGGATGATGTTATTAAGGAGAGCCTCTTCGGATTCATCGAGGCTGGTGGCGAGGGGTAACCTAGCTCCCTCAAACCAGGCTTTCAGTGTATCCGGGGCAATAACACCGCCGGGGTCAAGCTCTTTCAGCTTCTCGACGGCAGGACTAAAGAGGGCGGGATACCGGGCAAAGAGGTTGCTGACCTCAGTATATATTTCTTGCAGTAGTGACCGGTCCAGGGCGAGGTCGTCAAAGCCGAGTAGTGGTAAGCCCTGCTCTAGGCGGGAGTTAATTGTCTTTTTAGTTAATCTAGGCTTGGGGGGGGCTATTTTCGTCCCAAGCCTAGATTCAATACGAAGTAAGTTCTGATAGAACTCTAGAAGTTGAGGTAAACTGCCTTTTTTGTTTTTCTCTTCCTCTAGCTTTTTAATAATCTTGTCTATTACGGCGGACACTTAGCTTTTCTCTGCCCCTCTAGCTATCTTCTCATACCATTTTCCATGATGTGACCGGGCATAGTCAACTGATACCTTGCCCCGATACATGGAGTTCCAGGCCCCGGTGCGCAGTGGGCGCATCATCGGGTGAGCCACGGAGAGGTAAATATGGACAAACAGCATACAGCCGGTGGTGATAAAGGCGACGTCATGCAGTAGCACCATCCATTGCAGTAGCTCCGGCGGGGCGGTTGTCTTGGCGAACCACATGATAAGCCCGCTTATGGCAAAGACCACCCCGAAGACAAGCACCATGAACCACCACATCTTCTGGCCGGTGTTCATGTGGTCCTGAGGGGGCATGGCTGCTTCGTCACTCAGGAAATAGTAGCGGGGGGCTGCTTTTAGCCAGCCGATATCATCCTTACCCCAGGTAAAGGCATCCTTTATCCCCCCTACAGATGCCTTCCAGTTGAGGGGGAAATAGATGAGAGGCGCCACGATAAAGAGAACCGCGGCCACCCGGTGTATGATGCGGCTCCAGCTATCCGCGGCCAGGGCGCCTAACGGAGGCACGAACAGTATAAGACCGGTGACAAACAGGGCGACAAAAGCACCGGTGTGTACCCAGTGCAGGACACGGGTTGCCTTTGGGTAGCGTTCTACTTCTTGTACCATGTTACTTCTCCTCCTTCTGGGGCGGTAGTTCTTTAGCCATCTTTGCCTCCCGGGCGACAATGTAGTTCAAGCCCAGCCCGATTAGGGTCAGTCCGCCCAGTGCCCAGCCCAGTGGCTGGATTACGTCCTGCCAGGCAACCACTGTCGGGGAGACCTGTGGTGCTACCGGCAGCCCGTAGACTGCGGGCTGGTCATCAAGGACATACATGACATGCAGTCCGTCCAGCTCGTTTTCCCCGTACAGGTTGGCATTGACCCAGCCTTTAGCCTGAAGGGCGGCAACCCGCGCTTTCCCCTCAGCGAGCAGCTCATCGCGGTTGCCGTACATCAGGGCTTTGGGAGGGCAGGTCTTGACGCAGGCTGGCAGCCAGCCCTCGGCGATGCGGTCTAGGCCGGGGGTGGTGCATAAGGTGCACTTGTCCATTTTGGCGACCCCGGTAAGCAGATTGCGGTCGGTGCGGGGCACATTGAAGGGGCAGGCATCAACGCAGTAGCCGCAGCCGGTACAGATATCCTTATCGTAGGCAACAAAGCCCAGCTCGTGATGATAGAGGGCACCGGAGGGGCAAACCTTGACGCAGCCGGCATCAGTGCAGTGCATACAGGCACGGCGGGTAAACAGCCACCTCACCCTTCCCCCCGCCTCTACTTCACGGAATTCCATCTTGAGCCAGGTGTTGGGGGCGAGGTCAGGCGGGTTTTCGTAGCTGCCCCAGTTGGTGGCGTCTACCCCGTTTTCCACGGTGGGGATAAACTCATCGTTCTCGTTCCACTGCTTGCACCCCGCCTGGCAGCCACGACAAGCAGTGCACCGGGTTGGGTCATATAGAATTGCTTTTTCTGCCATCATTACCTCCAGCTAGAAATTTAACTCCTCATCAGCTAGGCCTTGCGAATATTAACCAGGAAGGCTTTATATTCCGGTATCATCGTGTTGGCGTCGCCGACATGGGGGGTAAGCGAGTTAGCGCTGTCGCCGGTGGAGAGGCCGACAAAGCCCCAGTGCCAGGGTAAGCCCACCTGATGTACCCTGGTGCCATTCAGCTGGAATGGCTTGAAGCGTTTGGTGACAATCGCCTTCACGGTTACCTTACCCCGGGTTGATTCCACGATGACCTTTTCTCCGTTGGCAATACCCTTTTCGGCAGCTAGCTCCTCACTCATCTCAACGAAGGGTTCGGGCATCATCTCAATCACCCACGGCATATTGCGGGTCATCTGACCGCCCTGCCAGTGCTCGCAGAGCCGGTAGGTGGTGCACACATAGGGATATTTATCCGGTGTGCCCTGTTCTTCCGGTCTCCATATCTTGAAGGCAGGGTTATTATGCTGCTTGGACATCGGGTTCTGTATCGGCGACTCCCAGGGTTCGTAGTGTTCGGGGAGTGGTCCCTCGGCCATGCCGGGACCGAAGACGCGGGCGTGCCCTTCCGGTTTCATGATGAAGGGATATTTAGTATTCTCCGGGTCAACCGCCATTGGCGGCCAGCCGCCATCGGGGACATCACCGACCCATTTGCCGTCCTGCCACCAGATGACCGGCTGTTCTTTGTCCCAGGGGATGCCGTTGAGGTCAACCGAGGCGCGGTTATAGATAATGCGCCGGTTAACCGGCCAGCACCAGGCAAACTTGGGGAAGAGGCCAATGTTAAACGGCCCCGGGGTCAGGTCGCGGCGGGCCGCCATGTTGCCTTCTTCGGTGTAGCTGGCGCAGTAGAGCCAGTTACCTGAGGTGGTGGTGCCATCGTCCTTCAGTTTACCGAAGCTGGGCAGCAGCTCACCGGTGGTGAGGTCATAGCCATTTATTTCCTTGGCCACGGCGTGGACATCGGGGTGTCCAGCACCGTAGTTCCAGTCAAGGTTGGTAATTGCTTCAGCGTTGGGACCGCCCTCGCTGGCGTAGAGCGCTTTCAGCTTGCGCGCCAGCCAGTCCATCATCCACAGGTCATCCATGGCATTACCCGGGCCATCGGCGCACTTGTAGCGCCACTGGCTCAAGCGTCCGCTGTTGGTGACACTGCCCTCTTTCTCAAAGGAGCAGAGTGCCGGGAGCAGGAAGACCTCGGTCTTGATATCAGCCGCTTTTACTCCCGGGCGCCGCCAGAAGTTAGCCGTTTCGGTGTGCCACATATCGGCGGCCACCATCCAGTCCAGCTTCCCCATAGCCCGACACTCTAGCTCGGCGTTGGGTCCACCTACCGCCGGGTTCTGCCCCCAGACCATCAGTCCCTTGATTACGCCGGCGTCCATGGCTTCAAACAGGGCAATGTGGGAGTAGTTCTTGCCGACTTCAATCTTGGGCAGATAGTGGAAACCGAACTGGTTGCTTCTGGTAGCGGAGTTGCCATACCATGCCTTTAGCAGGCTTACCACATACTTGGGGGTATGCTGCCACCAGTTGGCGCTCTTGGGGTCGTTGCTGGTCGGCGTAGCCCGTTTTAAATACGTGTCAAGTGAGCTATCGGTATTCACCGGCACTTTGAGATAACCGGGGAGAATATGAAATAGCAGGCAGTGGTCGGTGGAACCCTGCACGTTAGATTCACCCCTCATGGCGTTGATGCCGCCGCCGGCGACACCGATATTGCCCAGAAGCAGCTGCAGGATACAGTAAGAGCGGATATTCTGGGCACCGTAGGTATGCTGGGTGGTACCCATGGCATACATAATAGTACCCGCCTTGCCCACCTGTCCGGTGGCGGCGAAGGTGCGGCAGATTTCCCGGAAAGTATCCACCGGTGCGCCGGTGATCTGGCTTACCTTCTCCGGGGTGTAGCGGGCGAAGTGCTGCTTCATAAGCTGGAACACGCAGTTCTTACTCTTGAGGCTCATATCTCTCTTGGGGATGCCGTTCTGGTCAAGCTGGAACTGCCAGCTTGCTGTGTCGTATTTCCGTTTACCGCCGTCGGTTTCATTGTGGCTGCCGACGTAACCGGAGAACAGTCCTTCTAGCTCGGCAGGTCCCTTGTAGCTGGTATTAATCAGGTAGGGAGCGTTGGTGTATTCCTTGATGTAGGTCAGGTTGTAGTTACCGGGGTTACGTTCAATATCATCCAGCACATACTTGATCATACCGCCGATGAAGGCGATGTCAGTCCCCGACCGCAGCGGGCAATAGATATCAGCTTTAGCCGAGGTTCGGGTAAATCTGGGGTCAACGCTGATGAGCTTGGCCCCTTTCTCTTTGGCTTCGGTGATGTGACCGAAGGCAGCCGGATGGTTTTCGGCGGGGTTGGAGCCGATGGCTAACATACAATCGCTGTTGGCGATGTCGTTCCAGTGGTTGGTCATCGCCCCTCGCCCGAATGATTCCGCCAAACTGGCGACAGTGGGGGAATGTCATATACGGGCGTGGTGTTCAAGATAGACCACACCTAGCGCCCGGGTCAGCTTGGCGAGGAGATAGCACTCCTCGTTATCCAGGGCAGAGCCACCTAGGTTGGCGATGGCCTCGGTGCGGTTGACCAGTTGACCAGTATCGTTCCGCTCGGTAAAGTTGGCATCTCGGGTGTCTTTAATGCGGCGGGCAATCTCATTGAGTGCCCACTCCCAGCTCTTTTCCTGCCACTGGTTTCCGCCCGGGGCCCGGTAAAGGACCTTGCTCAGACGCCAGGGATTATCGGCGGAGAGCTGCCGCATTGAAGCGCCCTTGGCACAGGCACCACCGCGGTTAATGGGATGGTCCGGGTCGCCCTCAATGTTGACCACCTTGCCATTTACGGCGGCGACCAGAAAGCCACAGCCAGAGGCATCATACGGGCAGATGGTGCTCTTTTCACCGATTTTCTTCTTGAGGGGGAGTAGTCTGGGGACTTGGGCTTGGGCTAATTCGGGGTCAAACATCCCGAAAAGGAAGACACCACCCATACCCATCCCTGAGGCTTTCAGGAACTCTCTTCGGCTTAGCTCCATTTTGGTACTCCTTTCCCTACGTTGTCAGTTGCTTAGCATCCTCCAATAGATGTTTATATTTGGACAGATTAAATAAGAAATGAGACACGCACTTTTGACATGGTGTTTTGTATAGAATAAGAAATTATGCTCTTCTTTGTCAAGACCTGAAGAAAAAGATTTAGACATCCTAAACTAGCTTTCTTCTATAATGATTTTTTTTATCACATCACCCTTGGTGATTTGTTTCAGAACTTCCATCCCCTCGATTAGCTGACCAAAGACGGCGTGTTTGCCGTCAAGCCCGGGCTGGGGGGCATAGGTGATGAAGAACTGACAGCCGTTGCTGTTAGGACCGGCGTTAGCCATAGATAGTGCCCCGGCCAGGTGGGTATGCTCGGTAAATTCGTCGGCAAAGGTGTAGCCGGGGTCGCCGTAGCCGGTGCCGGTCGGGTCACCGCCCTGAGCCATAAAGCCGGGTATTACACGGTGGAAGGTAACGTTATCATAAAAGCCTTCGCGGGCGAGAAAGACAAAGTTATTGACCGTTACCGGCACATCCTGGGCAAAGAGCTCCAGCACCAGATTGCCTTTTTCGGTTTCAATGGTGGCGGTATATTGCTTGGCGGGGTCAATGACCATCGGTGGTGGCTCGGAGTAGCTTTTGGGCTGGGGGGCTGATTCGGCGCAGGAGGCGGTCAGCAGGGGCAGGAGGGTAAGCAGGATAATAACAATTATGCGGCGCAGATAGCTAATTTTCATCGGCACATCTCCGTTAATTTTTGCCCACATTTTACTCTATTTGGACGGGATAGGCAATCGCCGGTCCGATTGCCGTGGTTGTTATTTTCTGTTAAATTGGGGGCAGATTTGGCTAAATTAAAGCGTTAATCAGGAGGTAAAAATGGGCAGGGCATGGATGCCTACGGTGGCCGGTATTCTGGATATAATCTGTGCCGGCCTGCATATTACAGCCGTTTTTGGCTTAATTATTGCCATGATTGCGGTTGAAAGTAATCCCTATCTGGATCCGGCTATGGCGTCAGGTGGAGTTCCGGTCAATATCACGGCTATTCTGGGGGCGATATTAGTAACCTCGGCGATTGCCGCGGTGCTGGCTTTGGTGGGCGGCATTTATGCCCTGAAAAGACAGAAATGGGGTCTGGCGCTGGCGGGCGCCATTGCCGCCTTCTTCCCGGTGGGTATTCTGGGGGTAGTCGCCATTGTGCTTACTGCTCTATCCCGGCAGGAGTTTGAATCGTAAAGGGGTGCTGTTTAGCCTCATAGTGAGCGGGTTAACCGGTGCTTCGCCCTTGCTGGGCTACCCGTTTTGTGTTAAATTATAGCTGAATTGTGGAGTGCGTTTTTCAATTTTGGGGTAACTTCAGTGGTGTGACTCTTCGCTATTTATCGCGTTTGGAACGGCGGAGGGTTTTTATTTAATCGGGAAGGAATAGCATGTTAGCCAGATACAACCCACAGGAGATTGAGCCAAAGTGGCAGCAGCGGTGGGCTGAAGACAAGCTCTATGAGGTCAGTGATAGCGACCCCCGGCCAAAGTGGTACGCGCTGACCATGTTCCCCTATACCTCAGGTGATCTTCATATCGGGCACTGGTATGCCATGGCGCCGTCCGATGTCCACGCCCGCTTTAAACGGATGCAGGGCTACAATGTACTCCACCCGATGGGCTTTGACGCCTTTGGCCTGCCCGCAGAGAATGCCGCCATCAAGCGGGGGATTCACCCCTTCACCTGGACGATGCAGAACGTGGTCAATATGCGCCGCCAGCTGAAGAGCATCGGCGCCATCTATGACTGGAACCGGGAGGTGGTTACCTGCCTGCCCGAATACTATAAATGGACGGAGTGGTTCTTCCTGAAGCTCTATAAGCATGATTTGGCTTACCGCGCCAAGGCTCCGGTCAACTGGTGCCCCCAGTGCCAGACAGTACTGGCCAACGAACAGGTGCTGGAGGGGGGCTTCTGCGAGCGCTGCGGCGCGGGGGTGACCCACCGTGACTTGGAGCAGTGGTTCTTCCGCATTACAAAATATGCTGACGAACTGATGCAACACGACGGCATTGACTGGCCGGAGAGAATCAAGATAATGCAGCGTAACTGGGTGGGCCGGAGCGAGGGCACTGAGATTTCCTTTGCCCTGGATCATCCCGGCGTGGCCGAAAAAGAGATTCTGGTGTTTACCACCCGCCCCGACACTACCTTTGGCGTTACCTTTATGGTGCTGGCTCCGGAGCACCCCTTGGTGGCCAAGCTGACCGCACCGGAGAAGAAGGCTGAGGTTGAGGGCTACATTGCCCGCTCGCGGCGGGCAACCGAGATAGAGCGTCTCTCCACCGAGCGAGAGAAGGACGGCGTCTTTATCGGGGCTTATGTCGTCAACCGGCTCAATGGGGAAAAGGTGCCCATCTGGATTGCCGACTATGTGCTGATGAGCTACGGCACCGGGGCGGTGATGGGAGTGCCGGCTCATGATGAGCGGGACTTTGCCTTTGCCCACCGCTATAACCTGCCGATAAGAGTGGTGGTCGCCCCGTCCGATTGGGATGGCGGGGAGCTGGAAGAAGCCTTTATTGGGAGCGGCGTTATGGTCAATTCAGGCCAGTTTGACGGGATACCCAGCGAGGCGGGGATAGATGCCGTTACCGATTTTCTGGCTGAGAAGGGGTGGGGCAAGCACACCACCAGCTACCGGTTGCGTGACTGGCTTATCTCCCGCCAGCGCTACTGGGGGGCGCCGATACCGATAATCTACTGTGAGCAGTGCGGCATTGTGCCCGTTCCGGAGAAAGACCTGCCGGTACTGCTGCCCGAAGATGCCGAGTTCAAGCCGACCGGTGAGTCCCCACTGAAATACCACCAGAAGTTCGTCAATACCACCTGCCCCAAGTGCTCGGCGCCAGCCAAACGGGAGACGGATACCATGGACACCTTTATGTGTTCCTCGTGGTATTTCCTGCGCTATACCAGTTCCGAGTGTGACACGGCCTCCTTTGAGGCGGACCGGGTGAAGTCCTGGCTGCCGGTGAATCTTTATACCGGTGGTGCGGAGCACGCCGTGATGCACCTGTTATACGCCCGTTTCTTTATCAAGGCGATTCGGGATATAGGGCTGGTTGATTTTGGTGAGCCGTTTACCCGTCTGTTTAACCAGGGGGTTATCATTGTGGAGCGTCAGAAGATGAGCAAGTCACGGGGCAACGTGATTACCCCCGATGAGTATGTTTCCGAGCTGGGGGCGGATGCGGTGCGCACCTATCTCATGTTTATCGGCCCCTGGGAGCAGGGTGGTGAGTGGGATGATAGCGGTATCAGCGGGATAACCCGCTGGCTCAACCGGCTCTGGAATCTGGTACTCACTGGCTATCGCCGGAGTAAGGACGTCAGCCCGGAGGTGAGGCAGAATGCGGAACGGGAGTTGTCCCGCTTCACCCACCAGACCATTCGCCGGGTGACCGATGACATGGAAAGAATACGCTTCAATATTATGATTGCCGCCCTGATGGAATTTGCTAACTACCTGGCTAAAGTAGCCGAAACCGGGGCGGTCTCGCCTTCGGCGTGGGAAGAAGCTATTGATAGCCTGCTTAGGCTATTAGCCCCGACCACCCCCCACCTGGCTGAGGAGTTGTGGCAGAGAACGGGGCGGGAATACAGCATTCATAACCAGCGCTGGCCGCAGTGGGATGAAGAGCTGGCCAAAGAGGAGGAGATTACCCTGGTGGTGCAGGTAAACGGTAAACTACGCGACCGAAAAGTGGTGCCGGCGTCTATCACTGAAGTTGAAGCCATGCAAATAGCTGCGGAGTCAACGCGGGTGCAGCCGTACCTGGAGGACAAAAAAATCATCAAGAGAATATATGTCCCCGGCAGGCTGGTCAACTTTGTGGTGAAGTAAGGTGATGAGCAAATGAAGATAGCTTTTATCGGTGGCGGGAATATGGGGGAGGTAATAATTTCGGCTATCTTAGCCAAGGGGCTGAGCACGCCGGCTGATATCCGGGTCAGTGATATTAAAGATGAGCGCCGCCAGCATCTGAAGCAGGCATACGCTGTTTCGGTGGCGGGCGATAACCGGGCGGTGGCGGCGGAGGGGGAGGTGGTGGTTCTGGCGGTCAAACCGCAGAATCTGACCGAAGTAATGGCTGAGCTTAACGGCCAGCTAAAGCCAGGCCAGCTGGTCTTATCTATTATCGCCGGAGCCAGGATAGATACGCTGTGTCGTGGGCTAAGCCATAATGCCGTGGTTAGAGCCATGCCCAATACCCCGGCCAAGATTGGCCAGGGGGTGAGCGTGTGGACGGCGACGGCGGAGGTGACCGGGCCGCAGAAGGCCCGGGCCGGTTCTATTCTGGGGGCGATGGGTGGGGAGTTTTACGTTGCCGATGAGAAGTATCTGGATATGGCGACGGCGGTGAGCGGCAGCGGGCCGGCATATATCTTTCTATTTGTCGAGGCGCTGGTGGAGGCGGCGGTGAAAATTGGCCTGCCTCAGGATATGGCATCGGAGCTGGTAATGCAGACCTTGCTCGGCTCAGGTGGCTATCTGCAAAAGTCGGGCCGGGCGCCCGCCGAACTGCGCCGGATGGTTACTTCTCCCGGCGGCACCACCGCCGAGGCGATTGCCCGCTTTGAACAGGGCGGCTTTAAAGAACTGGTTCTGGGGGCGGTGGTGGCGGCTTACGAGAAGGCCCAGAAACTGGGCGGTTAATTAATTTTCCCTCTTGTCTCTCAAGTTAAGCGATTAACTTTCAGAAATTACTGAAAATTTAATAACTTCAGTATTGACAAAACTATCTAAATATGTTACACATTATTTTAATAAAGATAAATTTCCCCAGGGGGAAAGGTATGGATACCGAATTACAACTTGAAGAGAAACGTTTTGTGGAAGAGGTGAGTATTGCCTTTGAGCAGATGAATATGCCCCGGATGGCGGGGCGCATTATTGGTCGTCTCATGATTTCTGACCCCCCTCATCAGTCCACCGATGAGTTAGCCGAAGCCCTGATGGCGAGTCGGGGTTCAATCAGCACCATGAGCCGGTTTCTCATTCAATATGGCTTGATTGAGCGCTGCAGCCTGCCCGGAGTCCGGCAGGACTACTTCCGCATTAAACCCGACACCTGGCACCAGTTGATGAGGCAGAGGGTATACCAGATGACGATGCTTCGCCGGCTGGCGGAGCACGGACTCAGGCTGATGGGGGATAGGGAGCATGCTAACCGTCTGTGGCTGGAAGAGACCCGCGATATGTATGTCTTCTTTGAGCGGGAATTCCCCGCCCTGGTGGAGCGCTGGGAGGAAGAGCATAAGGCGGCCGGTTATCCGTAGGTGAAACAACTTTTAGTTTTAATAGGGAGGCTTTAAATGAAAAGGTGGTTAAAAATTAGCGGTCTTCTGCTACTTGGTCTGGTTCTTCTGGGTGGCACCATCGGCTGTAATCCCTTCGCTGGTGATGGCGATAAAGCTGCCCAGCAGCTGGCTAAGGTGGAGTGGGGTGATGTGCGGATTAGCGTCGATGGTAGTGGTAACATTCAGCTGGCGAATGATGTGCAGTTATCGTTTGGTGTCGGTGGCCGGATAGACAGGATATATGTTGAAGAGGGTGAGATAGTTGGCAAGGGGGAAGTGCTCGCCCAGCTTGAGACTGATGACTTGGAGCTGGCACTGACTCAGGCAGAGGTAACGCTAGCCGGCCAGCAGGTAGCCGTAACTCAAGCGGAGTTAAATTTAGAGCAAGCCGAGTACAACCTGGACCAGGCGATGGAACTCTATACCTGGCCGGAGATTGAGGTCGCTGAGGCGGATGTGGACGATGCCGAAGCCTTTCTGGAATATGCCTTGGATAAGGGGCTATCACCGACCACCATCATCTATGCCCAGGCCAGGCTGGATGCTGCTGAGGCCAGGCTGGATGCCATGATCACTGATTATGACACTGAAGAAGTGGCTCTTGAGAAGATGAAAGTCGGGCTGGCCGAGCAGTCCCTTGAGCTGGCCAAGCAGACTCTGGAGCAAGCTCAGCAGTCGCTAAAGTACGCGGAAAAGCAGCTTAAAGAGGCGACTATTAGCGCCCCCTTTGCCGGTGTTATCGCTGATATATATGCTGATGAGGGGGATGTTGTTCTGCCGCCAACCCTGACGACGCAGTCAATCATATATCTGGTTGACCTGAGCACTATGGAGCTGGATTTGGATGTCGACGAGATAGATATCCCCGGCGTGAAAGTAGGCCAGAAAGCGGTTATCACCGTCGATGCTTTGCCTGATGTTGAGTTTGAGGGTGAGGTGCGCACCATTTCCTCGGTGGCCAGGGAAGAAGCCGGCGTCGTAATCTATGAGGTTAAAATCGGCTTTGATGTTCCCGAAGTTACCGGACTGAGGGTGGGTATGAGCGCCGATGTTGATATCGTAATGGAGGAAGCCAGTGATGTCCTGCTCGTACCGGAGCGGGCTATCACCGAGGACAGCGAGGGTAATACCGTAGTCATGGTCAAGGTTGATGACCAGACCGAGGAAAGAAAGGTGTTTACTGGCCTGGGTGACGGTTTTTACACCGAGATTGTAAGCGGGCTCAGTGAGGGTGAGTCAGTCGTTCTACCGAAGTAAGCCCGCTGAGCTGAATAAATAAGAAATACTGCCTCTTTCGGGCTGGATAGGATTAAGGGAAATGATTGAACTGGATTCAGTTACCAAGATTTACCGCATGGGCAAGGTAGATGTGCCGGCACTGCGCGGGGTGAACCTTAAAATAGATAATGGAGAGATGCTATCTATCGTCGGCGCCTCGGGGTCGGGCAAGTCAACCCTGATGCATATTATCGGCTGTCTGGATAAGCCGACCACGGGCAGTTATCTGTTTGATGGTAAGGATGTCAGTCGGTTTGGTGATAACCAGTTAGCCGGAATGAGAAACAAGAAACTCGGTTTCGTCTTTCAGGAATATAATCTTTTAACGCGGGCCAGTGCCGTGGCCAATGTTGAGCTGCCGCTTATCTATAGTGGTTTTCGGCAGAAGCGCAAGCTGGCTCTGGAGGCGCTGGAGCGCGTCGGGCTGGGGGGAAGGGCCGGGCATAAGCCCACTGAGCTATCCGGTGGTGAGCAGCAGCGGGTGGCTATTGCCCGGGCACTGGTGAACAGCCCGGAGATTATTCTGGCTGATGAGCCTACCGGTAATCTGGACAGCGCCGTCACCGCCGAGATCATCTCTATTTTCCGGGAGCTTAACCGTGATGGCATCACCGTAGTCATCGTTACCCATGAGGCGGATGTCGCCCAGCAAACCAGGCGTATCATTCGGCTCTTTGATGGCAAGGTGGTCAGCGACGAGAAGGTTGGTAAAACAACCAGTAATAAGGCTAACAGTGGCAAGACTAGCGGTGCTAAGGCTGGCGGTGGTAAGGCTGGCGGTGGTAAGGCTGGCAGTAATAAGGCTGACTGTGGCGAGGTAGACGATGAAGTTTATTGACTCTTTCGTTATGGCGCTAAGGTCGCTGATGGCCAACAAGATGCGCTCCTCGTTAACCATGCTCGGTGTGGTCATCGGGGTCGGTGCCGTTATCACCCTGATGGCGGTGGGCACCGGTGTCCAGGAGATGGTTACCTCAAGTTTTGAAGAGCTGGGCACCGATGTCATCTATGTGCAACCGAGTAATCCGGAGGCGCCGGGAATGGCGGCAATGGCCCCCGGCTATGCCGAGGTCAATCTTACCCTGGATGATGCCAATGCCGTCGCCGACCTGCCCACGGTGGTTGGGATTGCCCCGACCAACGAAAACTTTGTTGAGATAACCACCGCGGATGAAAAATATACGGCCGTAATACACGGCAGCACCCCCCAGTATCTGGATACATATAAATTTGAAGTTGGCTCCGGGCAATTTCTTACCGATGTGAATGTAGCCCGGCGGGATATGGTGGTGGTTATCGGCAGTAAAGTGGCCGAGGAACTTTTTGGCGATGATGACCCGATTGGCCAGCAGGTCAAAATCAAGGAGAAGCGGTTTACCGTTATTGGCGTTTTGGAGCCGAGGGGGGTTGCCTTTTTGGGCTTTAGCTGGGACGATCTGGTGGTGACCCCGATAACCACCTATCAGACTAGGCTCTTTTCCCAGCGCACCGCCGGTGGGGAAGATGCCATCCAGTCAATTGCGGTTCAGATGGCCAGTGCTGAGGATGTAGACCGGACCACCGCCGATATTGAAAAACTGTTACGCAAGCGCCATAAAATTGACGCCGATGAAAAAGACGATTTCTCCGTGGTCACTCTGGAGCAGATGCTGGCTATATTCGGGCAGATAACCCTGGTGCTGACCCTGCTGCTGGGCACGATTGCTTCCATTTCACTGGTGGTGGGCGGCATCGGCATCATGAATATTATGCTGGTTTCGGTAACCGAACGGACCAAGGAAATCGGGCTGCGCAAGGCGGTCGGGGCGAAGCGGCGAGACATCCTGCTTCAATTTCTGATTGAAGCGGCTATGTTGAGTCTGGTCGGCGGTGCCATCGGGCTGACCGGTGGCTGGCTGCTGGCCGAGGGGATTTCGCTTATTGACCTTGGTGGCTTTAAGCTCCATGCGGCGGTATCGCCACTTATTGTCATCTTGGCGGTTTCGGTTTCGGCCTTTATCGGCATTGCCTCAGGTCTATATCCGGCGGTGAGAGCATCCCGGCTCGACCCGATTGAAGCTCTGCGCTACGGATGACATAATAGACTAAAAATAAGGGGGGCAAATCCATGAGCGGACTTCTTGATATCGTCCTCATCATAATGCTTGCCTTTGCTACCTTTCAGGGATTTAAGACCGGCATCATTAAGGCGGTAATATCACTCGCCGGCGTAATTGTCGGTGTCATCCTGGCCGGGCGCTTCTACGCTCCCCTGGCCGGGCAGTTAGCCTTCGTGCCTCACGAGGGTATGGCTAAGATTATCGCCTTTGCCATCATACTGGTGGGGGTAATGGTGGTCGCCGGGGTGGTGGCCTCACTGATGAAGTGGGCGGCTACACTGGTGATGCTGGGCTGGGTCAATCGCCTTGGTGGGGCACTCTTCGGTCTGATGCTGGGGGCGACCTTTTGCGGCGCCATGCTCGCCACCTGGGTCAAGTTTCTCGGCATCGGGCACACCGTAGCCAGCTCAGCTCTGGCCAATGTCTTGCTGAATTACCTCCCCCTGGTGCTGAGCCTGCTTCCGCAAGAGTTTGACGCGGTGCGCTCTTTCTTTGAATAAAAAGACTACCCCACAGTTAGTCCTCGGGGGTAGTCTTCAAGTAAGCTTTTTTATTCAGGTACTCGGGAATTTCTTACGGGTTAAGTTTCTT
This sequence comes from Dehalococcoidia bacterium, assembly GCA_020353235.1. GTDB lineage: Bacteria > Chloroflexota > Dehalococcoidia > Dehalococcoidales > JAUYDJ01. The sequence continues at coordinate 319,133 of CP070693.1, read as the reverse complement.
GTATTTTTCCATCAATTGTTCTTTGGTCTCTTTATGTTTCGAGTCGGGTACGCAGCACATATCAACTGGGCAGACCTCAGCACATTTTGGTGAGTCAAAGTGACCGACACACTCAGTGCACTTGTCGGGGTCAACGACATAAAGGGTCTCTTCCTCACGGATGGCCTTATTCGGGCACTCCGGCTCGCAGGCACCACAGCTGATGCACTCATCGGTAATCATATACGCCATAGAAGTTTACCTCCTTTTTTCTTTTACAAAATCAATTGGTTTCGGGTAGTCTTTTTGCAACTGCTTCACATTTTGCCTTTCACCCTCTTTCTTAGTGCTTTAGCGACATGTTCTGGGACCAGGTCGCTGATATCACCACCCAGGTTGGCGGCTTCCTTGAGCAGGGTAGAGCTGAGAAACTGATATTCCACGTTGGCCATCAGGCAGACCAGCTCAAGCTCGGGGAAAAGCCTTTTGTTCATCATGGCCATATCAAATTCCCGCTCGAAGTCGGCGCTCATGCGCAAGCCGCGCACCATGGCTTTTGCCTTTACCTTCTTGGCAAAATCAACCGTTAGCCCACTGAAGGATTCTACCTCAACATTGGGTAAATTGGCAACCGCCTCTCGGGCCAGTTCAACCCTTTCCGCCACGGTGAACAGGGGCTGCTTATCGGGGGAATCATAGATACCAATGACCAGCTTGGCAAAGAGCTTGGCCGCCCTGGCCACAATATCAAGGTGCCCGTTGGTTATCGGGTCAAAAGTACCCGGGTAGATGGCAATCGTCAAGAATTGGCCTCCTTTTGGTAGATGGCAATACAGCTATCACCATGGCGGTGCTCTTTGGTCAGGCTTAATTTGGCATAGCTCGCCTCCAGAGATAGATGGGGGGAGTGAGTTACCACCAGGACCGAATCGCCGCCCACCAGTTTGGAGATGGCCAGCTGGTCTATCACCCGGCCGATGGTTGAGTTGGCATAGGGCGGGTCCATCAGAATGATGCCGTACTCTTTGTCCAGAAAAGAAACTGCTTTGCTCACACTGCAACAGTAAACATGTGCCCGGGCGGTTAGTCTGGTCTTGGCTAGGTTCTGCCTGATTATGGCGCAGCATCTGGGCTCATGGTCTACAAAATCAACCCAGCCCGCCCCCCGGCTGAGCGCCTCAATACCCAGCGCTCCGCTACCGGCGAATAAATCAAGCACTAGTTCCCAGTTACGGGTAGTGTTTTCCAGGATGGAGAAGATGGCTCCCCGGACTAGGTCGGTTGCCGGTCGAATAGCAACCCCTTTGGGTACTTTAAGTCGGTGACCTTTCGCCTCACCAGCAATGACACGCATTATTCGCTTTTGCTCTCACTACCTTTCGGCTCAGGCGCTCAGGGCAGGGACTTTTGGCTTTTTGACTTTGGTGAAATCAGCCAGGGTATTTGATTCGCAGACTTCAATGCATTTACCGCAGAGGGTGCATTTATCTTGGTCAATGATGGGGAGGGCTCTCTCCTTATCCCACTCGATGGCGCTTATCCCCTCTTCCTCGCAGGCCTTGAAGCACTTGCGGCAGTGGGTACAACCGTACTGGCATTTCTCTCTGCCCGGAATATCTTTTAATGGTCCGTAGCTACAGAGGAAGGCAATCTTGGTCCCGGCCGGCACCAGCTCAATCAGGTCCAGCGGGCATTCGGGTACACACAGTCCACAGCCGTTACACTTCTGCGGGTCAACAACGACGATGTCTTTCTCTTCATCCATGAAGATGGCATCCTGAGGGCACACGTCAATGCAGTCACCCAGGCCATAGCAGGCATAGGGGCATTTTTTGTAGCCGTGGAGGAGCTGGGCGGCTCCCTTGCAGGTATCAATTCCGGAGTAATCGCAGATAACCTCTGATTTGCCGCCACAGTGGACGAGCGCTTTTTTGTTCAGGCTTTCGGTGTCAACGGTTATGCCGAGGGCGGCTTCAATTTTTTTCACGTTCTCTTCGACCTGAAGTAAGGTGGCGCAGGGGGCATTGCTGAGTTCATCAGGGTCCTTGACCACTGCCTGGGCGTAGGCGAAACAGCCGGGATAGCCGCAGGCACCGCAGTCCATCCCCGGCAGGTGCTCGTTTACCTCCTCCATTTTCTCCAGCCCCTGCACCTTACGCGGCACAACCACATTTACGATGTAGATTAATATGGCGGCGGTGAGCCCGATGGCGGTTAGTATCAGCATCGTGATTAGCATCTATGACATCCCTCTCGAAACAGCCAGATGAGATTTAATTTTATGCCTGTTTATGGGCGCTAAACGCTCCGATTTCTATCTTAATTATATCACCCGGTCATTGTTTATGTCTAAAAGCCCATATGGATTAGACCACCCCGCCAAAGGTAAAGACGAAGATGAGCGCCAGAATCATGGCGGCGATATAGGCGATGGGCAACCCCTTCATTGACTTCGGCAGGTCAGCCAACTCCAGTTTCTCCCGGATACTGGACATCATAATCAGGGCGATGGCAAAACCAACGCCAGCACCTATCCCGTTGACGATGCTCTGGATGATGGTGTATTCCTCTCTGATGTTGAGAAAGGTGAGGCCTAGAATAGCGCAGTTGGTGGTAATCAGGGGCAGATATATCCCCAGGGCATTATAGAGAGTAGCATTCGTCCGCTTGATGGTCATCTCGACCATCTGCACCAGCGACGAAATCACCAGGATAAAGAGGACGATGTACATGAATTCAACATCAAAGGGAATCAGGATGTAGTAGTTGATGACCCAGGTAGCAATGGCGGCAATGGTCATCACCAGGGTGACGGCCAACCCCATACTGATGGCGGGGCCAAGTTTCTTGGAAACGCCAAAGAAGGGGCAAAGCCCGAGATACATCACCAGGACGATGTTGGAGGTGGTGATCATTCTGATGAAGATCGGCAGTAGGTCACTCACTCTTCAATACCCCCAATCGTCTGAATAGTGCTAAAAGCAGCCCGATGAGTAAGAACGCCCCCGGTGGCAGGATAAATAGCGCCATCGGGTCCGTACCCAGAACGGGCAGGGTAAACAGGTGGATGTCAAAATAGGGCACCACCTTGAAGGCTAGCTGGCCGGTGCCGAGTACCTCTCTCAGGAAAGAGATGATAATCATGGCGATGGCAAAGCCAACCGCTGCGCCCAGGGCATCGGCAATAGCCAGGTGCACCGGGTGCTTGGAACCAAAAGCCTCCGCCCGCCCCATGATGATGCAGTTGACCACAATCAAGGGAAGGAATATCCCCAGCGAGTCGGCTAGAGTTGGAATAAAGGCTTTAAGGGTGAGGTCAGCAATGGTAACAAAGCTGGCGATGACCACGATGAATATCGGTATTCGGACTATGTTGGGGACAAAATTCTTGATACTGGATACGACAATGGCTGAACCCAGCAGGACGAAAGCGGTAGCCAGGCTCATCCCAATCCCGTTGGTAACGGTCACGCTTACCGCCAGCGCGGGACATAAGCCTAAAGCAAGGACAAACAGCGGGTTAGTAATCACTATCCCGGACAGAAACTGTTTCCAGAATTTAGCCATTTAATCCTTTCTCCTAGTCCGGTAAAAATTCCGCCTTTTCCATGGCGGCGTTTCTAACGCCGTCAACCACGGCCCGGGAGCTTATCGTTGCCCCGGTGATGGCGTCTACTTTGCCGCCATCACGGGTCAGATTTACCTCGCTGATATCCAGGCCGACAAATTTATCGGTGAAGTCAGGCAAAAGTATCTTGTCGCCCAGTCCCGGGGTCTCAGCATGGGCGATTACGGCAATACCTCTCAGGGTGGTCTTATTCTCCAGCCCGACCACGATATCAATATTCCCGCCGTAGCCGACACCCACCCCCAGAAAGGCGTAACCTATCTTGGTATCATCGGCGGTTATGGTGTATATCTCGGTAGATTCATCAAAGTCATAGGCGCTCATTTCCCGGAATAGCTGGTTGAGCATTCGCTGAATCTTCAGTTCCTTCTGGTACTGGATGGTATCGCGGGTAAAGCTGTCCATTCCGGAAAGCACCGCTATCGATATGAAAACGACCACGGTAAGGGCTAGTATGGGATAATATTGGCCTAACTTATCCTTCACTGCTTGCCCTCTTTAAACTCTTTAGACCGAGCGTCTTGGTCATAGTATAGCGGTCAATAAGCGGGGTGAGCGCGTTCATCAGCAGTATGGAGAAACATACCCCCTCCGGCATACCGCCCAGTATTCTAACGATTACGGTGACCAACCCGCAGCCGATGCCGAATATTATTTTACCTTTAATAGTAATGGGGGAGGTGACATAATCGGTAGCCATAAAGAAAGCCCCCAGCATGACTCCCCCCGCCATGACATGAAACAGGGGGTCCTGACCGGGCCAGATGAGGGTGAGCAGAGCCACGGTGCCAATGTAGGTTACCGGGATATGCCAGCTGATTATCCCCACCGCTAACAGTATTCCCCCGCCAATCAGTATCGCCAGGACCGAGGTCTCACCCAGTGAGCCTCCGATGTTACCCAGAAATAGATTCCAGTACAGCGTGCCGGTATCGGCGGGCGGGACGAAGCTCAAGCCGAGTGGCGTGGCGGTGGTTACCGCGTCCCAAGTGAAGCCCATCGGTGCCACCAAGGTGGTGGTCGCTGCCAGCCAGCAGGCCATCAGAAAGGCTCGGCCGCCCAGAGCCGGGTTGAATATATTGAAGCCTAGCCCGCCGAAGGCTTCCTTAACGATGGCAATGGAAAAGATAGCGCCGATGGCGACCATCCACAGCGGCAGGGTGGGTGGGAGGATCAGGGCGAGCAGAAGCCCGGTAAGCACGGCGCTGCCATCCATAATGAAGGGCCGCCCCCTTAGTTTCTTGACCGCCCACTCGGTGGCGACGGCGCTGACAATGGCGACGGCACACACGGTGAGGGCATAGAAACCGAAGAAATATACCGCGGCGGCGGTAGGGAAGAGGAGGGCGGCGACCACCAGGTACATTATCTTGCTGGTGGAGTACCAACTCTTCAGATGGGGCGCGGCTGAGATTAAGAACCGCTGCCTTATCGCCTCTGCCTCGCTGATTGCTTCCGCTTCCGCCGGCGCTTCTTCTTTTACGGGCGCGGCTTCGGCCGGCGTTTCTTCTTTAGGCGCCTCTTCGGCTGTTGCCTCTTCTTGGGGAGTCGCTTCTTCTTCTTCGGTCACTTGTTGGCTTTCCTCTTGACGAGCTCTTTCTTGGCTACCTTTATATATTGCACTATCGGTATGCGGGCGGGACAGGCATAGGCGCAGCTTCCGCACTCCACGCAGTTATTGACATAAGCCTCTTCCGCAGCATCATATCGGCCGGTCTTGGCGTATTTGGTGAGCAGGGTCGGCATGAGTCGCATCGGGCAGACCCCTAGGCACCGCCCGCAGCTGATGCACTCCTGCTCTTTTACCGGGGCGCTTTCCCTGACCAGCACACAGCTGGTCCCCTTGGTGACCGGGAAGTCAAGGTCGAAATGGGCGATACCCATCATCGGCCCGCCCAGGATAATTTCGTTGGCGCCTTCCTCCATGCCCCCGCAGTATTCTATCAGATTTCTTAACGGGGTGCCGATTCTGACCAGCAGGTTTTTCGGTTGCTTGACCGCGCCGGTGACAGTAACCACCCTTTCCACCAGAGGTTTACCCTCAAAGATGGTGTCATGGATTGCCTTAGCCGTGCCCACGTTCTGCACGACCACGCCAACATCCATCGGCAGCCCGCCGATGGGGACTTCCCGTCCCAGTATTACCTCAATCAGGGTTTTTTCGGCACCGGTCGGGTATTGTGATTTCAGGGGGACTATTTTGAAGTCCCGGGCAAAATCTGACTTGGAAATCAGCTCTTCCAGGTGCTCAATGGCATCCTCTTTGTTATCCTCGATGCCGATATAGACATTCTGGGGGGCGAGCGCCTTGCGGATGATATTAAGTCCGGAGAGCACCTGCTCACCGTATTCCAGCATAATCCGGTGGTCGGCAGTAACGAATGGCTCGCACTCGCAGCCGTTGAGAATTACGCTGTCTATCTTCTTGTCTTTGGGGGGTTGCAGTTTAACATGGGTGGGGAAGGCAGCGCCGCCCATGCCGACGATGCCAGCCTCTTTGACCATTTCGATAATCTTCTTGACCGAGAGCGACTTCGGGTCCTTGGCTATTGTTAGCTCCACCCACTTGTCAGCACCATCAGAAGTTATGGCCAGAGTCTTGGTCAGTTCTCCGGTGGGCGGATTTATGACCACGCTGCCGCCACTTATCTCACCGGAGAGGGTGGCATGGACCGGGGCACTGATAAACTTCTCTGATTCGCCTATCTTCTGCCCGGTCAGCACCTCGGTACCTCTGGAGGCGAGGGGAGCATTCTCGGCCCCGATATGCTGCTGCATGGGGATAATTACCTTTTCCGGTAGCGGGAGAGGCTCAATGGGACTGCCGGCGGTAATCTTGCTCTCCGGCACCTTTGCCCCGCGTCGCGCCCCGGTTAGTTTTAGCCTGATATCCACTCAGTTAACCTCACTACATGAGATAGCTTGATAATCCAGAAGAGCGGTGTATATTTCGCTCCGTATCTACTATTAAGCACTCAACGCCATCCAGCGATTCCACCAGCTTCATGCCCTCTATAGGCCCCATCACAAATACCGAGGTTGCCAGCACGTCAGCCTGAGTGCCGCTGCCGGCAATAATGGTAACGCTGAGGCATTCTCCGGCTGAGAAACCGGTCTTGGGATTGATGATGTGATGGGCTGTTTTCTCCGGGTTAAAGTAGCGCTGGTAGTTTCCTGAGGTGGCGACGGCTTTATCGGCGAATTGAAAGGCAGCCAGGGACTGGCTGGTATCATCCGGATTCACCAGGGCAACATTCCACAGCTCGCTCTCTGGTTTGGCGCCTATGGCGGCCATGTCACCACCGGCATCCAGTAGGGCATGCTCAATGCCCATCTGGCTGAGGACGGCGAGCGCCTCGTCAACGGCATAGCCCTTGGCGATGCCGCCGAGGGTAATTTCCATGCCTTCTTTCTGGAAGTCAATGCGGTTTTCGGCAATGGCAATGTTGGCCAGGTCAACCAGTGCCAGTGTTTCATCTATCTTAATTTGCTGAACCTCTGGGCTCTCTTTCCAGAGACCACCCTGCCACAATTCCAGAAGTGGCTGTACGGCGATGTTAAAGTTTCCGTCAGTAAGTTCATAGTAGTCGAGGGACAGGGTCATCAGCTGAAACAGGTCTTCAGAGGGGTTTTCCAGGTATCCGTTCTGGTTGAGTTGGAAGGCTTCGCTCTCACTATCATAAATTGAGGCAATTTGCTCTATTTCTTCCATTCGGGTGAAGGCGGCATTCAGGGCGGCTTCAGCGGTGTCGGCGTCAGTGTAAACGATGATTTTAACGTAGGTATCCATTAAAGAGCGGGTCTCTTCAAATTTACTGATTGGTTGGGCGGAGCAGGTAGTTGAACCGAGTACCACAATGAATAGTATCAGCAGACCCGCTATGACTTGATAGGCTCTCTTCATTATTTCTTACACCAATTCACCATCGCTTCGGCACCACCTCCCCTTAACGCAATTATTCCCCTCCACGGTGGCACGTGCTTATAGCTTTTTGGTAAAGGCTGGGAATGCTGAAAGCATTCGACGTTATTCTGCCATAAAAAAGAAAAAAAAGCAATAGTTTTGAGGTAAAAACCTCTTGTCACCAAAAAATTATTGTGATAAACTATGGCGGGCTATTTAAGACAGGAGGCATATAGTGCTGGCAGACTTCGGGCTCGTCGCTTTGTTCCTGATAGTCGCCATTATTTTCGCTGTTAGCACTATTCTTATTCCGGTTACCCTCAAGTACATCAGAGTTGTCCCCAAGAAGCCCAGCGCCGCCAAGAGTTCTACCTATGAATGCGGCATGACCACCATCGGCAAGACCTGGGTTCAGTTTAATTTCCGCTACTATTTTTACGCTCTTTTATTTGTGGCGCTTGATGTGCTCGTCCTTTTCCTTTACCCGTGGGCAGTGGGCCTGAGAGATCTGGGCCTTTTCGCCTTTGTCGGCATGTTGATTTTTATTGCCATCGTTATCGTTGGTTATATCTATGCCTGGAGAAAGAGAGTGCTGGAATGGCAGTAGAGAAACTACCGGGACGATATATTTATGATGATAAGGAACTTGACCGGAGTGAGGGTGAGGGGATAGAGGCGCTGAAGGCGCACAGTCAGGAAGTTATCCCCGACCCGGATAAGTGGCTGGAGGAGGAGCTTAGGGCCAACATTTTGCTGACCACCGTGAATGCCCTGCTTAACTGGGCAAGGCGTTCCTCTATGTGGCCGGTACTTTGTTTCCCAGCTTGCTGCGCTTTTGAGCTGATTTGTACCGCTGCCTCCCGTTTTGATATTTCCCGATTTGGTATGGAAATCATGCGCGCTTCGCCGCGGCAGGCTGACCTGATGATTACCGCCGGCACCCTAACCTGGAAGATGGCACCCCAGGTGAAGCGAATCTATGACCAGATGGCTGAGCCCAAGTGGGTAATCGCCATGGGGGCGTGTGCTGTCAGCGGTGGCATCTTTACTGGCTCTTATGCGGTGGTGCCCGGTTATAACCGCATCATACCGGTTGATGTCTATATCCCCGGTTGTCCCCCTCGCCCGGAGGCGCTGCTTCACGGGATAAGGACATTGCAACGCAAGATAGCCAAGAGAAGCCTGCTTCAGGAGGGCAAATAGATGACGGTAGCCCTTTCCGGTAAGGAAATTGCCCCTAAACTGGAAAAGCAGTTTCCGGGAAGTGTTATTGAGTCAAGTGAAGATAGTCTCCTGATTAAGCCGGAATCCCTACTGGATTTAGCTTCTTTTCTCAAGACGACAGCCGAGTTTAATTTCAACTACCTTACCACCATCACCGCGGTTGATTACCGTGACTACTTTGAGGTGGTCTATATCTTAACTTCACTGGAGCATAACCACAGCCTTAAATTAAAGGCGCGCTGTCACGACCGAAAAAATCCTTCCCTGCCTTCGGTGTTCAGCCTGTGGCGGGCCGCCGACCTGCAGGAGCGGGAAATCTTTGACCTCTTCGGGATTAAATTTGACGGTCACCCCAATCTGAAGCGCATCGTTCTCTGGGAGGGTTTCCCCGGTCATCCGTTGCGAAAGGACTGGCAAGGTGGCGATTAAGACTGAGTCCTTTGTTCTCAATTTTGGTCCTCAGCACCCCTCCACCCACGGGGTGTTCCGGATGAGAATGACCCTTAACGGGGAAGTGGTGGTTGATATGGAGCCGGTTTTCGGCTATCTGCACCGGGGCATTGAGAAGGTAGCCGAGGAGCGCACCTATAAGCAGAATATCCCCTTTACCGACCGGCTGGATTACCTGGCTTCAATGAGCAATAATCTGGCTTACTGCCTGGCGGTGGAGAAGCTGGCGGGTATTCCGGTTCCGGAACGGGCGGAGTACCTGCGGGTGATTATAGCTGAAATGCAGCGCATCGCCAGCCATTTGATTGCGGTTGGCGCTTTTTTGAATGACTGCGGTGCCTTTATGACCCCTATCCTTTATATGATAAGGGAGAGGGAGAAGATTCTGGACCTGTTTGAGATGGTCTCCGGTCAGCGGCTTACCTATAACTTCATGCGTTTCGGCGGGGTGAGCCAGGATATTCCCGAGGAGTTTATGCCGGCGCTGGAGAAGATTATCGCCGAGATGCCCGGTTTCATTGATGAATATGACCGGCTGCTGGCCGAGAACGAGATACTGCTGGCGCGGGCGAAAGGGGTGGGTATCCTGCCCAAAGAGCTGGCCATAAATATCGGTGCCAGCGGCCCGGTGCTGCGCGGCAGCGGGGTCAAGTGGGATATTCGTAAGGCTGACCCTTACTCGATTTATGGCCGCTTTGAGTTTGATATTCCCACCGGCACCGTCGGTGACTGCTACGACCGCTACCGGGTAAGGGTTGAGGAGATGCGCCAGAGCGTGCGCATTATCAAGCAGGCGATGGAGCAGCTTCCCGAGGGTGAGGTATTGACCGAGGTGCCGCTGCGGCTGCGTCCACCCAAGGGGGAAGCTTACGGGCGCATTGAAGCTCCCAAGGGTGAGCTCGGCTTCTATCTGGTGTCCGACTACTCGCCCAATCCCTATCGCTTTCACATCAGAGCCCCCTCGTTTATAAACCTAACCGCTCTTCGGGATATGGCGATCGGCTGGAAGATAGCCGATGCCATCATTGCCTTTGGCAGTATTGATATCTGTATGGGAGAGGTAGACAGATAGTGTATTTGCTGGACAACTACTGGATACACTTTGCCGTATTTACGGTGGTCATCATTGCCTTCGTCCTGACCATGGTGATGGGCTTTATCTACATTGAGCGGCGCTTTCTCGGCTTTATCCAGATCCGTATGGGTCCAAATCGGACTGGCCCCTTCGGTCTACTTCAGCCGGTGGCGGATGCCATCAAGGTATTGCTTAAAGAGGACATCATACCGGCCAAGGGGGACAAGCTGGTTTTCTGGCTGGCACCACTGGTGGCTTTTGTGCCCGTATTTATGATTTTCGCCGTAGTGCCGTTCCAGAGGGGGGCACTGCTGGCCGACCTCAATGTGGGTATTCTCTATGTCGTTGCCGTCAGCTCCATCATCGCCGTGGGCGTGTTTATGGCGGGGTGGAGTTCCAACAATAAGTATTCTCTGGTTGGGGCGATGCGCGATGTTGCTCAGCTGGTCAGCTATGAGATTCCGCTCGGTCTGGCTATCCTCAGTGTCGTCCTGCTCGCCGGCTCACTATCACTGACCCGGATTGTGGAGGCACAGAGCATCCCCTTTATCCTGCTTCAGCCATTGGGTTTCCTGATATTCTTTATCGCCGCTCTGGCCGAGGTCAACCGCACCCCCTTTGACCTGCTTGAGGCTGACTCGGAGATAGTGGCCGGTTTCAATATTGAATACTCCGGCATGAAGTTCGCCATGTTTTTCCTGACCGAATACTGTGAGGCGCTGGTGCTTTCGGCGCTGGTCACCACCCTTTTCCTCGGTGGCTGGAGGGGGCCGCTACTGCCGCCTTTCCTCTGGTTTATCATCAAGGTAGTGGCCGTGTTCATGTTCGTTGCTTGGATACGGGCCACCATCCCGAGGCTGAGAATCGATCAGGTAATGGGCTTTGCCTGGAAGGGCCTGTTGCCCTTAGCCCTGATAAACCTGCTGATTACCGCTCTGGAAGTGCTGGTCTGGAAGGGGACGCTGCCCTGGCTGGTAATATTCCTGAACATAGCCATAATGGCCGTTCTGATACTTTTCTGGTCAAGGTTCTCCCGGTTAGGAGGGGGCCGAGTTGAGGTTTGAGCGCTACGGTATTGGTATTGCCAAGGGTCTCTCGGTAACCCTGAGAAACCTGTTGCGGGGGCCAATTACCACCCGATACCCAGAGCAGAAGCTGGACATCTCTCGTCGCGCCCGGGGCACCAAGTTTGCCTGGGATGAAGACAAGTGTGTCGGCTGTTATACCTGTGCCCGCAGCTGCCCGATTAGCGCCATTGAAATTGAAACCCCGGAGACGGCAGTCCAGGGGGAAATTATAGCGCCGTGCCATGATACCTGCCCGGCGGGCGTGGATGCGGCCCGCTATGTCCGTCTCATTGCCCAGGGCAAGTTTGCTGATGCCCTGGCTGTAATCAGGGAAAGAATTCCCTTCCCTTCGGTCTGTGGTTTCATTTGTGCCCATCCCTGTGAGGATAAGTGTAACCGGGGCAAGATTGACCAGCCGATTACCATCCGGGCACTGAAGAGGTTCGCCTGGGAGCATGACAACGGCCTCTGGCGCCAGAAAGGCAAGCAGCTGCCGCCCACCGGTAAGAAGGTGGCGGTTGTCGGCGCCGGACCGGCCGGACTGACTGCCGGCTATTACTTAGCCAAGCAGGGTCATAAGGTAACCGTTTTTGAGTCATTATCCATCGTCGGCGGTATGATCCGGGTAGGTATCCCCGATTATCGCCTGCCCCCGGAGATAATCAATGATGAGATTGATGAGATAAAAAGAGTCGGTGTCGAGATTAAGCTGAATACTAAAGTTGAGTCCGTCGATAAACTGCTGAAGGATGGCTATGACGCGGTTCTGATTGCGGTTGGTGCCCACCGCGGGGTGAAGATACCCCTGCCCGGCTCTGATTTAGAAGGGATATTAATTGCCACCGATTTTCTGCGCGACGTGGCGCTGGGCAAGCCGGTTAAGGTCGGCAAGAGGGTAGTGGTGATTGGCGGTGGTAACGTTGGCTTTGATTGTGCCCGCACCAGCCTGAGACTGGGTGCGGAGGAAGTCCATGTTGCCTGTCTGGAGTGCCGCTCTGGCATGCTGGCCAGCGCCGAAGAGATTGAAGAAGGCGAGCACGAAGGGGTGCTCGTTCATCCGTCCCATTCCTTCACCAAGATTACCGGTGATAACGGGCATGTTAGTGGTGTGGAGTGCCTTGATGTGCGCTCCTTCGCCTTTGATAAAGATGGCAAGCTGCAGGTTGACTCCATCGCCGGCTCGGAGCATACCCTGCCCGCCGATACCATCATTTTCGCCGTGGGGCAGTGGCCTGAACTGGGGTTGGTGGAGGGTATGGACGAGGTCAAGACGGTCAGGGGACGCACCATTGAGGTTGATGAAGAAACCAAGGCGACCGGTAAGAAAGGCGTCTTTGCCGCCGGTGACGCCGTGACCGGGACTGACCTGGTCATCACGGCGATAGCCGCCGGCCGGAAGGCAGCCACCGCGATGGACAAATACCTCGGTGGGGATGGGAATATTGATGAGGCGCTGGCGCCGGTTGAGGCGATGCCGACTAGGGTTGAGGGACCGAGAGAGGCGTTCCGCCCCGAGATACCCTTCATCCCGCTCAAAGAACGGCTGTCTACCTTTAAGGGGGTGGAGCTCAGCCTGGCGGAGCAGCTGGCGATAGAAGAAGCGGAGCGGTGCCTGAGGTGTGACCTCGCCTATCACCCGGAGAAGTACCAGGTGGACACCAGGAAGTGCATCTTCTGCGGCCTGTGTATTGAGTCCTGTCCCTTTGATGCCCTGTTCCTGGGTCATGTCTACGAGCAGGCGGCGTACCGCAGCCGGGAGCTTATTTTAGAGAAAGAAGATATCAAGCGGGATGAGAAGGTGCCAGCGAGCGGTTACTATCACCCCGAGGTTGCCGAAACGCTACCGAAGCAGACACTGCTGGTGTATAACGAGAAGAAGGCTAAGAGGCAAACATAATGGGCGTGGCAATTGCTTTCTGGATACTGGCCATAGTTAGTGTCGCCGCCGCCCTGGCGGTAGTACTGCTGCGCGACATCTTCCGGGCGGCACTGGCCTTAATCCTGTGCTTCCTGACCATAGCCGGGCTCTATGTCACCTTGAGCGCCGACTTTCTGGCGGCGGTGCAGGTTTTGATTTACGTCGGCGCTATCGCCATATTGATTATCCTGGCCATTATGCTGACCAGGGAAGTCCAGCGGGGGGGTCTCAGCAATAAACTGCAGCTCCCCGTCGTGGTGGTGGTGGTTTTGCTGCTGGGGGCGCTGATATACACCATGGTCAGTACCCCGTGGGCGGTATCAACGGCAATGCCCCTGGTGCCGACCACCCCCATCCTTGCCGGCAAGCTTTTCGGCGAAGGCGGGTTTATTCTGGTGGTGGAGATGGCGGCGGTTCTTTTGCTGGTCGCCATTTTGGGAGCGATAGTTCTGGTGAGGGAGAAGTAGCCCAGTATGTTAGTCGGTTTGGAACACTATCTGATATTATCAACCATCCTGTTTGCCATCGGGCTCTACGGGGCGCTGTCCAAGCGCAACGCCATCGTCATCCTGATGTCGATTGAGATTATGCTGGTGGCGGTGAGTATCGCCCTGGTTGCCTTCTCCCGCTATATTGTGCCGCTGGCACTGACCGGACAGGTCTTTGTCATCTTTATTATGGTGGTGGCGGCGGCTGAGGCGGCGGTGGGGCTGGCCATAATCATCGCTATCTATCGTGGCTATGAGACGATTGACGCCACCAAAATTAATCTAATGAAATGGTAAATTTTGTGAGGTAATAAGGGAGAGATAATGCCACATCAGTTACTCTGGCTCATATTTCTGCTACCGCTCTTCTCCTTTATCATAATATCGTTTGTGCTGCGGCCCTTCTTTAACGATAAGCCCCAGCTTGGTGGCTACACCACCATTGCCGCTATTGGTGGCTCTTTCGTTATCTCCGTCTTTGCCCTCTTTGCCGTGATGGCTAACGAGGGGCATGCCCTGCCCGTACCCGATATTGAGTGGGTGCTCATTGAGGGCGGGCTCAGCATTCACCTGGGGCTGCTGGTTGACTCGCTGACCGCAGTGATGCTCATTGTGGTTACCCTGGTCAGCCTGATGGTGCAGATATACTCGCAGGGCTATATGCACGGCGACCCCGGCTATCACCGCTACTTCGCCTTTATGTCGCTGTTCACCGCCTCCATGCTGGGGCTGGTCCTAGCCGATAACTTGGTCTTCATGTTCGTCTTCTGGGAGGGGGTGGGGCTCTGCTCCTATCTTCTTATAGGCTTCTGGTTCCACAAGCCGTCGGCAGCCAACGCCGCCAAGAAAGCCTTTATCGTCACCCGTCTGGGCGACTTCGGCTTCTTGGCGGGCATACTGGCGCTGTATTTCAATACCGGGACCTTTGATATTGCTGAACTCCATCATCTGGCCATAACCGGGGCTATCTCGGGGACGATTCTTACCTGGGTAGCCATCGGCATCTTTTCTGGTGCGGTGGGTAAATCCGCCCAGTTCCCGCTCCATGTCTGGCTGCCCGACGCTATGGAAGGCCCGACCCCGGTCAGCGCCTTAATTCATGCCGCCACCATGGTGGCCGCCGGTGTTTTCCTGGTCGCCCGCACCTTCCCCCTGTTTGCGCACTCTATGGAAGCGATGACCACGGTGGCTATTATCGGCGGCTTCACCGCCATTTTTGCCGCTTCCATCGGTCTGGTGATGACCGATATCAAGCGGGTGCTGGCTTATTCCACCATCAGCCAGCTGGGCTATATGATGCTGGGTTTGGGCACCGGCGGGGTAGCCATCGGCATCTTCCACCTGTTCAACCACGCCTTCTTCAAGGCACTGCTCTTTCTCGGTGCCGGCAGCGTCAATCACGCCACCGGGACCTTTGATATGCGCCAGATGGGTGGGCTGCGCAAGGTGATGCCCTGGACATACGCTACCTTTGTCATTGCCTCGCTCAGTCTGGCCGGCGTCTGGCCGCTGGCCGGTTTCTGGAGCAAGGATGAGATACTGGCCAGCTCTCTGGAGAGCCAGCCCATCCTGTTCTATCTGGCGCTGATAACCGTCTTTATGACCGCCTTCTATATGTTCCGGGCCATCTTTATGACCTTCGGTGGCGAGTATCGGGGCGGTGCTCCCGAGGCTCACGGTCACCCCCATGAATCACCGCCGGTAATGGTGGTTCCAATGGTAATTCTGGCGGTTCTGTCCGTGGTTTCCGGCTTCTGGAATGTTGGTGGACAGTTTGACGCCTTTATGGGGCATGGTGGGGGGCACGGTCCCGGCTTCTTTACCGTTTTGACCCATCCGCTGCCCCTGCTATCACTGATGGTGGCGATACTGGGTATTGTGCTGGCTTACGCCGTTTACAGTGCCAAGTGGCTTTCGGCGGAAAAACTGAGGGGCATGTTTGGCCCGCTACACACCATGCTGGCACGCAAATACTGGTTTGATGAGCTCTATGAGGATGTTTTCGTCAGAACTTCTATGCTCAATGGCTTTTTCGCTGGACTGCAGCAGTTTGATACCAATGTGGTCGATGGAACGGTAAACGGGGTCGCTGACGGCACTATCGCCGGCGGCCGAGCCGTCCGGCAGATTCAGACCGGACAGCTTCAGCTTTATGGCCTGTTTATCGGGATTGGTATTCTGGCAATTATTCTATCGGTGCTTTTCTTGGGCTAAATAAAACAATTAAACAGGAGAGAAGGTCAAGTTGGATTTTCCTTATCTCAGTTTAATAATCTTTCTGCCCATCGCGGGGGCAATTCTGATTGCCTTCATCCCTGACCTGTCGCAGCGGATGGTGCGGTGGATAGCGGCTGTCTTTACCTCGGTGCCGCTGCTGCTGGCACTGATTATGTTCGTCAGCTTTGACCGCTCATCGGCGGCCGTGGGCGTAATGCAGTTTGAGGAGAAGGTCTCCTGGATTGCGACCATTAATGCCAACTACCACCTGGGGGTGGACGGGCTCAACCTGCCCCTGGTGTTGCTGATGGCTTTCCTCGGCCTTATGGTGGTGCTCATCTCCTGGAAGATTGACCTCAGGGTCCGGGAGTACTTCGCCTGGCTGTTGCTGCTTGAGGCGAGCATCCTGGGCGTATTCTGTGCTCTTGACCTGCTTCTGTTCTTCCTGTTCTGGGAGATAGAAGTCATCCCGATGTACTTCCTGATTTCTATCTGGGGCTCGGGCCGGAAAGAATACTCCGCCATAAAATACGTTATCTTTACCCTGTTCGGCAGTGCCATGATGCTGACCGGGATTCTCAGCCTCTACTTCACCACCGGCAGCCTCAGCATGTTGGACATCGCCGGGGCGGGCATTGGCTCGTTCCGGGCGGTTATTCCGGTGGCGGCGATGTTCTTCTTCCTCTTGGGCGGCTTTGCCGTCAAGCTGCCGGTCTTCCCGCTGCATACCTGGTTACCCGATGCCCATACCGATGCCCCCACCGCGGTCAGCGTGGTGCTGGCCGGGGCACTGCTTAAGATGGGCGGCTACGGCATGATTCGTATCTGTCTGGGGATATTCCCTGAGGTTGCCCTCCGGTTTGCCAGCCTGCTGGCGATATTTGCCGTTTTCACCGTGCTCTATGGGGCGGCGGTGACGCTGAGGCAGACTGACTTAAAGCGGCTCATCGCATACAGCAGCATCAGCCATATGGGTTATGTCTTTCTGGGCATCTTTGCCCTGACCCAGGTGAGCCTGACCGGAGCCACCCTGCAGATGTTCAGCCACGGGGTTATCACCGGCCTCCTCTTTGCCGTGGCCGGTCTGGTGATGCACAACACTGAGGAGCGCAACCTGAGCAAGCTGGGCGGTCTGGCCCGGCAGATGCCGGTTGTTGCCATCATCTTTTCCGTGGGCGGGCTGGGTGCCCTCGGCTTACCCTCCACCAGCGGCTTTGCCGCCGAGTTTCTCGTTTTCCTGGGCAGTTTCACCAGCACAATGGTAGTCGGCATCAAGGTGCTGACTATCCTGGCGGTGCTGGGGGTTGTGCTGACCGCCGGCTACATACTGTGGCTGGTGCAGCGGGTGTTCTACGGCCCGGTACTGGAGGAGTTTAACTGGGTGTCTGATGCCGATATCCTGGAGAAGGTATATGCCGGTTGCTTTATCGCCGTAATTATGCTTGTCGGCATCTACCCGGCAATTTTGACCGATGTTATCAAGCTGGGTGTTTTACCCATGGTTGGAGGCTAGAGAATTAGATGAATAAAGGAGCTGGGTTTTGCATCTAGGGTTGATTTTACCAGAGCTGACTTTGCTGGTGTTCGCCATCGCCGTGATTCTGGTTGACCTGGTCACCCAGAAGAAGGAGGTACTGGTCTGGGTCAGCCTGTTCGGCATAGTGATATCGGCTGGCTTCACTCTGGGCATGTGGGGCTGGGGCTCTTATGCTATCTTCAACAACCAGATGGCGGTGGATAGCTTTGCCATCTTCTTCAAGCTGCTATTTTTGGGCATCGCCGCCCTGGTTATTCTGGCCTCGGTGGATTACACCGCCAAGTTCGCTAACTTCAGGGGTGAATACCATGCCCTGGTGCTGCTGGCGGCGCTGGGCATGATGCTGATGGCGGCAACGACCAGTTTAATCTCCATCTATATCGCCATCGAGCTGACCAGCATCTCCCTCTATATCTTGGTCGGCTTGCTCAAAGATGCCAAGTCAACCGAAGCCTCGCTTAAATACCTGCTGCTGGGCGCGGTAGCTTCGGCAGTAATGCTCTACGGTATGGCGCTGGTCTTCGGTTTTACCGGCGAGGTCGGGCTGGGCGAGATTGCCCGGGTCGTTCAGGGGATGTCCCTGGCTACCCTTTTGGCCAGCCCGGCGTTCATGGTGGGCATTGTGCTGATGATAGCCGGCTTCGGCTTCAAGATGGCGGCGATACCCTTCCATATGTGGGTGCCCGATGTTTACGAAGGGGCACCGACGCCGATAACCGCCTATCTCTCCGTTGCCAGCAAGGCAGCCGGTTTCGCCCTGGTGCTCAGGGTTTTCTACTCTGCCTTCGGCTTCCCCGACTGGCTCAGCCTGAACTGGGGCATAATCTTCGCCGTGCTCAGCGCCATCGGCATGACCGTGGGCAATGTGGCCGCTATTCCCCAGACCAACATCAAGCGCATGCTGGGTTACTCCAGTGTGGCTCAGGCAGGCTACCTGCTGGTGGGGGTAGCCACGGTTGGCCTGTCGGCGGCGGCTGATGTGGTCGGGCGGAGCAGCGTTCTCTTTTTCCTGGCCAGCTATGCGCTGACCAATATGGGGGCATTTATCGCTATTATTGCCATTTCGGACAAGCTCAAGAGTGACCAAATCAGCGATTACTCCGGTATGGGCAAGCGGGCGCCGCTGCTGGCGCTGGGGCTGACCCTTTGTCTTATCTCCCTGATTGGCATGCCGCCGGCGGCCGGCTTCATGGCCAAGTTCTACATCTTCAGTGGCGCCGTACAGCACGGGCTATTGTGGCTGGTGATTATTGCGGTGATAAACAGCGTTATCTCCGCTTACTACTATCTCCGCGTGGTCAAAGTGATGTGGCTCGGCGAGCCCGCCTCGGCGGAAAAGGTGCCCTCTTCGGGAGCCCTGAAGCTAGCCCTGGCTCTTTCCTGCTTCGGTGTGCTCCTGCTGGGCATTCTCCCCGGCATAGTGATGAGGTTGGCCGAGATAGCCGCCAAGATGTTCGGCTTCTAGCTTCCGGCCTGAAGCAAATTCCCCGCGCATCCCAAGCTAATTTTGGCTTTGGCAATGGTGTATAATTGGCTTGAGTATTTAGCCGGGACAGTTTATATTGGGCGGTAATTGGAGCAAGTCATGGAAATGCTCATAACGGTGGCCTTTCTGGTTTTTGGCGGCCTGTTGCTGCTGCTGGTCGGCTTTCTTCTCTGGGACAGGCTGCGTCAGGGACAGAGGTGGCAACAGCAGGGGGATGCCCTCTCCAAGGCAGTCGGGGACCGGATAGACGGCACCATCAAGGTCTTTGGCGAGCTGCAGAAGGGGATAGGGGAGCTTGCTGAGAAGGCGAAGGGCATTGAGGAAGCCGGTAAAAATATTTTGACCCTGCAGGAGATTCTGCGGACACCCAAGCCGAGGGGTGGTCTCGGTGAATTTTTGCTGGAGAGACTGCTGGCTGACAGCCTGCCCCGCGATGTTTACGCCCTGCAGTGGCGCTTTCACAGCGGCGAGACGGTGGACGCGGTGGTGCGGATTGGCGGCAGTATGGTGCCGATTGATGCCAAGTTCCCTCTAGAGGACTTTGAGCGAATGGCCGCTGCCGAATCGGATGAGGAACGGGCGGCCATAAGAAAGCAGTTTGCGCG
The DNA here is from genome assembly GCA_020353235.1 of Dehalococcoidia bacterium. Classification (GTDB taxonomy): domain Bacteria; phylum Chloroflexota; class Dehalococcoidia; order Dehalococcoidales; family JAUYDJ01. The sequence goes on along the minus strand of CP070693.1, from coordinate 299,555 downwards.
CACGGTAAAGAAGCATATTGACGATGTCGCCAAATATATACGGCCCGATGAGAATACCTTTGACTTTGCCCTGATGTATGTGCCTGCCGAGAACATCTATTACGAGACCATCCTCCAGCCCGATATCTACAGCGAGTGCCTGGAGAAGAGGGTCTTTCTGGTCTCACCGAACAGCTTCAATGCCTACCTGCAGGCGATTGTCCTGGGGCTGAGGGGGCTGCGCATTGAGCGGGCTACCCGTGAGATTCTGGGGCGGCTGCAGCGTCTTCAGGGTGAGTTTGGTTCTTTCCAGCGTGATTATGAGACGCTGGGCGGGCATATTCACCGGGCGGCGGCCAAATATGACGAGGCCTCGTTCCGGTTAACCAGGCTGGGCGATAAGCTACAGCTTACCGGTGAAGCGGCTCCCCGGGAGTTGCCCGAAGGGGATGAGGAAACCAGTAGCCAGCCTGAGTAAATGAATTCAGGCAAAAGGAGGTGTTGAGATGCCAGTGGATTGGAGTTGCCCGTTTTGGTTGGGTGCATTCTGGTGGGGCATGTGGGTAATAGCTTTGGCGGTGGCGTGGGAGATGGTATGGAAGGGGATAGCGCTGTGGAAAGCGGGTCAGAACGGCCACCTTGTCTGGTTTATCTGCATATTCATCTTCAATACTATGGGCATACTGCCCATCATCTACATCTTTGCCTTCAGCCAGCAGAAGCCGACTGCAGACGTGGAACCTGCCGGGCAGTAAGGGGGAGCGGTGGATAGAAGCAAGGGCTTTGTCAATCTGAATCGGTATAAATCGGGTCGGGCGATAAAGCGGTTCCAGAAGAATGCCGACCGCTACCCGCTGAAAAAAGAGAAGAAAGGCAAGCCGTAGGCTGCTTTGAAGAGGAACTGATGATGAAATGGAGCTGGGTGGTGTTCTGGTTGTTGATGGGCGCTTTTTTGGTCATAGACAGCGTATTTTTAATTCCGGCGGCGAGAGAATTACTGATGGGCATTACTTTTCTTATTGTTACCGGGGCTGTTTTCCTTGCCTTAGGGGTGGCTTTGATTTTATTAACCGTAAAGGAAAAAGTGGCCGGAGCGCTTAAAAAGTTCTTGATACTGACCGGGGCTTCGGTTGTCGGCATACCCGTCAGCGTTGTGCTGCATAACGCTATCTACGGGCTGTTTATTGCCTGGTTCGGTGCCAACTTTTGGGACCGAGTCGGTCTCGGTGATGAGCCTTTCTTCTTTTTCATGGCCATTGTAGTGTGCCCGCTGGCTTTTCTGGTCGGCGCCATTGGCACTATCGTGCTGGTGCTAAGGGGGCGCCGGCTGGCCGGTAAATCAGTCTCCGGCTAGCCTTGACACCTCAAATTACCGATGTTACACTTCATTTGCCTTCGCGTGACGTTTTAATTTTTAAATTAAGAAGCAGGCTACTAATTGTGAAAAAAATTGGCATTCTCTATCATCCGCTGAATGAAGCTGCCTATCCGCTGGCTGAGGGACTGAAGGGTTTCTTGGAGGCCAAGGGCGTTTCCGCTTGGCTGTGCTCTGCCTGGAAGTGTGATGAAGCCAGGGCTCAGCTAGATAACACCGATTTAATTCTGACCATTGGCGGTGATGGCACGATTCTGCGGGCAGCTGAAGTGGTGGTGCCGGCGCCGATTCCCATTACCGGGGTAAATCTGGGCAAGCTGGGCTTTATGACCGAACTCGAGGCAGCCGAGGTCAAGACTAAGCTACCTGCTCTGCTGGCGGGGAAGGGCTGGCTCGATGAGCGGTCTATGCTTGAGGCTGAGCTGGTGGCGGCTGACCAAGAAGCCCCCCGCTGGTTTCACGCCCTGAACGATGTGGTGCTGGCCCGGGGCGAAATAGCCCGGGTGGTCTATGTGGACGCCAGCATTGACAATGAGCCGCTGGCCACCTACAAGGCAGACGGGGTGATGGTGTCTACCGCCACCGGCAGCACCGGCTATGCCCTGGCGGCGGGGGGACCGGTTCTCCATCCGCGGGCGGAGGAATTTTTGCTGGTGCCGATATTGCCTCACCTCAGTCCAGCGCATGCCCTGGTGTTGCCGGCGAAAACGGTGGTCAGGCTGTGCATCAAAACCACCCACAAGGCAACCCTGAGCATTGACGGTCATATCAATCTACCACTGCCCAGCGGGGCGGTGGTCACGGTGAAACATAGCCCGAACAAAATTCGCTTTTTGCGAATTCATGCCGAGAAATTCTATCGTTCTCTGGAACAAAGCTTTAAAGAGGAGTCAGTAGATTGAAAGCAGTAGAGAAAGCCGGTATCAAGGATGCCACCGCGATACATCAGCTGGTCAACTACTTTGCCGATAGGGGCGAGATGCTGCCCCGCTCGCTGAGTGAGATATACGAGAACATTCGCAACTACTTTGTCATCAGGCAGGATGAGCGGGTGATTGCCTGTGCCGCCCTGCATGTTAGCTGGGAAGACCTGGCGGAGATAAAATCGCTGGCTGTAACCGCGGCCAGCCAGAAGCAGGGCATCGGTGCCCAGCTGGTAGACGCCTGCCTGAATGAAGCCAGAGGGCTCGGTATCCGGCGTGTTTTCTGCTTTACCTATCAGCCCGCCTTTTTTGAGAAGCTCGGCTTCTGCCTGATAGATAAGATGGAGCTACCGCGTAAGGTCTGGGGTGAGTGTAGTCGCTGTCCCAAATTCCCCAATTGTGATGAGGTGGCGCTACTCTGTGAGATGGAGGACTGACTTGGCGGAAGAGGTGACCCTATCCAGTCAGCTAATCTATGACGGGCGGGCGGTAAGGCTGAGGGTGGATACGGTCAGGGTGCCCGGTGGTGGCGAGACCAGCCGCGAGATTGTGGAGCATAGCGATTGCGTCGCCGTTATCGCCATTGATGCCGAGGATAATATCCTGCTGGTCAACCAGTTCCGCAAGCCGGTGGAGAAAGAGCTGCTGGAGATACCGGCCGGCGGCATTGAGCCGGGCGAGGATGCGGTGGCTACGGTCCGCCGTGAGCTACGTGAGGAGATTGGCTACTTACCCCGTAAGATAGAGAGGCTGGGTGGCTTTTATTCCACGCCGGGCTACTGCACCGAATACCTTCACCTCTATCTGGCTACCGACCTGGTGCCCAGCCGGCTGAACGCTGAGGATACCGAAAGCATAGAGGTAGTTCGGGTGCCCGTTAGCCAGCTCCGCAGTATGATTGCTGCCGGCGATATCTGTGATGCCAAGAGCATCGCCGGGCTGCTTGCCTTTCTGGACTTCAAAAGGGGCGGTGCTGACTAGCCCATTGTCCCCGAGAGCTGGCGGCCTCCCAGAAGATGGAGATGGAGATGGGGTACCAGCTGTCCGCCTTCCTGACCGCAGTTTACCACCAGACGATACCCGTTTTGAGCCACCCCTTCCTTTGTGGCGAGCTGATTGGCGATGTTGACCATATGTCCCATAAGCGATGCCTCGCCTTCGGCTAGCTCGGCCAGCGAAGCGATGTGCTTTCGGGGGATAATCAGCACATGGGTCGGTGACTGGGGGTTGATGTCGCGGAAGGCAATCACCTCGTCATCCTGGTAAATTATGTCGCTGGGTAATTTGCCGGCGACAATCTGACAGAAGACGCACTCCATTTTTACTTCCTCTCCCTCTGGTATTCTCTTTTACCCTGCTCAAACAGGTCGCCACCATAGATATCGTTGGCGACAATGGCTGGGAAGCCCTCTACCTCAAGCCGGAAGATAGCCCCCGTTCCCATGTCTTCATAGGCGATGACCTCGGCCTGCTTGATGGCTCTGGCGAGCAGGGCACCGGCACCGCCGATGGTGGCCAAATAGACCGCTTTATGCTTCTGGATAGCCTGGCGCACTTCCGGGGAGCGGCTACCCTTGCCAATCATGGCTCTAACCCCGGCGGCGAGCAGGCGCGGGGTGTAGATGTCCATGCGGCTGCTGGTGGTCGGTCCGGCAGAGCCGATAACCTTCCCCGGCGGGGCGGGGGATGGCCCCACATAGTACAGGGTCTGCCCGTCAAGGTCAAAGGGGAGCCTCTCCCCCTTATCCAGGGCTTGGATAAGCCGGCGGTGGGCCATATCGCGGGCGGTGTAGATAACTCCCGAAATCAGCACCTGGGTGCCGACAGTTAATTTGGCAATGATTTCGGCATCAATTGGTGAGCTGATGTTTATCGTCTTCATAGTACCGCCTCCTGGTGGCGGGCGCTGTGGCACTGGAAATTAATCGCTACCGGCAGGCTGGTCAGGTGGGCCGGGGTTACCTCGGCATGCACCGCCAGGGCGGTGGTGCCGCCACCGAAGCCGAGCGGACCGATGCCCAGGTCGTTGATTCGGTCCAGAAGCTCCTTCTCCAGCTGGTTAATTTCAGGGTCGGGGTTGGGCTTGCCCACCGGGCGCAGCAGTGCCTTCTTGGCCAGCAGCATTGCCTTTTCGGCGGTAGCGCCGATGCCCAGACCGACGATTATCGGGGGACAGGGATTGCCCCCCGCTTCCTCGACCGCCCTTAAGGCCACATCAATGACCCCTTCTCTGCCATCGGTTGGCTTGAGCATGACCAGGCGGCTCATGTTCTCGGCGCCGCCCCCCTTGGGCAAAACCGCAATCTTCAGCCGGTCACCGGGGACTATCTCAGTGTGAATCACCGGCGGGGTATTGTCTCTGGTATTTATTCGGTCGGAGAAGGGCTGGCTGACGATAGACTTACGCAGGTAGCCCTGGGTATAACCCTGGCTCACCCCTTCGGCGATGGCTTGATATAAATCACCGCCGCTGATGTGGACATCCTGACCCATCTCCAGAAAGACCACCGCCGTGCCGCAGTCCTGGCAGAGTGACACCCGCTCCTCCCGGGCGATGCCGGCATTTTCCAGGAGCCGGCTCAAGACCTCTCTGCCCAGCGGGGACGGCTCGGTTTTGAGGGCCTGCCTTAATGCCGAGAGGACGTCTTCCCCCAGCTCAAAATTGGCCCACTGGCAGAGCTCGGCGACGGTCTGAGTAATCTTGCTGGCTTCAATCTCTCTCAATTTAATCTTTCTTGTCTCCCTGGGCAATTAGCTTTCTCAGTTCAATTATGGTTTCCGGTACATCAATCTTTACCGGGCATCTTACCTTGCACCGGCCGCAGGTAAGACAGGTATAGGCGATTGAGGCTGCCTTCTCTACGTCTTGGCTGATCATGGCTGCCCAGATGGCACCGATGCCGGCGAAGTACTTGTCACCGAAGTGGCCGGCGGTGACGGCAAAAGTAGGGCACTCATAGAGGCAGCCGCCGCAGCGCAGGCAGTAGAGGGCCTGGCGCAGTATCGGGTGCTTGGCCAGTTCGGTCCGGCCGTCATCCAGGAAGATGACATGGAACTCTTTCGGGCCGTGGACGCCGTAGGTGGTTACCTTCTCAATATCACCGGTTTTGCTCGGACCGGAGACCAGGCTGACGTAGCTGGGAACGGTATAGTTGGCGTAGCGCCAGGTTACCTCGGTGGTCTTATAGGCATCATTCAGGGTTGGCACCAGCTTCTCCATACCCACCAGAGCAATATGAACCGGTGGGAAGCCGGTGGCCAGGCGGATATTGCCCTCGTTCTCAATCAGAAACAGGGTGCCGGTGTCTGACGCCACCACATTGGCACCACTGATGCCAATGTCGGCCTGGCAGAATTTATCGCGGAGCAGCTTGCGGGCGGTGGCGACCAGCTCCTCTACATCTGAGGTTAACTCCGCTTCGGTTATGCGGGCAAAGAGCTGGGCAACGTCTTCCCGGGGCACATGGATGGCCGGTGAGGTAATGTGCATCGGCTTTCCCCCCAGTTTCTGCAGGATGAATTCCCCCAGGTCAGTCTCGTAAACATCGTTACCCTTTTCTTCCAGGTGCTGGCGCAGCCCGATTTCTTCCCCGGTCATGCTTTTGCCTTTGACAATCAGCTTGTTGCTGCCGACCAGTTCGGCGATGATGTTCAGGGCATCAGCGGCGGTTTGGGCAATATAGGCATTGCCCTTGTTCTCTTCAATCGCTGCGCTCGCCTGCTCGGCTAGCTTTGCCATCTCGCCGATAGCCTTTTCTTTTATCTCCCTGACCTCCTCCGCCATCTTAACGGTGTGGGGGAATTTCTTCAGGGCTTTATCGGTGTTGGCGCGGTAGCTCTTAATCGCCCGGGACAGAGCCAGTCTTATCCGCTCGTTACGGGCAGCGGCCATCAGTTCCTTCTTGTAATCGCGGAAAGCAGACATTCGCTACTTCTCCATAGCCATGGCTACTACCTGGGCCAGGTCAAGGACTACGATACTATCCGCTTTTAGTTCCTTCAGGCTTGACTTCAGCTGCATAATACACCCCGGACAGTGGGTGACGATAATCTGGGCACCGGTCTCTGCCAACTCGCGGGCTCTATTGGTAGCCAGAATCTGGCTGAGCTCGGGGAAGGCGGCTTCAAAGCCGCCCCCGCCCCCGCAACAGGTGGACCACTCCCCGCTGGTCCACTCGGCTTCGATAAGCTCAATATTATTGATGGCGCTCAGGATTTGCCGTGGCTCATCAATAAGTTCTAAGTAGCGCCCGAGCTGGCAGGGGTCGTGGTAGGTAACCTTCACCTTACGCGGGAAACTTAGTTTTCGCCCGGAAATATTTGCCAGCACCACTTCGGAGAAGTGCTTTACCTCAAGGTCATAGCCGTCAATAAAGAGGGGAAACAAGTTGCGCAGGGCATAGGTGCAGGAGGGGACAATGCTGATTACTCGCTTCACTCCTAGAGACTTCAGCTTGTGGTAAGCCTTCTCGGCGTTCTGGGCAAAGTCTTTGTGCAGCCCGATGTAGTAGAGGGGTGCCCCGCAGCAGGGCTCGTCCTCCGCCAGGTAGCCAAACTTCACCCCCAACTTACCCAGCACCTTAACGGCGGCGATGAGGGGCTGAATATCGGCATCACCACCCTTGGTGGATACCTTGCTGTATAGCCCGGCCAGGTCAGCGCCCAGCTTCCTGGGCAGGGCAGCCAGGCGCATCGGTAGTTCGGCGCCGACGGCGCTCTTGTCCATCATCCGTATCAGCGACATTAAACTTGCCAGCTGGCTGGAATACTGGTAGCCACAGCCGGCAAAGAATACCGTCTCTGCCTTCGGGGGGAGATTAAGTTCTTGGGCCCACCGGGCGCCCTCTTTCTTGGCGGTGCCCAGTATATTCTGCTTGGCAGTAATATTATCGGCCAGATAAACCAGCCCCGGTGGGATGAGTTTTTTCCCGTTCATGACTATTTTTTCGCCAGTTTTTTAATTATGGCATCGGCTACCTGGGAAGTGCCTACCGGTGGTTCGGTAGCCGTTTCTGGTTTCAGGTCGTAGGTGACACTCTTGCCTTCGGCAATGACCTCGGCGATAGCCCCCTCTAATTTATCAGCCGCCGTCACCTCGCCGAGGTGGCGCAGCATCATCACCCCGGAGAGCATCATTGCCATCGGGTTGGTCTTATTCTGCCCGGTGTATTTCGGGGCACTGCCGTGGGTGGGCTCAAAAAGGGCAATCTCGTCGCCGATATTAGCTCCCGGTGCCACCCCCAGCCCGCCGACCAGCCCGGCACATAAATCCGAAATTATATCCCCGTAGAGATTGGGCGCCACGATGACATCAAACTGGTATGGCTTTTTCACCAGCTGCATGGTCATGTTGTCCACCAGCCTATCTTCAAACTCAATATCGGGGTATTCCTGGGCGACCTCGCGGGAGACCGCTAAGAACAGGCCATCAGAAAATTTCATGATGTTGGCTTTATGAATGGCGGTTACCTTCTTACGCCCGTAGCTACGGGCATATTTAAAGGCAAAGTGGACGATACGGCGGCTGGCGGTCTCTGAAATCATCTTCAGGCTGAAGCCGGAGTCACTCCTGACCCGCTCTCCCTTTGCCTGGGTAATTAGCTTGGCTAATTTGGCGGCTTCATCGCTGCCCTTCTCAAACTCAACGCCGGCATAGAGGTCTTCGGTATTTTCCCTGACCATCACGATATCAACGTCTTTGAAAGGGGAGGGAACACCGGGATAAAGCTTGCACGGGCGCAGGCAGGCATACAGGTCCAAGGCCTTGCGCATGGCTACATTAACACTGCGGAAGCCGTGGCCGACTGGTGTTGTAATCGGGCCTTTCAGGGCAACCCTATTTTTGCGGATAGAATCAAGCACGCTCTCGGGCAGGGGAGTGCCGTATTTATCCATAATATCGGCACCGGCATAGGCTATCTCCCAGTCAAAAGCAACGCCGGTTGCCTCCAGTACCCGTCGTGTCGATTCGGTGACCTCGGGGCCGATGCCATCACCGGGAATAAGGGTAACACGATAAGCCATTGCCTTATCCTCTATTCTAGTTTAAAACTACCATATTTTTTAATATAGGGGATAAGCCCGCCGCAGTTAAGTATCGCCAGCATCACCGCCGGAATTTTATTAAATTCAAGCTCTTTGCCGTTGGTGATATCTCTAACAGTGCCCGCGGTCAGGTCTATCTCCAACTCATCCCCATCATTAATTTTAGCCGTATCGCAGATTAATATCGGCAGCCCTGAATTTATGGCGTTTCGGAAGAAGATACGGGCCACCGATTTGGCCAAAACGGCGCTGACCCCAGCCATTTTGATGACCAGCGCGGCGTGCTCCCGGCTGGAGCCAAGCCCGAAGTTATTGCCGGCGACGACAAAGTCCCCCGGCTTCACTTTGGCGGCAAAGGTAGGGTCGGCATCTTCCAGAACATGCTTGGCCAGTTCGGACGGGTTGCTCCTGAGGTGGGCATAGCGCCCCGGTATGATATGGTCGGTGGAGATACTGTCACCGAATTTAAGGGCTCTGCCTTTAAGCATCTAAATCACCTCCCTGGGGTCGGTGATTTCACCGGTCAGGGCACTGGCGGCCGCCGTGGCCGGGCTGGCCAGATAGATGAAGGCTTTCGGGCTACCCATCCTGCCTCGGAAATTGCGGTTGGAAGTGGAAAGGCAGACCTCCCCGCTCCCCAGCACCCCCTGGTGCAGACCGAGGCAGGGCCCGCAGCCGGGCGGCAAAATGACCGCCTCGGCTTCAATCAGGGTCTGGATATAACCGGCTTGGATTGATTCCAGTATAACCTGCCGCGAAGCCGGCGCTATGATCAGGCGGGTCTGGGGGTGGCGTTTCTTCCCCCGTAAAATATTAGCCGCTATTGCCAAATCATCCAGGCGCCCGTTGGTGCAGGTGCCGATTACCACCTGATTGATTTTAGTTCCCCTGACCTCTGTTACCGGGGCGGTGTTATCCACGGTGTGGGGTTTGGCTACCATCGGCTCCAGTTTAGCCATATCAATATTGATTGTCTTTTCGTAGCTGGCGTCATCATCCGATGAAATGGGCTGGTATTCATTACTCCGCCCCTGAGAAGCCAGATACTCCCGGGTGATCTTATCTGAAGCAAAGAGCCCGGCTTTGGCCCCGGCTTCGACCACCATGTTGGCGATGGTCAGGCGGGCTGACATTGACATATTATCAACGCCACTACCGCCAAACTCCAGCGCCTTATAGGTGGCGCCATCGGCGCCAATCTGCCCGATAAGATAGAGAATGAGGTCTTTGCCATAGACACCATCGGGGAAATTACCCGAGAGCACTATCTTGATGCTCTCCGGGACGCGTAGCCAGGTCTCGCCCAGCGCCAGGGCGATGGCGACATCGGTTGAGCCCATCCCGGTGGCGAAAGCACTAAGGGCGCCGGCGGTTACGGTGTGGGAATCGGCGCCGATGATAACATCGCCCGGCTTAGCCAGGGACTCGGCAACTATCTGGTGGCACACCCCCCCGCCGACCTCGGAGACAGTGGCGCCACTCTGGCGGCCAAAGTCACGCAGCAGCTTGTGGTCGTTGGACAGGCCGTAATTGGGGCTGGGGGCGGCGTGGTCCATAAATAAGACACTCCGGGTGGGATTAGCCAGCCGCTCAAAGCCGCTGTTCTGGAACTGCTTTACCGTCAGCGGGCCGGTGGTGTCCTGGACGAAGGCTAGGTCTACCCGGGCAATAACAATACTGCCTGATTTTGCTTCGCTCTGGCTTTTCTGACTCAGTATTTTTTCCGCTAGCGTCTTACCCATACCTTTGGGAGCTCCCAGCTATGAAAAGTTCATTGAAGTTATGGCTAGGCCGCCCGGTTACATTGGGATATTGCCGTGCTTGCGGGCCGGGCGGGTCTCCTTTTTATTAAGCAGTGCCTCAAGAGCGGCAATTATCTTCGGGCGAGTATCTCGGGGAGAGACCACGGCGTTGATATACCCCTGGTTGGCGGCGATATAGGGGTTATAGAATAGCTGGCGGTACTCTTCTATCTTCTCCGCCTCTTTCGCCTTGGGGTCTTTCGCCGTCTGGATTTCCTGGCGGTGGATAATGGCCGCCGCACCCTCGGCGCCCATAACCGCGATTTCAGCCTGAGGCCAGGCGAGGGTGTAGTCAGCCCCCAGGCTCTGGCTGCACATGGCGATGTACGCCCCGCCGTAGGCTTTACGGGTAATCAGGGTAATCTTGGGCACCGTTGCCTCGGAGTAACACCACAGCAGCTTGGCACCGTGCCGAATAATACCTCCCCACTCCTGGTGGCTGCCGGGGAGAAAGCCGGGGACATCAGCAATAGTGAGCAGCGGGATATTAAAAGCATCGCAGAAGCGGATGAAGCGGGTGGCCTTGTCCGAGGCGTTAATATCCAGACAGCCGGCCAGGTGGCTGGGCTGGCTGGCAATGATGCCCACAGCGTGTCCGTTTAGGCGGGCGAAGGCGTTGATAATATTGGGGGCGTAGAGCCGTGACGGCTCCAGAAACTCCCCGTTATCCACAATTGACTGAATCACGTCCTTCATATTGTAGGTCTTCTGGGCACTCTCCGGTATGATTTTGTCCAAGGCCGGGTCGGTACGGTCTGACGAGTCGCTGGGGGTGGTGTCGGGTGGTCTTTCCTCATAGCTTGGCGGCAGGTAGCTCAGCAGTTTTTTGATTTCGGCAATTGTCTTCTCGTCGTTATCACAGACAAACTGAGCCACCCCGCTTTTGCTGCCATGGGTCATGGCGCCGCCCAGTTCCTCGCTGGTTATCTCTTCACCGGTGGCCGCCTTAACTACCTGGGGACCGGTGATATGCATATAGCTGGTTCCCTTCACCATAAAGACGAAGTCGGTCATCGCCGGGGAATAGACGGCACCCCCCGCCGCCGGTCCCATAATGGCGGATATCTGGGGGATAATACCCGAGGCACCGGCATTGCGGAAGAAGATTTTGCCGTAGCCATCAAGTGCATTGATGCCTTCCTGAATACGGGCACCGCCGCTATCAACAAAGCCGACGATGGGGGCTTTTATTGACATCGCCATGTCCATAACCTTGGCTATCTTCTTGGCGTGCATCTCACCCAGAGTCCCGCCGCGGGCGGTGAAGTCTTGGGAAAAGACGCATACCGTGCGCCCATTGACCTTGCCAAAGCCGGTAACCACGGCGTCGGCGGGGACAGATACCTTATCCATGTCAAAGTTGGTGCAGTGGTGCTGGACAAAAAGGTCCAGCTCCTGAAAAGTATCTGGGTCAAAGAGAAGGTCAATCCTCTCTCGTGCCGTCAGTTTACCGGAACTGTGCTGCTGCTGGACGCGTTCTTCGCCGCCACCCGCCTTTGCCTTTGCCTCCAGCTCAGCCAGTTTATCCAGTTTGTCTTGCGTCATTGCCACCATAATCATAGCACACTGCTTCGGCGACCGACAAGTTAACCAGAAGTGGCATTGGCGTTGTGCTATAATGAGGGCAGTTATCGCCACGATGTAAGGAGGGCAAGTGGGTACGGAACCAGTCACTATTTATCTCGGTCTTGGCTCAAATCTGGGTAATCGCTGTGCCAATCTGGACCGGGCGCTAGAACTGCTGTCACAGAGACTGAAAGTAAAGAAGGTATCATCGGTGTATGAGACTGAGCCGCTGGGTAATGTTGACCAGCCCCGTTTTCTCAACTTGGTGTGTCAGGCGACCACGGTGCTGGAGCCAATGGGACTACTAACGCTGATTAAGGGAATTGAGAGCAAACTGGGCCGGGGGCCGGCTAAACCTAATACTCCCCGCATCATTGATATTGATATTCTCCTTTACGGCGATGAGACTTTCAAAAACCCCAAGGTGGTTATCCCCCACCCCCGCCTGATGGAGAGAGCCTTTGTCCTGGTGCCGCTGGCCGAGATTGCGCCCGAGGTGGTGCATCCGGTAAGCGGCCAGACCATTAAAGAGCTGCTGCAGGGACTGAAAGAGGAGCAGGGCGTTTTCAAGTGGGAGGAAGACAGCTAGAGGAGACAGCGTGTATCAGATTGCTATTGAGCAGCACTTTGATGCTGCCCATTTCCTAAGGGGTTATCGGGGCAAGTGTGAAGCAATGCATGGGCATCGCTTTCAGGTGGTGGTCCGGGTAGAGGCGGCCGGGCTTAACGATATCGGCTTAGCCTATGACTTTGCCGACCTGAAGCGGCACCTGGCTGAGGTTCTGGCCCGCTTTGACCATACCTGCCTCAACGAAGTGCCGCCCTTTGATAAGATAACCCCCTCTTCGGAGCATATCGCGGCCACTATCTATGCCGAACTGAAACCGAAATTAAGCGGGGCTCCGGTTACCCTCTCCAGTGTGGAGGTATGGGAATCCCCCCAGAGCGGTGTTATCTATACCCCGGACTAAGCGCTCTCTTCCGGTGGCAGCAGGTTGGGGATGGCGTCCTCAATAGGGTAGTGCACTTTACACTTGGCGCAGTAGAGGGAGCCTTTGATTATCTCCTTTGCCTTCTCCTCTTTAACGCTGAGCTCAAGCTCCCCCTTACATACCGGACAGGCCAGAATTTCGGTAAGCTCTCTTTTCATAGTTTACTTCCTTCAGCTTATATTTTAGCTGTCTTGGGTGGGCAAGGCAAGGTTTAAAATTACATTGACACTGGAACCTAAAGCCAAGTATAATCTTGGTTGCGCCAGGAGGCAAGCTTTGGGCCGAAGTGGCGGAATGGCAGACGCGCTACGTTCAGGGCGTAGTGTCCGTAAGGGCATGGGAGTTCAAATCTCCCCTTCGGCACCATAAAGCGCTTGTAGCTCAGTTGGATAGAGCGCAGCCCTGCGGAGGCTGAGGTCGTGGGTTCAAGCCCCGCCAAGCGCGCCACTCGGGCGGTTAGCTCAGTTGGTTAGAGC
>CP070693.1:268621-286297 GCA_020353235.1 Dehalococcoidia bacterium | reverse complement strand
GTGGGACTATTATAATTTTGAGGCGCTCAATATTCCCCAGGAACACCCGGCGCGCGATACCATGTCCACCTCCTGGGTTGACTTCAAGATCGATAAAGGGGAGCGCCCGATGCTGCTGCGCACCCACACCACCTCGGTCAGTGCCCGCATGATAGAAACCATGTCCCCCCCGATAAGGGTAATTGAGCCGGGCCGGGTCTACCGCTATGAAGCTAGCGATGCCACCCATATCCCTATGTTCTATCAGGTTGACGGGCTGGCGGTGGGTAAAGGGATTACCATGGCTGACCTCAAGGGGACACTTTATGAATTTGCCCGCCGCTTCTTTGGTGAGGACAGAAAAGTACGTTTTCGGTGTGACTATTTCCCCTTTGTTGAGCCCGGTGTTGAGATGGCTATCGAGTGCGTGGTCTGCCGGGGCAAGGGTTGCCGCCTGTGCAGCGATACCGGCTGGATTGAAATACTGGGGGCGGGCATGACCCACCCCCGGGTACTGGAGCGGGGCGGCATTGACCCCAAGGCCTACACCAGTTTCGCCTTTGGCATGGGGGTGGAGCGTCTGCCCATGCTCCGCTACGGGATTAGTGACATCAGGCTATTCTATGGCAGCGACCTCAGGTTCTTAAGGCAGTTCTAAGATGAAGATTCCGATTAGATGGCTTCAGGAGTATGCTAATATCAGCCTGTCTCTGGACGAGATAGCCCACCGGCTGACCATGGCAGGCAGTGAGGTCAAGGGCAGGCAGGTAATCGGTGCCGGCTGGGAGAACGTCTGGGTCGGTCAATTAATTGAGATTAAAGCCCACCCCAATGCCGACCGCCTCAGTCTGGTCACGGTGGACCTCGGCACCAGTAAGGAGACGGTGGTCACCGGGGCTCCCAACCTGCGGGTCGGTGATAAAGTTGCCTTCGCCCGGGTGGGGGCACAGCTAATCGATGGGCACACCGGCCAGCCGGCTTGCCTTAAACCAGCCAAGATTCGGGGCATTGTCTCCAGCGGTATGGTCTGCTCCGAAAAAGAGCTTGGTATCTCGGATAACCATACTGAGATTCTGGTTCTGCCCCCCGAAGCGTCGCTTGGCTCTCCGCTGGCTGACTACCTGGGCGAGGTTGTCTTTGACCTAGAGGTTACCCCCAATCGCCCCGACTGCCTCTCCATAGTCGGCATAGCCCGGGAGGTTGCCGCCCTGACCGGGCAGAGCCTGCATCTCCCCGAAGCCGACTATAAAGAGAGTGCTACCCCAATAGAAGGGCAGATATCGGTTGAGATTAAAGCCCCCGATTTATGTCCCCGCTACTGCGCCAGCCTGATTACCGGGGTGAAACTGGGCGAGTCGCCCCAGTGGCTGCAACAGCGTTTGCTAGCCGGCGATATGCGCCCAATAAATAATATCGTTGATATCACCAACTACGTTATGCTGGAGTACGGCCAGCCCCTACATGCCTTTGACTATGACCAGGTCAGGGGTAAGAAGATTATCGTTCGCCGGGCTAATGCCGGCGAGAATATAGTTACCCTGGATGGAGTGAAGCGAGTTCTCAATAAGGGAATACTGGTTATCGCTGACCCAGAGGGGGCGGTGGCTGTGGCTGGGGTTATGGGCGGTGCCGATAGTGAGGTTACCGAACAGACGACCAGTATATTGCTGGAAGCGGCCAACTTTAACCCGACCAATATCCACTATACCGGCCGGATATTATCTCTGCCCAGTGAAGCCTGCATGCGCTTTGAACGGGGCATCCGCCCCGAGTTGGCGCCGGTGGGGCTCAAGCGGGCTACCGAGCTAATCATCAAGCTGGCCGGTGGTGAAGCCGCCCGGGGTATCGTTGATGCCTATCCCGGTCGGAAAGAAAGTAAGCCTATTTTGCTCTCTATGGAGAGGATGAAGCAGCTACTGGGTGTTGAGTTCAGCCTGAAGCAAGCCATCGAGACACTGACTTCGCTGGGCTTTGATTGTAAAACAGAGGGCGCCAAGATTAAGGCTACCCCACCTTACTGGCGCAGCGATATCAGCCTGGAGGTTGACCTCGTTGAAGAGGTCGCCCGCATTATTGGCTACGATAAAATCCCGATGACCATGCTCAGCCAGCCTATACCCCGGCAGAACCCGGCACCAGTCCTCGCCCTTAAAGAGAAGCTCAGGCAGAGCTTAGTCGGCTACGGCTTTCAGGAGATACTTAGCTATTCCCTGACTGCTCTGGAATCGCTGAACCAGCTGAGGCCAGAGTCTCAGTCCTCTGAATTTATGCCCTTGCGCATGGCCAATCCGATGACCACTGACCAAGAATACCTCCGCCCCAACCTGAGGGTTAATCTGCTGGCTGCCCTGGCTAGTAACCTCCGTCACGAAGAGAGTGGCATCCGCCTCTTTGAGCTGGGCAAAGTATATCTGCCCCGGTCCAAAGACCTGCCTCAGGAACCAGAAACACTGTGTGCAGTATTAAGCGGCCCTAGAACCGAAAAATCGTGGCAGGGTGAGAGCGCGGCAATGGACTTCTTTGATGCCAAGGGGATAGTTGAGGGCTTGCTCGGACAGCTGAGTCTGGAGACCAGCTTTGCCTCGGGCAGTGATGAAGGTCTGCACTCGGGTAAACAGGCAGCCATTATGGTTGGTGACCAGAGGCTAGGGGTGGTCGGTGAGCTACATCCCAAGGTTTTAGCTGCCTATGAGATTCCACAGGCTGCCTCACTCTTTGAAATTGATTTAAATGTACTGCTACCCCTGGCTACTGCCCATAAAATGTTCCAGCCCATACCTAGATTCCCGACCATAGTCCGGGATATCGCTCTGGTAGTTGACGAGGGTGTCACTCACCGCCAGGTTCAGGACATCGCGAGCAGCTTTTCCTTGGTAAAGCAGGTCAGCGTGTTTGATGTCTACTCCGGGGAACCAGTGCCAGCAGGACAGAAGTCCCTCGCCTACCGGATTACCTACCAGTCCCCGGGGCATACCCTGACCGATGAAGAGGTTAACCGAGTTCAGCAGCAGCTCCTGAAAAGGCTATCTAAAGAGCTCGGGGCTACCCTGCGCAGCTAGTTGTGGAGGCAAAATGAAGGAAGACAAGATAAAGAAGGCAGTTAGAGAGGGCTATGCCAAGATTGCGAAACAGGATAGTTCCTGTTGCCCGCCCACGGCTTCCTGCTGCGGGGGCACCGATTTAGCCCAGGATATCAGCCAGAATATCGGCTATACCGAGGAAGAGCTGAAAGCAGTCCCCCAGGGAGCCAATCTGGGTCTCGGCTGCGGGAACCCGCTGGCGCTCGCCTCAGTGAAGGCGGGGGAGACAGTCCTTGACCTCGGCTCAGGAGCAGGCTTTGACTGTTTTCTGGCGGCTAATCGCGTCGGTGAAAAGGGGTGGGTTATCGGCATAGATATGACGCCGGAGATGGTTGAAAGGGCCAGGGAGAATGCCAGGCAGGGTAACTACCCCAATATCGAGTTCAGACTCGGTGAGATTGAAAATCTGCCCGTAGCCGACAGCTCGGTTGATGTCATCATCTCCAACTGCGTTATCAATCTTGCCCCTGACAAGGGAAGGGTCTTCTCAGAGGCATTCCGGGTGCTGAAACCAGGGGGCCGGCTGATGATTTCGGATATAGTCCTGCTGAAAGAGCTGCCCGATTTCATCAAGGGCTCTATTGAGGCGTATATTGGCTGTATTTCCGGGGCGGTGATGCGGGACGAATACTTAGCCGCCATAAAAGCGGCCGGCTTTCAGGAAGTCGCCGTAGTTGAAGAGAGCTCTTTTCCAATAGAGTGCATGGCTAATGACCCCACCGCCAAAGCAATCATTGAGAGTTTAGAAATACCACTGGCGGAAGTGAAAGAAGTCGCCGGTTCGGTGGTAAGCCTAAAAGTCCACGGCATCAAACCGAATTAGATAACCGGGCTGACCGGGGGCAATATGAAGGTTAAAACCGCAGCCATTATTGAGATAGTGCTGGGAGCACTGATTATCGCTTCTTTTGTCTGCACCTCACCCCTGTCTGAGATTGTTCTGGGGGCGCTAGTGCTACCTTCGCGGTCGTGCTCCTAGTGAAGCCGAAGTGACTCAGCGCTGGCTTTAAAGCAGCTCCCTGAGCCTTGTCTTTACTTCGGCTAAGGGCACCAGTTGGGCTTCTTTCTCGGCGCGCTGCTTAATCTCAACGCTATTTTTCTCCAGGGTGCGCGGGCTGATGGTAACCCGGAGCGGTATTCCCAAGAGGTCTGCGTCATTGAACTTTACCCCCGGGGACTCTTCGCGGTCATCAAAGAGCACCTCGAATTCTTTTGCCTCAAGCTCGGCATATACTTTTTCGGCAACCTCGGCGACTTTGGAATTCTCTCGGTACAGGGGGCAGAGATAGACCTGATAGGGGGCAATGGGCACCGGCCAGATAATGCCCTTATCATCGTGGTTCTGCTCGATGGCGGCCGCCAGCAGCCTCCCCAGCCCGATGCCGTAGCATCCCATAATGATGGGCCTGGCTTCGCCCTTGGCGTCAATATAAGGGGCGTTTAGCTTCTCACTGAGGAAGGTGCCCAGCTTGAAGATATGGCCGACCTCAATGCCATGGGTAGACGATAGTTTAGCCCCGCAACTGGGGCAGCTGTCCCCGGCATGAGCATTGGCGATATCGGCCATAATATCGGCTTTGAAGTCGCGGGGGTAATTGACATTTCTAAGGTGGGTGTCCGGTTTATTGGCACCGGCGACGAAGTTCGTCCCGGTGGTTATAGAGTCATCGGCAATAATTTTAATGCCTTTGATACCTATCGGTGAGGCTGCGCCAGCCGCGATACCGGCCTTTATCACTTCCTCTTCCGAAGCCAGGCGGAGCTCAACACACCTAAGCAGATTCTTCAGCTTTACCTCGTTTACCTCAATATCCCCCCGGATGGACACGAAGACTAGCTCGCCGTCAGCCATATAGAATACCGCCTTCAGTGTCTGCGATGCCGGCACTTTCAGAAAACTAGCCACCTCTTCAATAGTGCCCAGCCCCGGAGTAGACACCTCTTCCGGTGGCAATGGGTCGCCGCCTCCCACCTTGCTTTTGGTGCTCTGCGCCTTCTCCACATTGGCGGCGTAGTGGCACTTATCACAGCCGATAATCTCGTCCTCACCACTCTCGGCGATGACCATAAACTCGTGGGAGTCTTTACCGCCGATGGCACCGCTATCCGCCTCAACCAGTAGGGCAGGGAGTTCACAGCGAGCATAGATGTTCTGATATGCCTCAATCATCAGCTGGTAGCTCCGGTCCAGTCCGGCTTCGTCAGCATCAAAGCTGTACAGGTCTTTCATGGTGAACTCACGGACTCTTATCAGGCCGGCGCGGGGGCGGGGCTCGTCACGGAACTTGGTCTGAATCTGATAGAGCAGCAGGGGCAGGTCACGGTAGCTCTGTACATTGTGTCCCACCAACTGGGTGATAATCTCCTCGTGGGTTGGGCCCAGGGCTAATTTGCGGTCCCTGCGGTCGGTGAGGACGAAAAGCCCCTTGCCGAAAGCCTGGTCTCGCCCGGTCTCCTGCCAGAGCTCCAGCGGTTGCAGGACCGGCATGCTCAGCTCCTGCCCGCCGGCTTTATTCATCTCATCCCGGATGATGCTTTCAATCTTGCGGAGCACCCGCCAGGCCAGCGGCAGATAAGAATAGACCCCAGTCGCTTCCTGGTGTATCATCCCGGCTCTAATTAATAGCTGGTGGCTGACCGTGTCCGCCTCCGCCGGCACCTCCCGCTGCGTCTTCCCGAAAAGCCTTGACATGCGCATTTTTTATTTACCTGCTCCTTTGCCACTAGCTTACCAGATTTTCCACCTCGCGCCATAGGGCGCTCAGAAAATCTTTCTCCGCCACCACCCCGATTTCCTTACCCTTCTTAAATAAAACGGCTTTGCCTTTGCCGCAGGCAATGCCGACATCGGCGTCTCTGGCTTCACCGGGGCCGTTGACCACACAGCCCATCACGGCTACTTTTATCGGCTTGCCTATCTTGACCAGCCTGTCCTCAACTGCCTCGGCTAATTTTACAATATCAACCTCAGCCCGACCACAGGAGGGACAGCTGACCAGAACCGGGCCGTGCTGACGCAGATTTAAACTCTTTAGAATCTCATAGGCAGCAATGACCTCTTCCTTGGGGTGTGCCGTCAGCGAAACCCGGATGGTATCGCCGATGCCCAGATAGAGCAGGGTGCCGATGCCCACCGCACTGCGGATAACCCCCTTTCGGGGCAAGCCGGTCTCGGTAATACCGATGTGGAGCGGGTAGGGTATCTTCCCGGCAATGTCCTGATAGGCTTCAATGGTAGTCGGCACATCAAAAGCCTTGAGCGATACTTTAATCAGCCCGAAGTCAAGACTTTCCAGCAGCTTTACCTGCTCCAGGGCGGCTTCGGTCATGCGCTGGGCGATAGTAAGCCCGGCCTTGGTAGTTTCGGGCAGGCTGCCCGCATTTACCCCGATGCGGATGGGGATATTTCTCTCTTTAGCCGCCTTTACCACCGCTTTTACTTTCTCCGGCTCACCGATATTGCCCGGGTTCAGGCGCAGCCCGTCAGCCCCAGCATCAAGTGCCGCCAAAGCGAGGCGATAGTCAAAGTGGATATCGGCAATCAGGGGCAGGGAGATGCCCTTCTTTATCGCCGAGATAGCCCCAGCGGCTTCGGCATCGGGCACCGCTACCCGGACCAGCTCACAGCCATACTCTTCAAGCTCATTAATCTGGCTAATAGTTAACATAACATCACGGGTATCGGTTTTGGTCATGGACTGCACCACGATAGGGGCGTTACCCCCCACTGTTACACCACCAATTTGAATCGCTTTACTGATTCGACGCGACATCATGGCAATAGGCTTTCTCCACTGATGACCCGGATAATATCCTGATAGGTGATGGCGAGCAGAAATGCCATCAGCATGGCCAGACCGACCAGATGTATCACGCCCTCGGTTCGGGGCGAGACACGCTTACCCCGGCGTAACCATTCTAAGAGGACAAAGGCAATCCGGCCACCGTCTAGGGCGGGGAGGGGAAATAGATTACATATACCCAGTATTAAACTGATTATGGCGGCAATCTCCAGCAAGGGTAGAATGCCAAACTGGGCTAGCTCGGCGGTGAGCTGGACCAGAGCCACCGGACCCAGAAACTGCGCCGAGGTCTCTCCGCTAATGACACTGACCAGCCCTGCCCCCCATAGAATAATGGTATCGGCGAATTTAGCTGCTCCCAGCGGTATCGCTCGCCAGAAGGGGTAATACTGGCTGGACACCGTCGGGTTCAACAGGTCTATCCTAATGCCGATTAGCCATCTGCTTTCCGATTCTACCCACTGGGGTGTAACCCGGATTTCCTCCTCGGTTGAATCAGAGTGTCTTAACAGCAGGGTGAATTCATCACCCAGGCTACGCTGGATGGAGTAGTTCAGGTCAACCGGGTTGTCCACCAGCTTGCCATTTATGCCCAGGATAATGTCGCCCGGCCTGACGCCAGCCTGCTCGGCGGGCGTATTCTCATCCACCTCTAGCACCGCTATCTGACCGGTAACCACATCACGGGGGATCATAAAAAGGCTGGAAAAGAGCAACAGAGCCAGCAGGAACATGGTTACTGAGCCGGCGCTGAGAATAAGAAGCCGGGCAGCGACGCTTTTGCTGGCCAGGCTTCGGGGTACGCTGGGGTCTTCTTCCCCGGACAGTTTATTGAAACCGCCGAAGGGTATCGCATTTAACGAGTAGACCGTTTCCCCCTTTTTAAAAGATAACAGGCGGGGCGGGTAGCCCAGACCGAACTCCTCTACCTTAACCCCCAGCACCTTGGCGGTGACGAAATGCCCCAGCTCATGGGCCAGTATCATCACCGATAGCGCCAGGAAACCGATTACACCTGCAATTAGCATTGACTACTCTCCGCCCGCTAGTTGATTTAGCCTCTCTCTAGCCCAGCCATCAGCCTTGATGATTTCGGCCAGGGTGGGGTGGGCGATGGGCTGATGCTGGCTCAGCACCTGCCCGACAAGCTGGGCAATCTCACTGAATTTCAGGCGCCAGGAGAGGAAGAGTTCAACGGCAACCTCATCAGCGGCGCATAGCACGGCGGGAAAAGTCCCGTCCTTTTTGCCGGCCTCAATGGCTAATTTGAGACAGGGAAAGGCATCAAAGTCGGGTTTCTCAAAGGTCAGGCTCTTTATTTGGCTCCAGTCAACGCCGGGCAGCTCCGGGTTGGGCATACGCTCCGGGTAGGTCAGGGCATACTGAATCGGTAACCGCATATCCGGGTAGCCCAGCTGCGCCTTGATTGAGCTATCAGCGAATTCCACCATAGAATGTATTATGCTCTGCGGATGGATGAGAATATCAATATGCTCATAGGGCATATCAAACAGCCAGTGGGCTTCAATTACCTCAAGCCCCTTGTTCATCAGGGTGGCTGAGTCAATGGTGACTTTTCGCCCCATCTTCCAGGAGGGGTGGGCCAGTGCCTGCTCCACGGTAACCTCGTTTAGCTGCTCCGGCGTGTAGTAAAGAAAAGGTCCCCCGGAAGCAGTCAGCATAATTCGGGCTGCTTTTTGGCTTTCGCCCCGGAGGCACTGCCATATGGCACTGTGCTCACTGTCAACCGGCAGAATCTGGGCTCCGCTCTGCTTGGCTTCAGCGGTTATTATCTCCCCAGCCATGACCAGCGATTCTTTGTTGGACAGGGCGACATTTTTACCGGCTCTTACTGCCGCCAGGGTGGGACTGAGCCCCGCTTTTCCTGAAGTGGCCACAACCACCATGTCCACCTCGGGGAGAGCGGCAATGTTATCCAAGGCTAGAAACTGGCTGCTCACGTTAGCCAGGCGGGGCTCTTCCGCCCGAAAATAGATGAAATCGGGTTTGAATTCAGTGATTTGCTGCTGGAACAGGTCAATGTTATCCGCCGCGGCTAGGCCAATAACGCGAAACTGGTTGGGCAAGGCGCGGACTACCTGGAGCGTTTGCTGACCGATGGAGCCGGTTGAGCCCAGCACGGCTAGCCGTTTTAAATCACCCATATCACGTAATAGTATACCACTATACCTGCGAAGATAATGCTGTCCAGGCGGTCCAGGGAACCACCATGCCCCGGGAACAGCCGGCCGGCCTCTTTGGCTTCCATATTACGCTTGAAGAGGGATTCAACTAGGTCGCCCAGCTGACAAAAGACACTGACCACCAGCCCAAGAAGTATCGCCTGCCACCAGGTGAGGGGAAGAACGAGGGGGGCGGCTAAAACAAAGAGCTGGCTGATGATGACGGCGCCGAAGGCACCAGCAATGGCTCCCTCCCAGGTTTTAGCCGGGCTGATTTGTGGTGCCAGGCGGTGCCTGCCCAGTGCGCGACCGACAAAGAAGGCACTGGTGTCGGTGGCAAAGGTGACGAAGAGGGCAAAAAGGACCCAGTTCCGGCCGTCCTCCAGTCCCCTCAGCTCCACCAGATAGCTTAGCAGCCAGCCCAGATAGAGGATACCGGCTATCGTCCATGCCCAGCTGGCAAAGGCCTGTTCTTTTTGCCGACGTGCCAGCAGCAAGAAGAGAGACAGTACCACCACCAGGGACAGTATCAGCGGTCGGGAAATCTCAAATAGCGGGCTTAAAATAAACACCAGTGTCGCGATTAGCCCGAAGTAGGTCAGCGGTGGCACCTTGGCCGCCGCTACCATCTGGTAGAATTCATAGGCGGCTACCAGCCCGCAGATTGCCACCAGTATGGCGAACCAGGGTAGCGGATGGTCAAACCAGATAGCAACCACAACCAGAGGAAGTCCCCAGAGTGAGGTTATAAGCCTTTTCGTTAGCATGCGGTCTATAACCTGCCGAAGCGCCGCTGCCTCTGGCTATAGGCCAGTAGCGCCTTATCAATCTCTTTACCGGCAAAGTCAGGCCACAGTACATCGGTGAAGTAATACTCACTGTAAGCCATCTGCCAGATCAAAAAATTACTGATGCGCAGCTCACCACCGGTACGGATAAGCAAGTCAACATCGGGCAGACCAGTGGTATAGAGATAATTATCAAAAAGACTCTCGTCTATATCCTGAGGGGGTATTTTTTCACTGATGAGATGGCGAACGGCGTGTAAAATCTCGCTGCGCCCCCCGTAGTTAAAGGCAAAGCTGAGGGTCAGCCCGGTATTACTCTTGGTCAGCCCGACGGCCTTTTTTATCGACCGCCGCAGGGAGGGGGATAGTTTATCCAGAGAGCCTAGGTGGCGCAGTTTGACGCCCCTACGGTGAAACTCCTGTGTTTCCTGCTCTATCCTTTCTTCTAGGAGCCGGAGTAAGCCTCTAACTTCGTCTCTGGGGCGGCTCCAGTTTTCGGTGGAAAAGGCAAAGATAGTTACATATTTTACCTGGCGGTCGCCAAGATAGGAGACTACCGAGCGCATATTTTCCAGACCCTGACGGTGTCCTTCAAGTTGGGGTAAGCCACGGATTTCTGCCCAGCGGCGGTTACCATCCATGATAATTGCTACATGCTGGGGAGGATGGAGGACAGTCTCTTTTAGCGATTGGGTAGCCATCATTATCTGCCGCCTGGATGTATTTTTAGACTTCCAGGAGCTCGGTCTCTTTACTCTGTCCAATATGGTCGGCATCGGTTATGTAGCCATCGGTAAGCTTCTGTAACTGGTCCAGGGAGCGCTTGAGCTCATCCTGTGATATCTCCCGGGTTTTCTCCAGACTTCTCAGTCCCTCCATGGCTTCACGCCTGAGATTGCGTATTACTATTTTTTTCTCCTCAACCCGGTTTTTGACCAGCTTGGTGAGCGCCTGTCGCCTCTCCTCGGTAAGTGGCGGAATATTTAACCTAATTACATTGCCATCACTGGACGGGGTTAGCCCGATATCAGACTTCAGTATTGCCTTCTCGATATCATGAATACTACCCCGGTCCCAGGGCTGGATAACCAGTAGCCTGGCCGCTGGGGCAGAGATACCGGCAATCTGATTTAGCGAGGTGGGTACACCGGCATATTCCACCTTGATATGCTCAATCAGGGCCGGGGTAGCGTGTCCGGTGCGGATAGTGGCCAGTTCCTGTTGTAACAGGCTTAAAGATGTTTCCATCTTGTTTTTGATGTTACCTAAAATGCCGCTTACCATTTTACTCACTGCTTACTAGACTGCCAATGGGCTCACCACTGGCCGCTCGCTCGATACTTTCCCGGGCTTGAAGGTCGAAAACAATGATGGGTAGCCTGTTTTCCAAACACAGTGAGAGTGCGGTCGCATCCATTACCTGCAGACGTAAATTTAGCGCTTCAAGATGAGTAATCTTATCCAATTTCTTGGCACGGGGATTCTTGTGTGGGTCGGCACTGTAGATGCCATCAACGTTATTTTTGGTCATCAGGAGAACGTCGGCGCCGATCTCAACAGCCCTCAGGGCAGCCGCAGTATCCGTGGTCATATAGGGGTTGCCGGTGCCGGCCGCGAAGATAACCGCTCTACCTTTCTCCAGGTGCCGAATTGCCCGTCTTCTGATATATGGCTCAGCCACCTGTTCAATGTTGATAGCGGTTTGTGTCCTGGTGTCTATCCCTTCCTTCTCCAGTGCGTCCTGAAGGGCGAGGGCATTTAACACGGTGGCCAGCATGCCAGCATAGTCAGCAGTAACCCTTTCCATACCCTTGTGTTCGGCCTCAGCACCACGCCAGATATTGCCGCCACCGACGACAACCCCCACCCCCACCCCCATTTGCATAACTTTCTTGATCTGCTTGGCAATCTTGGTCAGGGTAGCAGTATTGATGCCGAAAGTGGCCCCGCCACTAAAGGACTCACCGCTGAGCTTGAGCAAAACACGCTTGTATCTAGCCATTTAACAACCGCTCTATTCGCCTATTTCAAAGCGAGCGAATCTCTTCACCTTAATATTCTCGCCAACCTTGGCAATCGTTTCGGTGATTATATCCTGAACGGTTCTATCCGGGCTTTTGATATAGGGTTGAAGAAGCAAACAGGCCATTTCGGGTTCAATATCAGCCCCTTTGGGGACTTCATCTTCGGCGATAAACTGGGGTGGTATGGCAGCTACCTGCATGGCTAAATCATGGGCCAGCTCTCTGAACTCACCGGTGCGAGCAACGAAATCAGTCTCGCAGTTAATTTCAACCATGGCGCCGATATGCCCGCCAATATGAATATAGGCTTCCACCAGCCCTTGAGTAGTAACGCGCTCTGCCTTTTTCTTTGCCTTGAGTAAGCCTCTCTCTTTTAGAATCTGGGTTGCCTTGTCCCTGTCTCCCTTGGCTTCAAGTAGGGCATTTCGACACTCCATAATGCCAGCGCCACATTCCTCTCTTAGCTCTTTTATCATCTCTACGGAAACTTCCAATTCCCTCTCCTTCTTATTCCTCATCGGGAGTGAAGATAAGTGACTCAGCCGCCTCTGCTTCTTCAAGCTCCTCGAATTTCTCTTCTTCCCCTTCCTCGGGAACCGCAGCTTCACCGGTCTTACCCTCAATAACCGCGTCCGCAATCTTGCTGCAGATTAGCTTAATTGTTTTAACGGCATCATCGTTAGCCGGGATAGCGTAATCGATATCATCCGGATTACAGTTGGTATCGACCATAGCCACCACCGGTATGCCGACCCGTTTGGCTTCGGCTAAGGCAATCTTCTCTTTGGTAGTGTCAACAATAAAGAGGGCAGTTGGTAAGCTGGTCATCTCTTTGATACCGCCCATCAACCGGTTAAGGTGGGCGATTTCATCCTCCAGCTTCAATGCCTCTTTTTTGGGCAGGCGAGCAAAATCCCCTCTGGTCTGCCGGTCTTCTAAGCGGACCAGGTAGTCAATGCGGGACTGAATGGTGGCAAAATTGGTCAGCACACCGCCTATCCACCGCTGGCTGACATAGTACATGCCGCAGCGCTTCGCCTCTTCCTCTATTATCTCCTGAGCCTGCTTTTTGGTACCCACGAAAAGAACGTAGCCACCATCAGTGACCACCTGGCGGATGAACTCATAAGCCTGGTCCAGCCTATCAGCGGTCTGCTCTAAATCGATAATATGAATGCCATTGCGTTTGGTGAAGATATACTTCTTCATACGAGGGTGCCAGCGGCTGGTCTGATGCCCAAAGTGTGCCCCGGCGCCCAAAAGTTGTTTCACGGTGATCGTATCGGACAAGCCCAATCTCCTTTCCTAGACATAACCTCCTGATTACTAGCTTAAAAGTATAGCATACCTTGCCAGATTGGGCAACGTGTTCGTTTACATAACACTGGTGCACCCTGCCCCGGTTGCCGGTTAGCTTTGCCTAGTCTTCCTTGACAAAAACGGCAAAAGTTTTATTATAAAGCTGTAAACAAGAGTGAGGGAGAGTAAAAGGAGTTGGGAATGCAGATTAGAAAGACCTACCGTGACATTAACCCCGAGCTACTTTATAATGAGGTTAAAGATTTCATTCTGAAGCAGGGAGCCGTTATCAGTGAGGCAAAGATGGAAACATACTCCCTGCCCAGTGATTCTTCTTCTTTCATCTCCCGCGGTACACTGATCTTTAATATCTCGGCTAAGCCCGGAGACCCAGAGAAAGAATGTATTCGGGCGCACATTGTTGGTTCAGCCAGGGGCGAAACCAAGCTGATGCTTGACATTGACGAAAAGCTCTTTTCCCAGTACAAAGTGACCGCTCTGCAGGAAGACCTGCTTTTCATATTTGAGTCATATGAGGTAAAACGCCACTAAAAAGCCTCTGTTCCTGATAGTAAGAATATGGCAATATATGCTCATATTTTTCCGCTAATATGTTTTGGCAAACTTTAAGATTGACAGTAATAAACGGGATAAGCTTAAAATAAATTGCGGTAATTAGTTACCGCATGATATAGAATTTCCCTGGTGAAAGAGTAATCTTTGCGGAGAAAGGACAGATGATAACGGTACGGGTTATACCTTGCCTTGACATCAGAGAGGGCAGGGTAGTTAAAGGAGTAAAGTTTGTCGACCTGAGAGATGCCCGAGACCCGGTAGAGGCGGCAAAAGTTTACTGCCAGGAGGGAGCTGATGAACTTGTTTTTCTTGATATCTTTGCCACCGTAGAGAACCGGCAGACCAGGCTGGAATGGGTAAAAAGAGTGGCCGATGTAGTTACGGTTCCTTTCGCGGTTGGCGGTGGTATTGCCAGCCTGGAAGACATGAAAGCTCTGTTTGACCTTGGGGTGAATAAAGTATCGATAAACACGGCTGCCGTCAAGAATCCCGAACTGATAACCAGCGCGGTTAAAAAGTTCGGCAAAGACTGCCTGGTGGTAGCCATTGATGGCATCAAGAACCCGCCGGGCAGCAATTCGCCCCGGTTAGAGGTGGTAGTGAAGAGTGGCAACGAGGCTACCGGCATTGATATTGTTGACTGGGCAAAAAGGGTGGAGAAACTAGGGGCGGGTGAGATTTTACTCACCAGCAAAGATGCCGATGGCACCAAAGAAGGCTATGATTTGGAGATGACCAAAGCGGTTGCTGAGGCAGTCAGTATTCCGGTCACGGCTTCCGGAGGTGCCGGTAAGCTGGAGCACCTTTATGAAGGGGTTGCTATCGGCAAGGCATCGGCGGTCTTAGCCGCCTCTGTCTTTCACTTTGGTGAAATATCCATCCCCGAAGCCAAAAGATACTTGAAAGAACGGGGAATAGCGGTAAAACTATAAAAGCACCACGAAGGGAGTATATTATGACCAAGAAACCACAAAATCTATTTGAAATGGCCCAGGCCCAGCTAGACGAAGCGGCTAGCCTGTTAAACTTGGAACCTGGTGTTCACGCCATACTACGGGAGCCGATAAGGGAATTCCATGTATCAATACCGGTCAAGATGGACGATGGACGAGCTGAAGTTTTTAAGGGTTTCCGGGTTCAGCACAATAACGCCCGCGGTCCCTTTAAAGGGGGTATCAGGTTTCACCCCGATGAGACGATTGATGTGGTTAAAGCCCTGGCTACCTGGATGACCTGGAAATGCGCCGTAATCGATATTCCCCTCGGCGGTGGTAAGGGTGGTGTCATTTGTAATCCACTGGAGATGTCCGAGGGTGAGTTAGAAAGATTAAGCCGCGGTTACATCGACGCCATATGGGAGTTTATCGGCCCGGATAGAGACATCCCAGCGCCAGACGTCTTCACCAATCCCCAGATAATGGGCTGGATGATGGATGAGTATTCTAAGTTCAAAGGTTATTGCTCCTTCCCGGGAGTGATTACCGGCAAGCCCCTGAGCATAGGTGGCTCGGTAGGACGTGGTGATGCCACGGCGCGAGGTGGCGTATACGCCGTGGTAGAAGCCGCCAAGCATTTAAAAATCGATTTAAACAACTCAGTAGTGGCTATCCAGGGTTTCGGCAATGCCGGCTCAAATGCGGCTCTTTTGATGCGCGACCTCTTCAACTCCAAGATTATCGCCGTCAGTGATTACCGGGGCGGCATCCACAACGAGAAGGGTTTAGACCCGCATAAGGTTGTGCAGTATCTGCAGAAGACCGGTTCGGTAGTCGACTTTCCTGAGGCAGACAATATCAGTAATAGTGAGCTGCTGGAATTGGATGCTGATATATTATTCCCGGCGGCAATTGAGACCGTGATAACCGGAGAAAACGCCTCCCGAATCAAGGCAAAGCTAATACCCGAATTAGCCAACGGGCCAACTACCCCGGAGGCGGATGACATTTTATACCAGAAAGGGACATTTATCATTCCCGATATTCTCTGTAATGCCGGCGGTGTAACCGTCTCCTATTTTGAATGGGTGCAGAACTCAGCGAGATATTACTGGGACGAGGACGAAGTCCACCAGCGACTGAACAAGCACATGACACGCTCCTTCCAGGCGGTACTGACGGAATCGTTAAAGCGCAAGGTCGATATGCGGGTGGCCGCTTATGTCGTGGCGGTAGCCCGGGTAGCTGAAGCAATGAAACTCCGGGGTTGGGTATAGGCAAATTTAAAGAGTAAGCACATATATTTAGAATAGGCAGGCTTAGCGCCTGCCTATTCTGCTTATATTGTATATGTGGTAAAGTGAGTGTAATTTAATAACCTTTCTCTAGCTTACTTTGGGTTAACGTGCTACAATTTGTTAAACAAGAGGAGGTCTTTTAAAATGACCAAAAAGAAAAGCAATGACGATATCCTCAAAATAGCCAAAGAGAACGATGTTAAATTCATCAGATTGTGGTTTACCGATATCCTGGGACTTTTAAAAAGCTTTACCATAACGGTAGAGGAACTGGAGGGGGCACTGGAGGAGGGGATGGGCTTTGATGGGTCGGCAATTGAGGGGTTTGCCCGCATTGATGAAAGCGACATGGTAGCCCTACCTGACCCCGATACCTTCCAGATGCTTTCCTGGCGACCCAGAGAGAATTGTGCCGTAGCCCGAATCTTCTGTGACATTCTAAAACCCGGTGGCGAGCCCTTTGATGGTGACCCCAGGTATATCCTGAAACGAAACCTGAAGCGGGCCGCCGACCTAGGCTACACCTATTTTGTTGGGCCGGAACTGGAGTACTTCTACTTTAAAGATTCCAGCAGCACCGAACCCCTGGATCAAGGTGGCTACTTTGACCTGACACCACGAGATGCGGCTACCGACCTGCGAAAAGAAACCGTGCTCACCCTGGAGGAAATGGGTATCGGCGTCGAGTATTCCCACCACGAGGGTGCTGCCAGTCAGCATGAAATAGATATAAGGTACAACGATGCCATGACCATGGCCGATAACGTGATGACCTACCGCCTGGTGGTCAAGGAAATCGCCTTAAAATACGGCTATTACGCCACTTTCATGCCCAAGCCGGTTTTAGGTATCAATGGCAGTGGTATGCACGTGCACCAGTCACTTTTTAAGGGTGAGCGCAATGCTTTCTTTGACCCAAATGATGAATATCACCTGTCCAAGATAGCCAAGAGCTTTGTCGCCGGACTGCTCAAGCATGCTCCGGAACTTACCGCCGTCACCAACCAGTGGGTCAACTCATATAAACGCCTGGTTCCGGGCTATGAGGCACCGGTCTATCTGTCCTGGGCAAGGCGCAACCGCTCTGACCTGATTCGGGTCCCCGAATACCGGCCGGGAAGAGAAAAAGCGACTCGTATTGAATTCAGGTCTCCTGATCCGGCCTGCAATCCCTATCTTGCCTTCAGTGTGATGCTGGCGGCCGGTCTGGAAGGAATTGAAAAGGGATATGAAGTCCCCAAACCGATTGAAGAAAATGTATATGAGATGAATGAGAAGGAAAGGCAGAAGCGGGGGATAGGCATGCTACCAGCCAGCTTGCTGGAAGCCATACTGTTAACCGAAAAAAGTGAGCTGGTGCGGAAGGCTCTCGGGGAACACGTTTTCAACGCCTTCATCCAGAACAAGAAAATAGAGTGGGACCAGTATCGCACCCAGGTGACCGATTACGAGCTTAAGAGATATTTACCGATTCTATAAACTGAAGTATCCCTCATCGGAGAATTTATTATGCGCCGACCCCAAATCGGCCCGAATCAAATTGTCCTCGTCTTCTTTTCTGCCGCACTAGCTATTATCACACTCAAATTCACTCAGCCTTGAACGCCATTTTTCAGCAATATTCATTCTGGCACAGACATCATTGATTAGCTTTGTTACATTGTTAAATGCTGACTCGCTTACTTTCGTAACTCACCTCCCGAAAGATTTC
>CP070693.1:265505-268521 GCA_020353235.1 Dehalococcoidia bacterium | reverse complement strand
GAAGCTAGTGCCTTCGGTCAGCGAGGCCTCCCGCACGGGTGGTATCCTGCGCCTGAAATATGCCATGGGCCTGAAAGTGGGCCTGATGCCGGTGGTCAACGCCACGGTAGTGACCGAGATCCAGGCCCTGCGCATCCTGGCTGGTGTGGAGGCTACCCACGTAGCTTCCGGCGGCATCGGCGGCTGCGAGGGGGCAGTGACCCGGGTAGTGGACGGCACCGACGAGGCCGTGCGACAGGCCTTCGAGGTGGTGGAAAGGGTCAAAGGAGAGAAGCCGGTATTGGTGGAGAAGCTCTGACCCATCACACCATGGATAGGTGGTGGTTGATGAGATCACCACGAATAGCAAATTGTCAAGGATATAACGGTGTTTCAGGGTGGATATATGGGTAAACTGCTTAGAATCAATCTAAGCACACGGCGTTATTCCACTGAGCAGATTGATCCGCATGATTTTCGGGACTTTCTCGGGGGGCGCGGGCTTGGCGCGTTATGGTATTGGCAGGAAATCGGTCCCAACATCAGGCCACTGGACGCTGAGAACAAGCTTGGCTTTTTCACTGGCCCGATGACCGGCACGCCCCTTGTCTCGACGACAAAGATACAATTGGCAACTAAAGGGCCGGAAACAGGGCATTACCTCTGCTCCAATTCCGGTGGTAACTTTGGCCCTCGGTTGCGCGAGGCTGGCTTTGACGCACTGGTCCTTGAGGGAGCCTCTGACCGCTGGATCGCTGTGGCCATTGAGAATGAGACAGTGCAATTCATTGATGATGATAGGTGGCAAGGGCTATCGCCTATGCAGGCCCGCGAGAAGATGCTTGGTCAGTTGCCCGGAAACAAATGGGCGACGATGAGCATTGGCCCTGCGGCCGAAAACGGCATAGCCTTTTCGTCTATCTTTGTTGATGATGGACGTGCCTTTGGCCGAGGCGGCGGTGGCGCCGTGCTGGCCTCGAAGAAGGTCAAGGCTCTGGCTGTACGGGGTGACCAAAAGGTTCCTGTAGCTGATGCAGCCAAGTGCAAAGAAATTGCGGCTAACGCGCGTATGGGCCTCAAGACATCGCGCGCCCAACACCGACTTTTAGGCACCTCACAGTTAGTGGAGATTATTAATGAACTGGGCTGCATGCCTACCCGTAATTTCCAGACTTCTTGGGCCCCACCTGAAAAAGTGCAGGGAGTGTACGCCCAGACGTTGCACGAACATTACTACGTGCGTAACTATGCCTGCTATCGCTGCTCGGTTGCTTGTGGTCAGATGGCTGAGGTGAAGGACGGTGAATTTGCCGGCACTAAAGCCCGGCCGGAATACGAAAGTATTGGCTTGCTTGGCCCATCGTGTGGCATTAATAGCATGGATGCCGTCATTGCTGCCAACGAAATGTGCGACAACTTGGGAATGGATACCATCACGGCCGGGAATATGGTGGCGCTGGTAATGGAATTGTTTGAGCGTGGGCTGGTTTCGGCCGAGGATAATGATGGCCTGGAAGTCCGCTTTGGGGATGGAAAAGCATTGTTACAGATGCTACAGTTCATCGCTGAGCGACGCGGGTTTGGGGCACTTATCGCCGAAGGGGCAAGAGGTGTTATCAAGGCTCGCCCCGAGTGGGAACCCTATATATTGCACGTTAAAGGCTTGACGTTTCCGGCCTATGATCCACGCGGTTTCCACGGCATGGGGCTTGCGTATGCCACCTCTGCCAGAGGCGCTTGCCACAATGTGGGCGGGTACACTGTAAGTGATGAATTGTTAAAAGCAAAATATGATCGGTACGCTGTCGAGGGTAAGGGCGAGTTGGTAAAAACCCTCCAGGATAACCGCGCGTATATTGACAGCTTGGGACTATGCACGGTTGTACGAGGGGCTTATCAGTTCACCCCTAGCCCTGCGTCGGAGACTTTGCTAGCCATTACTGGCTATGATTTCGCTCCGTACTTGATGACCATTGGCGAGCGAGTTTCTAACTTGGAACGCTTGATCTTGGTTCGTGAGGGTGTTGACCGCAGCGATGATAACCTGCCCCCGCGGATGAAGGAAGCTATTCCCGATGGTCCGGCCGCTGGTCATTTGATCAGTGACGAAATGTTGGATGTGATGCTTGATGAATATTACGCGTTACGCGGCTGGGATGACAGGGGCAAACCACGGCCGGAGACACTGGAGAGATTGGGGCTCACAGAGGTGCCAACGCAAGGGTGATGACAATAACGGTAAGGTTTCGTAGTGGCAGTTTTCCCGCTCATTTCCGGCGGATAAGAATCGCATCGCTCCGTGAAAGCGAGAGCGGGTTTGACAAACTGGAAAATATAATGTAAAATGCTAGCAGTCATTATTACAACATAATAACAGGACAATACGATGTCTTTTGAAACCGAGCGCTATCATAAACGGATAGTCAGAACTCGGCAGCGCTGAAGCAATCCAGAAGGATAGTCCATTACTCTCCACTTCAGAAGGGTGCTCTCGCTATATCTGAACGGTTGGGGTTCAACTACCTAGAGAAACAAGCGCCAGGCACCCAAGAATGGACGAAGTTGGGCCTCCCCCGGTCAAACAACTAGCGGAACAAGGGTGAACGGGTACAACGATTGAGGCTTAGGCCAGCTGCTTGCGGCCGAAACCATGACCATTGAAAAGGAGCAAGGTACCAATGAAGGTCGAAGAATGGGGCTACACCAATCCTGTAGTGTCTTATCTGTACGGCAAGCCTCCCTTGGTCTGGCGGGACATGCGTGTCCAGTTGGTCGTCTACGAGACAGACATCGAGAACGTGCGGCGCGTCGTCCCGGAGCCGATGGAGCCACGCACCAATATCGTGATTACCTGGGTCTCAGAATTTGAACTGGGTACCACGCAGGGCGGTTTCAAGGAAGCGGCCATCTATGTGCAGGTCAAGTTTGGGGACATCGAAGGCGACTACGAGCCCTTCCTATACGTCAACTCGCACCTACCGCTGACCGGCGGCCGGGAAATCTGGGGCTACCAGAAGAAGATGGCCGAGATTGGACT
>CP070693.1:261987-265405 GCA_020353235.1 Dehalococcoidia bacterium | reverse complement strand
GTCCGCAGGCGTTCGCTGGGAAACACCCCCCGTCATGGGACCCGTTGACACCCCCTGAAATACCCACTATAATTTTTTCGGCGCGGGTTTGCTCCTCTTTTCCTGCGTTGGGGCGGGTTGAGCGTTACCTCCAGATGCTCCCCGCCCCCTAAGGGTTTCAAAAGATGCGCGTTAACTTCAACTCCGCCCTCCAAGAACTACTCAAACATGAAGGAGGCTACGTAAACCACCCCCGCGACCCCGGGGGCAGGACTAATCTTGGCGTGACCCAGAAGGTGTATGAAGCGTGGGTCGGCTACCCAGTCAGCGAACAGATCATGCGCAGTCTCACACCTGCCCACGTTCGGACACTCTACCTAACTAAATACTGGGACCGCGTTAAGGGCGATGAGTTGCCTAGCGGGCTGGACTTATGCGTGTTTGACTTTGCCGTGAACGCTGGGCCGGATCGGGCGACGAGATATTTGCAGATGCTGGTGGGCGCAAAGCCGGATGGCGTCATCGGACCCAAGACAATGCAGGCGGTGAAGGACAAGGTGTCTGCTGTGGGGCTGAAGGAACTTATTCGCGGCTACAGCGACCTGCGCCACCGCTACTACCGCAAGTTGCGCCACTTCAGCACGTTTGGTAGGGGGTGGACTCGGCGCGTCAATGAGGTCGAACAGGCGGCCTTACGACTGGCGGGTGGATGAGGCTGGCGACGGCCTGTGCTTTTGGGTTCGCGATAGCGACTGGTTCTGAGTGGGTGTTTGGTTTCTTGCTGATGTGGTATACGGCGATATGTTTAGAAAAGCTCGCGAAGCAATCCGTGTCTGGTGGCGACCGCTGACCTGTGTAGGTATTGCGGCCAGCGTGTTTGTAAACGGCGTTTTAATTCCTCTGCTAAAGCAGGAACCCGTCGAACTGATGGGCTGGGCTGCGGTAATCACGGCCTGCGCCACGGCCTTTGGGGTCAGGGAATGGGGCAAGATCAAGGGAGCGGATAACTATGACGCTTAACCCGTTCATGCCCTACATCGCTGGCGCGGCTCTACTGGCGAGCCTAGCTGCGGGCTACAAGATAAGGGATTGGCAATGTGATGCTGCACTGGCGAAGGCTTTGGAACGCGCTGCGAAACAGGAGCGGGAGATACGGGATGAACTGGACGAACGATCACGAGCCTACGAAACCCTCCGTTCTCAAACCGATGGAATGGGAGCAGCTAGGGCCACAGACATTAGGACGATCTATCGCGAAGTTCCTGCTCCCGCTCCTAGCTGTAGTGCTCCTGATAGCGTTGTCAGCGTGCTCCAAAGCGGTGTCGATAACGCCAATGCCGCCGCCTCCGGCGAACCTAGAGACTAATTGCCCTCACCTGTCTGATGTGCCCGACCCACTGATCGACCCAGAGCGGGCGCTGTGGGAGAGCGAGATCATCGCACGCTATATGGAGTGTAGTGTAAAGCATCGCTTGACAGTCGAGGCGTGGAAGGCAGCGGTTGACAGGGTAACCAAATAGCATAATAACAGGTACTACAGTAACGCCAACTCGGGACAAGACCGTGGCTAAAAAGAGTACCAAAGCTAAAACTGTAAAAATAACGCCGACGAAAGATCATCCGGTCCCCTATGATGACGCGGACGATCTGGTGCATACTTTCGAAGACGCCCTTGCCGTGGCTGGCAATACTGCCGAATTACTTGAACAGCTTGGCGCACCCATCGAGGTAGATGCTAACACGCTGAAAAAAGAGCAGGAACTAATAAACAGGGTTGTCAGGGAAAAAGATATCGCACCGCTGACTAGCCTGCCCGTCGCTGTAGGCGCGGCATCGTTCTTGCGAGCATACGGACAATCACTCGCCCTCGACATAAACCAAGTCCGCGCAGCGATAACAACAAAGCTGATGGAGATAGCTGACTGCGGGGATACCAAGTACGAGCTACGCGCTCTTGAGCTACTAGGTAAGCACAGCGACATCGGGTTGTTTACCGAACGCAGCGAGATCACCATCAACTACAACTCCCCCGAAAGTCTGGAAGCGGCCATCAAGGAGCGCGTCAAGCGCCTGCTCAATGCCGACGTGGTAGACATAAAACCGCTAGGCATGGACCTAGACGAGGAATTAGGTGTGTATCGCAGGGAGGAAGTGCAGGACGCCGAGTTTGCGGAAGTGGAGGAGCAAACCGATGGCGAGGAATGAGCAGGAGAAAGACGAGACCTACGTGCCGGGCAATATAATCAGCTTCGAGCAAAAGCGCCGCGAGTACGCCGAGCGGGTGGCAGAAGAACTGGCAGATGACGAATATGACGAGAACGGGGCTATAACTACGCTGGGCTGTTCGTGCGGTAGTGTTGGCCTGACTGTCTATAATGACGGCCAGTATGTGATGGCCGAATGCACTGAGTGCGGGATGCCCATGCTTTCCTCGCTGGTAATGTTCTTGCGTGGGGATGTTTGACCCATGGCACGCAAGCGGGTTGAGAAGGCCAAGCGGGGCAGGCCAAGCAAGAAGATTCTGGACGAGATCAGTCTCGCCGACATTCCCGGCTTGCTGCATAAACTGCCGCCCGCAGAACAACAGCTACTCCTTGCAGAACTGGAAAAGCTCGAAGAGCTAAAAGCCAAGAAGGATGCGACGGATAAGTTTATCCCCTTCGTCAAGCAGGTTTGGCCTACGTTTATAGCTGGTAGGCACCACGCCAAGATGGCGAACGCGTTCGAGCGGGTGGCACGCGGGGAACTAAAAAGACTGATAATCAACATGCCGCCGCGACATACCAAGTCGGAATTTGCGTCTTATCTGCTGCCAGCGTGGTTCTTGGGGAAATACCCGCACAAGAAGGTCATCCAGACTAGCCACACCGCCGAGCTTGCAGTAGGATTCGGTCGTAAGGTGAGAAACCTCGTGGACAGCGAGGCGTACCACAAAATCTTCCCTGATCTGGGCTTGTCCTCCGACAGTAAGGCCGCAGGTCGGTGGAACACATCGAAAGGGGGTGATTATTTCGCCATCGGTGTGGGGGGTGCGGTTACCGGTAAAGGTGCCGACCTTCTGATTATTGACGACCCCCATTCCGAGCAGGAAGCGGCGTTAGCGGAAGTTAACCCGGACATCTACGACAAGACATACGAGTGGTATACTTCGGGTCCTCGCCAGCGTCTTCAGCCGGGCGGGGCTATTGTCGTCGTTATGACAAGGTGGTCCAAGCGCGACCTCACAGGCGAAATAATCAAGGCCGCTGCGCAGCGCGACGGCGACGAGTGGGAAGTCATTGAATTCCCAGCAATTCTTCCATCGGGTAACCCACTATGGCCAGAATTCTGGTCGTTGGACGAACTTGCCAAGCTGAAGAACGAACTGCCCAATTCGAAATGGATGGCGCAGTATCAGCAAAACCCAGTATCCGAGAGCGCCGCTATAGTAAAACGCGAG
>CP070693.1:230445-261887 GCA_020353235.1 Dehalococcoidia bacterium | reverse complement strand
CCGGAAAATCAGCCAGGTGCACGCTTTCCGGCTCGGCAGGATATACCGAGCCGACCAAGTTTTGATACAGTGCTTCCGCCAGAAACGGTGTAAACGGAGCCAGTAGCTTGGATAGTGTTACCAGACACTGGTAAAGGGTGGTATATGCCGAAAATTTATCGGCATCATTCTCACTCTTCCAGAAGCGCCGCCGACTCCGCCGCACATACCAGTTAGACAGGTCACTAACGAAGTTTTCTATCTTTCTCCCAGCCCCAGTGGGGTCATAGTTCTCCAGCGCCGCCCCAACATCGGCGATAAGCTGATCCAGCTCGGAGGTAATCCACCGGTCAAGTTCAGAATGGGCTAAAGCTACTTCCGCAACCGGAGTAAATTTATCAATATTGGCATAATTGACAAAAAAGGAATAGACATTCCACAGGGTCAAGAAGAAGCGGCGGGTTACCTCAGCCACCATATCGGCACTAAAACGGCGCACATTACCTAGTGGTGAGGAAGTAAAGAAATACCAGCGCAGGGCATCCGCGCCATATTTATCAATCACTGCTGACGGCTCAATTACATTCCCCTTAGCCTTGCTCATCTTCTCCCCTTTGGTATCAAGGATATGACCCAGGCAGATACAATTTAGGAAACAGGGACGGTTGAAGAGCAAGGTGGATATGGCGTGCAGGCTGTAAAACCAGCCACGGGTCTGGTCAACCGCCTCACAAATATAATCGGCGGGAAAACGTCCGTCTTCACGTATGGTAGCATTCTCAAACGGATAGTGGTACTGGGCTACCGGCATGGCTCCGGAATCAAACCAGCAGTCAATCACCTCGGGCACCCGCTTCATCTTGGCCCCGCACTGAGCACAATCATAGGTCAGCCCGTCAACATAGGGGCGGTGTAAATCCAGAGGCTCTTTCAAGCCGGCAAATCCGGGCTTGCCTTTCAGCTCGGCAACACTGCCGACACAATCAAAACTAGGACAGGCTTCACAGCGCCATATCGGTAACGGTGTTCCCCAGTAGCGCTCACGGGAGAATGCCCAGTCAACATTGTTCTCCAGCCAGTCACCAAAGCGACCGTATTTGATATGGTCGGGATGCCAGTTCACTTTGTCATTGCCGCCGATTAAGCCATCTTTTACCGCCGTGGTGCGAATATACCAGGTCCGCTTAACGTAATAGAGCAGCGGTGTCTCGCAGCGCCAGCAGAAGGGATAGGTATGGCGAATCTTCTCGCTACGGAAGAGCAGTCCCCTCGAGTTCAGGTCAGCTATAACCAGCGGGTCAGCCTCTTTCACAAACCGTCCGGCAAAGGGATAGCTCCCGGTCATTATTCCCTGCAAGTCCACCGGTTGCACGAAGTCAATGCCCTGCTCCATGCCGGCTTCAAAGTCAACCTCACCAAAGGCAGGCGCCATATGAACGATACCAGTGCCATCCTCCAGCGAGACAAAGTCAGTAGCAATGACGCGATAGGTCAGATCCGGCTGCGGTGGCTGCACCTCCAGCTCGGAGCTGCCTCTCGTCTTGAAACACATTCTTTCGGTATCAAATTGATGGGGGTTATACAGCGGCTCATACTCAATACCAACTAACTCTCTACCCTCCGCCCCCGCCACCACCGGATAGTCAGCCAGCCCCACCGCCGTTAGCAAGACATCAGCCATAATTAAGTATTCATCAGCTAACTCTACCACCGAGTACGCAGCGTCATCGGCCACCGCCAGGGCAGTATTGCCCGGCAGTGTCCACGGCGTTGTCGTCCAAGCCACGAAATAGGCTGGCTTCTTGGCGACAAGCTTGGCTAATCTTTCTTTCATCTCAAAGCCGACCAGAGATGAGGGGGCAAGCTTGAATTTGATGTAAACTGACGGGTCTTCGGTATCCTCCTCGTAACCGAGGGCCACTTCATGGGAACTGAGCGAAGTACCACAGCGGGGGCAGTGAGCCGCCGTTTTATAGCCCTGATAAATGAGGCCTTTGGCCCACATCTGCTTTATCGCCCACCAGCCGGTCTCAATGTAGTCATTCTGCATGGTAATATAGGGGTGCTCCAGGTCACACCAGTAGGCGATGCGCTCGGTCAGTGCCTCCCATTCTTTGAGATAGCGAAAGACACTCTCGCGGCAGCGGGCGTTAAACTGGGCAATCCCGTACTCTTCAATCTGAGCCTTAGACGAAAAGCCGAGCTCCTTTTCTACCTCAAGTTCCACCGGCAGGCCATGGGTATCCCAGCCGGCAATACGCGGGGTATAATAGCCCTTCATCGCCTTGTAGCGGGGGATAATGTCCTTGAAGATGCGGGATAGAACGTGATGGATGCCGGGGCTGCCATTGGCGGTGGGGGGTCCTTCAAAGAGCACAAAGCGTTTGCCGCCCTGGCGGGCCGCCACACTGCGTGCAAAGATATTTCTCTCCCGCCAAAACTCCAGTATTTTCTCTTCCAATTGGGGGAGGTCAACCCGGCTCCCCACCGGAGAAAACATGACGCCAACCCCCTTCTATAATAAACTTTTAACCCCGGGACCACCGCTAAAAGCGCCTATTATTCTTTGGACGAGATAACCACCCGCCGTGCCTCACCAGTACCGATACTCTCCGTAGTAACGCCGGGGTAGTCCGCCAAAGTGAGGTGAATAATACGCCTCTCATAAGCCGACATCGGTCTCAGGGTGAAGGGCACCCTTCTGGTCTTTACCTGCTCGGCAACACGCTCCGCCAGAGCCTGCAGGGATTTATCCCGGCGCTGACGATACTCTTCAACATCAATCGTTATCGGTAGCCAGCTCTTGGTCTGATTAGCCACAATAAGCCGGATAATATACTGCAAACAGGCCAGCGTCTGCCCGCGACGCCCAATTAAAATACCCAGGTCGTCACCCTTTATGTCAAAAACAATGGGTGCCATCGCTTCATCGCCACCCTCAGCCAGAGGTGACGGCTGAGGCACTACCGAAGCCTCCACCTCTAAATGGGCCAGGATTGCCTCTACCACGCTCCGGGCAGTATCCAGAATGCCCTTGTCTTCCGCTTTCAACAGGCTCACCCTGACGGTGGCTTCCTCAGCACCCAAGCCTAAGAGCCCCGATTTACCTTCCTTTACGACGTTGATCTTTACCTCTTCCCGACTGACGCCTAATTGCTCTAAGGCGAGCTGAATAGCCTCCTCCACGGTCTTGGCGCTTACCTCCAGATTCTCCATATTCCAATCCTTTCTCAGCTTCGGAGCGTGGCTCCACAATATCAGCTTCCGTGGCTGCCTCCGGCAAAGCCGCCTTCTTCTGGCCGGGTTTCCTAATCTTAATCCCTGGTCTAGATATTACCAATCCCCCCCAGCCGGAGACAAGGTACTGCATGATAATTCTGATTACGCTTGAGGTTACCCAGAAGAGCGCCAGCCCGCTGGGGAAGGATAAACAGAGTACAAAGAACATCAGGGGCATCGTCCACAGCATCATCTGCCCCTGTGTCTTCTGCTTCGGGTCAGTCGCCACCGGCATGGACATCTTCTGCTGTAACCACATCGTGGCTCCCACCATAACCGCCAGGTAGGTGTCAGGTATAGCCAGATTAAACCAGAGGAACTTCTCGGCCAGGGGCAGCGCGGAATAGACAACCGGCCAGGAATAGAGGTACTGAGACAGCCCCAGAAAGTCCTCAGGCGTCCAGGCTAAAACCCGGATGATTGACTGGTAAAGGGCAATCCAGATAGGTAGCTGGATTAGCATGGGCACCAGACAACCGGCCGGATTGACCCCTGACTCCCGGTACACCCTCATCTGTTCCTGAGCCAGCTTTTGCTTGTCCTTGGCGTATTTTTTCTGAAGCTCAAGCAGTTTGGGTTGCAGGGATTGTAACGCCTGGGTAGAATGAATTTGCTTCATGGTCAGGGGATACATCGCCAGGTTAACCACAATGGTCAGCGCCACAATAGCCAGCCCAAAGCTGCTCATCATATAGTCGGTCAGCACAATGAGCACATTCATTACTGGCTGAAGCGCGATAACATCCCAAAGTTGCCCGATCAATTTAAACGACCTCAGTTACTGCTTACTGGATACCGCCACAGGTCAATACCAGTTACGGCGTTCAAGGCATAGAGCAAACTGCCATGCTTCTCCGTCTGGGCATGAACAAAGACAATCCCCTCACTGGCAAAAAGGGGCGAGCGAATGAGCAGCGCCTCATCAGCCAGCTCCACAATATTAGCCAGCAGTCTCTGCTTTTGATTGGTAGCATCAAGGCTGTATACCCTGCCCTCTTCAGTGGCCACGATAACCAGGTTTTCCACCAGAACCGGTGATGAAGAAATGGGGCTGCCCAGGCCAAATTCGGTTACTTTGGCCCCGGTCTCCGCATTCAGCACATAGACCTTGCCATCAAGGCAGGGGGCGTAGATTAAATTATCAGCCGCTACTACCTTAGTCCAGAACCACTTCTCCGCCGGGAACCGCCACTTCAGAGCGCCGGTAGCGGCATCCAGCGCATAGACGTGCCGATCCAGGGAGCCAAAATAAACAGTGTCATTATAGACCACCGGCGCCGCCACGATTGCCCCCTCAGTAGCAAACGGCTCCCAGCGTTTGCTGCCATCATTAGCATCCAGGGCATAAAGCTTCTTATCAAAAGAACCGACATACAGGGTGTCGCTATCAATAACCGGGGTTGACCAGATTTTACTTCCGGTGGGAAATCGCCATACCGTATCACGAGTAGTAACATCCAGAGCGTAAATTACCCCGTCAACCGAACCAAAATAGAGCTTACCCGAAACTGCCACCAGCCCCCCAATTACCGCCTCAAGTTCGCCCTCTTCGGGATAAAACTTCTTGGCTTCCCCGGTGGTAATATTAATGGCATAAATGATGCCATTATAGGCGCCCACGTAGACCGAGTCTCCGGCTACGGCCGGGGTGCCGTAGATGACCACCATGGCCGAAACCGGGGTACAGCCAAAGCCACCGTCTGATTTTTCGGCTTCCAAAGGTGCCTCCCAGACACGGCTGCCATCACTGGCATCCAAGGCGATAACCTCTCCCTTCACCGACCCGAAAAACAGCGTTTCGTCAGTGACCTCTCCCCCCGCCCAGCCCTTAGGCTGGGTACCGAGGGTGGTGCACCCCGAAGCAATCAGTCCAATCAAAACGAGCCCAACCAACAGCAGCCATAGCCTAGTCTTTACCGGTCTCTCAACTTGCATCTACTTCTCTCCACTAATTTCAATCTCAGGGTACCGGGTCGTAACCACCACTGTGCAGAGGATGACAACGAGCCAGCCGCCGGGCTCCCAAATATACCCCCTTAAAAAGACCATGCTTGGTAATGGCTTCATAGGT
The DNA here is from genome assembly GCA_020353235.1 of Dehalococcoidia bacterium. Lineage (GTDB taxonomy): Bacteria > Chloroflexota > Dehalococcoidia > Dehalococcoidales > JAUYDJ01. The sequence continues at coordinate 256,558 of CP070693.1, read as the reverse complement.
ATACTGAGAGCAGGTCGGGGTAAAACGACAGGACGGTGGCGTAACCTGAGATATAGTCAATTGATAGAGTCTAATAAGCTTTAAGGCAAATCGCTTCATGTTCCCTATTTAATAGTCGCGCCTTAGACAATAAGTCCGCAACTGCTCCTTTAAGCTCAGCGTAGCCGGCAGTGGCCGCCGCCGGGCGAACGATAAACATGATATCCCAGCCGGGTAACAGAGACATCAGCCGCATAATTTCACGCAGACGCCGTTTCACCCGATTCCTGATTACCGCCCTGCCAACCCGCTTACCGACCGAAAAGCCATATCGTGATAAGGCCAACCCATTAGGCAAAGCCTTCATTACCAGCAAACTGTTCGCCCATGAGCTACCTTTGTCATAGACCAGTTCATATTGTTTCGGCTTGGTAAGATATCTTTCCCCCCTCATTAAGCCTACCCCAACCAATTTATCATAAAAGGCGCGATACTATATCGTTAATTTCTCACGCCCCTTGAGTCGCCTCGCCTTTAAGACAGCTCGGCCACCCCGGGTCTTCATTCTAGCCCGAAAGCCATGCTCCCGCTTTCGGGGAACTCTCTTCGGTTGATAAGTCCTCTTCGGCACGATAACTCCCTAAATTCTTTTTCAGCGTTTTCAACGAAGGAAACAGAGAATGAAGCCACCACCAGAATTAATCAGCGGCGCCAACAACAGCAGTCTTCTGAACATGGGCTGGCACGTAGGGCAGCAACGCCAAGTAGCGCGCCCTCTTTATGGCCAGTGCCAGGGCATGCTGATGTTTGGCACAGGTACCGATTTTACGGCGTGGCTCAATCTTGGCTCTATTTGATATATAGCGAATCAATTTAGACGGTGATTTGTAGTCTATCGTTTCACTCTTATCCGTACAGAAAGGGCAAACCTTACGCCGGGGTATATATTTCGGCCTAAATCTGGCTGGTCTTTTACGTTCCATTAACAACACATCTCCTACTTCTAGCTAGCTCTGCTCAAACGGAATATCCTCCGGCTCCAACTCTTCAGATACCGTTTCCTCTGGCCTCTCCTCGGCCTTCTCCTCAGGAAGAGGGGCTAATGCCTGCCTATCCAAAAATACCACCCGGTTGGCGACCACCTCCGGGCGGGAATGCTTCTGTCCATCCTGGTCTTCCCATACGCGGGTATGCAGTCTACCCTCAGCATAGACCAGTCTACCTTTGGTCAGAAATTGATTGCACTGTTCGGCCAGTTTATTCCAGGCAACTACGCCGAACCACTCCGTCTCCTGCCGTCGCTCGCCTTCAGGAGTAGTATAAACTCGGTTAGTCGCCACCCGAAATGAGGTTACCGGATTCCCGTTGGGGGTAAAACGCATTTCCGGCTCACTGCCCAGATTACCAATAATCATTACCTTATTTAAGCTTGCCATTTCCCAAAAACTCCTTCTCCCCCCGGTAGGTGGGGAATAAGTGTTCTGTTAATCCTACAATTTTACCAATAGATGCCGCAGCACTTCCTCTGAAATCTGCAGATTGGCTTCAAGCTCCTTAGTCAGTTCAGGCTTCATTTTGAACCGAGCTAATACATAATTACCCTCCATAAAACGCTTTATCGAAAAGGCTAGCTTTCTTTTACCCCACGGCTCCACTTCAGAGATAGTACCGCCTTTGCTGGTAATAAACTGGGTTACATGATCAATGGCCGCCCCCATCCCGTCTTCCTCAACCTCGGGGCTGATAATAAATATCAGCTCATAGTCACTCAATGGCTCGTCTTTTTTGGTCTTGGCTGCCAGCTTGGATTTACCTTTAGTTACCATCTGCTCTCCTGCAAATTATATCATCGTAGTATATCATACCACAAGCGTGCACACAACACATTTTCCGGCCGTTGCCAGCCAGCTTGACACGTGATATTGGCTCTTGATAGACTTAAATAGTCATGGGTTTAGGCACTTAAACCCATACTTAATCAGGCTGGCCCCGTGGTGTAGCGGACTAACATGCCACCCTGTCACGGTGGAGATCAGGGGTTCAAATCCCCTCGGGGTCGCCATTTTTATTTGAGCTGATGGCCAGTATCATCGCAGTCTGCACCAGCCAGAAGAAGGGGACCAAGAAGCAAGCCGTTGCCAGCGGTACCCTCAGGGAGAACTACGGGCTTATTGGTGATGCCCACGCCGATAACGAAACTCACCGCCAGGTGAGCCTGCTGGCCCGGGAAAGCATCGCCAAGATGCGGGAACTCGGTCTGGATGTCGGTCCGGGAGACTTCGCCGAAAACCTGACCACCGAGGGTATCGATATCGTCTCGCTACCGGTGGGCACCCGCCTCTCGGTAGGCAAAGAAATTATCCTAGAGACCAGCCAGCTGGGTAAAGAGTGCCACCGCCGCTGCGCCATCTATAACCTCACCGGAAGCTGCATTATGCCCGAAGAAGGGGTATTTGCCCGGGTGATTCGCGGTGGCTTGGTTAAGGCGGGAGACAGCATCAAAGTAGAGAAGGGTTAAGCCAGTGGAGAAGGAAGTAGAAAGTCTTCCCATCGTGCGGGTTACGGAAGAAGGCAAAAGCCAGAGCGAAGACACCGTGGTCCGCGAATTCCCGCTTACCATCGTCCTCAACAACCAGGAGCTGGTCACCCTGCTCTGCTCACCCCGAGACCTGGACTATCTAGCCATTGGTTTTCTGGCTTCGGAAGGGCTGATTAAGAGTCAGGACGAAATCAAGCAGGTAACCGTTAACGACCAGGTTGGGGCGGTGCACGTGACCACCAAGAAGGGCTTCTCAGGCGAGCTGCTGCTCAAACGCCTGATAACCTCGGGCTGTGGCCGTGGGACTTCTTTCTATAGCCCCACCACCCAGCAAGAGCTGAAAGTAGAGTCCAATATCAGCCTGCCAGCCCCTAAAGTCATGGCCATGGTAAAAGAATTTCAGCAGCGCTCCCAGGTCTTTCAGGCTACCGGCGGTGTCCATAGCGCCGCCCTGGCCGATAGCCAGAACATCATCCTCTTCCAAGAAGATATCGGCCGGCACAATGCCATCGATAAAATCTTCGGCGAGTGCATCTTGAAAGATATACCCACCCGCGACCGCATCATAATCACCAGCGGTAGAATTTCTTCTGAGATACTGCTCAAGATAGCCAAGCGGGGCGTGCCTATCCTTATCTCCAAATCGGCGCCGACCAACCTGGGGGTGAAATTGGCTCATGATTTGGGGGTAACACTAATCGGCTTTGTCCGTGGACAGAGGATGAATATTTACGCCAATGAGTGGAGAGTAGCCACTGATGGCTAACCGAAACGCCGAACTAAGCGATAAGATTTTAAGCCTGAAGAAACAAAAGAACGCGGTTATCCTCGTCCATAACTATCAGCTGGGTGAGCTTCAGGACATCGCCGACTTCATCGGCGATTCGCTAGGTTTGAGTCAGAATGCTGCCCAGACCGATGCCCGGGTGATTGTATTCTGCGGGGTCCACTTTATGGCGGAGACGGCTTCTATCCTCTGCCCGGATAAGACCGTCCTGCTCCCCGACCTCGATGCTGGCTGCCCGATGGCGGACATGATTACCGCCGAACAACTGAGGCAGAAAAAGAGTCAGCTCCCCGGTGTGCCGGTAGTCTGCTATATCAATTCTTCGGCCGAGGTAAAAGCCGAATCGGACATCTGCTGCACCTCAGCCAATGCGATAAAAGTGGTGGAAAGTCTGGAGGCGAAAGAGATTCTCTTCGTGCCCGACCAGTACCTGGGGCACTATGTCGCCACCAAGACCAATAAGAAGATAATACTCTGGCCTGGCTTCTGTCCCCCCCACGCCCGGATACAGCCCGAAGATATCACCCGGCTAAAAGAGGCGTACCCCCAAGCCAAGGTGATGGTTCACCCCGAGTGCACGCCAGCGGTGATTGCCCTCGCCGACGAGGTCCTGAGCACCAGCGGGATGTGCCGTTTTGCCCGTGAGACCAAAGCTAAAGAGATAATCGTGGGCACCGAGGTAGGCATAATCTACCGACTCAAAAAGGAAAACCCGACCAAGCGATTCATCCCCATCTCGGAGCAGGTAATCTGCCCGCATATGAAGCTGATTAACCTGGAAAAGGTGCTCTGGTCGCTGCAGGAGATGTCCCCCGAAATCAAGGTCCCCGAGGCGACTCGCCGGCGGGCAAAGGCGGCCGTAGACCGGATGCTGGCCATCGGCAGGCAGGACTGAGCCGGCGGCAGGTTTGACAGTCGCTGAATCAGAATGTTAAAATTTAATAGTAGCCACATTGCATAATGCCACCGCATTGGTTTTAGAAAACATAATGCTCAAAGGAGTTAATTCATGCGCGAAAAGGTAGAGGCAATTCTGGATAAGATAAGGCCCCATCTGCAGGCAGACGGGGGAGATGTTGAGCTGGTAGATGTCGATGATGACGGGGTGGTCAAGGTAAGATTGCAGGGTGCCTGCATGGGCTGCCCCATGTCAACCATAACCCTGCAGCAGGGTATCGCCCGTATCCTGAAAGAGCAAATACCCGAGGTTAAAGACGTAATCGCGGTCTAATTAGAGAGACAATGCCAATATACGAATATTTCTGCTTGGATTGTGAGCACAAGTTCGAGTTGCTCCGACCGATGAGTAAGGCCGAAGAGAGCGGGGTATGCCCGAAGTGTGGTGGTGCCGCGCCCAGGGTGCCGTCTAAATTCTGCCGAAGCTCAGATGAGACCTCAACCGACGCCAGTGCCTGCGGCACCTGCGCCACCGATAGCTGTAACACCTGCTCTCTATAGGGTGGGGTAAAAGTGGACAAACCGAAGAGACAGCTTGCCTGCCACTCCTGCCTGACCAAGGTGGAGTGCTCTCCCGGCGAGCCGCCCTGTGAGGTACTGCGGGGCTGGTTCACGGTAACCCAGTGGGAAGGCCCAGGGGCGGTCACCCACCATTACTTCTGCTCCTTCAACTGCCTCAAGTCCTGGATAAGCAGCCAGCTTCCCGAAGTCCCCGAGGCATTCCTGAAATCCTTCGGCGAGGAAGAAAGCCAACAGAACCCGAAATAGCCCTTCCCGGTGCTATACTAAAGAGTTGTCGGTCAGGTGGGGATTAAGTCCCCGCCTTTTGTTAATATTACCCCGCCTACCCGTCCCCCTTTGCAATGTGGGCTGTTTTTGGCTACAATGCTACCAGATAGCGTCACTAGTAAGGAGAAATAACCGTGGCTGAACCGGGCAAGGTCAGTATGGAGAAGATTGTCTCCCTCAGTCAGCGGCGTGGTTTCATCTTTCCCAGCAGTGAAATCTACGGCGGCCTGCAGAGTTGCTGGGATTACGGCCCCCTGGGTGTGGAGCTAAAGCGGAATGTAAAAGATGCCTGGTGGCGGTCAGTGGTTCAGGAACGCGATGACATCGCCGGTCTGGATGCCAGCATCCTGATGCATCCCCAGACCTGGGCCGCCAGTGGCCACCTTGAGGGTTTTGCCGACCCGCTGGTGGAGTGCAAGAGCTGCCACCTGAGGTGGCGCTCTGACGAGCTGAAGGACAGAAACTGCCCCGAGTGCGGGGGCGAGTTGACCGAGCCCCGCCTCTTTAATTTGATGTTCAAGACCTTTATGGGCCCCCTTGAGGAAGAAGCCAACGTGGTTTACCTCCGCCCCGAGACCGCCCAGGGCATCTTCGTCAACTTCCAGAACGTGCTCAATACCACCCGCAAAAGGCTGCCCTTCGGCATCGCCCAGATTGGTAAAGCCTTCCGCAATGAAATCACCACCGGCAACTTCATATTCCGCAGCCGGGAGTTTGAGCAGATGGAGATTGAGTACTTTGTCAAGCCGGGAACGGATGAAGAGTGGTTCAACTACTGGCTTGAGGAGCGCCGCAACTGGTATGCCAATCTGGGCATCAAAAAAGAAAACCTCAGGCTCAGGGAGCACAGCCAGGAAGAGCTGGCCCACTACGCCCGCGTCTGCTATGACATTGACTACCAGTTCCCCATAGGCTGGGCAGAGCTGGAAGGCATCGCCAACCGGGGTGACTTTGACCTGGTGCAGCATACCAAATACAGCGGTAAGAGCCTGGAATACTTTGATGAGGAGACCAAGGAACACTTCCTGCCCTATATTATTGAGCCCTCCGCCGGGGTTGACCGCTCGGTGCTGGCTTTTCTGTGCGATGCCTACGATGAAGACATCGCCGAGGGCGAACTGAGGGTGGTGCTCCGCCTCCACCCCGACCTGGCCCCGGTCAAGGTCGCTGTCCTGCCCCTGAGCCGGCGGGAAAAGCTGGCTGAGCTGGCCAAAGAGATATATGCCGACCTGCGCCAGTGCTGGGTGGTACAGTATGACGATGCCCAGAGCATCGGCCGCCGCTACCGGCGCCAGGATGAGATTGGCACCCCCTTCGGCATCACCATTGACTTCCAGTCGCTGGAAGACAAGCAGGTTACCATCCGGGAGCGCGACAGCCTGGACCAGATACGGGTCCCCATCAGCGAGCTTAGGACAACGCTCGCCGCCAAGCTCAGCGGTGAATCCCTATTTGTCCTGCCGCCCGGCGGTAGCATATGGAAGCAAGGCGAAAATAGCTGAATACAGGCGTAACTATGTCCCTGCTAGACCTGATTAGACAGAGAAAAAGCGTTCGGGATTTTCGGGACCAGCCGGTGGAGCGGGAAAAGATAATGGCCTGCCTTGAGGCCGCCCGCCTGGCTCCCTCCGCCTGCAACTCCCAACCGTGGAAGTTCATCGTGGTGGACGACCCCGAATTAAAGAACAAGCTGAGCCAGGTTGCCTTCAACGGCATCTACGCCATCAACACCTTCTGCAAAAAGGCGCCGGTCATCGTGGTCGTCATTTCGGAGAAGGGTAAATTTATCGCCCAAATCGGCGGCATGTTCCGCGGCACCAGATACTACCTGATTGATATCGGCATCGCCATCGAGCACTTCATCCTTCAGGCTGAGGAGCTAGGGCTGGGCACCTGCTGGATAGGCTGGTTCAACGAAAGGGCGGTGAAACAGGTGCTGAATATCCCACAGTATAAAAAGATAGACATTCTCATCGCCCTGGGCTACTACGATAAAGCCAAAATCGGCCCCGACCACGGCCGGGAGCCGATGGAAAAAATCGCCGCCTTCAACACCTACCAGACCCGAAAGCCGGGCCATAAGGATAGAGATTGAAAATAATTCACTTTGCCGACCTTCACCTCGGGGTGGAAAACTACGGGCGGCTCAACCCCGAGACCGGGCTATCCAGCCGCCTAGAAGATTTTCTGAGCTCCTTTGACCAGGTGGTGGACTACGCCATTGAGAACAAGGTGGACCTGGTCATCTTCTGCGGCGACGCCTACAAGAGCCGCGAGCCCACCCAGACCCAGCAGCGGGAATTTGCCAAAAGAGTCAACCGCCTGGCCACCAGTGGTATCCCCGTCTTCCTGCTCATCGGCAACCACGACTTGCCCAATGCCGTCGGCCGGGCGACGGCGATTGAAATCTTTGATACCCTCGCCATCAAAAACGTCTATGTCGCTAACCGCCCCGACATCTACCCCATCAAGACCAGGAGCGGTATTATTCAGGTCGCCTCCCTGCCCTGGCTCAGGCGCAGCGGACTCTTAAGCCGGGAGGAGACCAAAAACCTCACCTTTGAGCAGATAAATCAAAAGCTGCAGCAGATACTGACCAATATCATCACCGCCAGCATCCCCCAGCTTGACCCCAAGCTGCCGGCGATACTGGCCGCCCATGTCTGGGTCTCCGGTGCTAAAGTGGGCTCGGAGAGCGCCATGACCATCGGCCAGGAGCACGTGCTGCTGGTGAGCAATATCGCCCAGCCTGCCTTTGACTATATTGCCCTAGGGCATATTCACCGGCACCAGGTCTTGGCCGATAACCCGCCGGTGGTCTATGCCGGTAGCCTGGAGCGGATAGACTTCGGCGAGGAGGGGGATGACAAGGGGTTCTGTCTGGTGGAAATCAATGAAAAAGATGGCCAGCGGGAGGTATCTTTTGCCTTTCACCCGGTAAGCGGGCGCCGCTTTGTCACCATCAATGTCAGCATTGAGAGCACCGACCCCGACCCCACCCTGACCGTGCTCAGGGCAATCTCCAGAGAGAAGGTCAAAGACACCATCGTGCGCCTCCAGATTAGCCTCCCCGCCGAGCTGGAAGGGCAACTGAGGGATAGCGACCTCCGGGATGCCCTTAAGGAAGCCCACTACCTTACCCTGAGCAAGGAAATAGAGCGGGAGGCTCGCTTAAGACTGGGCGAGTTTGCCGCCGAAGAAATAACCCCCCTAGACGCCCTCAAGAAATACCTGGAATCAAAAAACGTCTCCCCGCAAAGAACCCGAGTCCTCCTGGAATACGCCGAAAAGCTGATAGAAGGACAGGGCTAATAGCCGACGGTGTCTTCCTCTCGCCGGGGTGGCTTGGGCGGGGGGAAGTGGCGCATGCGCCACTGGTTGAGCAGGCGGATGACGTCCTCATCCTTGCGGTCATACCAGTAGCGGTAGAAATCAGCGATGGCAAAGTGGGGCATGTAGCCGGTTGTGACGGTGACCACTCTATCCGCCCTCTTCTCCAGCTGCTTCACCGCCGCCGCCGAAGCACAGGGCACAGCGACCACTATTTCCCGCGGCTGGCGGTGCCGCACCGACGCCACCGCCGCCATCATGGTGTATCCGGAGGCAAGGCCATCGTCAATAATTATAGCCGTCTTGCCAAATACCCTCGCCAGCGGCCGGTCACCCCGGTAGAGCAGGCTGCGCTGTTTGACCTCCATCCTCACCTTGCTGGCAACATCGTCTATCTGCTGCTTGCTCAAGCCGAGCCTCTTGACCAGCTCCTCATTGAGCATAATGGTGCCATCATCAGCAATAGCACCCAGACCGGCTTCCGGGGTAAGCGGAATAGGCATCTTGCGGCAGACAATCAGGTCCAGCTCCACTTTGAGGGTACTGGCGACCTCCATTGCCACCGGCACCCCGCCGTTGGGAATCGCCAGCACCACCACCGACTGGCCGGCATACTCCATTAGCCGCAACGCCAGATGCCGTCCGGCATCCTGGCGGTTCTCAAAGATAACCTCGGGTCGATTCATTGACATATCAGCCTCTCTTTACCAGCTTAAACTCGGTCACGTCCACCAGCCCCAGGTCGGTCAGCTTGAGCTCGGGGATTACGGGCAAAGCAAGAAAAGAAAGGGTAGCCAAGGGGGCGGGAAGGGTTACCCCCAAGCCCCTGGCTTGCTTCTCCACATCGGCTAGCTTCCTAACCACCACCTCCAGTGGCTGGTCGGAGAGCAGCCCGGCGATGGGCAATGCCAGGCTGGCTAACACTTTGCCATCAGCCACCACCAGACCGCCCTGAAGTCGCTCAACTTCCCTGATTGCGGTATAGATATCCTCGTCACTGGCGCCAACGGCAATAATATTGTGTGAGTCGTGGGCGATGGACGAAGCCAGCGCCCCCCGCTTCAAGCCGAAGCCTTTAACCAGCCCCAGCCCGATATTGCCCGAAGCCTTATGCCGTTCCACCACCACCAGCTTCAGGATATCACCGCTGATGTCGGGTAGCACGGCACCATCTTTAATTTTAACCCTCTCTGCCCGCTTGCGGGTGACTATCTGACCGGGGACAACCTCAATTACAAGCTCGGTTCCCCCCGAAGCCAGTAACCGCAACGCCTGCGGAGCAAATGGTTTGATATTCACCGTACCGGACAGCCCTTCGCCGCCGGGGTGATATGCCTCAAACAACGGCTCCCCATCTTTAGCCACCAGACGCCCATGATAGAAAGCCATGGCTACCTGCATCTCGGCTAAATCACTGGTGACAATCAAATTAGCCCGATAGCCGGGGGCGACCGCCCCCAGATAATTCAGCCGGAAGCGCTCGGCGGTATTAATCGTCGCCATCTGGATAGCCCGCACCGGGCCAAGCCCGTGCCGAATTGCCTTGCGCACCACCGCGTTTATGTCGCCGTCAGCGAGCAGGTCAACACAGCTGCGGTCATCAACTACAAAGAGGCAGCGCTGGTAGGTCTTATCGCTGACCAGAGGCAGCAAGGCGGCCAGGTTCTTCTCCGAGGAGCCCTCCCGAATCATGACATACATTCCCTGCCTCAGCTTCTCCTTCGCCTCAGCCAGGGAGACCGATTCGTGGTCAGAGCTGATACCGGCGGCAATATAGGCGGTAAGACCCTTGCCACTAACGCCGGGGGCATGCCCGTCAACCACCTTGCCCTGAAATAGCTCAATCTTGCTCAATACTGTTTCCAAGCCAGCGATAACGCCGGGGAAGTTCATCATCTCCCCCAGTCCGATGCATTCTTTCCAGCGGAGCATCTGGCGGATATCCGCCAGCTCCAGACAGGCGCCCGAGGTCTCCAGATGGGTGGTTGCCGGCACGCAGGAAGGCGCCATCAGGAAGAGTTCCAGGGGGAGGCGTCGGGCAGAGTTCAATACATATTTTATCCCCTCAAGCCCGCTGACATTGGCGATTTCATGGAGGTCGGTCACCACCGCCAGGGTGCCCCGCGGCACCACTGCCCGGGCATACTGACCAACATCCAGCATGGAGCTCTCCAGATGAGTGTGCCCGTTAATCAGACCGGGGGCGAGATACTGTCCGGCCAGATCGAGCACCTCTCTGGCCTGGCGATAGTCCCCCACCCCAGCGATCCGGTCGCGGTAAATGGCGACATTGCCCGGCTCAACCTCACCGGTAAAGACATTGACCACCCGGGCGTTAGCCAGAATCAGGTCGGCGGGGCGTTCCCCCTTAGCCACTGAGATTAACTGAGCCAGCTTAGCGACCACTAGTCCTCCAGGGAACAGATATCAGGCAGATTGCGGTACTTCTCGTCCAGGTCCAGACCATAGCCCACCAGAAACTTGTTGGGCACGGTGAAACCGAGATAGTCAATTACCACCGGTCGGCGCCGTCGCGCCGGTTTATCGGCTAGGGCACAGAGCTTGAGCGAGCCCGGCATCTGTTTACGCAGATAATCTAAAATAAAACCGGTGGTCAGACCGGTATCCACAATGTCCTCAATGAGCAAAACGTCCCGGCCCTTGACCAGGGTAAGCAGACCCTGCACCTGACTGACCTTACCCGAACTCTTGGTGCCACCGTAGCTGGACAGGCGGACGAAGTCTATCTCCAAGGGGAAGTCAAGGTGCCGAATCAGGTCAGCCAGAAACATGAACGCGCCCTTCAGAATGCCGACCAAAAGGGGATACTTACCGAGGTAATCTCTGGTGATTTCAGCCGCCAGTCTCTCAACGGCGGTTGCTATTTCTTTACGGCTGATAAGAATGCGGGGTTCAGGTTCAGAACTCATCACCGCTAAAATTATAGCCTTCCGCCCGGCTCCTGTCTACCAGAAAAGTTAAAAAATTATTCGGTAACCGGGCTGGCCAGCCAATCAGCAATATTGGCAATTAGCCGGTTATTGTCGTGGGCACCATTATAGGGCTCGGCCATAAAAGTAAAGTCAGAGATAGCCAAAACTTTGGCTTCCTCAGTGAGGGCGATGGGGGAAAGCTCACGCCTGGTCTCAATTAGAGAAGAAAAGGTATTCTCATCAACCCGGGCGATGCCGCCGTCCACTGAGGAGATAGAACCAGCGGTATAGAGGACTATCTTGGCCAGGTCTTCGGTTATCTCGTTCTCAACAAAATGGGTAATATAGATATTGCGGTAGTTGATGTCGTTTTCCTTCAGGTTATACAGATAGTCGGGTTCAAAGAGCAGCCCGAAGTCAAAAGAGAGGCTGTTCAGCCGGCTCTGTCGGGTGGGGTCGGCGATTAGCAGCAGCTTACCGCCACCCTCAACAAACTCGCTTATCGCCCCCCTCTCCTCCGCGGAGAACTCGGCGCCGGGACAGACGATAACAAAGGCGTCCGGTAGCTCCTTGGCTACTTCTCCCTCCGGCTCGGCTTCTTCTTTATTTACTGACCCATCGTTCTGGTCAGCCTCTTCGTCTTCCTCCTCTTCTAAAATCTCTTTGCCGATAAGCTCCTTGCCCAGGTCGTCCTCGGCATCTAAAAATCTAATCGTCATATCACGGGAAATAAGCCGCAGCAGCAATACGTTGAGCTCTTCTATTTCAAAGCTGTTCTCATGAGCCAGGTCAATCAGGACGATACCCTCGCCCTCGGTTATTTCGTCATAAAATTCGCCCGATGGTGCCTGGGGAATGACAACGTGCTCATAGCTGGGCAGTCGGGGGGGAGGCGGGGTATAGAAACCACGGTAGCAGAAAAGCCCCCGGCCCAGTAAAACCAGTAGAATCCCAACCAGGACAACGGCAACTCTTATCATTATCGCCTTAGTCAACAGCTCACTCCTGCTCAAAGTAGAGATAATAGTATAGAGGCACCAGGCTGGCTTGTGATTTCAAGGCGGCTAAATCGGAAGACGAGAGAAACCAGAAGGTAACCGGCTTCGGGATAACAAAATCTAATATGTCATAATTCCTGAGTCCAGCCAGACTGGCTGCCTTCTCGACGGCGGCAGTTCTGGTGCCAATATCATCAATAAGACCGTATTTCAAGCCCTCAATACCGGCATAGAGCTCGGCTCGAGACAGTTCCTCTTCAGATAGCTCCAGCCGCTCCCCCCTCTGGCTCATGACTGCCGCGACAAACTGCTGCCGCACCATCTCCAGCTGAGCCATTGCCTTTAGCCTTGAGCCACCGGTAGCCTTGAACGGCCCGGTAGTGCTGACGTCTTCATCAAGCTCTTCAGGGTGGGGCAAATTAACCCAGGCACCGATATTACCAAGCTGAGAGGTGGGCTCGGCGTAGATAAAGTTTGACGCCACCGCTATATAGTAGCCCCCGCTGATGGCTGTGTTGCCCACCGAAACCACCACCGGTTTCTCCTGCCTCAGTCGCAGCAGGTCCAGATATATCTGCTCAACGGCACTGACACTACCGCCCGAGCTATCCAGACGCAAAACCACCCCCCGGATACTTTTGTCATCACGGGCATAGCGCAGCATATCCAGAATGTTGTCGGTATATTCCTGGTCAACGAGGACACCGGAAACGGTTATGGTGGCAATAACCGGCCTCGGTATTAGCGGCGTTGAGAGTAAGCCCCCCAAAATCAGGCCAATTAGAAGAAAGAAGGGGATGGCGGTAAAGTAGCGGCGGGCTAATCTTCCCGCTGACTGCAATCTGGTCACAGCTATCCTTCCTCCGAGTAGTTAGTATATTACAATCAAGCCACCGATGTCACCCGAGCTTACCTTTCCATAGCGCCCAGATGACCCAGATGACTAAGATATAGCCACCAAGCGCCGCCAGCGTGAGCATGGTGGCAATGGCCACGCTGAGGGGTGCCCACGCCTCCGGTGAGGGCACGAAGCGGATGTAATGCCAGAGGGTGCCCAGAAGGCCAACGGTGAATATGGCGATTATCCACACCCCCACCAGCCGGCTTTTCAGTTTCTTCAGACTGGGTGAGACAAGCAGATAGAGGCTAAGGGCATAGATGCCCACGATGGTCAGTATAACCAGCAGTACTACCCACAGGCTGGGCAGTGATGTGGTCATGGTAAGCTCCCAGATCAAACGGATAACCACCGCCCCCAGCGACAGGGTAAGGACTACCAGGAACCATATTCTGAGCAGCAAATACTTCGTGTCGCCCAAAATTAAAGCCTCTTAATCTACCAGATAGTCAACCGCCCACTTAATGGCATCCTCACCGGTAAGCTCAAGCTCGTAGTCAGGAGACAGACCCTCACCCTCTATCTGACGGCCGCTGGGGGTGAACCAGCGAGCGGTGGTGATATACAGCCCGGAGCCGTCTTTCAGCTGGCGCAGGACATTAACACTGCCCTTGCCATAGGTCTGGCGGCCGACAATGGTCGCCCGCCTGTAGTCCTGCAGGGCGCCCGCCAGCACCTCGCTGCCACTGGCGCTATAATTATCTACCAGAACCACCATGGGCAGGTCAACAACCTCTTTATCCTCCCTGACTTCAAGAGCGGTTTGCTCCCCGGTATTATCCACCACCAGAAGCACAATGCCCTCACTCAAGAAGCAGCTGGCGGCATCGATCACGGCGCCCAGGGTGCCCCCGGGGTTACTGCGCAGGTCGAGAACAATGCCGGTCGCCCCGGCGGCGACTATGCCCTCCAGCGCCGTGGGGAGCTCGTCATCGGTGCGCTGCGAAAAGTGGGTGATATTAAGATAGGCAATGTCGCCCCTCATCTCAAAGAAGACGCTGGGCACCTTAATTTCCGCCCTGGTTATTTCCATTTCCACCGGCCCAACTTCACCCTGATGCAGGATGAGGAGCCTGACTTTGGTCCCCTCCGGTCCGCGGATTTTGAGCACCGCTTCCATCAGGCTCATCTCAGCCACCGGTTGATCGTCGATTTTGATAATAATATCGCCCGCCTTAATACCAGCCTCAGCGGCGGGGGTACCGGGTAAGGGAGCAATGATGGTCAGAAAACCATCCCTGACTGCCACCTCAGCACCGATACCGCTGAACCCGCCCTCCAGGCTGGTCGAGCTCAACTGGTAGGTATCCGCATCCAGGTATGAAGTATAGGGGTCATCAATTGCCTCCACTATACCCTCAATTGCCGCCTGACTCATTTCACCAGTATCAAGCTGGTCCCGGTCCACATGCTCAGCAAAGATAATGCCCCAGGCTTGTCCAATCACATCCAGGCCCTCACCCGAGTCGAGTGAGGCTTCACTACCCAAGGCGTAACCCGTCCCGAAAGACAGACCAAGGCTCACCAGTAATAACAGGGCAAGTATGATGTAACTCAGTTTACTTTTCATTGGAACCACTCTCCTTAAGCTTGTCGGCGGCAAAGTTTATCGCCTTTAAGGTAAGCCGAGGGAAGTCCGCTTGTCAAATAATTGCCCGCTCTTTACCCGATTAAAGGAAAGCGCGGCGGCAAAACTTATTGGTGGCTGACCGGATATTAGCGCAGAGGCCGAATTCAGGCTTCAGCGTCACCCACCTGCTGAGCGGTGACCATGTCTATCAACCTGACCATGTCCTCTATTTTGGTGAGACTGAGGGAAAGACCCAGGTTTTTTAGCTCGTTGTAGCCCAGCCCCCGGAATAAACGGCGCCCCGCCACCCAGCACATCTCATCATAGAGAGCGGGCCACTCCCTACCCTGACGGTGGACACAGAAAAGAATGAAGTCACGAGCCAATGGGTCAAGGATTTCCATTGGCAATAACTATATGTCCAACCGGCCTGTCTATCAACCTTGTTGAGGGCGGTTGGGGTTACCCCCCTAACCCTAATTATTCTCTCCCTAAAGAGTCGTAGCTCAATTTTTCTCAATCCCAAGCTTAAAACCAAAAATTTTGCCAAATTGACAATGCGCCTTGGCTGGACTACGATTTAGTTATAACTCGGGGAAGGTCAGCCTGCCATGAAGGCCAAACGATACCGCCGGTACCCGGTAATTTTGTCCTTGACCGCATGCTGTCTGCTGGCTGCCCTGCTGGCGGGCTGTCAAAACCAAGAACCGGCACCGGCAGAGGAGGTAGAGATGACCCTAACTGTGTCCAGTTCCGCATTCCAGGAGGGAGCCGAAATACCGGCCAAGTATACCTGCGAGGGACAGGATATCTCGCCGCCGCTTGCCTGGAGTGGGCCCCCGGCGGGGACTGAATCAATAGCCCTCATCGGGGATGACCCCGATGCCCCCGGTGGTGCCTTCACCCACTGGGTCCTGTTCAACCTCCCCCCACAGACGACCGAGCTAGCCGAGGCAATGCCAGCCCAAGCCGAACTCCCCAGCGGAGCCCGCCAGGGAAAGACTGATTTCGGCAGAGTCGGCTACGGTGGCCCCTGCCCACCCCCCGGTCGCCCCCACCGCTATCAATTCACCATCTATGCCCTGGACCAGACTCTGGACTTAAAGGCGGGGGCAGCCAAGGGTGAGCTCCTCAGCGCCATGTCGGGGCACATCCTGGCCCAGGGCCAGCTTACCGGCATCTACCAGCGCTAATTTGAGCAAAACTAAAGCCGCTCCTAGGAGCGGCTTTAGCACTTGTTATTGGCTATTGTTTCGCTCTAGTCTTCCCACTTACCGCCTTTGCCGATGCGAGTGAAACAGAAGCCCAGCCCGATAATGAAGACGAGCCACATTACAATGGTGGATACTATTGCTCCGGTAGTCATTCCCCGCTCACCCCCTTGGTCTTAATCGCTTGGAGCACAAAGCTCAGTACCAAAGTTACACCCAGGACCAGCCAGATAATATGAGAGCCACTCAGCGCACCAACCTGGTATCCCTCATAGGGTGCCGCTAAATCCTTCATAAAGCCGCCGTAGATAACCACGAAGAGCAGACCGACTGGCACGATAAGCTTAATCAGCCAATCAAACCAGGCGCCAACTTTGATATCCGAGGTTTCATTCACATGCTCCCTGAGCTTGGCTGCCCCAAATACCCAGCCAACCACGAGACAGGCTAGGGCACCGGTTATCAACAGACCGTAGAAAGAGACTGCCCGATCCATCATATCCAGCCAGAAAAGGCCACCTTGAGTGGTGTAGAGCAATCCGACTAAAAAGGCGACCACACAGACCCAGGCAGTGGCTTTGACCCGGCTCATGCCAAATTTGTCCATAATTGGCGAGATTACGCCACCGTAGGAAAGGAAGAAAGCCGAATCTATGCCCAGGAAGAACAGACACAGGAAGAAGAGAACGCCGATAAGGGCATTGGCCGCCGGCATCATGGATATGGCTACCGGATAACTCACGAAAGCCAGACCCAGACCGGAAGCACTGACCTCCCCAACCGGGATGGACAGGGCTTGCATGATGAAACCAACCGTGCTGAATACAGCAAAACCGGCAAAGAAACTGGTGGCGCAGTTGGAGAACGAGGTGATGAAGGCACTATTGGTGATATCTGCCTTCTTGGCCACAAAGCTGCCGTAGGCAAACATACCCGCCATACCCAGGGAGAGGGTAAAGGCGATCTGGCTTAAGGCGGCAAACCACACGTCGGGGCTGCCTAATTTGGTCGGGTCGGGGGTTAGATAATAGTTGAGCCCCTGAACCGCCCCGGGTAGGGTCAGACCTCTTATCAGCAGGACGACCAGTAACGCCCAGGGAATGGTTACCGTCCATACCGCCACCTTACCGATGACACTGGCTCCCTTGAACATGATTAAGAAGAGAAGGACCCAGATGAACACTAAAAAGCCAACCAGGGCCCACTGCAGGCCGCCGAGCTCAGTCGGCCCGCCGGAAAGGTTGAGAACTTCACCAAAGAAGAATCCTCCAGCCCCTTCCGCACCAGCCTGGCCCACACCCCAGGCCATGGTAAAGGAGCTAAACATGTAGCGCAGAGCCCAGGCCATTACCACCGAATAGTAGGTGACAATAATGAAGGCAACAAAAACCGGCCACCAGCCGAGCCATTCCCACTTCTTGCCAATGCCTTCAAACAAACCAGGGGCGCTCTTCTGAAAATAACGCCCCATGCCAAATTCCATCACCATCCAGGGAACACCCAGCACGATAAGGCCGATAATCCACGGTATCAGGAAGGCACCACCACCGTATTCATAGGTCAGGTAGGGGAACCGCCACACATTACCCAGGCCGATAGCGGAGCCAATGGCAGCAAAGATAAACAGGGGTCGGTTAGACCATCTCTCTCTTACTGCTGCTTTCGCCACTGACTATCCCTCCTTTCTTATAATTTAACCAAACAAACCGGTAAAACCGGCTAAATTACATTAACACCTCCTTCCCACGAAACCAATCGTGCTCAGAAATTGTTCTATTTACCCATTTACATAATGGCTTGTGATTGCGAATTGTATACAGCTAAACTCAATATGTCAATGGGTACTACACCTTATTTGGACTAGGTTGGGCAAGAATGAGGGAAAACAATCAAGCTGGTAAGAGCTAAGCAGAGATAATAGCCTTCACAAGTGCTGAGATAGATGCTAGAATGCAACTGGTCAGCCTAAATGGGGATAGATTTGAGCCAGACGGCAGTACCCGCCCGCTCTATCAGGTAAGGAGGCAACACCATGACCCAGATTAGCTATGCCGATTTCGAAAAAGTGGACATGCGCGTGGGCAAGATTGCCCAGGTTGAGGATTTCCCCAAGGCACGCAAGCCATCTTATAAACTCTGGATAGACTTCGGCCCGCTGGGCATTAAGAAATCCAGCGCCCAGATTACCCAGCGCTACGGTAAAGATGAACTGAAGGGCAGACTGGCAATCGCGGTAGTCAACTTTCCACCGCGGCAGATTGCCGATTTTATGTCCGAAGTCCTGCTATTGGGGGTGGTACTGGACAATAATGAAGTAGTGCTGATTCAACCCGATAGCAGTGTTCCCCTGGGGAAAAGAATCTTATAGCTACCATCCCCGGCTTATTTATGTAATGGCCGCCTGAGGTCAGCCGGCTTGTATTTCCGGGAGGCCATCTTGGTTACCATTTCTTCAAAAAACTCAGCCGGCGGCGCCGTTCCCGCCGTGCTGAAGTCCATCGCCGTTAAAATGCCGTCCAGCCTTCTCTCCGGAATTGATACTATCAGCAGATTGGGGTCCCATTTCTCCATGCGGCGGGCGCTGGTATCACCCAGCGAAACATTGAGGTTCCCCGAAACCAGGGGATAGGTTACCGCGCTCCAGCAGAGCGAACCCCTTAACTCTACTTCAGTCTGTATGCCGTCCCAGAACTGGTTCAGGGTAACCAGACGGCAGGCCTGCTCGGCGTTCACCAGCAAGATTATCAAGTCAGGTTCGTCGGTGCTCTCCTTCAAGGGATAGAAGACGACGTTTTCGGCCAGACCCAGGGGAGGCTCGGCTATCTTATGGGTAGCCGTCGCCGAGCGGTGAAAGGCGGTCAAGTTCGCCCACAGCTTCTCCCCCTCCACCAGCATCTGGCCACTCACCCGTCCCTCGTCGGCCAGGCCGAGGTGGCTGACTCCACCGGGGCAGGCGCAGGTATCCTGGGACAGGACAATGGTCTTCCCCTGAGCCGCCGCCGGTATCGCCCCGCAGACCGGATAGTACCCCTCACAATTCTGCCGGGGCGGTTTATTGGTGTATTTCACCCCCACCGGTTTACCAGACAGCTTGAGTACCTTTTTCAGCTTGGCTGCTTTCGGCTCGTAATTCATAGGCTTCACCTCCGTCAGCTCCCCTTGGTGGTCTCCCGCTTCGGGGGGAATTTCACCCTGGATATCTTCAGCCTGAGGTCACACTGCAGGCAGCGTAGTGACTCTTGGTGCCCGGCGGCTTCATCGTAGCCCAGCTCAACCTCGTCAAAGCTATTCAGCCGGCGCTCTGATGTCAGGTGGCGCATTTCAGCCAGCTTCTGGTAGGCAAAACCCTCCCCGTGTCCGAGGCAGGGCTCGGGCTTTTCCCGCGGGGCCAGTACTTCGTCAATAATGCCTCTACCGCCGAGGTATTTATCAATGGCGCTGGCCGCTTTTCGGCCGGCTGCAATCGCCTCAATCACCGTCGCCGGCCCGGTGACACAATCGCCGCCGGCAAAGACCCCCCGACGACTGGTAACGACCTCTTTTTTGACCTTGATATTGTCCCACTCGGTCTCTATCTGAAACTTTTCGGGGACTACCGGCACCTGACCGATGGCGGCAATCACCGTGTTAAAACCGCTAATAAATTCACTGCCTTCAATGGGCACCGGGCGGCGCCGGCCGCTGTCATCGGGCTCGCCCAGCTTCATACGAATGCACTCCATTTTGACCATTCCGTTCTCGTTCCACATCCGCCGGGGCGCCGCCAGATAATCAATCTTTACCGCCTCGTCTAAAGCCCCCTCCACCTCTTCGGGGAGAGCCGGCATCTCGGCACGGGTACGGCGGTAGATAATGGTCACCTCTCTAGCATCCAGCCTTAAGGCGGTGCGGGCAGCATCAATAGCCACGTTACCACCACCGATAACGGCTACCCTATCACCCAGCTTTATCTTTTTGCCCAGACTGACCCCTCTCAAGAAGTCAATGGCGTCAATCACCCCCGGGCTATCCTCACCCTCCGCCCTCATACTAGTCCCCTTATGGGCACCAACGCCGATAAATATGGCCTGATAGCCCTGCTTGAATAGCTCGTCCAGCGACTCTATGCGGGTATTGGTCTTAACTTCAAAGCCGGCTCGCTTCATCTCCTCAATTTCGGCATCCCTCACCTCCGCCGGCAGGCGAAACTCGGGAATGGCCACCCGCATCATCCCCCCCACCACCGGCAGTGCCTCAAATACGGTAACGCTGTGCCCCAGCTTGGCGAGATAGTAAGCCGCCGTCAGCCCGGCCGGACCGGAGCCAATAATAGCCACCTTCTTACCGGTCGGTGCCGCCTGCTTTGAGTTCTGCTGCCACAATTTATTATCTCTCTCGCCGGTAAAGCGCTTCAGCGCCCGGATGGCAATGGCTTCGTTCAGCTCCTTGCGCCGGCAGACCGTCTCACAGGGGTGATTGCACACCCGCCCCAGTACCTCGGGGAGGGGGACTTTCTCCCTTATTACGGCCACCGCCTCGGCATACTTCCCCTCGCCGATGAGGCGGATATAGCGGGGGACGTCTATCCCGGCGGGACAGGCATCCTTGCAGGGCACCAGCGCAGCCTCGCGGTCGGCGCCGGCTTCCAGCAAACCGTCTTTATCCCGGATGGCGTCGGTGGGACAGACCTCAACGCAGGCGCCACAGAAGCGGCAGCCGGCATCAGCCAGAGAACGGTCGAAGGCGGTGCCGATATAGGTTTCCCGGCCCCGCTTGATGAAAGAGAGTATGCCTACCCCGCGCAGCTCGTAGCAGGCACGCACACAGCGCCCACAGAGGATACAGCGGTTCAGGTCATGCTCAAAGAGAGGGTTAGCGGTATTGACCGGAATATCGCGGGGCAGGCTTCTCAGGTGCTGCTCGGTAATGCCGAGATACTGAACCAACGCCTGAAGCTCACCGTTGAGAAAATCACTCGGATGACCGGCCAGCATCAGCTCCATGGCGATGCGCCGAATCTGCTCCAGCCCCGGTGTCCTGGTCTTGACCACCATGCCGTCTTCCGCCTGGGTGGTGCACGCCGTCGGTATGCCCCGCATATCCTTGATTTCAACCACGCATAACCGGCAGGCGCCCAGTGGGCTCAGGTCGGGGTGGTAGCAGAGGTTGGGGATATAGAGGCCGGCATTCAGTGCTGCCTCCAGCACCGTCTTGCCCTTTCTGGTCTTGACCTCCTGCCCGTCAATATTGAGGGTAATCCTAGCCAAAATGCCTCCTTCAGCTACCCCTTTTGCCAGCTACCCACCGGTATTGGCTTCTCCGGTGTCTTTGGTAGTTCCCCACTAACCTTGACCACGGCATTGAATTTACTGGGGCATACCTCCAGGCAGACACCGCACTTATTACACTTGTCCTGGTCAATGATATGTATCATCCGCTTATCGCCGATAATGGCCTGAGTCGGGCATTCCCTCAGGCAGATAAGACAGCCCTCACACTTCTCGGGGAGGATATGATAGGAGATAAGCTCCTTACATATACGCGCCGGGCAGCGCTTGGCATTGATGTGGGCTTCATACTCTTCACGGAAGTACTTAATCGTGGTCAGCACCGGGTTGGGGGCTGACCCACCCAGGGCACAGAGTGAGCCCAGCTTCACCGCCTCACCCAGCTCGACCAGCAAATCAATATCGCCCGGTTTGCCCTTACCCTGAGCAATTTCGGTCAGTATCTCCAGCATCTGCATCGTCCCCTCCCGGCACAGGACGCACTCACCGCAGGACTCCGCTTGGGTGAAAGAGAGAAAGTAGCGGGCTAAATCAACCATGCAGGTGTCACTGTCAGCCACAATCATACCGCCGGAGCCCATCATGGAGCCGGCTTTGGTCAAACGCTCGTAATCAACCGGCAGGTCCAGCAGACTGGCCGGCAGGCAGCCGCCGGAGGGACCACCGGTCTGTACTGCTTTGAAGTCTTTACCATCGGGGATACCGCCACCGATGTCATAGACAATCTGGCGCAACGTGATGCCCATCGGTACTTCGATGAGACCGGTGTGCTCCACCTTGCCAGCGAGGGCAAAGGTCTTGGTCCCCTTGCTCTCTTTGGTGCCGAAGCGGGCAAACCACTCCCCGCCCCGTTCCATAATGGCGGAGACACTGCCCCAGCTCTCCACATTATTGATATTGGTCGGCTTGCCCCACAGTCCAGAGGTAGCCGGGAAGGGAGGGCGGGGGTAGGGCATACCCCGTTTACCCTCTATAGAGCGTATCATCGCCGTCTCCTCGCCACAGACAAAGGCGCCGGCGCCCTCCTCAATCTCAATGGAGAAGTTAAGTTTAGAACCGAGTATCTTCTCCCCCAAGAGGCCGTAGTCCTCCATCTGCTTCAGGGCGTTTCTCAACCGGGCCAAAGCCAGGGGGTATTCGGCACGGATGTAGATATAGCCATGACTGGCACCGATGGCATGGGCCCCAATCAGCATTCCTTCCAGAACCGCGTGAGGGTCACTCTCCAGAAGGGAGCGGTTCATAAACGCCCCCGGGTCACCCTCGTCAGCATTACAGATTAAGTATTTCTCATCACCGGGCGCTTCGCGGCAGGTGCGCCACTTGGCGGTGGTGGGAAAGCCAGCCCCACCCCGCCCCCTCAGCCCGGACTTCTCCACCTCATCCATCACCTGCTCCGGTGACATCTCAAGCGCCTTAGCCAGACCGCGGTAACCGCCACGGGCAATGTAGTGATTGATATTCCCCGGGTCAACGTAGCCGCAGTTACGCAGGGCAATCCTCACCTGAGGCTTGAACATGGGCAGTTCGTTAAGATTAGGGATATTATCAACGCTGCCCTCACCGAGGGTGCACAGCGCCAGGTCAGGCCGGGGATTATCGTTGACGATGTAGTCCTCAACCAGCTGGACGGCAATATCGGGGGTAACTAGACTATAAGAGATACGGGGGCGGCCCGGCTTGGCGATATCAACTAGCGGCTCCAGGTAGCAGCAGCCGATACAGCCCACCTCTATTATCTCGGCGGCTATCTTTCTCTTCTTCAGCTCAGCCCGGATGCGCTCCAGCACCTTCAGCGCCCCCGAGGAGCGACCGCAGGTAGCCGTGCCGACATAGATGCGGGGCTTGCCGCTGTTGTGCAGGGCCTCCCACTCGGCGATTGCCCGGTGCCTTATCTCGGCAAAGGTCATTTCGCCTTCCTCCCCGTCCCCTTCTTGTACTGCGCCAGCATTTCCTTCACCCTGCCCTGGGTCATTTTGCCGAAGACATCCTGCTGGTCAATGACCACCACCGGCGCCAGGGCGCAACAGCCAACGCAGGCTACCCTCTCCAGGTCGAACTTATAATCACCGGTTACCTGCCCGGTCTTAACATTCAGCTCGCGCTCCAGGCTATCCAGGATAAGCTCACCGCCGCGCACATGGCAAGCGGTGCCCAGACAGACCTTGACACTATGCTCGCCGGGGCGGGTAAAGCGGAACTGAGCGTAAAAACTGGCCACGCTGTAGATGTCGTTCTCGGTGATACCCAGAAAACGGCTGATTTCGGTAATGGCTTCCGGGGAGAGATAACCGGCCACCGCCTGAACCTTCTGCAGAATCGGTATCAGGTTGCTCCGCTCCCGGCTAAACTTAGCGATGACCTCTTTTACCTTTTTACTCATCTAACTCTCCCCGGTGGCATAAAAAATAGGAGGAGGCATCTCCGTCCTCCTCAGCCGGCTCAAGCTCCCTCATAAATCACCATTTTATTTTATACCAGTCTTTTTCTGGCTGCAAGAAAGGATTCAGGCCCTTCCCTGCCTAGATTTCCATCTGCCCTCCCTCCAGTTCTTCCACGCTGTGCAGCTTGTCCACACTTTCCACGTGGTCAACATAAAGCACCCCGTTGAGGTGGTCAATCTCATGTTCCAGAACCTCCGCCATCAAGCCGGTGGCTTTAACCCTGATTGCCCTCCCCTGGCGATCCTGCCCCTTGACGGTAACTGACTCGGACCTCGCTATCTCGCCAAAATAGCCGGGGACACTGAGGCAGCCCTCGGTTACTTCCTGCTCCCCGCTACGCCGGACTATCGCCGGATTGATGATGGCGATGGGCTCTTCCTCGGGCATCTGGAGGACGATGACCCGCAGCGAGACACCAACCTGGGGAGCCGCCAGACCGACGCCCCCCACCTCCTGCATCGTCACCACCATATCATCAATCAGCCGCTGAATGGAGCCATCAATGCGGGAGACCTTTTTCGCCTTCCGCCTCAGCCCCGGCTCATCGGGGAGATGCCGTATTGGTAAAATGGCCATAATGCCCGTCAATCCTTTCCGGCACTAGCTTTCATCCCACGGGGTAAGTACCTCCGCCCCACCCCGGGTAATGGCAATCGTCTTCTCAAAGTGCGCCGAGAGGCTACCGTCAGCGGTAACCACCGTCCAGCGGTCGCCCTTAACCCGGGTCTCCCAGCCGCCAATGTTAACCATCGGCTCAATGGCGAGAGCCATTCCCTCCTGCAGCACCGGGCCCTCCCCGGGCGGACCGAAGTTCGGTATCTGGGGTGACTCGTGCATATTGCGCCCGATACCGTGCCCGGTGTACTCACGCACCACCGAAAAGCCGGCTGACTCGGCATAACGTTGAATGGCAGCCGAGATATCACTGAGATGGGCGCCTGATTTAGCCTCGGCGATACCCACCTCAAGGGCACCCTTGGCTACTTCCAGGAGCCGTTTTGCCTCCGGGCGGATACTGCCTACCCCCACCGTCAGCGCGGCATCACCGTGAAACCCGTCAACAAAAGCGCCGAAGTCCAGGGAGACGATATCACCGTCGTTTATCACCCTCTCCCCAGGAATACCGTGCACCACTTCCTCGTTGAGGGAGACACAGAGGCTGGCCGGAAAGCCCCGGTAGCCCTTGAACGAAGCCCCGGCTTTATATTTAGCCAGCTCCCGCACCGCGATATCATCAAGCTCAGCCGTGGTCATGCCCGCCTTTATCTCTCTGGCGAGTGTGCTCAGCACCGCGGTCACGACACGTCCCGCCTGCCGCATGGCGGCAATCTCATCGGGGGATTTAATGATAATCGCCACTTTTGAGCCCTGTTTCAGCTACAATCGCCCTAAATTATGAATCATAGAGGTGCTGGTGTCAAACGTGATATAATTCAATGGTGGCGATAAAGACACTGGTTACCAATCGCAAGGCTTACCGCGATTACCATATTCAGGACAAAATGGAAGCCGGTATTGTCCTCACCGGCACGGAGATAAAATCAATCCGGGCCGGGCGGATAAGCTTGGGTGATGCCTACGTCAGACCTGAGAGCGGGGAACTGTGGCTGCTGAACGCCCATATTGGCCGCTATGAAGCCGCTAGTTATCTCAGCCATGAGCCGAAGCGAACCCGGAAGCTATTGGTGCACCGCAAGCAGATTGAGTTTCTCACCAGCAAGGTGCACGAGAAGGGGTTGACCCTGGTTCCCCTCAGGCTATATATTAAAGATGACCGGGCCAAGGTGGAAATAGCCCTGGCCAAAGGTAAAAGGCAGTACGACAAGCGAGAGGCAATCGCCCGCCGTGAGGCCGAGATAGAGCTGGGGCGAGCCATTAAAAAGAAGGCTTGAAGGAGGCAAAGCCATGCGGGGACGCGTGGGTTCGACAGGGGAAGTAGGCTACAGGATGGCAAGCTGAGGTGCCACTAACCTCATAAAACAAGTGGCCCAAAATAACTGGCGAACCTGAAATGGTTCTTGCTGCCTAATTAACTGGCAGCACGTCCAACCCGACCTATCCCCAAGGGTTGGGATTGGGTGCCGAAAATTGGGGTGCCATCACCCGGACGCCAATAAGGGCGGTGAAAGACAAATTGGCTGGCTTGGCTAAACTCGGTCAGCAGAGGTTAGCCCGGTGAGATTAAAGAGCTGACTAAGCTTGTAGTGTGTCCTGGGCAGCTTCTTCTGGACGGGGAGTTCGACTCTCCCCCGTCTCCACCAATGATAATAAAAAGGGGAGTAGAGATACTCCCCTTCTGTTTATTCACGAGTTGTTGACAGCTATGACTTCCGGTTTAGGCCACGTCCATGCATACCAGACAATGAACAAAGTTCACGCTATTTCTATAGTTCCAATAAATTGGTCCATAT
>CP070693.1:218268-230345 GCA_020353235.1 Dehalococcoidia bacterium | reverse complement strand
TTTGCTCACCTCTTTCCCCAACATAGCCTTCCGGAATCTGGAGCCCAAGGGCACCCTCAAGCCCATTGACCTGGAAGAGGCGGAGACACTGGGCGCAACCGGAATCCAGGACTTCACCTGGAAGGACCTGCTTGATTTATACACCTGCACCCGCTGCGGGCGGTGTCAGGACGACTGCCCGGCAACCACTAGCGGCAAACCGCTCAACCCCAAGCAGGTAATCCAGAATATGAAGCAGCACCTGCTGGCGGCTGGCCCCGAGCTACTCAAAGCCGGCGCTAAAGCCGGAGATTCTCCCCCGCAGGCTATAACCGGCGGGGTGATTGCCGAAGACGAAATCTGGGCCTGCACCACCTGCCGCGCCTGCCAGGAGGTCTGCCCGGTCAGCATCGAGCCGATGACCAAGCTGATTGACCTCAGGCGGAGCCTGGTAATGGAGCAGGCATCTATGCCCGAGACCGCCGAGGTCGCCCTGCGCAGTATTGAGAACCGGGGCCACCCGTGGCGGGGGACAACCGCCAGCCGAACCGATTGGGCGGAGGGGCTGAATATCAAGACGCTGGCCGAAGATAGCCACATAGATATTCTGTACTGGGTGGGTTGTACCGAGGCGCTGGAGGAGAGGAGCATGAAGGTAGCCCGGTCAGTCGCCAAGCTGCTGAAGCTGGCGGGGGTCAACTTTGCCATTCTGGGCGCCGAGGAGAGCTGCTGCGGGGAGCCGGTCCGCCGCCTGGGTAACGAATACCTGTTCCAGACTCAGGTAGCCAAGAACATTGAAATACTGAAAAGCTATAACGTAAAGCGAATAGTTACCGCCTGCCC
The DNA here is from genome assembly GCA_020353235.1 of Dehalococcoidia bacterium. GTDB lineage: Bacteria > Chloroflexota > Dehalococcoidia > Dehalococcoidales > JAUYDJ01. The sequence goes on along the minus strand of CP070693.1, from coordinate 229,523 downwards.
CCATTGCTACAACACCCTCAAAAACGAATACCCTCAGTTTGGCGGAGAGTTTGAGGTCAGCCACCACACCCAGTTTATCGCCGGTCTTTTTCAGGAAGATAGGCTGAGGGCGATTAAAGGCTTGAGGGGGATAGTCACCTACCAGGACCCCTGCTACCTGGGCAGATATAACGATATCTACCAGCCACCGCGCCAAATCCTGAGCCATATGCCCGACCTGACAACGGCCGAAATGAAGCCCAATAAGACAAAGAGCTTCTGCTGTGGTGGCGGCGGGGGGCGGATGTGGCTGGAGGAAGCCGCCGGTCAGCGGGTCAGTGAGCTACGCCTGGAGCAGGCGATGGCAACTAACGCCAGTGTCATCGCCACCGCCTGTCCCTACTGCCTGCAGATGCTTGACGACGCCATCAGAACCAAAGAGATGACCGAATCGCTTAAAGTTAAAGATATTTCCGAGCTGGTTGCGGAAGCGGCGCTATACCATCCCTACCCCGAAGCTAGCGATTAAGCCTTTGGCTCAGCTCGGCGATTACCTGCGACATGGCTTCCCCGGCTTTCGCCCGGATCAAGACAACCGCCTTTTTATCCAGATGAGTTGGGCTTAAATTGATAATAACCAGTTTGGCGCCTGACTCAATGGCGTATTGCGGCATATAGGCCGCCGGGTAAATAACCAGGCTGGAACCGACCACGATGAACAGGTCGCAGTTAGTGGCGCGCAAGCTGGCTTCTTTCAGCACCGCCTCCGGCAGCGACTCGCCAAACAGGACCGCATCCGGTTTGAGGATACCATGGCATGCCTCGCAATCCAGGAGCTCCTCACCCCCGTCCAGCCGGGTTTTAATCCGGGCAAAGGGGTAACGCTGGCCGCAGTCAAGACACACCGCCCGCTGCATGGTGCCGTGGAGCTCTAATATTTTATCTGCGGGCACGCCCGCCTTCTGGTGGAGATTATCTATATTCTGGGTAATAACACAGTCCAGTCTGCCCATTTTATATAGCTCGGCAATGGCGCAGTGGGCCGGGTTGGGCATAGCCTCGGTCACCAGCCCGCTGTCCCGCAGCACCAGCCACTGCTTCCGCCTCGTTTCCGGGTTTCTGACGAACTTCTGATAGGTGAAATCATCGGGGTCAAACCGCTCCCAGATGCCACCCGGACTGCGGAAGTCAGGAATCCCGGACTCGGTGCTAATCCCGGCACCGGTGAAGACGACTACCCTTTCGGCGCCGATAATAAGCTCAGCCACCCGCCCGGCCAGAATATCCAGACTTTCGGCCAATTCTTAGCTCCTTTGACTGTTACCCGTGTCAGGATAGAAACGGCAGATGCGATTCAGGCAGCACCGCAGGCAAAGGGGGCGCTGGCGGCAGACATCTTTCGCTAGCTGCACCAGCAGGGCGTGGTACTCATTGAACAGCCTGACATCAGCCGGCAGATTATCTCTAAAGAAAGCCTGATAGGCAGAGTAATTATGGCTGTCCGGCGCCAGACCGAGGCGGCTGATGATGCGGCGGGTGTAAGCGTCAACCACGAATACCGGCTTGTTAGCGGCATACAGGATTATGGAATCAGCCGTCTCCTCACCAATGCCATAGATTGATAATAGCTGCCGCCGGAGAGAGTCAACGTCACGGGCGAATAGCTTACTAAGATCATCGTGACAGTATTCCCCGAGCCAGCCCGCCAAAGATTTCAGCTTCAACGCCTTGGCATTGTAGTAGCCGCAGGGACGGATAATTTCAGCAAGCTGGGGCAGGCTGAGCTGGCGCAGTGCTGCCAGCGACAGTGCTCCGGCTGATTTCAGGTTGGCAATTGCCTTCTCCACGTTGCCCCAGGCGGCGGACTGGGTCAGGATAGCGCCAATGATGACTTCCAGGGGATTATCGGCCGGCCACCAGTGCTGGGGACCGTAGTGTGCCATAAGCTGATGGTAGATATCCGGCAGCGTCGGGCTTACTTTTTGGTTAGCCACGGTGACTTATTCCAGCGGCTTCAGGGTCAGCAGCTTCCGGGCAATCTGAGGGTATTTGGCAATGAAGGCCAGCTCATCCTGGACCAGAGGTTTTTGCGCTTCCACATTGGCATACCGGACCAGCTCCAGAATCTCCCTCGCATCGTCCTTGCTGCCAAATGATACCTCCATCTTCCCCATCACATGGCTGAAGCCGGATATGCCGCTGTACTGCCCAGCGATAATTTCCCGGCCGGTTTCGACAAAATCGGGCTCCCCCCGGCCCAGCTCTTCAAAACTAAACAGCTCGTAGTTTTCCGGGTCCTTTAAGATACCGTCAGCATGGATACCCGAGGAGTGGGCAAAAGCATTGGCACCGACTCCGGGCTGGTTTATCGGGATGGGCACACCAAAGGCATAGCTGGCAAATCTGGCTGTCTTCCACGCCTTGGCTAAATCAATCGGATTGCCCAGTTGATATTTTCGGGCGAAATTCTTTGATTTGGTAACCGCCAGAACCGTCGCCACCAGGTCGGCATTGCCGGCCCTCTCCCCGATGCCGTTAACGGTGGTGTTGATATAGACGTCCTGTCCACCATCGATGGCGCCTTTAGCCCCGGCCATGGAATTAGCCTCCGCCATACCCAGGTCACCATGACAATGAAGCTCAACGGGAAGGCCTACTTTTTCCACCAGCGCCCGGATGGACTCATAAATGGTGAAGGGGTTATCATAGCCGAGGGTATCACAGTACCTGAGACGGTCGGTGCCGTGTTCCTTCGCCGCCAGCCCAAATTCAATCAGAAAATCAAGGTCTGTCCGGGAGGCATCTTCGGCATTAACCCCGATGCTCTCGGCACCATGAGCTCGAGCAGCGTCAACTGCCGCCAACATACCGTTGATGATGTCTTTCCTGGTCTTTTTCCCCCGGAACTTGCTCTGAATCATCTGGTCTGAGGTGGATATAGAGAGATTAAGGTGACGCAGTTCGGGCACCAGCTTAAAAGCCGTCTCAACATCATCCACGATGGCTCTTATCCAGCCACCGAGGCGAATCGGTTTAATCACACCCATCTCGGCCAGTTCCAGATTAGCCTGCAGGTAGTAGGTCTCGTGCCGGGTGGTGGGAAAGCCAAACTCGGACTGGAAGACGCCCATGTCATTGAGATACATATTAATCAGCGTCTTCTCCAGCTTGGACAAGCCCAGTTTGGCCGTCTGGACTCCGTCCCGATTGGTGACATCAATGAAATATATCTTAGGCATCAACTTTCTCCCTATTAACATAAATAGTAACATACATCTTCAGCCTCTGGCAAACGCCGTTTAAGCTACCGTGTAAATTGGCACTGAACTTATGCTATACTTAGACCAAAATCAGAGAGAGCCCGAAATGACCAAACCCAAAATAGGTATTATCAATGTCACCGGTTATGCCGGTGTGGAACTGGCCCGCATACTCTGCCAGCACCCTGCGGTGGAGCTGGCTTCGGTTACCGGGCGGAGCGCCGCCGGGCAGAAGCTGGAGGCTATTTTCCCCCACCTGGCCGGCATTGACCTCAATATTGAAGCCGAACCGGGCAAAGTCGAGCTGGCTTTTTCGGCTATGCCCCACGGTGAGAGCGCCAAAGTAGTCACCCCGCTGCTGGAGAAAGACGTTAAAATAGTGGATATCAGCGCCGATTTCCGGTTGAAGCAAGCCGAAGAATACCAGCCGTGGTACGGCTTTATTCACCCCACCCCGCAGTTACTCAGTGAAGCGGTCTACGGCCTAACCGAGCTGTATCGTTCCCAGATAGCCTCGGCCCGGCTGGTAGCCAACCCCGGTTGCTACCCCACCGGGGCAATTCTGGCGCTGGCGCCGGCACTCAAAGCCGGTATAATCGAGTCCGATATTATTATTGATAGCAAGTCAGGCGTTTCCGGGGCGGGTAGAACGGTCAGCCTGCGCACCCACTACGCCGAAGTCAACGAAGATGCTACCGCCTATGCCCTGGAGGGGCACCGGCACCTGCCCGAGATGGTTCAGGAACTGGGCAAGCTTGGCCCGGGAAAACCGGCGGCGGTAACCTTTGTCCCCCACTTGATACCGATGACGCGGGGGATACTGACCACGGCTTATGCCCGGCTGGTCACCGGCAAGATAGCTTCGGGCAAAAAAGGTCTGGAAGAGCTAAAGAAGCTCTATCTTGACTTCTATAAAAATGAGCCCTTTGTGCGGGTGGTTGACTCCCCACCCCACACCAAGCATACCTGGGGGAATAATCTCTGCCTGGTTCACCCCGCCATTGACGAGAGGACGGGGAGGCTCATCGTCATCAGCGCCATTGATAATCTGGTTAAGGGGGCGGCGGGGCAGGCGGTCCAGAATATGAACCTGATACTCGGCCTGCCCGAAACCAGCGGACTTGAGGCGCTGGCGATCTATCCCTAGGGCTTCTCTATCTCGGCGCCTTTGAGGGTGATATAGTCGTACATGGTGCCGCGGGCTTCCTTTAATTTCAGGGCGTTGACAATTCCCTGATATTCACCACCCAGCAACCCCTCACCAATGATATAGGCGCCTTCGGCGGCTTCCTTGGCAAACTTTGCCTTCCGCCCTACCCGGCGCACCTTAGCCACCGGTGAGAGCTTGGCGGTCAGCGCCTCGGCAATCTCGGGGATGCGGGAGAGCCGGCCGGAGAGCAGAATCTCACGTGGTTGCTTCACCGAGACTGTCATCGCCATTATTCCCTTCAGGATGCTCTCCAGCATCATATTCCAGGAAGCCAGGTATTTCTTGGGCTCCCGTGCCATCTCCTCCGGTGATAAATCTTCTTTGTTGCTGGCATCTTTGGCGCCACCGCTGAAGAGGACCACGCCGGGGAATTTGCCCAGACGCACCGCCAGCTCGGCATCCATACTGCCCACGGTGATGAAGCCGGGACCCCCCGACGTCCCCCCCAGACCATCCACTATTTTGCCACTCTCAACCCCGATGACGGCATTGAAAGCATAGCCAATCTCGGCCAGAATGAAAGAGGTCTTATCATAGCCGATGTGGTAACGCTCTGTCTGGTCCCGGATAGCCAGGGCGACACAGCATACCTTGTCGGCAGTGCCCATATCCATCTTGTTGGCTTTGCGGTAACGGGGCACGGTGGTCAGGTGAATGACCCCGGGGGTGAAGTAGACTGGGAAGCCCTCTGTCTGCATCAAACGAATTACCATGCGGATGCCGTCATAGAGCGGGATGCTCTTATCATCGGGCACCATCATGGTTAATTCTCTCTCGGTGATATCTTTAATCAGGGTGGGCGGTAGCCCGTAGCCGGAAGGACCGACAATCATATCCAGCGGGAAAACACGGCGCACCGTATCCAGGAGTACCTTCGGGTTCTGGGCCACTTCGGGCACCGGCACCGAGGTATCCAGGATAACTTTTCCCCCCTCCATACCGAAGAAATCAAAACTGCCCGTTCCCGGGTCAATACCGATAACTCTCATCTAGCCCTCCTTGGCCGCTAATTTCAGGCTCAGTGGGCAGCAGGGGTCAGCAGCAAACCAGTCCCCAGTTAAGATAAAGGTCCGCGAGCGGCAGCCCATACAGTCGGCAAAGTACTTACAGCTGCGGCAGTGGCCGCTCCGGCTCTTGATGTCCTTAATCTGGCTAAAGAAGGGCGAAGCCAGCACCCCCTGCCAGATTTCACCAAGGGGTTTCTCGTTGACATTGCCGACCACCATATGGGCAAAGCTGCACGGCTTGACCTCGCCGCTGGGCTCAATGAAGAGATACTCGCCGAAGATGCAGGCGGTGGTTTCAGAGAACAAAATACCGGCGCCCACTGAGGGCATCTTGGCCGAAAGCCCCCACTCCCTCACCGCCGCCCAGAAGAACGGTTCGTCAAAGTAAAACTCAACCCCGGTCTCCTCGGCTGCCTGACAGGCTAGCCTGATGGCCTGGCCATACTGCTCGGGGGTGAGCAATTCTTCGGGATAGTACTGGCAGGGTTTCAGGCCGATAAAAGTCACCCTGGGCACGCCGATAGAGCGCGCCAGCGCCATAATAGCCGGTATCTCGGTATAGTTCTGCTTTAAGATGGTGAAGTTGATTGCCTCCAGCAGCCCTTCCTGAGCACACTGGCGGGCGGACTCAACCACCCGGTCAAAGCTAGCCCCCTGCCTGATTGACTCATAGGTAGCCGGGGTGGCGCCGTCAATGCTTATCATCAGCCTTACCCCCAGCCCCTTGAGCTTATTGATTATCTCCGGGGTGAGCAGCATGCCGTTGGTAATCAGATGGGTCTCCAGCTGTTTTTGCTGCATCAAGGCTAACAACGAAAAAAGGTCTTTGCGCAGCAATGGTTCGCCGCCCTCAATGATGACCCACTCCGGCTTCAGCCCGGCGATCTCACTGACCAGTTTTTTGGCTCTGGGCGGGGAAAGCCCCTCCTCCGCCATGCCCCGGCAGTGGCGGCAGCTCAGATTGCACTTGGCGGTTATCGCCCAATCAATAAAGCAAGGGGATTGCTCTTGGCTCATGGAAAATTTCCTCGGGTTTCGGCTCAGCTTGCTTAGGCAGTATAACCGATTGAGGGGGCGAAATCAAACCAGTTCGGAGTTGTCGGCGGGCGCTGCCTCTGCTATGCTTGGTTAAAATGAACGAAGCAGCCAGCCACACCGGTTTTAAAGTATCCCGCTCTATTGACTATATCAAGATAACCGTCTTTGGCTTCGGTCTGGCTGCCCTCTGGGCTAGCCTGCACAGCATTATTTTGCCCATCCGGCTGCTGGACTTCGTCACCGAGCCGGAGAAGAATACCTACCTCGGCCTGCTTACTTTCACCGGCCTGATGCTGGCGATAATAATCCAGCCCATCGCCGGCGCCATCAGCGACCGCTCCGGTCTGGGCTGGGGGCGGCGGCGGCCCTATATCCTTGTAGGCACGCTGGCGGTCATATTATTCCTGCCCGGTCTGGGACTGGCCGGCAGTTATCTGTCCCTTTTCCTTATCTACTGCCTGCTTCAGGTCAGCGGCAATACCGCCCAGAGTTCCTATCAGGCGTTTATTCCCGACCTTGTCCCGGAGCGAAAGCGAGGCCTGGCCTCCGGAGTGAAGACCCTGCTGGAGATAGCCGGCGGGGTTGCCCTGCTCTATCCCATCGCCTTCTTTATGGACCGCTACCACCCCGGTCAGGAAGCCTCCTGGTTATGGCTGGCGCTGGGGGCCCTGGCGGCTATCCTGTTCGGGGTCACCGTAGCCACCATGCTCGGCGTTAAAGAAAAAGCCGGCACCGGCACCCAACTGCCATTACTGCCCACCCTGTACCAGAGCTTCAAGATAGATATTAAAGCCAACCGTGATTTTGTCTGGTTTCTGATATCACGCCTGCTTATCCTGATGGCATTCACCACCCTGCAGACCTTCGCCCTCTATTTCCTCAAAGATGTGGTCGGGGTGGCCAACCCGGCGACGGCAACCGCCCAGTTTTCCATAGTAGCTGTACTATGTATGCTGGCCGTGGTCTACCCGGCGGGGCGTCTGTCGGATAAAGTGGGCCGGCGACCGATTGCCACTGTCTCCCCCCTGGTTGGTGCTCTGGGGATTAGCCTGATTTTCCTGTTTCAGCAAAACTACCTGGTTATCATCTTCTGCGGCGGTCTGGTGGGAGCCTCTTTTGGCGCTTTTATGAGCAGTAACTGGGCGCTGGCGACTGATTTGGTGGGCAAGGGTGAGGAGGCACGCTATCTCGGCCTGACCAATCTGGCTACCGCCGGCGGTGCCGCCCTGGCCCGCCTCATCGGACCGGTGATTGACTTCTTCAACGGCTATGGCTTAACCCAAGGTTTCGACCCCACCTTGGGCTATCAGGTTATGCTGCTGGCTTGCTTTGTCTATTTTGTTACCGGCTCGGCACTGCTGCTAAAAATTAAAGGGCGTCGATTAGCCGAAATAGCGTAGCATAGCTTCCCAGCCCCAGGCACCAGCCAGCACCAGAAAAATGTACTTGATACTCTTGCCAACCCAGCCTATCAATAAAAACTTCCATATGGGGTAACCGAGGACACCAGCCACCACCCCAGCTACATCAAAGACCGGCAGCGGGACGGCAGCAAAGGCAAATACCGCCCATCCCCCCCAACGCCTCATCCAATTCTCCGCCCTGGCATACGTCCGGCCTCTTCTCTGCACCATCTCACGTCCGCCATACCCAGCCATAAAACCGGTTATCTCACCAATAATTCCCCCGGTGGCTCCAGCTAGCCCAATCAGTACCGGGTTTAGAGCCGCACCGAGAGCAAAGAGCACCACGATGCCAGGCAGAGGCAGGATAACAGTAGCGCTGCTAACCAGACTGACCAGGAAGGCACCCAGATAGCCGTAGTTACCTAAATCAGCCACCCTATCCTGGTAAAGGAAGAGACCAACGCTAATAGCGACAACAAGGAGTATAGTTAAGAGGGGAACGATTTTCCTCCTTATCTGTCCCCTTCTCTCCACCCCCCCTGACTTATCATCAACGATTATTTTACTCATCTTGTCTCTAGTAGTGGCGGCCATCGTGTTGTCGGCTAACTTCGTCTCTGTTATAATTTATTGTCTGTGCCCCCATCGTCTAGAGGCCTAGGACGGCAGCCTTTCAAGCTGCAGACAGCGATTCGAATTCGCTTGGGGGCACCAGCTATTTCAGCCTGCCCTCCAGTTTGTGGTAGGTTTCCTCCAGCGCGGCACTGACCACCCTGGTCTCGGCAGCGACCGCCATAAAGTTGGTATCACCGGTCCAGCGGGGCACAATGTGGGTATGAAAGTGGTCAGCAATGCCGGCACCAGCCACCACCCCGGTATTTATGCCGATATTAAAACCCTGAGGTTTAAAAACTTCTCTCAGTAAGCGGACACCGCGGCTCACTATCTCAAAGTGCTCATGAAGTTCTGACGTGGTCAGGTCTTCCAGGGTGGCTATATGGCGATAGGTGGCTACCATCAGATGCCCCGGATTGTAGGGGTACTTGTTCATGATGACGAAGTTTTTATCCCCCCGATACAGAATAAAGTTCTGGGCATCGCTATTCTGCTTCGGTTTCTCACAGAGGATACACCCCTCTTCTTTTTCCATCTGGATATACTCCAGCCGCCACGGCGCCCAAATCTGCTCCATTTAATTCTCCTTAGCTCACCATCCAGTGCTATTTTAGTCGGCTACGGCGCTGACGTCAAAGGGCTGATTGTAAAAAATAAAGCTTTGCTTTATAGTTACATCAGTGATCAGAGAGAAAGAACCATCGGTTGATAGCATAACCTTTCTCGGCACTGGGGGAGCCAGGGTGGTGGTAGCCAATCAGATTCTAGCCTCAGGTGGACTGTGGCTGAATCTAGCCGGCAGCCAGATACTGGTTGACCCCGGCCCGGGGTGCATCGTCCAATCGACCAAAAGAAAATTAAGGGCGGAAAAGCTGAACGCCATCATACTATCCCACCGTCACCTGGACCACTCCGCCGATGTCAACATTATGATTGAGGCGATGGCGCAAAGCGGTTTCAAGCAGCACGGCTGGCTCTTCGCCCCGGCTGACGCCCTGGGCAACGAGCCGGTTATCTTCTCCTATCTCAAGAGCTATCTGGAAGGCATTGAAGTCTTGCAGGAAGGCAAGAGCTATTCTGTCGGCGACGTCTCTTTCAGCACCCCGGTGCGGCATATCCACCCCGTGGAAACCTATGGCATGCTGTTTAAAACCGCCGAGCATACTTTATCTTATATTGCCGATAGCCGCTATTTTGATGGGCTTTGCCAGAGCTATGGCGGTCAGCTGCTTATTATCAATGTCGTCTTTCTGGAAGCGGGACGCCCCTTTGACCACCTGTCCGTGCCCGAGGCGAAGCAAATCATCACTGAGTTAAAGCCCAAAGCAACCATACTGACCCACTTCGGCGCCAGCATGTGGCGGGCCAAACCGTGGCAGATAGCCCAGCAGCTGTCACAGGAGACTGGAATCAGGGTGCTGGCGGCCCGCGACGGCATGAAGTTTGAGCTGAACGAGTTAGATTAAGATGGCCACCATCAGACAGCTTTATCAGCTGCAGGAGATTGAGCTGGAGATTGAGTCTGATGAGCACTCGCTCCAGCAGATAACCAGCCAGCTTGGTCAGAACCAGGCAGTGGTCAAGGCTCAGAACAAGCTGGCCGATGAGCAAAGCCGTCTGGAAGAGCTGAAGCGGCAGCAGAACTCCGCCGAATGGGAGATTGACGACATCACCACCAAGCTCAAAACCACCGAAGAGCAGCTCTACAGCGGTCGCATCGGAAACCCCAAAGAATTAGCCAGCCTCCAGCAGGAGGCTGAGTTGCTCAAAGCCAAGCGCGACCATGTGGAGGATGGCGCGCTGGAGATAATAGACAAAGTTGAGCTTGCCGAAGCTGAGGTAAAGGCACTGGAGGGTGAGCTTGAAGCAACCGAAGCTGATTGGCAGAGCCAGCAAAAACAGCTAGCCGATGATAAGGGGCAGCTGGAAACCAAAATAGCCGAACTAAAACAGAAGCAACAGCAACTGCTGGCGGGCATTGAACCCCAGTTAGCCGAGCTCTATTATAAGCTCAAGCAAAATAAGGGCAAAGCGGTGGCTAAAATCGAGCAGGGAATATGCCGCGGTTGTCGCATCTCGCTGCCCACCGCCGAATTACAGCAGGCCCGAAGCGGCCAGCTGGTGCAGTGCAGCAGCTGCGGGCGCATCCTCTTTTTAGCCTGAGAATGAGCGAATGAATACCGAGAAAGTGATAATATACGTTGACGGTGCCTCACGGGGCAATCCGGGACCAGCTGCCATCGCCGCCATTATCCACGATGAAAAGGGCAGGCCCATCGTCAGCCTTGCCCGTCGTATCGGCACCACCACCAATAATGAAGCCGAATACCGGGCTATCATCGCTGGTTTACAAAAAGCGGTCAGCCTGGGTGTCCGAGAGGTTGAGCTAAAGTCAGACTCGGAGCTGGTGGTAAAACAAATAAACGGCCGCTACCGGGTAAAAGCGCCGGCCCTTAAACCCCTGTACCAGCAGGTGAAGAAGCTGCAGGGCTTTCTGGAAAGGCTCACCATAAGCCACATCTCCCGCCGGCAAAACACCAAAGCGGACCGTCTGGCTAATAAGGCGCTAGGCTTGATAGTTGACTAACCAGTTTGGCAATACTAGACTATAGGTGGTCAAGTAGACCGGGTGACCGCTCTGACTCAGGTCAGGGAGGAAAGTCCGAGCTCCACCGGGCAGGATGCTGGGTAACGCCCAGGAGGGGTGACCCTACGGAAAGTGCCACAGAAACATACCGCC
>CP070693.1:209868-218168 GCA_020353235.1 Dehalococcoidia bacterium | reverse complement strand
AGCAAACCTAATCCCCTTTTCCGCAAAGAGCTTGAGGCAAACGTCTACTACCTGCGGATCATAGCGATAGCATTTTTATTTCCTCCTAAGTCGGCTAGATAAGGGCGCTCCAATTAATGTAGAATTAATCTGATGAAACGGTTTGAATTATTAGAGCACACTGCCGATACTGGATTGATTGCCTACGGCCATAACCTGGCGGAGGCGTTTGCCAATGCCGCTTACGGTCTTTTTTCAATTATGGCTGAGCTCGACGGGGTGCGCGAAGTTGAGTCGCAGATGGTGGCGGTAAGCGCTGAAGATACCGAAAGCTTGCTGTTTAACTGGCTCAATGAGCTTATTTATGTCTTTGAGTTGGAGAGGCGACTACTGAAGAGATTTGACATCATCGAATTCGATGAGCGTTGGCTTAAGGCAGAGTGCTGGGGTGAGAAGTATAACTCCTCTCGGCACCAGCTTAAATCAGGGGTAAAATCAGCCACCTATCATATGCTCAAGATAGATAAGGACCAAGTGCGGGTTATCTTTGATGTTTAGGAGGTGAGGGAAATGAGTCCTTGGTCTGGACCTTTGCAAAAAGTGGATGATTACCGCTGGCGCATACCCCGGAGTTATAAATCCGGCATGCGGGTTGACGGGCTGGTATTTGCCGGTGAGGAGATGATAACCGTAATAAAAGAGGAGCAGTCTTTGGAGCAGGTGGCTAACGTTGCCTTTTTACCTGGCATCGTCAACTATTCCTTAGCCATGCCTGACATTCACTGGGGCTATGGTTTCCCCATTGGGGGGGTAGCCGCAATGAGGCTGAGCGATGGGGTGGTGTCACCAGGTGGGGTTGGATTTGACATAAATTGCGGCGTCCGATTGCTGCGCACCAGTTTAACCGAGGCAGAAGTCCGTCCCCAGATAAAGGAATTGGTGGAAGCTCTCTACCGTAATGTCCCCTCCGGGCTAGGCTCAGAGGGTAAGATCAGGCTGAGACGTGGGGAGATTGATGAGGTTTTGGTTAAGGGCTCACGGTGGGCGGTGGAGAAGGGGTATGGGCGCCATGACGACCTTGGGACTACTGAGGAGGAGGGTGAGATGATGGATGCTGAGCCGGAGCATGTCAGCCGGCGGGCCAAAGAGCGGGGTATCCCCCAACTGGGTACTTTGGGCTCCGGGAATCACTTTCTTGAGGTCGCCGTGATTGACCAGATACAGGACAGCGTCATCGCCAGAGGCATGGGCATTAGCCAGACCGGGCAGATTATGCTACTGGTCCACTGCGGCTCAAGGGGACTCGGCCATCAGGTCGCAGATGATTACATCGGGGTGATGGTGAACGCCATGAAGAAGTATAACATTGATCTGCCTGACCGCCAGCTGGCCTGTGCCCCGATTGACTCAGCGGAAGGGAAGAACTATCTGGCGGCGATGCGCTGTGCTGCTAATTATGCATGGGCTAACCGCCAGTGTATTACCCACTGGGTGAGAGAGTCCTTCTGTCAGGTACTGAAGAAGACCGAAGAGGAAGCCGGGCTGGAGCTTATCTATGATGTCTGTCACAACATTGCCAAGATAGAGGAACATGAGGTAGATGGTAAAAGGGTTGGGCTTTGTGTCCACCGCAAGGGGGCGACTCGGGCTTTCCCGGTGGGCCATCCCGATGTTCCCTCAAAATATGCTGGTATCGGTCAGCCGGTATTGATTCCAGGAGATATGGGGCGCTATTCCTATGTTCTGGTAGGCACCGAGCAGGCGATGAAGGAAAGCTTTGGCTCCACCTGCCACGGCGCTGGCCGGGTGAAGAGTCGGGCCGCCGCCAAGCGTGAGCTCAGGGGTGAGAACGTGCTCAGAGAGCTTGAGTCCCGCGGTATAACTGTTAGAACGGGAAGTCTGAAGGGTCTGGCTGAGGAAGCCTCTCAGGCTTACAAAGATGTGGAATCGGTGGTTGGGGTAGCCCATAATGCCGGCATCTCTCGGATTGTGGCTCGGACCAAGCCCATCGGGGTGATTAAAGGCTGATATACCTTTGACAAGGGGTGGGGGTAAGGCTAAAATAGATGTCGTCTGGCGGGAGTAACTCAGTTGGCAGAGTCCCTGCCTTCCAAGCAGGTTGTCGCCGGTTCGAGCCCGGTCTCCCGCTCCATGGGCTCGTAGCTCAGTGGCAGAGCGGTCGGCTCATAACCGATTGGTCGTAGGTTCGAATCCTGCCGAGCCCACCACGAAATTTTCTATTTTGCTTAATACTCTCTCCTTATGGTGCTTCATTCAATTCGTAGGTTATTACGGCGCCCATTATCCGGTATTTATTACCATCCCACAAATCGTTATGAGCGCGTACACTATAGCTGTTCCGGGAATTATCAACGACGTGATTGCAGGTGGCAACCCTGGATTCATGGCCTGTTGCATCAGAGGTGTCTACCTCGGCTATAGTATAATCGTTGCCATTGGACAAGACTAAATATTTAAGCGCTATCGAGATATCACGAAAATAGGAGTTGTCGAAGAAAAACACCTGAAATTTGGTAATCTTGACTCCGTGTGGTAGCTGTACCGGGGCAACCAGCGCCGCCTCTCCAGTTTCGATGAAGATTCCCCACTCTCCACCGGCAGTGGAGTAGTCAACGTTCCGGTCTGGGACGAAGGCTTCAGCAGGAATTGATAAGTAATAGGTTCGCGGTGAAGAATAAGTTACCTTGGTCGTGTTTATTATCCCGTCCAGTTCAATATTTCCCGCTATTTCTAAATTAAGCGGCGCATTCTGTTCTCCGATGCGGATGTTACCATTACTATCCACATAGACCACATCCGTTGGTGAACCGTCAGAAGCATCAAGTGAATGACCATCGCCCAGTCCGGGTGGTCCCTGGGGGCCTTCTGGCCCGGGGGCTCCCTCAGGCCCGGCTGGTCCCGGGGGGCCTTCAGCCCCGGGCGGCCCTTGGGGCCCGGGTGGTCCCTGGGATCCCTCGGCGGGAGCACAGGACATGTTCATACCTACGCTACCGAAAATCAAGAGTGAGAGGAGTGAGATAAAAATTGGAACCCTAGCTAACTTCAATTTACTAAGCATTTTTTGCCTCCTTGCGTTTCGCTTTCATAAGCCGGGAAAACTCCTTCCTGCCAAAGTCTTTCCGCCACCAGTTACTGTTCAAGTAGTTTTTTCGGTTGTATCCCATTTCCTCTAGGGCGGCTTTGGTTTGGGCGGGAAGTTCATCCCAGGCTGGTAACATTCTTCTTTTGACAATGGGCTGTACCAAAAGAGGCAGCACAAACCAGTAGACCGGAATAGCCACCATCCCAATAAGCCAGTTTTGTAGCAGTAGTATCACGACGCCGATTAAAAAAAGTATGAACCAGCCGATATGGACGAGCATGGCGTCGGACATTCGGCGGGATCTGAAGATAACTGGAGTCATTATTGATGATGCGGCGCATCCCACTGTAGAATACGAATGCCAGAAAGAAGCCAGAATTAGAATCAGTATGCCGACAATCAAGAGCCACATTATATACTTCCCTTGACCCTTCTTTTGCGTTGGTAGTCCAGATTAAGGACCACCCAATCATGTCCCAGCTTTTTACCCCTTATTGCCCCTCTTCCCAGCAGCCGGCGACAATGGCTGGTAGATATCCCCAGCTTTCGGGCGGCCTCTTTAACACTATACATTTGGGTAGTATTATACACGATAACGCTCATAATGTCAAGAGAAAAATACGGATATATCTGGATACCAAGCATTGACCATGTTAACTTAGGGAAGCTATAATGAAGCAACTCAATATTAGGTTAGAGTGGGGGAAGCTTGGAAGGTGGGGAGATGACAATGGGAGAACTTAGTTCACCCAAAGTATTAGTAGCCATGCCCGCCTACAATGAGGAGAAATACATCGGCAGTGTCGTCTTGCAAGCCAGGCGGTATGCCGATGAAGTTATGGTCGTTGATGACGGCAGTACCGACCAGACTGCCCAGATTGCTGAGCTTGCCGGGGCTACTGTCATCCGGCATGGTGAAAACAAGGGCTATGGTGTCGCTATCCAGCGGATAATAGCCGAGGCAGAAAAGGGAGGCGCTGATACGCTAGTCCTGCTTGATGCTGACTCTCAACACGACCCTAATGATATACCTTCTTTTCTCAAGGCTATCTCGGCAGGGAATGACCTGGTTATCGGCTGCCGAAAAATACAGAGGGATGCTATACCCCTCTGGCGACGCGCCGGGCAGAACGTATTATTATTTCTAACCAATATCCTCTCCCGGGGAAAACTCTCTGATACCGAGTCCGGGTTCAGAGCTTTTTCCCGCAAAGCGGTGTCCCAATTGAAGCTAAAGGAAAGCGGAATGGCGGTATCAGCGGAGACAATTTCAGTGGCGACGGCCCAAGGTCTCAAAATTACCGAAGTCCCGATTATGGCGATATATACCCGAGACGGTTCCACCCTAAACCCGATAAGACACGGCTTCGGTGTTTTCAATCGGGTACTGGTGATGATCTCGGAAAGGAGACCGCTCTTATTCTTTGGTTTGTTTGGTGGGATATTTATGGTGCTCGGCATTATAGCCGGTGTTATGGTGGTTCAGACTCTGGGCGAACGCCAGATTTTGCAGACCGGAACAGCCTTACTGTCAATGCTGTTTCTTACCATCGGGTTGCTTTCCGTGTTTACCGGCATAATTTTGGATGTCCTGGTGCGGCGATTAAGTAGAAAGTGATTACCGGGCCGAGAGCCAGACAGCACCAATTCCGAGGCAAAGTTTAGTCGCATGAAGAAGGTAGTGGTTACCGGTGGAGCTGGTTTCATTGGGTCGCATCTTGCTGAAGAGCTGACCAAACAGGGCTATCATGTGGTTATCCTGGATAACCTGGCTACGGGGAGGCTGGAAAACATCGCCCATCTGCGGGATAGCCAGAATGTGGAGTTCATCAAGGACAGTATTCTTAATTTACCCCGGCTCAAGCAGCTTTTTAATAATGCTGAGTATGTCTTTCACGAGGCAGCTCTGCCCAGCGTGCCCCGAAGCATAGCAAATCCGCAAGCTTCACACGAGGTCAATGTCAGCGGAACACTGAACGTGCTCTTCGCAGCTAAAGAGAACAGCGTCAAGAAGGTGGTCTATGCTTCATCTTCTTCGGTCTATGGTGATGTGCCCACCCTCCCCAAGAGAGAGGACTTGATGCCAAATCCGTTGTCACCTTATGCCGTGGGTAAGCTGGCTGCCGAGTATTACTGCTTGGTTTTTCACCAAGTTTATGGACTGCCTACTGTTTGCCTAAGGTATTTCAATGTTTTTGGACCGAGGCAAGACCCGGACTCACCATATGCGGCGGTTATCCCCCGCTTTATTAAAAGTGTTTTTGAGGGTAATCCGCCGGTTATCTTTGATGACGGTGAACAATCAAGGGACTTCGCCTATGTCAGGGATGTGGTCGCGGCCACTATACTGGCTGCCGAAAGCGGGGCCAGTGGTCTGTTCAATATTGCCCAGGGTAAGAGGATAACCATAAACGAGTTAGCCAAAATGGTTATCGCCATTACTGGTAAAAAGATGACACCGGTTTATCAGGCGCCGAGGCCGGGGGATGTAAAGCACAGCCTGGCGGATATATCCCGGGCGAAAAGCTTTGGCTTCGAGCCGAAGTATAGTCTGGAAGAAGGGCTGAAGGAAACCGTCAGGAGCTTCCAGGATGAATTCCAGTCAGGAGAGAAACCGTGAAAGTTGCTGTAATCGTGGCAGGCTATGTTGGTCTGGTAACCGGAGCCTGCTTTGCCAAACTGGGAAATGAAGTAGTTATCATCGATATTGATGAAAAGAAACTGAAAGCCATAAATAATGGAATTTCCCCCATCTATGAGGAAGGCCTGGATGAGCTTTTACGCCAGATTTGCCTTGAGGTGAGCAGTGATTACGGAAAGGTTTCCGCCTCGGAGACCGTTATGCTCTGTCTGGGTACCCCTTCCGATGAAAACGGCACTATTGTCCTTGACTACATGATAGAGGCAAGCAAGCGAATTGCCGAGATGCTGAGAGCTAGGAGTGGCTACAGTGTGGTCACGGTAAAGAGCACCGTTCCCCCGGGCACAACCGAAGAGGTGGTCATCCCCATTTTGGAGACTTCAGGGAAGAAAGCCGGCCAAGACTTCGGCGTATGTATGTGCCCCGAATTTTTGCGGGAGGGGAAGGCGATATATGACTTCATGCATCCGGCGCGGGTGGTTATCGGGGAGTATGATAGCCAGTCGGGAGACGTGCTCGACCGCCTCTATCAGGACTTCAAGGTGCCCATTATGCGTACCGACCTGAAAACGGCGGAGATGATTAAACTGGCTTCAAATGCCTATTTAGCAACCAAGATTTCTTTTATCAACGAGATCGGCAATCTGTGTAAGCGGCTCGGCATTGATGTCTATGAAGTAGCAAGGGGCATGGCCCTGGATGACCGAATCGGCAGCCAGTTTTTAAACGCCGGCGTGGGCTTCGGTGGTTCCTGCCTGCCCAAGGATCTGATAATGCTGATTGCCAAGGCAAAAGAGACCGGCTATAAGCCGGCCATCCTGGAGGGGATTGCTAATTTTAATGATGCCCAGGCGTTGAGGATGGTTGAGTTGCTGAAAAAGCACCTCACATTAAGGGGTGCCACCATCGGTCTCCTCGGGCTGGCTTTTAAGCCGGGGACTGATGACGTCAGGGATTCCCGAGCCATAAAAATAGTTGAGGCATTACTTGACGAAGGTGCCCGCGTCAGGGCGTATGACCCACTGGCCGCTGATAATTTTCGCCGACTGTTTCCCCAGATAGAGTATGCCAGTAAAGAAGCAGTCTTAAACTCTGACGCCATTCTTATTGTCACCGAGTGGGCCGAGTTTAAAGATATAGACTACCGGAGGAAGATTGTCATTGATGGCCGCAGAATTGACAAGGCCAGAGAGGCCAAAATATACGAGGGAATCGGCTGGTAAATGAGAGCACTGGTAACGGGCTGTGCTGGGTTTATCGGTAGCCACTTGGTTGACCGCCTGCTGGCGCTGGGGTATGAAGTGGTCGGGGTGGATTGTTTCACTGATTACTACCCGCGGGAGATTAAAGAAGCCAATATCGCAAGCGCTTTACATAATCCAAAATTCAGGCTTATTGCCAAGAACATTCTGGACATCAAAGAGGCGGAAACTCCCCAGGTTGACTATGTCTTTCACCTAGCCGCTCAGGCGGGGGTGAGGCCTTCATGGGGCCAGAACTTTGAGATTTACCTTAGGAATAACATCACCGCCACCCAGAGGTTGCTGGAACTGTATAAAGAAAAGCCCATCCAGCGGTTAGTTTATGCCTCATCTTCATCGGTCTATGGTGAAGCCGAGCTGGCGGTGAAAGAGGACATATTATTAAAGCCGGAGTCGCCCTACGGCATGACCAAGCTGGCGGCAGAGAACCTGTGCTATCTTTACCATCTTAATTATAATGTCCCAGTTATTTCCTTGAGGTATTTTTCGGTATACGGGCCAAGGCAGAGACCGGACATGGCGATACATAAGTTTGTGCAGGGAATCTGGCAGGGCGAAGAGATAACCATTTACGGTGATGGAGAACAGACCAGGGACTTCACATATGTGGCTGAGGTTGTCGGGGCTAACATTCTGGCGGCGAGCAGCGAGGGAGTGGGGGAGGTCTTTAATATTGGGGCGGGGGGCAGAGTGAGCGTGAATGAACTAATCAAACAGATAGAGAAGATTACCGGCCGGAAAGCCAGGCTGAAATATACCGAGGTGCAAAAGGGGGATGTCCTGAATACTCTGGCCGACATTAATAAGGCTAAAAAAATACTGAAGTGGGCGCCAAAGGTCAGCATAGAGCCGGGCCTGGAACAGTATATCGCGTGGTTTAGCCGCAATATAAGTAAAGAATAGTTTTAGGACCTAAGTTTCAAACGGGATTCTATTTGACAAGAACAGCCCAGACACGAGCGCCAAAAAAGCTATCCACGTCGATGTCTCGGTGAACAGCGACCTTTAGGACTATTCGGTAAAAACGCCTTTTAAGCGTTGGTTTAGTAGCCTCTCTATCCATTTGAAGAACCTCCAAGCCATTCATCCTAGCCCTTACCCGGAGAAATCTTTCCGCTTCGGGTAATCCGTAAAACCATTTATGACGGTCTGCCGGTGGTGTCACCGGCAGGTTGTAAAACTTCATTGGTAATTCCGTACGTTCATAGTATCCATATCTCCACATTGCCATAAAGCTTGCCCAGGGGTTGGGCAATGAAATAATGAGATATTGCTTGGTTACTCGGCAAAGCTCGTCAAAAACTTCGTGCAAATT
>CP070693.1:206833-209768 GCA_020353235.1 Dehalococcoidia bacterium | reverse complement strand
TGTCTTGCCGGCACCGTTGGGACCCATCAACCCCAATACTTCACCTGCCCGAACCTCAAAGGTTACATTCTGAATCGCATGTATCCCCCCGAAACTCTTGCTTACCCCTTCGACTGATAAGACCGCTGTGTCCGACATCGTTACCTTTCTACTCCGTTGAATTTTATCACATAAAACCTACATACCAATTAGCCCGCAGCTCTACTTCAGGTTCTGTGTATTTTAGCTTCGGCTGCCTGAAAGAGTTTCTGTGGGAAACGATAAGCTCCGACCTGGCGCAGCAAGCCCGCAATGCCCTGCGGCATCAGTACAACCACCACAACCAAAACGATTCCCTGTATAAGCAGGCTCCAGGCACCATAGTCAGCCAATAGGAATGTCAAAAAGGTGATTACGGCTGCTCCCATGATCGGCCCCTCTTCAACGCCCTCACCTCCGATGACAGTAGCCATCAACGGCATAATCAGCCACCGCATAGAAAAGCCCCCCACCGGGTTTATACGCGGACTGTAGATGAAATAGATAGCTCCGGCCAAGCCCATTATGAAGGCGGCAATGATAAAGGAAATCAACTTCAATCGGTAAATATTTATCCCCGAACTTGCGGCGGTGTTCTCATTATCGCGAATTGCCGTCAGCCCCAGGCCCAGCTTTGCCCTCAAAATTATGTATACCAGGAAGATTGACACCGCCGCGACTGCGAGGGCCAGCCAATACTTGTCCCCCAGGGTAACTCCAGCTAAACCTGTTACCGCGTAACCGGCACCCATGCCCTGCCACTCATCCCCGACAGGGCGCCAGTAACTAAACCAGGCCTTGAGCGCTTGCGGTAGAATCAGTGTCCCGATAGCAAAATAGATGCCCTTCATCCTGAACACGGGATAAGATATGAGTACGGCAAATAGTGCCGCTACGGCGGCTCCGGCAATCAGCCCCACCTGAAAAGGCACACCGAGCAACGTGCTTATCGCCAGGGTGTAGCCTGCCAACCCAACAAAAGCAGGCGGGCACAAGCATATTAGCCCGGTATAGCCGGCAAGCAGGTTCCACATACTTGCCAGAGCCAGGTATATGAAGAAGAAAAAGAGGTAATTAAGCCAACTCAGAGGGATTCCTATTACCGGGAATAATGCCAGCACGACCAGGACTGCTACTGGTGCTAATGTTGTCAATCGGGGGATCTTCATTTTATCTCTAACGACCAAATATGCCTTGCGGCCTCACGGCTAGTACCACAAACACCAGGACATAGGGGGCAAGCATTTGAACCATCATAGAACCCGAGAGATAGGCCCCGAGGGTCTGGCTCAAGCCAAAGATCATGCCTCCGATAAATGTCCCCGCCATGCTGCCCAGACCCCCTAATACTATCACGCCAAAGGAGATGATCAAGAAAGGGGGTCCTGACGCTGGGTGGAAGGAAAAGGTCAAGCCCAGGAGCACACCGGCGACAGCGGCACAAGCCATAGCGATGGCAAAGGCGAAGGAATAAACACGGTTCGGATTTATCCCCATACGCTCAGCCACTGGCTCGTTCTGTGAGGCGGCACTGATTGCCCTGCCCAGATAAGTTCTCCTCAGGAATGCACGAAGGGCGAGCATCACTGCCAAACCGCCAATGAAATCGAGTAGATATCTAAGCGGTATAGTAACCGGTCCCACGGCAAAATTCACCAGTCGGTAATCCGTCAGTAAGCTCCTGTTGAACGGAGTCCAGATGGCCTGGCAAAGGCTTTGAACTATTATGGAAATCCCAAAACAGGCGATTAGTGCCGCGTCCAAAGATATCCTGAAAGTTCGGTTGATGATGAATTTCTGCACAAAGAAACCGAGGACAAAAAACAGGGGCACGCCTATGACTAAACTGAGAAAAGGGTCCATACCCAACCAGCCCGTGATTGCCCAGGCGAAGTAACTGCCAAGTATGACCAGGTCTCCGTGGCCTACGTTTATCAGCTTCATCACCCCGAAAACCAGCGAAAGACCCAGGGCAATCGCAACATATAGCCCGCCGAGCAGAATACCCTTTACGAGAGCGGAAGCGAACCCTTCTAATGTAACGTCCATTTATACCGCGAAACTTATCAGCGCATTATACTGGGGAGACCGATACGGTGCAAGCACCGTATCGGTCTCCCGGCACCTAGACCTTAGCCCGTAGGCTAGCTATATACACAGCATATTAAGGCCACCAGTCAGGATACGGGAATATCTCGGCTCTTTCCTCAGGTATGATTTCCAGGGCCGAGGCGGTTATGTAAAGTGTGAACTCATCCTCCTCATAAAACCACTGACCAAAGGAGAGCGGATAAGCGCTGAAGTGTGTCGCCGAGTCAAAATTCACCCAGCCGCTGATGGTGTCCAGGTCAGTTGCGGCCAGGGCGGTGTTGATCGCATCCCCGTCGACATCGCCTGCCCGATAAATGGCATCGAGCATGACCTGAGCGCCCAGATAGCCATGTCCAATAGACCGGTTCAGCGGCCCGCCGGAGAATCCAGCCCACAATTCAGCTAGCGAGGCTGCCGTTCTGTTACCAATGCCGACGAAGCCGTCCTCCGGAGCATAATGTGCCGACCACCACACCTCTGTCCCCACACCCCAGCCGATAGGCGGATCTGTACCCCAGCTATTAACATCGACAGGGAAAAGGGCTGCCCTTGCGGCCAAACATATCTTCGGTTGGAAGCTTGCATCAATGCATGCTTCCATCAGCTGGCCGAAATGAAAGCCAGGACAATTGCCCCAGAGTATTGACACGTTACCGGCTATCCAGCCGCTTACTATGGTGTCGTAGACCGGAGCATCAATGTCAAACAGTCCATCGGTATCGTCAACGGTATAGCCAGCAGCGGTCAATAGCCCAGGGAACTCACCATACCAGCCTGTACCGTCTGAGTCAGACGAGGCGAAGACCCCCACTTTCCCGTTAGTAGT
>CP070693.1:201876-206733 GCA_020353235.1 Dehalococcoidia bacterium | reverse complement strand
TGAAGTCCAAGATGCCTAAGGGCATGGCCAAGGGCGGCTGGATCAAGGAAGCCATCAAGAAGCCGGGCGCTCTACGTAAGAGCCTAGGTGTAAAGAAGGGCGAAAAGATTCCGGCCAAGAAGCTCGCTGCGGCGTCCAAGAAGCCGGGTAAGATGGGCCAGCGTGCGAGATTTGCGCAGATGTTAAAGAGCTTTAAGAAAGGGAGATAGAGTAGTGGCCTTTACTCCTTCACGTATGGGGTCCTCCGGCTTTGGCGGCTTTGGCGGTTTCGGTATGCTGCCCCAACAGAGATTTGGCGGCTTTGGTATGCCCCTAGGGAACACCCCCTCTAGTGTGTCACGAGCACCGGCACCGCCTATCTATAACCAGCCCCAGCAAAACTTTGGTGGCTTTGGTGGCTTTGGTATGATGCCCCAGCAAAACTTTGGTGGCTTTGGTGGCTTTGGTATGATGCCTCAGCAGAACTTTGGTGGCTTTGGTATGATGCCCCAGCAGAACTTTGGTGGCTTTGGGGGTGCCCCGATGGGCGGTCAACCACTCCCGCAGCGAGCATCTCGATCTCTTCCTTCGTCAATCGGTCCGCATTACGGAGGAATGGCCATACTAAGACCCGGCGGTATTCAACCCGAAGATAGCAGGACGATGGCCCCAACTACGCCAACCTACGCTCCGAACTCTCGTCCACTTGCAAACTCGATAGTCCGGCGGTCTGATGACTTTGCCGTTCCCCAGTTCCGTCAGGGCGGCTCTGTGCCCCGAGGTCTGGCTGCTATTGTACCACGGAGAAAATAATGGCGCGCACGGATGAGGCCAAATGGAAAAGGGTTGTCGCTGCCGTAAAAGCCGGTGGTAAAGGCGGCAAGCCGGGCCAATGGTCCGCCCGTAAAGCGCAGCTTGCTACGCAGCAATACAAGAAGTCGGGCGGCGGCTACAGTGGTCCAAAGACAGAAGCCCAAAAATCGCTTTCGAAATGGACCAAGGAAGACTGGGGTACAAAGTCCGGCAAACCATCTACTCAGGGGCCGAAAGCTACAGGTGAGCGGTATTTGCCGAAGAAAGCGCGTGCAGCGCTGACAAGTAAGGAATACGCTGCTACTAGTAAGGCTAAGCGCGCTGGGACTAAAGCAGGCAAACAGTTTGTGAAGCAGCCCAAGAGCATAGCAAAGAAGACGGCGAGGTATAGATGACCACCACGGGCACTTCAGCATTTAACCTCGACCTTAATTCGATGGTTGAAGAAGCTTTCGAGCGTTGCGGCGCAGAAGTCCGCACGGGCTACGATATGCGTACCGCACGGCGTAGTTTGAATCTGCTCACCATTGAGTGGGCTAACAGGGGTATCAATCTCTGGACGGTTGAGCAGGGCAGCATCCCGCTGGTTCAGGGACAGATCGCCTACGATCTACCGGTAGATACTATTGACCTTCTCGACCACGTAATCCGTACGGGCACTGGCACGAACCAGTCCGACATCAACATCAACCGCATCAGCGTCGATACCTACTCGACGATCCCGAACAAGAATGCTCAGGGTCGCCCCATCCAAGTCTGGATCAATCGGCAGTCGGGGGCTACTGAGCCTAGTGGTGTAGCTAACCCGCAGATCAACGTCTGGCCTGCTCCTGATAGCGCCAACACCTATACCTTTGTCTATTGGCGACTGCGCCGGATTCAGGACGCCGGTGACGGGGCTAATACTCCCGATATCCCGTTTCGCTTTCTCCCGTGCATGGTTGCCGGTTTAGCGTATCATCTGTCTCGCAAGGTTCCCGGCGCGCTGGAGCGCACCACGATGCTCAAGATGGAGTATGAGGAACTGTGGATGCAGGCTGCTGACGAGGACCGCGAAAAGGCCACTCTGAGGATAGCGCCCCGGCAGATGTATCTTTAGGAGAGCGCTATGTCTGGTACATTTGCACTCGGTAAAAAGGCCATCGCAGAATGCGATAGGTGCGGCTTTCAGTACAAGCTAAAAGAATTAAAAGAACTTGTCATCAAGACCAAGACGGTCAACCTGCTCGTGTGTCCGACATGCTGGGAGCAGGACCAACCACAACTTCAACTCGGTATGTACCGCATTGATGACCCCCAAGCACTGCGCAATCCGCGCCCCGACACCAGCTACCAACAGAGCAGGGACATCCAGTGGGGCTGGAATCCCGTGGGCCTTAATAACCCTTTGGGTTTGTCCGGGCTCGAAGATGTGCTACAAGCGCAAGGTGCTATAGGTACAGTAACAGTTAGTACGGAGTAAGCAGATGCGTGTTAAAGATCACCCAGCCATGAAGAAAACTCCGGTGCCCAAGATTTCGGGGTACCCCAACAACGTGCCGAATACTCAAACAGTTCGCGTTCGCGGCTGTGGAGCAGCTACCAAGGGCTGTGGCGCTAGCAAGAAAATGGGCTAACGGATGAATTACGCCGAGCTTGTCTCCGCTATTAAAGCGTATACGGAAAACGACTTCCCGGACACCGTGGGTTCCGGGGGGCTGACTTCGACTGAGCAACTCGACACGTTCATCCGTGAGGCAGAGCAGCGCGTATTTAATTCGGTTCAGCTTCTGGACCTGCGCAAGAACGTCACCGGCAACTGCACTTCGGGCAATAAATACCTGTCCGTCCCCACCGACTGGCTGTCCAACTTCTCCGTGGCTGTTATCGACGGCGCTGGGCGCTACGAATATCTGCTGAACAAGGACGTTAATTACCTGCGCGAAGCCTACCCCAATCCGGCCACGACGGGTAAGCCTGTATGCTATGCTTACTTTGACAAAGATTCCTTCATTCTAGCCCCCACGCCGGACCAGAGTTACTCGGTAGAACTGCACTATTTCTACTACCCTGAGTCTATCGTTGACGCAGGCACTTCGTGGCTTGGAGATAATTTTGATAGCGTGCTGCTGTATGGCTCGTTGCTTGAGGCGTATACTTATATGAAGGGTGAAGCTGACGTATATACCGCCTACCAGAAGCGGTACGATGAAGCGTTAGCCATGCTCAAGCAACTGGGGGATGGCAAGAACCGCCAAGATATGTATCGTACTCCACAAGCTAGATATCCGGTGGGGTAATGTATGATAGACCAAGTAGGAACATTATTGGGCGGATCAGTCACGATAGCCACTTCCAGTGGCCGTGGCTTCACGCCAGAAGAAATAGCTGAGCGAGCGCTGGACAAGATTATCCACGTAGGTTCCAACACTCACCCCGCTATACGTGACCAAGCAGAAGCATTTAAGGATGCTATTCGGCAGGTATTAGTGCAGTATATGCACGAGGCCGTACGGTCTAACAAAGTAACTCTGGCTAATAAATTTAAATCGGCGGGTCACCCAGAGTTGACCTTCCTCTTGGACTCATAGGAGACTGCAATGGCTATCACACAGGCTATGTGCACCAGTTTCAAAGCAGAGCTTCTGCAAGGTGCACATGATTTCCGCGCTTCGGGCGGCGATACTTTTAAACTGGCGCTCTATACGTCTGCGGCTAGTATTGATGCTAACACGCTTGCGTACACTACGTCGAACGAAGTTTCGTCCTCGGGCACTAACTATACGGCGGGCGGCGGAACGCTAACTCGCACGGGGGTTACCAGCACTAATACATCCGCATCTGCGGGTGTGGGGTATACCGATTTCTCGGACGTTACCTTTAGTGCAGTAAGCCTGACGGCGCGGGGCGCGCTTATCTATAACAACACTCCCGCTGGTTCTGCCAACGTAAACGCTGCCGTTGCGGTGCTTGACTTTGGTGCGGACAAGACGGCGACTGACGGCGACTTCACTGTTATCTTCCCAGCATACGACAGCACTTCGGCTATCATTAGGATCGCTTAATGGCTCTAGTCCTTGCAGATCGCGTACGTGAGACCTCGACGACCACGGGGACCGGCACCTTTACCCTAGATGGGGCGGTGACCGGTTTCCAGTCGTTCGCGGTTATAGGTAACGCAAACACTACCTACTACACGATCACAGGACCTAATAACAACGAATGGGAAGTTGGTGTCGGGACATATACTGCGTCTGGGACTACGCTAGCCCGGACTACGGTTCTCGACTCCAGCAACGGCGGCTCGCTGGTAAACTTTACTGCGGGCGAGAAGCAGGTGTTTGTCGTCTACCCGGCGGACAAAACTGTAAACGCCGATGCCGCTGGTACGGTTAACATTTCAACCCTTGCCGTCACTTCCGGTACGGTTAGCACTGCTCCCACTTCGGGGACGGATATAGCAAACAAGACCTACGTCGATACTATTGCGGCGGCGTCTCTCCACTACCATACACCCGTAAAGTACGAAACACCTACGGCTCTCGCTGCCAACTCCTATAATAACGGCTCGTCCGGGGTAGGAGCCACGCTGACTGCATCGGCTAATGGTACGCTGACCGTAGACGGGCAAAACCCGTCGGTAAATGACCGCATACTGGTCTACAATGAAGCAAACGCTGCGCATAACGGCGTGTACACCGTAACTAATACGGGTTCAGGTTCGACGCAGTGGGTGCTTACTCGTGCGACAGATGCGGATAGCTATGCCCCAAGCAACCCAGACTCGCTAGGTCAAGGTGACGCTTTCTTCGTCACTTCAGGCGACACGGGTGCGGGTGAGACATATGTTTGCAATACCGAGGGAGTCATTACCTTCGGCACCACAGCTATTACGTTTGTGCAGATTTCTTCCGCGCAGATTTATTCTGTAGGTACGGGACTAACCCTAACTGGCACCCAGTTTAGCCTCACGACTCCGGTCACTGTTGCCAATGGCGGCACTGGCGCGACTACTGCCCCTAACGCACGTACTAACTTGGGCCTCGGGACAATCGCTACGCAAGCAGCTAACAGCGTAGCCATTAC
>CP070693.1:194328-201776 GCA_020353235.1 Dehalococcoidia bacterium | reverse complement strand
GAATCAATTTCCAGCCAGCTTGCAAAATCTTTTAAAAGATTCAATTCTTCTGAAGTAACAGAGCCGTTGGCCTGTGCCACATGCAAACAAAAATCTAAAACGGGCTCACGCTCTGCCGGTGGTGTAATTTCAACAATCTCTCGACATATATCATAATTGTTCAATGTATTTCCATCGCGGAAAAATGCGATGGTTTCATTTAATGCTTTTTCGAGTTTACGCCGTTCTTTGCCGGTCGTCTCAGACAGGTCTATATTTTTCCTCGACCAGTTTTTAATAAGCTCAATCTCACAGTCATACAATTTGTTGTCCGCTGCACTGACTGCAAATGCCAGCGCAACAGCAAGTGTTCTTGAACGTTGCATATTCTCCTTCATATCAATATAACCAAAATCACGATTGTGATACTCAAAATAACAACGGGCACAAGCAAGCTGTTCTCCCCCTTCGGCAGGGAATATTGATGTAATGAACATAAGCTCTCTTTTTCCTTTGCGCGGAAGCGCCAGCCAGTCAAGACGCAAAAGGGCAATGGACGTCCATTCCGATATAGTTGTGACCTGGTGTGGGAGCTTGCCAAGCTTGGCGTTATAACAAAAAACAGACGAATCGGGCATTTGCCATTGTTTAACCAGGGCCTGTACCGGCTTTGTGTTATGCTCCGGACAAGTGGCATCCTCGATGGAAATGCTCAAAGTCGCCGACTGCACGTCTCGCCGAGCATGGATTGAACCGCAGATTTCAACATCAAAAGCTTCATAAACACAATCACCATCCTGCTGTTCCGACAGCTTAACACGGCAATTAAGAACCGTCAAATCAATCTCAGGGGAAAGCTCGATAGATGGTTTGGTTTTTTTTTGCGGTGAAACTGCCACCTTGAAGCGATTTATCAAATCCGAAAAACTGAGCTGTCTAATCAAATTCCCCGGTCTTAATCGGCTTATTAATTCGTCAACCCTTACGCGACGAATTAAACTTAAAAGAATCATTGATGTTGATGCTGCTGCTCCAATTAAGATTGCTATCAGAATTTTGTCCATCTACTTACTCGACTTTGAAAGACTTCTTTTTTTTATTTTTAGTTTTTACATCGCTTTTGGAAGTCTTGCCGTTCTGATCCAGGCATATATCAACTTCAAGAACTTTGCCTGATTCGACGTCTTCGAACCTGCGACCTCCGGGTTATGAGCCCGAATTGACGAACGCGTAGCCCCAAACACTCAAAGGACATTTTGTGCGCCCCGTTTGGCGACACAGTGCGCCTAAGCGAGCTTGGGAAGGCATCATGTGAACAAAATACTTTTTTGTTAAATACTTGACAAAATGCAGCAAATTAGTGTATTTTCCTTACACAATTACATAAAAGGGGGGTGCCAAGTGGAAGTTCTAGCAATAATTTGTCTTATTCTCGCTGTTGTGGGAGCGTTAAATTGGGGACTGGTCGGGCTATTTAAATTTGACCTTGTCGCGGCAATTACGGGAGCGGGGAAATTTGGAGAGGTAAATGCTTTATCCCGTATTGTTTACGTTCTCGTTGCTATTGCTGGCATAATAGCTTTTATATATTATATATTTTAGTAGTTCGCCAGTGATTATTACTTTTACCCAATAGGTAGTCATAAAGAAGGGCTTCAGAATCAATCTGAAGCCCTTCCGTTTTACAGATTGGAGTAATAGTAGAGTCGAGCAATTATTGTAACAACATAACAAATTGTTAAATAGGGGCGTTTGGGTTTTTAGGGGCCTAAATTGTGGGATTAACTAGAACTAGGGGAAGGGCGGATATGGGCTGCTCCTGAGGCCTGTTGTAGGGATGCTTTCGGAACTTAGGCGTCTGTTGGAGGGTGATGATGAACCGCCTTAAGTCATCGCCAGTGACCTCGTCGATGTCCTGTCTCTCACCCAGAAATTCACCAAAGTAGTGCATACTTGACATAATCCACCTAACAGTCTTTGGACTTTTGCCCTCGGCCTAGGCGCAGATGCGATAAGCGGCCAGAGCATCGGATAGCGTGGTCATCTTGCAATCCTCACTCTGACAGCTTATCGCCTGGGAATAGATGCGGCTACGACATTGCGCTACGTTTCGTGTATAATTGGGAAAAGCAGTTGCTCTTGGGGAGGGAGTGGCGTCCCTGGAGCGATTCGAACGCTCGACCCGCTGCTTAGAAGGCAGCTGCTCTGTCCAACTGAGCTACAGGGACACAATACAGCAATTAGCATTATAGCACTCCCGTTATTTGCACTGTCAATGCTAGCCGACAGAGTCAAGAGGGGGGTAGGTCTTATGGCTGAAGAACTGGGCAAAATAGAGAAGCCTCCGGTTGAGCAATTTAAAAAGGGCCGTAAGCTGTACCTGGTGCCGCTGATTTACTGCGGACAGCAATCCCCCAACGATTACCGGAAAATATTCAGCCGATACTGGCATCAAGCTGAAGGCCAGATTGGCGAACTGGAACTCAAACTAGGCCAGATAGCCCGGATATACCATGAGCTGATTCCGGTTAGCGGTGAGGATGGGCTGAAGGCAATTAAAGGGCTGAACCAGAGCAGCTATCAGATTGTTAAAGACAGGCTGGGGAGAAGGGCTCAACTTGAAGCCGCCGAAGACATCGAAGCGCTAACCGAATTCATGGACTGGAGTAGATGCCTGGCGCTGGGGTTACAGAATCCAAGGGTATTTGCCCGGGTTTATGAGTCTTATATCGAAGTCAATAAACAGAGAAACGAATATATCGCCCGCCACATAGATGAAACCCTCAACTCAGACGAGATTGGCATACTGTTCATTAGGGAAGAGCACCAGCTCCAGTTCCCCTC
This sequence comes from Dehalococcoidia bacterium, assembly GCA_020353235.1. Lineage (GTDB taxonomy): Bacteria > Chloroflexota > Dehalococcoidia > Dehalococcoidales > JAUYDJ01. Next base: position 198,953 of record CP070693.1, on the reverse strand, counting down.
GGATATAGAGGTATTCTATATTGCGCCTCCCGCCCTAGATGAAATCAACCGCTGGTTGAGAGAGCAACGCCTTAGACCTTCCCGCAAAACGGCTAAAACCAGGCAAGGCAAAAGAAGCAAATAGTTTGACAATGGCTACCCATATTGCTAGGATGAGATTACCCTCCAAAGCATGATTGATTAAAAGGCAAAATATGCCGAGGTTACTAGAGCGAATAGATAGCCCGGCGGATCTGAGAAAGCTGACCAAACGACAGCTCAAGCAATTAGCCGCTGAAATCAGGGAAGAACTGGTAGCCAGAGTAACCGCTAACGGAGGACATCTAGCCTCCAATCTGGGTGTAGTTGAACTTACCATAGCTCTGCATCTGGCATTTGACAGTCCCCGTGATAAGATTATCTGGGATGTTGGCCATCAAAGCTATGTCCACAAACTACTTACCGGCCGGCGCAAACTTTTTGCTACTCTGCGGCAATATGGCGGCTTGTCCGGCTTTACCAGCCGCGGTGAGAGTGAGCATGACCCGTTTGGTGCCGGGCACGCCAGCACCTCAATCTCAGCCGCACTGGGCATGGCCATTGCCCGTGACCTAGCCGGTGACGACCACTGCGTTGTTGCCGTAATTGGTGACGGGGCGATAACCGGTGGCATGGCTCTGGAAGCATTCAATCAGGCCGGCCACCTGGGTTCCAAACTCATCGTAATTCTGAATGACAACGGAATGTCAATCTCCCCCACTGTCGGTGCTCTAGCCAGGCTGCTGAGCAAGGTGCGTTTTGACCCCCGCTACCACTGGGCAAAAGAGGAAAGCCGGCGGGTCCTCCACAAACTGCCGCTGGGTAAACGGCTCTGGGGTTTAGGGGAAAGGATTGAGAGCGGCATCAAGGGCTTTGTTATGCCCTCAACAATCTGGGAAGAGCTTGGCTTTAGCTACGTGGGGCCAATTGATGGGCACGATATTGCCGAGCTGAAAAGGGTCTTTACCCGAGTCAGGAATTACCAAATTAAACCGGCCCTCATTCATGTCTTAACCACCAAAGGTAAGGGCTATCTCCCCGCCGAGAGTAACGCCGTTTATTTCCACGGGGTGAGTGCCAAATCGGATAAAGGCGCCCCTGAAATACCGACCTACAGTGAAATATTCGCCCAGACTGTGCTTAGCCTGACCCGACAAAATCCGAGGCTGGTGACAATCACCCCGGCGATGCCGGAAGGGAATTGTCTCAGTATTGTCAGGGATGAGTTTCCCAACCGCGTTTTTGATGTCGGCATTTGTGAGCAGCATGCGGTTACTTTTGCTGCCGGGTTGGCGACGCAGGGCTTCACTCCCATCGTAGCGATATACTCTACTTTTCTGCAGCGTGCTTTTGACCAGTTGATACACGATGTTTGCCTTCAAGAATTACCGGTGGTTTTCGCTATCGACCGGGGTGGTATCGTTGGTGATGATGGCAAGACACACCAAGGTGCCTTTGACCTGTCTTATCTCACCTTGATGCCCAATATGATTGTAGCCGCACCCAAAGACGAGGATGAGCTCCGGCACCTGCTCTATACCGCCACCAAATCACTTCAGCCAATGGCAATCAGATACCCGCGCAGTGCCGGTCAAGGAGTGAAGCTGGATGCCAAACTACATGAGATACCAATCGGTCAGTGGGAAGTCTTGAGAGACGGGGAAGATGTAGCCATACTGGCTGTCGGGGCTACGGTAGCCCCGGCCCTTGAAGCTGCCAGTGAACTGGCTTCGCATGGCATCGAAGCCATCGTGGTTAATGCCCGTTTCGTCAAGCCATTAGACACCAAACTAATAGCGGAACTGGCCAATACTATTAAACGCATGGTTACCGTTGAGGAAAATACGGTTAGCGGCGGTTTCGGCAGCAGCCTCACCAGCTTTCTGCAGAAGACGGGTAAGCGCCATATTAAAATAAAAAGTCTGGGCATCCCGGATGAGTTTGTCGAGCACGGAGGCCAAGCGGTTCTCCGCGCTAAATACAGCCTGGATACCACAGGAATAGTCCAGCGGATCCTAAGCTCATTTCCTGACCTTAACTCTAATTCCCGGCTGGCTACCCGGAGCGAGGAAAGGACTACTTCCGTCTGATAAGATATTTTCGGTAAGACATCTACTTAGAGGTGCTACATGGATAAGATGACCGTCAGGGATATTGATGTCAGCGGCAAGAGGGTTCTGGTCCGGGTTGACTTCAATGTCCCTTTGGATGAGAAGGGGAAAATCACCGATGATAGCCGCATGCGGGCGGCGCTGCCCACTCTCAAATACCTCATTGAGCGGGGAGCGCGGGTAATCCTGATATCCCACCTGGGGCGACCGAAGGGACAGGTAGTTGATAAGCTGAGATTGACCGTCCTCGCCCAGCGCCTTTCCCAGATTTTAGGTCAGCAGGTGGGCGTAGCCACTGACTGCATCGGGCCGGAAGTAGAGAAATCAGTCGCCAGCCTGATGAGTGGCGATGTCCTCTTTCTGGAGAACCTGCGCTTTCACTCCGATGAAGAGACGGGGAGCGCCTCCTTTGCCCGAGCCCTAGCCCGCCTGGGCGGCGTTTTCATCAATGACGCCTTCGGTACCTCTCACCGGGCTCATGCCTCAATTGCCGGTATTGCCCACTATCTGCCGGCGGTGGCCGGGCTGCTGCTAGAGAGGGAGATTGACACTCTGACTGGACTGCTGGAGGATCCAGCCCACCCCTTCGTCTCACTTCTCGGTGGCGCCAAGATAAGCGATAAGATTGAGATGCTGGAGAATATTCTGGACCGGGTGGACTGCCTGCTGATTGGCGGGGCGATGTCGGCCACCTTCCTGAAAGCCAAATCCTATGAGACCGGCAAATCACTGGTTGAGGAAGACCGAGTAGAGACAGGGGCCAAACTAATTGATACCGCCGCCAAAAACGGGGTGCGTCTAGTGCTGCCGGTCGATGCTGTCGTCGCCGACAAAATTGACCCCGAGGCTAAAGGCGAAGTGGTGCCGGTGGAGAGCATCCCCCAAGACAAAATGATTGTCGATATCGGCCCGGAGACAATCAAAGTTTTTAGTGCTGAATTAAAAAAAAGCCAGACTGTATTCTGGAATGGGCCCTTGGGGATATACGAAATACCCGCTTTCAGCGAGGGGACACAGACTCTGGCCCGACTGCTGGCCAAGCTGGAAGCCATCTCTATTATCGGGGGCGGTTCCACTGCTGAGGTGGTAAACGAGCTCGGTTTAGCCGAAAAGATGACCTTCGTCTCCACTGGAGGCGGTGCTTCACTTAGATTTCTCGGCGGTGAGGAGCTCCCTGGGGTGGAGGCGCTGCTGGATAAAGAAGCCAAGCCACCCCTGGCTCTGGTTGATATTGGCTTGAAGATAATGAAGCAAATCGCCTACCCCTCACCGAGCAAGATTGTGCTAGTCGTTATCGACGGGCTGGGGGGACTACCTGACCCGGCTACTGGCAAAACGGAGCTGGAGACCGCCCGTACCCCCAATCTTGATAAACTAACCGCCAAAAGCATTTGTGGCTTAGTTGACCTGGTCAGTCCTGGGATAACGCCGGGCAGCTCGCCGGGTCACCTGGCACTGTTCGGCTATGACCCCATCCGTTATAACATCGGGCGGGGAGCGCTGGAGGCAATCGGGATAGACTTTGACCTCCGTAACGGCGATGTCGCCGCCCGGGGAAACTTCTGCACCATAGATGAAGCCGGGCTGATTACCGACCGCAGAGCCGGGCGCATCACTACTGAGAAGTGTGCCGAGCTGTGCCGGTTGCTAAACGAAGCTGCCATCGACGATACCATCCTCTTTATCCGACCGGTCAGGGAACACCGCTTTGTCGTTGTCTTCCGGGGCGATGGCCTGATATCCGCCGTTGGCGATTCCGACCCCCAGCAGGTCGGGGCGGCGCCCAGAGTGGTCAATGCCCTCCGGCCTGACTCCAGCCGCACCGCTGATGCGGCCAATAAATTTATCGCCCGGGCATGTGAGACTCTGGCCAGCCACTACCCGGCCAACATGATTCTGCTGCGCGGTTTCTCACAAAAGCCCAATTTTCCCTCAATGGGTGAGGTCTATAAGCTCAAGCCGGCAGCAATCGCCAGCTATCCGATGTACCGCGGACTGGCCAAGCTGGTGGGTATGCAGGTTCTGGAAACCGGAAAAAACCTTGAAGATGAATTTGCCACCCTGAAAAAGCATTATGCCGACCATGATTATTTCTTCCTGCACATCAAAGAGACGGATGCCGCCGGTGAGGACGGTGACTTCAAGCGAAAGGTTAAAGTTATCGAGCAGGTTGATAGCACCATACCCCGGTTAATCGCCCTTGAGCCGGATGTCATTGTGGTTACCGGCGACCACTCTACGCCGGCCCTGCTTAAAGGGCACAGCTGGCACCCGGTGCCGGTGTTGATATGTGCCAGGTATTGCCGGCCGGATAGAGTAACCGAATTCGCTGAGTCAGCCTGTCTCAGCGGAGGGCTGGGACGACTGCCGGCAACCCAGATTATGCCTCTGACGATGGCTAACGCCCTGAAGTTAAGCAAATTTGGCGCCTGAAGGTAGTGATAAAATGCGAATTCCCTTAACTGCCGGAAATTGGAAAATGAATACTACCCTGAG
>CP070693.1:150063-194228 GCA_020353235.1 Dehalococcoidia bacterium | reverse complement strand
CAGCAGTGCCCTTTATCTTTTCCCGACCAAAGCCCTGGCTCAGGACCAGCTTCGCGGACTACAGGAGCTTTTTTACCCCGACCTGCTCCAGATAGAGGACTTCGCCACCTTTGATGGCGACACCCCGTCGTCGGAGCGGGCGGCCATCAGGAAACGGGCCCGGATAATCCTCACCAACCCGGATATGCTCCACGTCGGCATCCTGCCCAACCACCAGTACTGGTCAAGGCTGCTGCGCCACCTGAAATTTGTGGTCGTTGACGAAGCCCATACCTACCGCGGTATCTTCGGCTCCCATGTCGGTAATGTGCTCCGCCGTTTGCGCCGGCTGTGCCAGCATTACGGCGCCACCCCCCAGTTCATCTGCTGCTCGGCTACCGTGGCCAACCCCGGTGAGCATGCCGAGAGGCTGGTGGGAGTGCCCTTTGCGGTGGTGGAAAACGACGGCTCTCCCCACGGCGGCAAGGACTTTGCCTTCTGGAACCCGCCCCTCATTGACGAGGCCAAAAGCACCCGGCGCAGCGCCAACAGCGAGGCGACCAGTTTATTTACCGAGCTGGTGAGTCAGCGTATCCGCACTCTCACCTTTACCCGCAGCCGCCGGCTGACCGAGCTGATTTATGCCTATTCCCGGCGCCGTCTGGCGGAGACCACACCGGCACTGGCGGAGAGAATCAAGCCCTACCGGGCGGGCTATCTGGCTGAGGAGCGCCGCCAGATTGAGCAGGCGCTGTTCAGCGGTCAGCTCCTCGGTGCGGTGGCGACGACCGCTCTGGAGCTCGGCATTGATATCGGTGACCTGGAGGCAACGGTGCTTACCGGCTATCCGGGAAGCATCGCCAGCACCTGGCAGCAGGCTGGCCGGAGCGGACGGGGCAAGGCAGAGTCAATCAGCTTCCTGATTGGGCTGGACAACCCCCTTGACCAGTACTTCATGCGCCACCCCGAATTCTTTTTTCAGAAAATCGTGGAGAATGCCCTGGTCAACCCGGCTAACCCCTACATCTTGAGAACCCACCTGCTCTGTGCCGCCTGGGAGCTGCCGCTAACCGAAAATGACGCCGAAATCTTCGGCGCCACCCTGAGCCAGGAAGTAAGCGGGCTGGCGGAGCAAAAGCTGCTCCGGGAGCGCCACCGCCGCTGGTATCTCTCCCCCTCCATCGCCCAGCCGGCCCGGGACATAAATATCCGCTCCACCTCCTGGCAGAACTACGCCATTATTAATACCAGCACCGGCTCCCTGCTGGAGACGATTGAGGGTAGCATCGCCTTCTTCCAGGTGCACCCGGGGGCTATTTACCTCCATCAGGGTGAAGCCTACCTGGTAACCAAGTTTGACCTGAATGACTATATTGCCTACGTTGAGCCCAGCGACGCCACCTACTACACCCAGACCAAGGAGCTCACCGATTTGCATATTATCAAGACCATCCGCAGCCAGAGTCTAGGGCAGGTCAAGATACATCTGGGTCAGGTTGAGGTCACCACCAGCGTGGTCGGCTTCAAGAAAAAGGCCCAGTTCACCGAGGAGGTCATCGGGGAGGAGCCCCTGGATTTGCCCCCCCAGCGCTTCCCCACCGTAGCGCTCTGGTTTGACCTCCCCGCCAAAGCAGTTAATCAGCTGGTCAAAGACCAGCTGGACTTCGCCGGCGGGCTGCATGCCGCCGAGCATGCCGCCATCGCCATCCTGCCCCTGTTTGCCCTCTGCGACCGCAACGATATCGGCGGCGTATCCACCCCCCTGCACCCCGACACCGGTAAAGCCCAGATATTTATCTATGATGCCTACCCCGGCGGTATCGGCATCGCCGAAAAGGGCTTTGCTTTAATCGCCTCACTCTGGCAGGCTACCTTGAAAGCGATTGCCGAGTGCCCCTGCCTTGAGGGCTGCCCCAGTTGCATCCAGTCACCCAAGTGTGGCAATAATAATAAACCCCTGGACAAGAAAGCCGCTTTGGTGTTGCTCCAGGGGTTAGTCAACCTGACGGAGGCTTAATTGGTGGCAGAACAAGGCATACTGGCTTCCACCGAATTTCAGATGAGCCTGCTACTGTTTGTCGCCCTGGCGGGCTATCTCATTGCCTACCGTATAAACCAGTCAGCCGTCGTCGGCATAATTTTAGCCGGTATACTCGTCGGCCCGAGCTTACTGGGGCTGGTCACCTATACCGACTTTGTGGCCACCTTGGCCCACATCGGCGCCGTTGTTCTGCTCTTTACCATCGGGCTGGAATTTGAGATAAGAGAGATAATCAATCTCAAATACTTCTTTATCGCCCTGATGGGGATTATTCTACCCTGGGTCGGTGGCTTCTTCCTGGCGGAGCTATTCGGCTTTGATTATGCCGCCTCTATTTTTGTGGGCACCGCCCTGACCGCAACCAGTATCGCCATCACCGCCAATGTGCTCCAGGAGATGGGCAAACTGAGAAGCCCGGCGGGGCAAGCCATAATCGGCGCCGCCATAATTGATGATGTGCTTGCCCTATTTGCCCTCACCATCTCCGAGGAAATTGTCGCCCAGATGATCTCGCCAGGCCTTATCCTTATCATGGTAGCCAAGGCAGTGGTGTTCATCGCCGCCGCCATTTTCCTGGGCAGGGCGGTCATCTGCAAGAGCCTAGTAAAAATAGACGCCACCAAGATAGCCCATAAGTACCCTGAGTCTGTCTTTATCTATGCCATGATGATTGCCTTTCTCTACAGCATGGCGGCCGAGTTCGTCGGGCTATCCGCCATTGTCGGCTCATTCCTGGCCGGGACCTGCTTCGCCGGCATCAAACTAAAGAGTGGTAAAATCTTCAAAGAGGGCGCCGAACACCTGCAGATTATCTTTGCCTCCATTTTTTTCATCTCTCTGGGAGTATTAATTGACCTCCACATAATCACCCTGGAACTCATCTGGTTTATTCTGGCTTTAACCGTGGTAGCCATGTTGACCAAGATTATCGGTTGCGGTCTGCCCGCCATATTAGGTAAGATAAACCGGAAAGACTCGCTGATTATCGGTATCGGCATGGCGCCCCGAGGGGAAATAGCCATGATTGTTGCCCTCATCGGCTTCAGCAATAAGATTATCATGCAGGACACATATGCGGCTCTGGTCCTGATGAGCCTTTTGACAACGCTGATACCACCGCTTATCTTTAGAAACTGGTTATTTAAGGAAACAAGGCAGGAGAAATTATGATAACGATTGACGCCCCCCTGGTCGCCTTTTTAAACGTGAGATGGTATGGCATCTTTGTTGCCCTCGGTGTCTCCGTCCTGGTTCTGTGGACACTGTGGGAGGTAAAGAAGGGAGCTAAATTATCCTATGATACGGTGATAACGGCCGCCCTGGTCGGCATTCCCTCCGGGGTGATAGTCGCCAAACTGCTCCACGTCATTGATAACATCGTGATTGCCAAACTGCACCCCGAGCTTATCTCCGCCGGTCCGACCTATATCATTGACTATACCCAGCACCCCGAGCTGATATTAAGCGGGCAAGGGCTAACTATCTATGGTGCCGTGCTGGGCGCCGCCCTGGGTATCTGGATTTACAGTAAGTTCAGCGACTTCCAGTTTGGTTACTTCGCCGATGTGGTCACACCGGGCATTATCTTAGCCCAGGCTATCGGTAGAATCGGCTGCACCCTTAATGGCTGCTGCTACGGTACTGCCTGCTCCCTGCCCTGGGGGATAGACTACGGCTTCGGCCCGGTGCACCCCACCCAGATTTACGAGATTATCTTCCTGCTGATAATGTTTGCCGTCCTGCTCAAACTCAGGGGGCGGCTGGAGCCGGCGGGCTCAATCTTCCTGGTCTACCTCAGCCTGTACTCCCTGTGGCGGATTGGCCTTGATTTCATACGGGAGGGGGCACCCTTCCTCTTTGGGCTGCACCAAGCACAGGTGATTGCCATAATCGTGCTGGCTATTGCTGTCTCCCGGCTGGCTTACCGCACCCACTGGGTGCCCAGAGAAGGCGAAAAGACTTGAAGCTACTGCTGACGCCGAGGTTTCGGATTATTATTGCCGGGCTCGTTTTTGGAGTCCTGGCGGCGCTGATGACCAACTGGGGCAACCCGCCCAATATGGGTATCTGCGTAGCCTGTTTCCTCCGTGATGTTGCCGGTGCGCTCGGACTGCACCGGGCTGCGGTAGTCCAGTACCTCCGTCCCGAAATCATCGGCTTTTTATTAGGTGCTTTTATCACCGCCTACGCCTTCGGCGAGTTTCGTTCCCGGGGTGGCGCTTCACCCCTGGTTCGCTTTATCCTGGGTGCCCTGGTTATGATTGGCGCTCTGGTCTTTCTGGGCTGCCCGATTCGCATGATGCTGCGCATCGCCGGCGGCGACCTGAACGGCATGGTCGCCCTGGCCGGATTAATCACCGGGGTATTGGTGGGCATTCTCTTCCTGAAAAGAGGCTTCAACCTGGGACGCGCCACCAGGATACACCCCCTGGTCGGCTGGACGATGCCCGCCCTGATGCTGGGGCTGCTGCTGCTGGCTATATTCAAGCCCGGCTTCATCTTCGCCAGCGAGACCGGCCCGGGGGCGATGTACGCCCCGCTGGCCGTTTCACTGGTTATCGGTCTGGTGGTCAGCTTTCTCGCCCAGAGGACCAGAATGTGCTTCGTCGGCGCCTGGCGTGATGTCTTTCTGGTCAGGGACTTCTACCTCCTCAGCGGGGTAATCGCCTTCTTCATCGCCGCTTTAGTGACCAATTACGTGGTCGGTAACTTCGGCGCCACGGGCATCTACCACTGGGGCTTTACCAGCCAGCCGATAGCCCATGATAATCACCTCTGGAACTTTCTCGGTATGGGGCTGCTCGGGCTGGCGGCGACACTAATCGGTGGCTGCCCGCTACGCAATTTAATACTCGCCGGGGAGGGCGATACCGATGCCGGGGTGACAGTACTGGGTTTTCTGGCCGGGGCAGCCATCGCCCATAACTTCCTCCTCGCCTCAAGCCCGAACGGCACCGGCGCCTGGGGTCCGCTGGCGGTTACTATCGGGCTGGTCTTCTGTGTAATAATCGGTCTGGTAATGAGAGAGTAATCAGGAACTAGCAATGGCATTTTTCAGAAAGAAGCCAAGTTTTGCTGGCGATGGGCTGGTGCTTTTCATGGATGTCCATGATGCCATGCAGGCAGAGAAAGTCCTCAGCCGGGCCGGCTATCTGGTCAAGCTGGTGGCACCGCCACCCGAGCTGCGCAGGGGCTGCGACCTGGCGGTAGCCATAAATCTGGTGGAGCAGCCCGGTATTGAGCGCGTCCTCAAGGAAAAAGAGGTCGGCTACGTCAGGGTAACTCCGCTGAAAGCGGGCACTGAGGGAATACTGGAAATCGTCAAAATAACCGATTTCGGCGACTGGACCATGGTCAAGGCAGCCAATATGAAGCTCACCTTTGCTAAAAAGAGCGGTGTTATCGTCAATACCTCCGGTGGTGGCTGCCCCGATATTCCCCAGCTGCATGCCGAGCTGATTGATAAACCGCTAACCGAAGCGCCCCGGCCGAGGGATGTCGGCTTCACCCTGTGCGCCCTGATGTTAGACCGCGCCCTGGAGGAGTGCCTCCGCCTCTGGAGGGGAGACGAAACAGAATGATGCTCATTGCCGGGACCGTCCCCGCCAAAGAACTACCCCTGACCCTGACCACCGCCAGAACAGAAGACGAATCCCTGGTTGTTGACGGGCAGCTTATTCCCTGCACCCAGGGGACCACGGCTACTATCAGTGCGGCTCTGGCCACCACGAGCTATCTGGGGCGGGACGCCCCCCAGATACTGCTCGCCGGAGACATCGGGCAGGGCAAGGGCAGCCGCCAGATTTATGAGTATCTCATTGAACATATCGCCGAGCTTTCCCCGGAAGTACTGGTGCTGCACTACTGGCTGCCCGATATGAGGCAGACGAAAAGACTCTGTGAGGCGGTTAATAAATGCCCGCGCCGACCGCTAATGATTGCGGATGCGGCTTCAATGTACTCGGCTAAAGCCGCCGGGCTGGCCAGCGAATTTGACATCTTCACCCCCGATGCCACCGAGATGGCTTTTCTGGCTGACCCTAAGGTTACCCACCCCGCCTATATCAACCGGCATCTATTTGATACCGATATCACTCGGACGCCGAGGCTGGCTGAAGCCGCTTACCACGATAACAGCGCCGCCAAACTACTGCTGGTCAAGGGCGCCATTGATTATATTATCAATGACGGCAATATCGTGGCTACCATCACTGAGCCCGATATACCGGCGCTGGAAGCCATCGGTGGTACCGGCGATACCATTACCGGACTGGTTGCCGCCCTTGCCTATGCCGGGCTGGAACTTGCCCAGGCAGCCATTATCGCTGCCAGAGCCAACCGGAGCGTCGGGCAGCTAGCCAAAGTAACCCCAGCCACCAAAGTCAGGCAGGTTATTGCCCGGTATCCCGATGTGTTTCGGGAAAATCTATATCAAAGGGGCAGCACTTGGCACTGGAAGGAGTAAATGGTGATTGAAGTGGATGTGCGGGGCTTTTCCTGCCCCATTCCGGTGGTCAAAACCAAGCAAGCCATAGAGGCAAACCCGAAAGAAGTGCTGAGCGTGCTGGTGGAAACTGCCGTCTCCAGAGAGAATGTATCCCGCCTCGCTGAAAGCAAAGGCTATTCCGTAGAAGCAACCGAAACCGACGGAGAGTACCGCCTCACTCTCACCCCACCCGGTAAATAAATAATAAGGACACCGCTAGTCCTTATTCCGGTTACTTCCCCGCTTCGGCTTCTGCCTCCATCTCGTCCAGTCTGGTGTAATAGTCGGCAAATTCGTTGAGATGCGCCAGGGCAATCTTGCCGGTCATTATCGGGTCATCGCTGGTCACATTGGTATGCGGGTCAACCAGCCCGTGCTCCAGCTCAACATCCATACCCATCCTGAACTGCTCGACATCGAACTGGCTCCAATCAATGCCCAGAGCCTCCCCCACTTTTTTAGCTTCTTCGGCGGTGAAGTGCTTTTTACCTCCCATATCAACCTCCTAAAAAATATTAAAGTAGTCAATCTCGCCTGACTAACGCCTTCCGGCCCACTACCTCCTGCTTCTGGTACCACTTCTGGACCGCCTCGATTACCTCTCCAGGGTCATCAGAAACCCTGAGCAGGTCAAGGTCCTCCTCGGAAATATAACCTTTAGCCAGGGTGCAATTCCTGAGCCAGTCTAGGAACCCCTCCCAGTACTGGCCATCAAACAATACCACCGGAAATGGTTTTATCTTATGGGTCTGCATCAGGGTTAATAGCTCGGTTACCTCATCAAGGGTGCCCAGCCCACCCGGCATGATGACAAAGGCAGTGGCATACTTCACCAGCATGATTTTGCGGACAAAGAAGTGATGAAAGGTCACTGAGTGGGTGGCGTAGACATTGGCCGACTGCTGCTCGGGTAGCTCAATATTCAGCCCCACTGAAGTAACCCCGGCTTCAAGGGCACCCCGATTGGCCGCCTCCATAACCCCGGGACCACCCCCGGTAATGATGGAAAAGCCCATCTCACCCACCCCTCGGGCAATTTCCTGAGTCTGCTTATACAGCTCGTCGCCCTCTTTAACCCGGGCCGAACCGTATATGCTCACCGCCGGTTCCACCCCGGCTAATTCGTCAAAACCCTCCACCAGCTCCCCAATGATACGAAACATGCGCCAGGACTCTTCCTTGGCTAACTCATTTATCTCATATCCGTACCGCATATTGACCTCCCCAAAGATATTAAAACTAACCTGACCGACTAATCGAGCTGGACTTCAGTCCGGTACTCCGGCACCGATACTTCCCAGCCCATTTTCTCCTTCAGTAAATTACCAAACTGCTGTGCCACCTCAGGCTCCCCGTGGGTCACGAAAAGGTGTCTGGGCGGCTTTTTCAGTCCGGAAAGCCACCTGAAGAGCTCACTCTGGTCGGCGTGGGCGGAAAAACCGCTTATCTGGGCGATTCTCGCCTTGACCTTGTGCTGCCGCCCCAGTATCCTGACCTCTTTATTACCATCGACAATCTGCCTCCCCAGAGTACCCACCGCCTGATAGCCCACGAAGAGAATGGTGCTCTCCGGTCGGGTGATATTCCGCACCAGGTGGTACTTTATCCGCCCCCCAGTGCACATCCCGGAGCCGGCGATTATCATCACCGAACCGGTGATGTGGTTTATTGCTTTCGATTCATCCACCGTCCTGACCATACTCAGACCGGGGAAGCTAAAGGGGGAATTACCCTTTTTGATAAGCTCAAGCGTCTCTTTATCAAAAAGCTCCGGGTGATGCTGGAACACCTCGGTAAGGCTTACCGCCATAGGGCTGTCCAGGAAAACCATCATGTGCCGGATAGTGTCCTTATAGAGCAACTGGTTCAGGTAGTAGAGGACTTCCTGAGCGCGCTCCAGGGCGAAGCTGGGGATAACGATATTCCCGCCTGCCTCCAGGGTGGCGTTGATTACCTCGGCCAGCTGGTCGGCAATTCCCCCTGAGCCCTCGTGCAATCTATCGCCATAGGTGGACTCCACCACCACATAGTCCGCCTCATCAAAAAGGGTCGGGTCACACAGTATCGGCTTATGCCAGCGACCGGCATCCCCCGAGAAGAGAATTGACCGCTGGTCGTCATTTTTACTCACCGCCACCTTTACCATCGCCGAACCGAGCACATGACCGGCATCATGGAAGGTGGCGCTAACCCCACCCCCCAGGTCAACCGGCTCACCATAGCGGGCCGGCGCAAACAGCGGGAAAGACGCCTGGGCATCCTCGGTGGTATAGAGCGGAACTTCGGGGTAGGGGCCCTTCCTGCCCTCACTCTCGTGTCTCTTTTTCTTGAATTCGGCATCTTCCTGCTGGATTTTGGCCGAATCCATCAGCATTATCTCGGCAATCTCGGCGGTGGCCGGCGTGCCGTAAATCTTCCCCTTGAACCCCTCGCGCACCAGTTTCGGCAGCAGCCCGCAATGGTCAAGGTGAGCATGGGTCAGCAGGACGGCGTCCAGTGTCTCCGGCGGCACCGCAAATGGCGCCCAGTTTCTCTCCCTGAACTCCCTCTCCTGGTAGAGCCCACAGTCCACCAGAAATCTAACGCCACCGGCCTCCACCAGATAGCGGGAGCCGGTGACATTCTGAGCGGCACCCAGAAAACTCAGCTTAAGAGACATGGTTTTTACCCCCTGAACTCCGGGCTGACTCGCGTCAGCCGACTTAAGAATATCAGTGTTCGGCAAATTCTTCCATACCCAGGAAAAGACCGTGCCAGGAGTGATACCAGACCTGCCCGGTGTAGCCGTTGACACTCAACATCCCGTATATTTCACCATCCTGGATAACATGGAGGGTGTAATAACCGTAGAAGCGCTCCGCATCCTCCACCTCGGCGCCGGGTAGATAGCCATCGATGAACTCCTGGGCATACCCTATCGCCTCTTCCGCGCTTACCGTCATCTCCTCGCTGGTATAGCGCGGCCCCCACATCATGCCTGACATCATGCCATACTTGGCATTCCACATCATATTGGGGCCCGGCTCAGGGTATAAATCTCCGGTATAGGGATCAATCAGCGCCTCGAAGGCGTGAATGCCGGTGCTCTTCTCGACGAAGTCAACATAGAAGTTGTAATCAAACTCCATTATCTCAGCCACGGTGAGGTCGGCGTCACCGCGCTCATGAAGATAGTTCTCCACAATCTCGACCGCCTGCGCCATGCTCAACCGCTCGCCATCAGCAGTATAGGGGCAGCCCGGCCCAACCTGGCCACCGGGGCAGGCTATCCCGCCGGGGCCCATCATCCCACCCGGTCCGGCATAGGGTGGATAGGAATACTCAGGCAGTGGCTCCGGCTGGGCAGCACAGCCCAGAGCACCCAACCCCACCACCAGCAGCAGGGTTACCAGAAGACAAGCCATAGTCACTCTCTTTTTCATCACCATCCCCTCCTATGGTTGACCCGCTGGTCATTGTGGTTATAATTATACCGCAACGGCTGGTGTTAAGATATCAATATGAGCACCTATGTCTTAATGAAGATACTGGAATCCACGGCCAGCCGGTATGACCGTGGCCTCCGCCTGCTGACACTGGGCAGATTAGACCGGATTTATGAGCATTTGACTTCGCCGATTAAAAGGGGGCAGAAGGTGCTGGATATCGGCTGCGGCACCGGCAGCCTGACGCTGCGGGCCGCCGCCAAGGGAGCCACCGTCAAAGGGATCGATGTTAACCCCGAGATGCTGTCCGTCGCCCGCCGGCGGGCCGAAGCCGCCCGGTTCAGCCCGGAGATAGAATTCGCTGAGATGGGGGTGGCTGAGCTCGGCAGTGAGCCACCGGAAAGCTACGACGTGGTGATGAGCGGGCTCTGCTTCTCCGAACTGACCGCAGACGAGCTCGCCTATACCCTGAAAGAAATAAATAGAATCCTGAAGCCGGGCGGCTGGCTTCTCGTCGCCGATGAAGTAAGGCCGCAAAACCCCCTCAAGTGGCTGGCCCACGGCTTAATCAGAATCCCGCTGGTCGTAATCACCTATATTATTACCCAGACCACAACTCACGCCGTAAAAGACCTGCCGGAGAAAGTAAGGGAGGCGGGCCTGATAATAAAGTCACTTAAGCCCAATAAGCTGGGGGATTTTGTTGAGCTGGTCGCCCGAAAACCGGAGAGACAATAGGATGAATTTACTGAGCTATATCATCATCAACATCGTGGAAACCCTGCTCAGAATGATGCCCCTCCCCACCCGCACCGGTATCATCAGGATGGGCCACCCCGGTAAAGACTCACCGGTGCTGCTGACCGGCAACTACCACCTGACCATCGCCCGGGTAAAGAGAGCCTTAAAGGGGATAGATGCCTATCTTCTGGTCGCCAACAGCCGGGGAATCAACATCTGGTGTGCCTCGGCCGGCGGTCACTTTAACAATCACAGCGTTATTTCAGCTCTGAAAACCAGCGACATCGAAAAGCTGGTGAACCACCGCAATGTGATTCTGCCCCAGCTGGCGGCTACCGGTGTTGAAACCAGGGCTATCCATAGCAAGACGGGATGGAAGGTAATCTGGGGGCCGGTCTACGCCAAAGACATCCCTGAATTTTTGCATAACGGGCTGAAGAAAACGCCTCAAATGAGAGAAGCCAGCTTTCCCGGGACGGCACGCTTGGAGATGGCTATTGCCTGGGCTTTCCCCATTTCCCTCATTGCCGTCCTTATCGCCCTCCCCTTCTGGCGCCAGTCTATCCCCTACCTGGCCGCCCTGGTCTGGGGTATGGCCCTGCTGATGTTTTTAGCCTTCCCCCTCTACAGCCGATGGCTAACCGCTAAAGGCAGAAGAATCGGCTTCATCTTTTTCGATTTCGGGCGGGGCGGGTTTCAACTGGTTCTGTGGGGTGTTGTCCTCATCGGTCTTATTGCTTACAGCTTGGCCACCGACCAGTTCAGCGGGGGATTCATCCTGCGCTGGGGCTTTGCCTCCCTAGTCGTTATTATCGTTTTGAGCATGGACCTGGCCGGTAGCACCCCGACATTTCATAGCAGCCTGAGTGAAGATAGACTGCTCAAAGTCTATCTTGATAAGACAAAATGCCGGGGGGCCGCTTTCTGCGAGCAGGTCTGCCCCCGAAATTGCTATCAGGCAAATAAAGAAAAGCACACCGCCACCATGCCCCGGGCCGAACAGTGTATCCGGTGCGGCGCCTGCATTGTGCAGTGCCCCTTTGATGCCCTCTACTTCAGGAGCCCCAAGGGGGAGGTAATACCCCCGGAGAGCATCCGCCAATTTAAAATGAACCTTCTGGGCAAACGCCTGGTGAAACCGGGGGGTTAGAAAGAGGGAAATTACTATTTTGGTGGGGAAGGGGGGACTCGAACCCCCACGCCTTGCGACACATGATCCTAAGTCATGCCCGTCTGCCAGTTCCGGCACTTCCCCCGATTAATCTCTCAGAATCAGGACGCTAATACTATAGCATTTTGCCAGGGCTGTCTCAAGCCAAAATAATCACCGATAAGAGATGACAAAAGAAGAGGACTGTGCTTTAATAGGGTGAAATCGGGTTAATTTGGCTTTTAGTTTACGGGACAAGAATAGGATGAGATACCAAAGCTTCCAGCTGACCCCGATACTGACCATCATAATCCTGAATTTACTCGTTTATATCGCCACTCTCATCCTTCCCGGGCTTGTCCTCTTTCTCGGATTAATACCCGCCGCCCTGCTGGAACAGCCATGGACAATAGTGACCAATCTCTTTGTTCATTCTGGGCTGTGGCACATCCTGGCCAACATGCTGACCCTCTATTTCTTCGGTAGCTATCTGTCCCGCTTAATCGGCGACCGCCGCTTTCTCATCATATACTTCGCCGGCGGGATACTGGGTAATATTTTCTACATAATTCTGGGGGATCCGTTTGCCATCGCCATCGGTGCCTCCGGAGCCGTTTTCGCCCTGGGTGGCGCCCTGGCAGTAATGCAACCCCGCATCAGGGTTATCATCTTCCCGATACCCGCCCCCATCCCGCTGTGGATAGCAGTCATCGGCGGCTTTATCATCCTCTCCTTCCTCCCCCATGTTGGCTGGCAGGCACACCTTGGCGGCCTGGTTTTCGGTCTCAGCGCCAGCTACTTCTTCAAAAAGAGGCAGCGCAATATCATCTGGTAGCGGAGGTTCAGGTGAAAGTTCTGGGCATTTTGGGCAGTCCGAGAATAAGGGGTAATACCGACCTGCTTCTGGATGAAGCGCTGCGTGGCGCCCAAGGTGAGGGTGCGGAGGTGGAGAAGCTGGTGGTGGATAAACTCAATATCGCCCCCTGCCGGGAATACTATGTCTGCCTGAAGGAAGGTAACTGCGCCATCAGGGACGACATGGACGAGATATACGTCAAGCTGCTTAATGCCGACCGGATAATCGTCGCCTCGCCGATATTTTTCTACGGGCTCACCGCCCAGCTCAAGGCACTCATTGACCGTTGCCAGGCGACCTGGGCCAGAAAGTATATACTCAAGCAGAAACTGCCCGACTCGGGAAGAAAGGGCGCCTTTATCGCCGTCGGCGCGACCCGGGGCAAGAAACTGTTTGATGGCTCAAGATTAACCCTGAAGTACTTTTTTAAAGCCATCAATGTTGAATACAGCGCCGAGCTGCTTATCCCTGGTGTGGACAAAAAGGGGGAAATTAAAACTCACCCCACCGCCCTGTCCGATGCCTTCAAGCTGGGTCAGAGGTTAGCTCAAGGCTAGCCAACCCCGTCTATATTAGATGGCACTATCTATCGGCGGTCGGCCCCGCCTCTCCAGCTTGATGGTATAAATCGAGGAGCCTTTCAGTAAGAGACTGGACACAATATAGCTCACCACGCATATGATTACTATTGCCGGGAACAGCTCAAAGCAACGAGCCATCTCAGGCACCTGGAACATGGCGGTCAGGGGAGCTCGGGCAGCCCCGGCAAAAAGGGCCGCCATGCCACCTATGCCGTACGCCAGTGGCGAGCCGAGCAAATTCGCTGAAGGCACAACGGCGTGAAGCGCGTAGCCACAACCTAAGCCAAACAGGGTTCCGATGTAAAGGCTCGGCGCAAAAATCCCCCCACTCCCGCCGGAACCGATGGTAAATGAAGTAGCTATAATCTTGGATATACTTAGCAGCAGCAACATAATTATGGAGAACTTGCCCATCAGGGCCAGATCCATCCCGCCATAGCCAACACCCATTATTCCGTAGTACATTGGCTCAATACTGTCGCCCGTGCTCATGGTGTAATGCCAGGCAAATATGGCTGTTAATATTCCGGCTACCGACATGCCGATGGGCACCTTTAGAAAATCGGGAACCTTGCGCAGATTATCAAAGCGGTCTTCAACATAATAAAATACCCTGACCCATATATAGGAAAGCACGCCAAAAATCAAGCCCAAAAAGGCGAAGCTAATTAAATCTGCCGGCGTACAGGTTAAATTGGAGAGTGTGGTCTGAAAAGACGGCCTAGTGCCGAGGACAAAAGACGCCACCCAAGCACCAGTTACCGAGGCAATAAAGCACGGAATCAGATATCGGAAATTAATCTTGCGCAGAATTACTTCCGCCCCAAAGAAAGCGCCCCCTATTGGGGCGTTAAATGTCCCGGCTATGCCCGCCGCCGCGCCGCAGGCGGTCAACAAGCGGCACATCTCCTTGTCCAGTTTAAAAAATTGGCCAAGCGTGGAACCAATTCCCCCGCCAATTTGAGCCACTGGTCCCTCTCTGCCGGCACTACCACCACTGCCCAGCGTGATACTGGAAACGATAACTTTAATGATGGCTACCCTTTTTCTCACCATTCCATTCAGGAAATGGACCGACTCCATAATCTCGGGTACGCCATGCCCTTTTGCCTCTCTGGCCAGGGTAAATATAATCGGTCCGATTATCAGCCCGCCCAGAATTGGCACAAGAACCAAACCAAAGTGGAATCCATTGAGATTAAGTGCCGAGGTGAACGGAAAAATACGCTCAAAGAAGACCCAGTAAAAGGCTTCAATCATCTTCCGAAAAATAATGGCGCCGGCGCCACCACCCACACCAGCAAAAACGGCAAACAAGCATATCTTGCCCCAACCGAGGGCAGAATAGTCTAGTCTGCTTTTGGGCTCATCGGCTCGGCTCGGTATCGCTTCTCTAGCTGAATCAGTTTGCACGGGATGTGCTATCTCCTGTTAATTCATAAGACCAGATAGGGTGGCATCGCCAAGATAGAAAAGGTGACTGCCGAAGAGAGGGTCTTGGGAAAGCTTATCCCTGTTTTCCGTCGGCGGTCACCTTTAATGGTGTAGCTGGTTATCTGCATCATAAACTATGGTGAGCCGCGGAGGACTCGAACCTCCAACCGGCTGATTAAGAGTCAGCTGCTCTGCCAGTTGAGCTAGCGGCCCGTTACTTGAATTTTACTGCCCACTATTCTAACACCAGAACAGCAGAGCTGACAAGTCAGCCCAATCACTCCGTCCCTCCTATCAACTTTAGCCTGATATACCCCTTTAAATTATTGACAGCTGACTTCGGCTTATGGTAAACTAACAAATTACTGCCCATTAGTTTGGCCATTAATCGGTAGATTAAAGTCTAAGGCCCAATCTATCGATGGTTAATGGATGAGCCAAAGCTCATCCATTGATATTGTGTGGGCAGAAAGGAGAAGATTGCCGACAGTTAATCAGCTTGTCCGTAAAAAGCGCAAAAAGCTGGGTAGCAAGACCACCGTGCCCGCGCTGCGGCTGATCTATAATACCCTGAAAAACCGAACCCGGGAGGGCAAGGGTTCTCCGCAGAAGCGAGGGGTCTGTGTACAGGTCAAGACTACTACCCCGAAGAAGCCCAATTCGGCATTGCGCAAGATTGCCCGGGTAAGGCTGTCCAATGGCATAGAGGTTACCGCCTATATTCCCGGTGAGGGACACGAACTGCAAGAGCATTCGGTAGTCCTGCTTCGGGGCGGGCGGGTAAAGGACCTGCCTGGCGTGCGCTACCATATCGTCCGCGGGGCACTGGATGCCAGCGGGGTGTCTAACCGGCGCCAGAGCCGCAGCCGCTATGGTGCCAAACGAGCCAAAGCCGTGGCTGAGGAAACCTAATTAGCTGAAGGAGTTTCGGAGAGGTAAAATGCCAAGGCGAGCCAGAGTTTTTAAAAGGGAAAAATTCCCCGAGGCCAAATATAACAATGCCACCCTAGCCAAGCTGATTAATAAGATAATGAAGCGGGGCAAAAAGTCCACTGCGGAGAGTATTATCTACGATGCCCTGGACATTATAGAACAGCGGGGCGCCAAGTCCCCGGTCAGTGTGGTGGAGCAGGCGGTGCGTAATGCCACCCCCCTTCTTGAGGTGAAACCACGCCGGGTTGGTGGGGCTACCTACCAAGTACCGATAGAGGTCCGCCCGGAGCGGGGCACCTCGCTAGCCCTGCGCTGGCTGCTGAAATCAGCCACAACCAGAGCCGGTAAATCAATGGCCGAGAAGCTGGCGGCAGAATTTATTGATGCCTCCAATGAGCAAGGCGCCACTATTAAAAAGCGCGATGACACCCACAAAATGGCTGAGGCTAACCGGGCCTTTGCCCATTACCGGTGGTGAGGGGATATAGAGGGAATATAGATTCAATGGTCAGAAATCCAATGCCAACAACACTTAAAGTAGATGACAGACTTATGCCCGGGCGTTTCCCGCTGGAGCGGGTGCGCAACATTGGCATTATTGCCCATATTGATGCCGGTAAGACCACCGTCACCGAGAGGATACTGTATTACACCGGACGGACCTATAAAATCGGTGATGTGGACGAAGGCACCACGGTGATGGACTGGATGAAAGAAGAGCGGGAACGCGGTATTACCATCACCTCGGCGGCGACCACCTGCTACTGGCAGGAGCACCGCATCAATATTATTGATACCCCGGGCCATGTGGACTTTACCGCTGAAGTTGAGCGCAGCCTCAGAGTGCTCGATGGCGGGGTGGTTGTCTTTGATGCCGTCGCCGGGGTTGAAGCCCAGTCAGAGACAGTATGGCGTCAGGCAGACCGCTATCGTGTGCCCCGTATCTGCTTTATCAACAAGATGGACCGCGTCGGAGCTAATTTCAACCGCACTATCGCTATGATTGAAAAGCGTCTCAAAGCCAAAGCCCTGCCCATACAAATCCCCCTGGGCAGTGAAGCCTCTTTTGAAGGCATTATTGACCTGGTAGAAAACAAGGCATGGCACTTTGATGAGGACCCCAAGTCAGAGCCAACCGAGGTAGCCATTTCCAAGCAAGAGCAAGCCAGATGTGCTGAGTTTCGCCAGGCATTAATTGAAAAGCTGGCTGAAGAAGACGAGTGGATTATGACCGCCTACCTCAACGAGGATAAAATCACCTCTACCGAGCTAAGAGCCGCCTTAAGAAGGCTAACCCTAGCCAACAAGATAGTACCCGTTCTTTGTGGTAGCGCCTTAAGGAATAAAGGCGTCCAGCCGTTACTTGAGGCTGTTATCAACTACCTGCCCTCACCGCTGGATATGCCGCCGGTAAAGGCGATTGACAGCCGTAAGGGCACCGAAGTTACCCGCCCGGCCAGCGATGATGCGCCTCTTTCGGCGCTAGCCTTCAAGGTGGTCACCGACCCCTTTGTAGGCCGGCTGGTCTACCTGAGGGTCTACTCCGGTAGAGTAAAAGCGAGAGCTCAGATATTTAACGCCGCCCGGGACGAAAGAGAGCGCATCGGGCGGCTACTTTTAATGCATGCCAACCGCCGTGAGGAAGTAGCCGAAGCCAGCGCCGGCGATATCGTGGGCAGCCTGGGGCTGAGGCATACCTTCACCGGCGACACCCTGTGCGACCCGTCCCACCCGCTGCTTCTGGAATCCATCCGCTTCCCGCAGCCGGTGCTTTCTATTGCCATTGAGCCCCGGACCAAAGTGGACAATGACAAGATGACGGATGCCCTGCACAAGCTGACCGAGGAGGACCCCACCTTCAAGGTGGACTTCAATGAAGAGACCGGCCAGACCATTGTTTCCGGTATGGGCGAGCTTCACCTTGAGGTTATCGTGGGCCGGCTGCTGAGCGAATTTAGAGTTGAAGCCAAGGTAGGCAAGCCGCAGGTCGCCTACAAGGAAACTATTGCCGTTCCCGTCAAGGCGGAAGGCAAATTTATCCGCCAGAGCGGGGGGCGGGGCCAATACGGCCACGTCTTTGTCGAGCTTGAGCCCATGGAGCGCGGCAGCGGCTTCCTGTTTGTCGATAATATCAAGAGCGGGGCGATACCCAGGCAATATATTGCCCCGGTGAAGGCCGGCATTCAAGAAGCCGTAGAGACCGGGGTAGCCGGCGGCTATCCCCTGGTTGACATCAAGGCGAGCCTCTATGACGGCAGCTATCACGAAGTTGACTCCTCTGACTTGGCCTTCAAGATGGCTGGCTCAATAGCGGTCAGAGACGGAGTGATTAAAGCCAAGCCGGTGCTTCTTGAGCCGATTATGAAGCTGGAGGTGCTGGCACCAAAAGAGTTCCTCGGTGATATAATTGACGACCTCAATTCAAGACGGAGCCGCATTGAGGCGGTTGAGACCGAGGGGGAAACCTGTGTTATCCACGGCATTATCCCCCTGGCCGAGACCTTTGGTTACGCCACCAATCTCAGGTCAGTAACCCAGGGTAGAGCCACCCATTCCCTAGAGGTATATCGCTATCAGGAAGTGCCCGGCGAACTGGCTGACCAAATCTGGGGCAAAACTGGAGTGAAAAGATAAGAAGATGCCAAGACAAAAGATTCGCATCAAGTTGAAGGGCTATGACCACAAGTTGCTTGACCAATCGGCGGGACAGATTGTAGAAGCGGTAGAGCGAACCGGGGCGGTGGTGGTGGGACCGGTACCACTGCCCACCCGAATTAAGAAGTTCAGCGTTATCCGCTCCCCGTTTATTGACAAGGACTCCCAGGAGCAGTTTGAAATTCGAACCCATAAGCGTCTTATCTATATTGTTGACACCACTTCCAAAACGATAGACGCCCTGGCTAACCTGAACCTGCCCCCGGGGGTGGAAATAGACATCAAGCTATAAAAGGCAAAGGACATGGCTTTGGGTATTATTGGTCGAAAATTGGGTATGACCCAGACATTTAGCGAAAATGCTAAAGCGGAGGCGGTAACCGCCATCGAGGCGGGACCTTGCACGGTAATCCAGGTTAAGACGGCCGCCAAAGAGGGCTATAACGCCGTTCAGCTCGGCTTCGGCAAAGCGAAACGGCTCAAGTCGCCACAGCGGGGACACCTAAAAGAGCTAGGCGAGTTCAAGTACCTCCGCGAATTCAGGATAGAAGATGCGGGGTCGGTTGAAGTGGGGCAGAAGATAGACGCCAGCCTGTTTAAAGCCGGCGACCTGGTTGATGTCAGCGGGATATCAAAGGGTAAAGGCTTTGCCGGCGTCGTCAAGCGCTATCACTTCGCCGGCGGGCCCAAAACGCACGGCCAGTCAGACCGGCACCGTGCCGCCGGCTCAATCGGGGCATCGGCTTCACCGGGTAGAGTCTGGAAGGGAATGCATATGGCCGGGCATATGGGCAATGAACGGGTAACGGTACGCAACCTAGAGGTAATTAAAGCCGACCCGGAACGCAACCTGCTGCTGATTAAGGGAGCCGTGCCCGGGGCTAAAAACGGCTTAGTGCTGATAAAGAAATCGGGTGGAGGAACTAGTGAAGATACCACTGTACAGCCTGAACGGGGAAGTACTCAAGAAGATTGAGATAAACGACTCGGTCTTCGGCGTGCCCTTTAACCAGGCAGTAGTGCACCAAGCGCTGGTGAGACAGCGGGCGAATGCCCGTCAGGGCACGGCTAGTACCAAAACCCGCAGTGAGGTTGCCGGCAGCACCCGGAAGCTATACCGGCAGAAGCACACCGGGCTGGCCCGGGCCGGCAGTCGGCGGTCTCCCCTGCGCATGGGGGGCGGCATTACCTTCGGTCCCCGGCCAAGGGACTACCGGCAGGCAATGCCTAAAAAGATGCGCCAGCTGGCGCTGAGGTGCGTGCTATCAGCCAAGGCAAGGGACGGAGAGCTAAAGGTAGTGGAGGAATTGAAACTGGAGCAGGTCAAGACCAAGGAGGTGGCACAGATTCTGGCCGCCGTCGGGGTTGATTCGCCGGCCATTATCGCCACCGCCGAGGTGGAAGATAACCTGGTTAAATCGGCCCGTAACCTGCCCGGCATAAAGACCATGCCGGCTAACTTGCTCAATATAGTTGACCTGTTTTCTTACAAAATACTGCTGATGACCGAGGCGGCGGTACGCAAAACCGAAGAGCTGTGGGGTCAGAAGCTATCCCGAGGAGGCAGCCATGCACCTCTATGAAGCACTGCGCCGCCCGCTAATAACCGAGAAGAGTGCCCTCCTCCAGGCTCAGGGCAAGTATGTCTTTGAGGTAGCCAGTGAGGCAACCAAGCCCCAGGTTACCCAGGCCGTGGAGAAGGCATTTAAGGTCAAGGTGACCGCGGTTAATATGATAACGGTACCAGGTAAGACGAGACGAGTGGGCCAGCGACAGCTACAGAGGCCGTCCTGGAGGAAGGCAATCGTTACCCTTAAGCCCGGCGATAAAATTGAGATCTTTGAAAATGTTTAGCAGTTTCAGGAGAATCCAGTGGCTTTAAAGACATATCGCCCGACCTCCCCGGGAAGACGGGGCATGAGCGGCGCTACCTTTGACGAGATAACCAGAGACAAGCCCGAGAAATCGCTGCTCCGACCGCTGAAGAAGAAGGGCGGGCGCAATACCCAAGGGAAAATAACAGTGCGCCACCGTGGTGGCGGGTCAAAGCAGCGGTTGCGTCTTATTGACTTTAAACGGGACAAGTTCAGCGTTTCCGGTAAAGTGGCCGCTATTGAGTATGACCCCAACCGCTCGGCACGCATTGCCCTTATTCACTACGCCGATGGTGAAAAACGCTACATCCTGGCGCCACTGGAGCTCAATGTGGGCGATACCGTAATGTCCGGTAGTGACGCTGAGGTGAAACCGGGCAACGCTTTACCTTTAAGTCAGATTCCCACCGGCACCCTCATCCATAACATTGAGATGAAGCGGGGGAGGGGTGGACAGCTGGCCCGGGGGGCCGGGGTGGCGGCACAACTGATGGTAAAAGAGGGTGATTACGCCTTGGTCCGGTTGCCCTCCAGTGAAATGAGGCGTATTCACATTGATTGTCTGGCCACCGTTGGCCAGCTGGGCAACGTTGACCATCAGAATATTAAACTGGGTAAGGCCGGGCGCACACGATGGCTGGGCCGGCGGCCCACCGTCAGAGGCTCAGCGATGAGTCCCCGCGACCACCCCCATGGCGGCGGCGAGGGCCGGTCACCGATAGGTATGCCCGGACCGAAAACACCGTGGGGTAAGCCAGCGCTGGGCTATCGCACCCGCAAGCCGAAAGCGTCAGATAAACTGATTGTTAAGCGTCGAGGGGAGAAATAGTAAATGTCACGGTCAGCTAAAAAGGGGCCAGCCGTAGATGCCAAGCTGGTAAAGAAAGTGGAGAGGCTCAGCCGCTCCGGTGAGAAGGCAGTTATCAAGACCTGGTCACGCTGGTCAACCATCCTGCCCGAGATGGTCGGCCTGACCATCGGGGTGCATGATGGACGGAGACACGTGCCCATCTTTATCACCGAAAATATGGTAGGGCACAAGTTGGGCGAGTTTGCCTTGACCCGGACTTTTAAGGGACACGTCACCAAGGCGGAAAGAACCTCTCAAGTAAGGAAGCAAGCCTAAAATGGAAGTGAAAGCCGTCGTCAAAAATACCGGCCTACCGCCCCAGAAAGTGCAACCGTTAGTGGATATGATACGGGGCAAGACGGTGGACGAAGCATTGACGCTACTCAAGTTTGCCACGACGCCAGCGGCTCGGACAGTGACCAAGGTGGTGAAATCAGCCGCCGCCAACGCCGACAATAACTTCCAGATGGAACCGGACAAGCTGAAGATTGTCGACATCTTTACCGGTAAAGCCCGGACCCTGAGGAGACATCGTATCCAGCCTAGAGCCCGGATAACCCCCATCCTCAGGCGTTCTTGCCATATAACCGTTATTGTTGCGGAGCAGGGAGAATAAATGGGACGCAAAGTTCATCCTATCGGCTTTAGAATCGGTGGCATACGTGACTGGCAGGCAAAGTGGTTTGCCGACAAAAGCTACGCCGAGCCTTTACAGGAAGACCTGAAGCTGAGGCAAGCCATCCAGGCAGAGTATGCCAAGGCGGCCACCTCTCAAATTCAGATTGACCGCCAGGCAAATATGGTCTCGGTAACCGTCCACACTGCCCGACCTGGTGTGGTCATCGGGCGGGGTGGACAGAGAGTCGATAAACTGAGGCTTCACCTGGAGTCGCTTATCGGCAAGAAGATCCAGCTCAATATCCAAGAGATTCAACAGCCCGAGCTTGATGCCTATCTGGTTGCCCGGGCAATCGGCGACCAGATTGAAAGCCGTATTTCCTACCGCCGGGCGATGAAACAAGCAATTTCGCGCACCATTATGGCCGGGGCAAAGGGGATAAGAGTCAACTGCGCCGGCAGACTAGGTGGCGCCGAGATTGCCCGCCGCCAGACGATGCACGAGGGGCAGGTGCCCCTACATACCCTGCGCGCCGATATTGATTACGGCTTTGCCGAGGCGCGTACCACCCTGGGGCGGATTGGGGTAAAGGTATGGATATACAAGGGCGACGTCCTTCCTGAAATCGAGGAGCTGGCTGAAATTGAGGAGGCACCGCCGGAAGTTGCGGTTGCTGAGGAAGCTGAGACACCAGCTGAAGTGGCTGCAGTGGGAAAGGTAGAAGCTGAGGCTGAGGTAAAACCGGAAGAAGCCCCTGAGGCAAAAGCGGAGAAGAAACCAGCCAAACCAGCGGCCAAGAAAAAGGCTGAGGCTAAGGTAGAACCAGAAGAAGCCCCTGAGGCAAAAGCGGAGAAGAAACCAGCCAAACCAGCGGCCAAGAAAAAGGCTGAGGTAAAGGCTAAAGAAGAAAAGCCAGCGGTAACCAAGAAAAAGGCGGTAGCCAAGCCCAAAGAAGACAAGCCAGTGGCCAAGAAAAAGGCTGAGGTAAAGGCTAAAGAAGAAAAGCCAGCGGTAACCAAGAAAGAAACGGCTACTACCAAGGAAAAGAAGCAGGATGCTACAACCAAAGAGAGTTAAATACCGCAAGACTCATAAAGGGCGCCGCCGGGGCGAAGCCCAGGCAGGCAATACGGTTACCTTCGGCGAATTCGGCTTGCGGGCGATGGAGTCAGCCTGGATAAGCAGTCGACAGATTGAAGCCGCCCGGCGGGCGATTACCCGCTATGTTCGCCGTGGCGCCAACATCTGGATACGGGTTTTCCCGGACAAACCGGTTACCAAGAAGGCGGCCGAGACCCGCATGGGCGGTGGTAAAGGCTCGCCGGAGCACTGGGTGGCCGTGGTCAAACCGGGCAGAATTATATTTGAGATGGGAGGCGTAAGCGAGGAAGCTGCCAAAGGGGCAATGCGGCTGGCCGCCTATAAGCTTCCCATCGCGACCAAATTTGTCACCAGGGAAGCTGGTAGCTAATGACGGCAAAGGGGGATTGGCAGCTTGAAGACCAAAGAAATTAGAGCCCTCAGCGCGGCCGATTTATTAAAGCAGCTTGAGGAAGCCCATCAGGAGCTTCTTGACCTTCGTTTCCGTCTGGAGACCAGACAGCTGGTAAACCACCGCGAAATTCCGCGGGTGAAAAAGAAAATTGCCCGCTTAAACACCATAATCAAGGAAAGAGAGTCAGAGATAAGGCAGGTTCCTAGTGGAAAGAAAGCATAAGACTATGACTGGCCGTGTCGTCAGCAGCAAGATGGACAAGACGGTAGTGGTCAGGATAGAAACGCGGCGACGCCACCCCCGGTATAAGAAGACTATCCGCAAGACGACCAACTTCAAAGCCCACGATGAAAACAATGAGTGCGGGCTGGGGGATGTGGTCAGGATAATGGAAACTCGCCCCCTCTCCAGGGACAAGCGGTGGCGTGTCGTCGAGATAAAGAGCAAGGGGGAGACAGCCGAGGTTCAACCTAAGGAAATAGCCTGAGAAGCGGCGGTTACCCCGGTGATAGAAAATGATTCAGCCCTATACCAGACTTAAGACGGCCGATAATACCGGTGCCCGCCAGATTATGTGTATCGGCGTACTCGGTGGCACCAGGAAGAAATACGCCCGTGTCGGCGATATCATTGTGGCTTCGGTAAAGAGAGCCACCCCCGCCACCCAGGTAAAGAAGGGGGAAGTAGTCCGAGCGGTGATTGTGCGCAGTGCCAAGCCATACCGGCGTCCGGACGGCTCTTATATCAGGTTCGACGAGAATGCGGCGGTGATTTTGACCGACAAGAACAACCCCAAAGGGACCCGAATATTCGGCCCGGTAGCCAGGGAGTTAAGAGATAAAAACTTCACCAAGATTATCTCGCTGGCACCCGAGGTCTTATGAGGCAATAAGCAATGAAAATCAGGAAGAATGATACCGTAGTGGTCATTGCCGGCAAGGACAAAGGCAAGAAGGGGAAGGTGCGCTTTTCCCACCCCAAGCACGAGCGGGTGGTGGTGGAAGGTATCAACTTCATCAAAAGGCACTCCAGAGCCCGACGCGCCGCTCGACAGGCCGGCATAATTGAACTGGAGGCGCCGATTAGCATATCCAATGTTATGCTGCTGTGCAGCAAGTGTAACCACCCTACCCGGGTGGGCTTTCGCACTCTAAAAGATGGCCGAAAGGTCCGCTTCTGCCGCTCCTGCGGTGAGGTAATTGACTGAAGATGTCACAGCTCAAGAAAAGATATAAAAACGAGATTGTCCCCCGGCTGATGGAGCGCTATAAGTACCAGAATGTGATGCAGGTGCCCCGACTAAGCAAGGTGGTACTTAACTTTGGCCTGGGTGAGGCCGTCCGCGATGCTAAGGCTCTGGAAGCCGCCGAAGGCGACCTGACCACGATTTCGGGGCAGCACCCGGTGATTACCCGCGCTAAGAAGTCCATCGCTTCATTCAGACTGAGAGCGGGGATGCCCATCGGGATGAAAGTAACCCTGCGCGGGGAGCGGATGTATGACTTCTTTGACAAGCTGGTAAATGCCGCTCTGCCCCGCATCCGCGAGTTTGGGGGGGTCTCCCCCGACGGCTTTGATGGCCGGGGTAACTACACCCTGGGGGTCAAGGAGCAAGTTATCTTTCCCGAAGTGGACTATGATAAGATAGACAAGGTCAGAGGACTGGAAGTGTCCATCATTACCACGGCAAATACCAATGAAGAAGGCAAACACCTACTGGAAGCATTAGGTATGCCCTTTAGCAAGGACTGAGTGTAAATGGCCAAAAAATCAATGGTGATAAAGTCACAGCGCCCCCCAAGATATAGGGTGCAGCAACGTAACCGGTGTTTTCTGTGCGGCCGACCCCGTGCTTATATTCGCACCTTCGGCTTGTGTCGTATCTGCTTCCGTAAGCTGGCTCTAGCCGGACAGATTCCCGGAGTGAGAAAATCAAGCTGGTAATAACCAGAAATTGGCGGAGGAAATAAAGTGACGGTTACTGACCCAATAGCCGATATGCTAACCCGAATAAGAAACGCCATTATGGCGCGATACGACTCAGTGCTGGTACCCGCCTCCAAGATGAAACTGGCCGTCGCCAGAATCCTGAAGGAAGAGGGCTTCATCAGCGATTACGAAGTAGTCCGGGGTAAGTCACACCGGGTAATTAAGGTCCACCTCAGATATACCGATAAAAACCAGTCGGTTATCTCCGGGTTAGAACGGGCCAGTAAGCCGGGGCTGAGAATATACGTCCAGCAGAAAGAAATCCCCCGCGTTTACGGGGGTTTGGGCATCGCTATCCTGTCTACCTCCAAGGGGGTGATGACCGGCTATCAAGCCTGGCGTCAGGGGATTGGCGGTGAATTGCTCTGTTATGTGTGGTAAGGAGGCTTAAGGATAGAATATGTCCCGCGTAGGTCAGATGCCAATAACCATTCCCCAGGGAGTGAGCGTGAAGATAAAGGACAACGAGGTTACCGTAAGCGGACCGAAAGGAGAGCTTCGTCGTCAGTTTCACCATGATATGTCCATTACCCTGAGTAACGATGTCATGTCGGTAACACGGCCGAGCGATAACCGGAAACACCGCTCCCTGCACGGACTGACCCGCACTCTCCTGGATAATATGGTACAGGGAGTATCCACAGGTTTTGAAAAGACACTGGAAATAGTCGGGGTGGGTTACCGCGCCCAAAAAGAGGGGGACAAGCTGGTAATCAATGTCGGCTATTCCCATCCGGTAGAGGTATCCCCCCTGCCCGGCGTCATCCTAGAGGTAGAAGGCGCCAACCGCATCAAGGTCAGCGGGTCAAATAGAGAAACAGTCGGTGAGATGGCCGCTGAAATCAGGGCGATCCGTCCCCCCGATACCTACAAGGGCAAGGGAATCCGGTATCTAGGCGAGAGAGTCCACCTGAAAGCGGGTAAGGCGATAGGTAAGAAGCAATGATAGCCAGTGCGACCAAACAACTAGCCCGCAAGCGAAGACACGCCCGGGTCAGGGCTAAAGTAAAGGGCATTAGCACCAAGCCGCGCCTGTGTGTTTACCGCAGTCTGAACCATATTTATGCCCAGGTTATTGATGATTCAAACGGAAACACCCTTGCCGTGGCCTCAACCCTTGACCAGGAAATAAAAGCCGAGGCCAACGGCAAGGCCAAAAGCGAAAAAGCCAAGCTGGTTGGCGCGCTAATCGCCAAGCGCGCCTTGGGCCAGGAAATAAGCGGGGTGGTTTTTGACCGCGGAGGCTATAAGTATCACGGCAGGGTTAAAGCTCTCGCCGAGGCAGCCCGAAAAGAGGGCTTGAAATTCTAAGCAAAGGGATTGGTAATAAGATGAATCCGAAAACTGGTGTTGACATAGACCCCAACGAACTGGCACTGAGCGATAAGCTGGTCCACATTAACCGTGTCGCCAAAGTGGTAAAAGGCGGCAAACGGCTCAGCTTCAGTGCCCTGGTGGTCACCGGAGACAGCAACGGTTATGTCGGCGTGGGCATGGGTAAAGCCAACGAGGTGCCCTCAGCCATTAACAAGGCCAGCGCCAATGCCAAGAAGAACCTGATTAAAGTCTCCCTGGCCGGGTCTACCATCCCCTACGAGACAGTGGTTAAATTTGGCGCCGCCAAGGTGCTGCTGAGACCGGCGGCACCGGGCACCGGTATCATCGCCGGCAGCAGCATCCGACCTATTATGGAGGCCGCCGGCGTCAAGGATATCCTGACCAAATCTCTGGGCAGCCCGAACCGAATTAACGTCGCCAAGGCGACCATAATCGCCTTAAATCAGCTGAAAGAACCGAAAAAAGAAATAGGCAAACGGAAATCAACGGTGACTAAAACCAGCGAGAAACCGCCTTCGGCAGAGAAGGTTATCGATAAAGACATAGATAAAGTTGAAGATATCGAAGAGAAGGAAGAAGAACCGGGAGAAAGTGGTGACTAAGCTTCGCATCACCCAGATAAAGAGCGGCATCGGTGCTAAAGAGCCGCAAAAGAAGACCCTGAAGGCACTCGGTTTTCGTCGGCTGAATCAGAGCGTTACCCACAGTGACTCCAGGTCAATTCGGGGCATGATTGAGAAGGTGAAGCACCTGGTCAGAGTGGAGGAGGCAGACGATGAGGCAGGATGAACTAGCCCCCGTCCCTGGCGCCAAGAAAGACCGAAAACGAGTCGGGCGGGGGGATGGTAGCGGTTACGGCACCTACAGCGGGCGAGGCTCGAAGGGGCAGAAGTCCCGTTCCGGCTACAAAATGCGCCCCGGCTTTGAGGGTGGGCAGCTGCCCTTAATCAAGCGCCTGCCGCAGAAACGGGGCTTCACCAACCCCTTCCGAATCGAGTATAACCTGGTTAATATCGACCGGCTGAACCAATTTAAGACGGGGAGCAAGGTAACCCCGGAAAAGCTAGTCGCCGCCGGGGTGATAAAGTCGCTCCGCCAGCCAGTCAAGATACTGGGCGAGGGTGATCTGAAACACCCCCTCTCAGTGAAAGCAAACAAGTTCTCGGCGTCGGCTAAAGCCAAGATTGAAGCCGCCGGAGGTAAAGTGGAGGAGATAGGCCATGAGGCCAAGACAGGGTAGACCGAAACTACTGCAGGCGATGGTTGACGCCTTCAGTCTGCCTGACTTGAGACGGCGGATTATTATCACCGTAAGCCTGCTGATAATCTTCCGCCTGGTGGCTCATGTCACTCTGCCCGGTGTTGAGCCGACTGCCCTGCAGCAGCTCTTTGAGCGCAACGCCATGCTGGGCATGCTGGACATGTTCAGCGGCGGTGCCCTGAGGAACTTCAGTGTGGCGGCAATGGGGGTTTTCCCCTACATCACCGCCTCTATTATTATGATGCTGCTGGTACCGGTTATCCCCCGCCTGCAGGCGATTGCCGCCGAGGGGGAAGCGGGACAGCATAAGATCAACCTGATTACCCACTGGATCACCGTGCCCTTAGCTGGCATACAGGGCTACGGGCAGCTCGTCTTTCTCCAGCGAGAGGGTGTGGTCAGCGGTACCGGTTTTCTACCCACCGCCGCCATCGTGCTGTCGCTGATTGCCGGTACTATGTTCTGTGTCTGGCTGGGTGAACTTATCACTGAATATGGCATTGGTAACGGTATCTCGATGATAATCTTTGCCGGCATTGTGGCCGGCCTACCGCAGATGATTGGCCAAGGCTTCCTGGCCCGGGAAAACTTCCTCGGTCTGGCAATGTATATCGTCATTGCCATAGCTACCATTGCCCTGATTGTTATCTTTACCGAGGCTCACCGCCGTATTCCGATTCAATATGCCCGTACCGTCATCCGGGGGAGCCGTATGCTGAGGCAGGCCGGGGCTACCCACCTGCCACTGCGGGTAAACACCGCCGGCATGATTCCCCTCATCTTCGCCATGTCAGTGGTAATTTTCCCCAGCATTGTCGCCAGCTACTTCGCCAATCCCACCGGGGCTGACCCCAACTTTGCTAACTGGATTATGACCTTATTTGACCCGCTGGCACCACTGCCGATGGGGCTATTTTACTGGGGTCTCTACTTCTTTATGGTGATTGGCTTTACCTTCTTCTGGACAATGATAGTATTTCAGCAACAGGACCTGCCCGGTGTCCTGCAGCGGCAGGGAGGATTTATCCCCGGCATCAGACCGGGACGCCAGACCACCAATTTCCTGAATAATGTAATCAAACGTATTACCTGGGGCGGTGCCCTCTTTCTGGCCGTGGTCGCCATAATGCCCTTCGCGGCACGAGAGTTTACCAATATTCAGGTGATACAGCTTTCCAGTATGGGGCTACTTATTATGGTTGGTGTCGCTTTAGACACCATGAAGCAATTAGAAGCGCAGCTGGTAATGCGGCGCTACGAAGGTTTTATTAAATAGGCGAAAAGGTGTATATTATATTTTTAGGCGCTCCCGGAGCCGGCAAGGGAACACAAGCGGCCAATGTGGCCAGGGAACTGAATCTGGCCCACGTTGCTACCGGTGACCTGTTCCGGCAGGCAATGGAAGCGGAAACTGAACTAGGCACACAGGTTGGCGCCCATGTGGCCCGGGGAACACTGGTCCCCGATGAGCTGACCATACGTGTCGTTCTGGAGCGCCTGGCCGCCCCGGACTGTGCGCGGGGAGTAATACTGGACGGCTTCCCGCGGACTCAAGCCCAGGCGAAGGCACTAGACAGGGCCCTAGCCGAGCAGTTTAAGTCCATAGACCGGGTAATATATATCAAGATCACTGAAGCAGAGCTGCTGCGCCGGCTCAGCCAGCGGTGGGTCTGCCGAAATTGTCAGGCTCCGTATAACATAGTAAACTCCCCCTCTGAGAGTGAGGGTAAATGCGATAAGTGTGGCGGTGAACTTTACCAGCGACCCGACGATACCCCCCAAGCGGTAAAAAAACGCCTGGAGGTCTATTTTAGCGAGACGGCCCCACTTATCGACTATTATACCGCCGCCGGTAAGCTGGTGGAGATAGATGGGGAGGGGGGTATAGATAAAGTTAGCCGGAGAATAATGGCGGTTATCCGGGAGGAGTCTCGAGCTAGACGAGCATAATCCATGGCTAAGAAGGAAGCGATTCAGGTTGAGGGAACCGTAGTGGAGTCTCTACCCAATGGCATGTTTCGAGTTGATTTGCCCAACGGACACCGGGTCCTAGCTCACATCTCGGGCAAGATAAGAATGCACTACATTAAAATACTGGCTGGTGACCGGGTGTTGATTGAGCTCTCTCCCTATGACCTGAATCGAGGTAGAATAACCTATCGCTTTAAATAACAGGATTTATGATGAAAGTTAAAGCTTCAGTTAAAGTCAGGTGTGATAAATGCAAGATAATAAAGCGCCGCGGCGTGGTCCGGGTTATCTGTTCCAATCCCAGACATAAACAGCGGCAAGGCTAAACAGGAGGGTATTTAATGCCACGTATCGCCGGAGTCGACATACCGAAAAATAAACCGATCTGGATCTCACTGCAGTACATCCACGGCATTGGTTCTACCTTAAGCCGGGTAGTGCTGGACCAGGCTGGCGTCAGCTATGATACCAAGGCCGACCAGCTTACCGAGGAAGAGGTTAACCGCCTGCGTGAGATTATTGACCGGGAGTATAATACCGAAGGCAAGCTGAGAAAAGAGGTTACCCTCAATATCAAGCGCCTTATTGAGATTGGCAGTTACCGCGGTGTCCGGCACCGCCACAGCCTGCCAGCGAGGGGGCAACGCACCCGGACTAATGCCCGCACCAAGCGCGGCCCGCGCAAGACAGTCGCCGGCAGAGGGCAGAAGCGAGGCATGACCAAGAAGTAAAGAGTTAACTATTTAGAGGAGTAAAAATGTCGCCCAAGAAAAGAGTTAAAGCCAGAAGAAGACGGGAACGAAAGTCAGTTCCTACCGGGAAAGCCTATGTCCAAGCTACTTTTAACAACACCATAGTGACACTCACCGACCAAGAGGGGAATGTTATCGCCTGGGGAAGCTCAGGAACAGCTGGCTTTAAGGGCTCACGCAAAGGTACCCCCTACGCGGCGCAGCTGGCGGCTCGCGATGCCGCCCGCAAAGGTATGGAACACGGACTGCGCCAGATAGAGGTTTTTGTTAAGGGTCCGGGTAGCGGTCGTGAGGCGGCGATTCGGGCTCTACAGGGGGCCGGGCTTTACATTACCGGCATCAGGGATGTGACCCCAGTGCCGCACAACGGTTGCCGTCCCCCAAAGCGAAGAAGGGTTTAGAGGTAGTTAATGGCAAAGTATACTGGACCATCCTGTCGATTATGTCGCCGAAGCAGTGATAAATTAATGCTTAAGGGCGAGAAGTGTATTACTAACTGCATCCTAGACAAGCGGAGTGCGCCCCCGGGGCAACATGCCGCCTCGCGACGCCGCATCTCAGACCGGGCTCTGCAGCTAAGAGAGAAGCAGAAAGCCCGCTATACCTACTCCATCATGGAGAGGCAGTTCCGCCGCCTGTTCGCGGAAGCGGAGAGGCAGCCCGGTATCACCGGCGAAAATATGCTGGTGCTCCTGGAGAGGCGGTTGGACAATGTGGTCTACCGCCTTGGATTTGCCGACTCCCGCCGCCAAGCCCGCCAGCTGGTCGAGCATGGACACATTATGTTAAATGAACGCAAGACCAACATCCCCTCCTGCCTGGTCAAAGAGGGCGATAAAATCAGCTGGCCCGAACCCGGTACCAAGACTGAGTATTATAAACAGCTGGTGGAGAGCATCAAGGGCAAAACTGCACCTGACTGGCTCAGCCTGGATAAAAAGAAGCTAGCGGGGCAAGTCTTATCCCTGCCCACCCCGGACCAGATTGAGGCCAAAATTGACGCTAAGGCAATTGTGGAATACTACTCGCGCTAGGCTGAAGAAAGGGTATTGAGGCAAAATAAATGAGCCTTGATAATGGGCTAAAAGGAGGTAACGTTTTGTCCTCCCTGGTAATAGCCAAAATTGAGTGCGTGGAAAGCAGCCCGAACTCGGGCCGCTTTCTAGTCGAGCCACTGGAAAAGGGCTTTGGCAATACCCTCGGTAACGCCTTGCGTCGGGTGTTGCTTGGTTACCTCCCCGGGGCAGCGGTAACCCGGGTTAAGATTGAGGGTATTCACCACGAGTTCTCCACCATCCCTCATGTAAAAGAGGATACCACCGAGTTTCTGCTCAATGTGAAGGCGCTGAGGCTGAAATCACTCTCCGGCCAACCGGCTAAGCTAACCCTGGAGATGGAAGGAGCGGGACGGATTACCGCCGCTGACATCAAGCCCTCGGTGGACTTTGAAATTGCCAACCCTGAGCTCTATCTGGCCACTCTGGATTCAGCAGAAGCCAGGCTCTATGTCGAGCTGGACGTGGAACTGGGTACCGGCTATCAAGAAGCGATCTCCAGTGATAACCCCCCCATAGATACTATCCCCATAGACAGTATCTTCACCCCGATACAGAAGGTCAACTTCACCGTTGAGCCGACCCACATCGGGCAGGAGTTCAGCCGCGAGCGCCTGTTTCTGGAGATATGGACTGACGGCACCATTTCCCCGGTAGACGCACTCAGCCAAGCCGCCGACATCATGATAAAGCAACTTGCCCCGTTTGCCGAATACGCCGAGGTTTCCCAGCTGGAGATGGAAAAGGAGGCCTTCCGCCTGTCCATCCCCGAAGAGAAATACAATATGCCCGTAGAACAGCTTGATTTATCAGTGCGCACCATTAATTGCTTAAGGCGAGCTAACATCGCCACTGTCGGGGAACTCATCAGCCGAGAGGAGAAAGACCTGCTCCGGCTGCGAAATTTCGGGCAGAAGTCCCTGGAAGAAATAAAAGAACGCCTGGAGTCTCTGGACCTCTCCCTGAGCACACAGGCTATCGAGCCCATTGAGCCCGCGGCGGAAGAAGAACCCGCCCCACCCGAAGAGGAGACCGATGAGACATAAGGTAGCCGGTAGAAAATTGAGCCGGTCTTCCGGCCACCGCCGGTCGCTGTTGCGGAATCTGGTAACCGACCTGTTAAACTACGGCAAGATTACCACTACCGAAGCCAAGGCAAAAGAGGTGCGCGGCCTGGCGGAGAAGATGGTTACCCTGGGCAAAGCAGGCAGCCTTCACGCCCGTCGCCAGGCACTGTCCTTTATTCTGGACGAAGGGGTGACCGAGAAGGTGTTCAGTGAGCTGGCCACCAAATATGCCGAGCGCTCCGGCGGATATACCCGTATTACTAAATTAGGACCCAGACTGGGCGATGGCGCCCCTATGGTCCAGCTTGAGTTAATCGAATGATGGTATCGACAGCAGTCAACCCGGAGATAAACAAATCCGCCCGTGTCACCACCACCAAAATAGTACTGATGGTGGAATATGATGGCACACGCTATCACGGCTTCCAGTGGCAGGCAGGACTGCCCACTATCCAAAAAGAGCTTGAAACCGCCCTAAAAAAGCTTACCGGAGATAGTATCCGGGTAATAGCGTCCAGCCGGACTGATGCCGGCGTTCATGCCAAGGGACAGGTAGTCAGCTTCCGCACCAAATCAACCCTCCCCCCGTCCAAGTTTACCAGCGGGCTAAACTACTATCTGCCCGCCGATATTGCGGTGCGGGCAGCCCATAGAGCCGATGATTTTTTCCGGGTTAGGGGCGGTGCCCTCAGCCGGGAATACAACTACTATATCCTGAATAGCCCCACCCGCTCCCCACTCCAGAGCCGCTTTGCCCATCTGTTAAGCGAGCTGCTGGACATTGATGCCATGAACCAAGCCAGCCAAGACCTTATCGGCCAGCACGACTTTATCTCTTTTGCCAGTGGCATCGGGGGCAGCCTCAAAAACACTGTACGGCAGGTGTACCAGGCCGGAGTAAAGCGGGATGGAGAGCTGATCATATTTCACATCGAGGCCAACTCATTTCTGCCCCACCAAGTGCGCAATATAGTAGGCTGCCTCATCAGGATTGGCCTGGGCCGGATGAGCCAGGATGAATTTCATAGTATCATTGAATCAGGCAAACCCGGCCTGGCCGGGCCAACCGCCCCCAGCCACGGGCTGTGTCTGATGCGGGTAAACTACCCGCATAGTTTTGAAGGTGAATAATGATGAAGACCTATGTTACCAAAGAATCTGAAATTAAGCGAGAGTGGCATGTGATTGATGCCTCGGGTAAAATCCTGGGCAAGCTGGCTACCCAGGCTGCCAGCCTGCTTATGGGCAAGCACAAGCCGATATTCAGCCGCAATCTGGATGCGGGCGATTTCGTGGTGGTCATCAATGCCGACAAGGTCCAGGTTAGCGGTAATAAAACCAAGCAGAAAATGTACTACCGGCATTCCGGATACCCCGGAGCCCTGAAAAGCATCAGCATGGAAGAAATGATGCAGACTGACCCTACCCGGGTGATTGAACATGCCGTCAAGGGCATGTTGCCGCATAACCGGCTGGGGGCTAGAATGATAAAAAAGCTCAGGGTCTATACCGGTGATACTCACCCTCACCTGGCTCAGGTAAGCACCGGCAATAGCAAAACGAAAGAGGATTAAAGGGGTTAAATGGATAAACAAAGCTATTTTCACGGCACGGGCAGACGTAAGGCAGCGGTAGCTCAGGTCAGACTGATACCGGGCAAGGGGGAAATTATTATCAATGGCATGCCCTATGAGGAACGGTTCCCCCGCCCCGAGCACCGCCAAGCGATATTGAAACCCCTTCAGGTTACCGAGACCCTAACCAAGTACAACGCCATCGTTAAAGTAGCCGGCGGCGGCATCTCCGGACAGGACGGCGCCATTGCCCACGGCATTGCCCGCGCCCTAGTCAGAGCCAACGAGAACTTCAAGCCGGCGCTGCGCGAGAACGGGCTACTTACCCGCGACCCCAGAGTTAAAGAAAGAAAGAAAGCCGGTCTGAGACGAGCTCGCAAAGCTCCGCAGTACACCAAGCGGTAAAATTTAGCTTGGGTAGGAAAAATTATTAGACTCTCTTGACTTAACTATATTTCATTAGCTGTAACAGAAGAAGCTTGACTTTTCTTGAACGTTTGCTATTATTGGATATGCAAAACTTTGGATTTACCAAGTCACCGGCTTAAAGCTATTCTTTCAAACCCCGGCGATTTCCTGACCTATTTTGAGCAGTTTCTGGGCACGGTCAGCGGAATCGGTTTCCGAGTAGATGCGTAGCAGTGGCTCGGTCCCCGAAAATCTGATGAGCAGCCAAGAGCCATCATCAAGGACAAAGCGAAAGCCATCGGTGGTATCTATCTTGGCTACTTTAACCCCGTCAATCGTCTTGGGTGAGCTCTTTTTAACCCGGTTGGTTATCGCCTCCCGCTGCTCGGCGGGAAACTCCACATCTACCCGCTCATAATAGTGAGGGCCTACCTTGCTGTAGAGATAGTCCAGAAGCTGGGAGGGGGTTTTCCCCGTCTTGAGTATCAGGTCGAGGAAATAGAGGCTGGCCAGAATGCCATCGCGCTCCAGCACATGCCCCCGGAAACCGTAGCCACCGCTCTCCTCCCCACCGATAACCGCCTTGCGGGCAAGCATTATGGGGGCAATATACTTGAAGCCCACCGCAGTTTCATACACCGGCACGCCAAACATCTCCCCCATCCGATTGAGCATATTGGAAGAAGTTATCGTTTTTACAATCGGGCCGCGCTCTCCGCGCACCTCCAGGAAATAGAGACAAAGCAGGGCAAAGACCTGAAGCTGAGTTAAAAATACCCCCTTCTCATCAACCACCCCCATCCGGTCGGCATCACCATCGGTCGCCAGACCGACGCCCGCCCCCTGCTCTTTAATCGTCGCCGAGAGCTTGCCTAAATTAACCGCAATCGGCTCGGGGCGAATCCCGGGGAAGATAGGATTGCGCTCGCCATTTATTTCCACCACCTCCATGTTGTCCCCGCCGAGCAACGCCTTGAGATAGCCCACCCCGGCGCCATACATGGCGTCAACTACTATCTTCAGCTTGGCTCGGCGTAGCTCATCAAGATTGATGAGCCGGCCTACCTGTGCAAAGTAGACCGCGTCCAGGTCACAGTATTCTATCAACCCCTGAGAAAGGGCTTCTGACAGCAGTAAGCGCGCTATTTTCCCGGTGTCCAGAGCCTGGTTGGTATGGGCTTCCATGCGGGCGGTAACCTCATCGGGGGCACTGGAGCCCCGCTCATCCTTGTATTTAAAGCCGTTCCAGTTGCCCGCGTTATGACTGGCGGTGATAATAATCGCCCCACCCGCCTTCTGCGCCAGAACCCCATAGCTCACCAGCGGTGTGGGGGTTGGCTTGGGACAGAGATAGACTTTAATACCGTTGCCGGCAACCACTTCAGCGGCGGTTGACGCAAAATCTTCCGAGGCAAAGCGGGTATCATAGCCGATAATCAGCCCCCTATCGGCCAGATTTGCCTGCCTTAGATAATGAGCCACCCCCTGGGCACAAGCCCGCACATTATCAAAGGTGAAGTCCTGGGCAATAATCCCCCGCCAGCCATCGGTACCGAATTTAATAGGATTATTTTTCAACCCTATCCCCTTGATTACTTTTTAGCCGACGCCTCCTGGCGTAAAATCTCGGCTTTATCGGTCCTCTCCCAGGGGAGGTCAAGGTCAGTGCGCCCGAAGTGCCCGTAGCAGGCGGTCGGCAGGTAGATTGGGCGCCGGAGGTCAAAGTGCCGGATAATCGCCTCCGGCCTGAGGTCAAAGTGCTTATCAATCAACCCGACGATGATTTTCTCATCAACCTTGGCGGTGCCAAAGGTCTCAAACGAAACCGAAAGGGGATGGGCAACGCCAATAGCATAGGAAACCTGGAGCTCCAGTCGCTCGGCCAGTCCGGCAGCGACGATATTCTTAGCAATATAGCGGGCGGCATAGGCCGCCGAACGGTCAACCTTGGTCGGGTCTTTCCCCGAGAAACAACCACCGCCATGGCGGGCAATCCCGCCATAGGTATCAACCAGAATCTTGCGACCGGTAAAACCGGTATCTGATACCGGGCCACCAATGACAAAGCGACCGGTAGCATTTACGTAAAACTTGGTGTCGTTATCCAGCATTGAGGCGGGTATTACCGTTCGGATGACCTGCTCGGTGACGTCCTGTTTGATCTTATCCTGGCTGACATCAGGCTCATGCTGGGCACCGATGACCACGCTGTCAATTCGCCTTGGTACACCGTTTTGATACTCCACGGTTACCTGTGATTTGCCATCGGGACGAAGGTAAGGCAGGATGTTCTCTTTTCGCGCCTGAGCCAGGCGCTG
This sequence comes from Dehalococcoidia bacterium, assembly GCA_020353235.1. GTDB lineage: Bacteria > Chloroflexota > Dehalococcoidia > Dehalococcoidales > JAUYDJ01. The sequence goes on along the minus strand of CP070693.1, from coordinate 157,376 downwards.
ACACAATTTGTGTGCCAGGGAAATGGGCAGGGGCATAAGCTCGGGAGTCTCATTGCAGGCAAAGCCGACCATCATCCCCTGGTCACCGGCGCCGATTTTATCCAGCTCATCATCAGAGCGTGCCTTCGCCTCCTGTGATTTACTCACCCCCAGGGAGATGTCACTGGACTGCTCCTTGATGGAAACTATTACGCCACAGGATTGATAGTCGAAGCCATATTCGGGGCGAACATAGCCGACATCGTGGACTACCTGCCGCACCACCTGAGCAACTTCCACATAGCACTTGGTCGTAATCTCACCCATCACTACCACCAGGCCGTTGGTAACCCCGGTCTCGCAGGCTACCCTACCGTTGGGGTCTTTAGTCAGTATGGCATCCAGTACCGCATCCGATACCTGGTCACAGAGCTTATCGGGATGCCCCTCCGTCACCGACTCCGAGGTAAGCAGGTATTTGGGCGAGCTAGCAAAACTGTTGGTCAAGTTTCTCCTTTCTATGTCCCTTCTTCCCAACTGGTCATGTATTTCTCCTGTTCAGTGGTCAGACTATCAACACCGATGCCCATCGACTTCAGCTTCAGCCGAGCTATCTCTTTATCAATCTCCCGGGGCACCGCGTAAACCTCTCTCTCCAGCTTTCCCTTATTCTTGAGTAGATACTCCAGAGACAGCGCCTGATTGGCAAAGCTCATATCCATCACACTGGCTGGGTGTCCCTCGGCGGCGGCCAGATTAATCAACCGCCCCTCCCCCAGTAGATAGATGTGCCGCCCGTCCTTCAGGGTGTAGTCATCCACAAATGACCTTATCCGCCGCTTGCTTTTGGCCAGGCTCTCCAGAGCCGGAATATTAATCTCCACATTGAAATGACCGCTGTTCGCCAGGATAGCGCCGTCCTTCATCACCTCAAGGTGCTTCTTGTCAATTACATTCTTGTCCCCGGTGATGGTAATGAAGACTTCACCCACCCTAGCCGCTTCGGTCAGCGACATCACCTGGTAGCCGTCCATGACCGCCTCCAGGGCCCGCACCGGCTCCACCTCGGCGACAATCACCTGAGCCCCCATCCCCTGCGCCCTCAAAGCGGTACCATGCCCGCACCAGCCGTAGCCGCAGACGACCACCTTTTTCCCCGCCCACAGAATATTGGTGGCACGGGTAATGCCGTCAATCGTACTCTGGCCGGTGCCGTAGCGATTATCAAAGAGATACTTGGTCTGGGCATCATTAACCGCAATCAGGGGGTATTTCAGCTTGCCGGCTTTGGCCAGGCTGCGCAGCCGGGTGACGCCGGTAGTCGTCTCCTCGGTGCCGCCGATGACATTCTTGATTAATTCAGTCCGCTTGGTGTGCAGGGTAGTCACTAGGTCAGCGCCGTCATCCACGGTAAGCAGGGGCTGGTGGTCCAGGGTCAGATTAAGGTGCCGGTAGTAGGTTACCTCGTCTTCCCCCTTGATGGCATTAGTGGGAATACCGTATTCCACCAGGGCGGCGGCGACATCGTCCTGAGTGCTCAGCGGGTTGGAGGCACAGAGCACCCCCTCCGCCCCACCACCCTTGAGGGCCAGCATCAGGCTGGCTGTCTCGGTGGTCACATGGAGACAGGCCGAAATCCTGACTCCCTGGAACGGCTTCTCGCGGGCAAACCTCTCTTTAATCAGCCTCAGTACCGGCATCTGCCGGTAGGCCCACTCGATTCGTTCTTTACCCTCACCGGCTAGCACCGGGTCTTTAACCTCACACTGTGGCTTAGCCATATTCCCCCCTCTTTTATCTCAATCCACGCCAAACTTAGCCATAACCTGGCGGACGGTCTCACTCACCGGCTGTGAAGTATCAATTATAGCATAATTTGCCTCTAAAACCTCGGTTACCGCCTCAAATTGGCGCTTCTGCTCTTCAAAAATTTCCCAGCGCCCGTCGGATACCGTCCCCTGCTTCAGCCTTTCCGGCAAACGTTGCCGGACAACTTCCTCCGCCAGAGTGCACTCAATAACAAAGAAGTCCGCCTTTACCTCTTCAGCCAGCCGCTTTGCCTCCCGCCGGTGCTTAGCCCTGATAAAAGAGGCATCAATAATGACTGAGCCACCCTCGGTCAGGATAGCTCTGGCTTCATTGAGCATGGTGTCATAGGTCAGGCGGGAAAAATCAGCCGAGTAAATGCCGTGGTCAAACTCCTCAAAGCGGTGCTCGGTCAGCGGGATAGTTGCCAGCCGCTTGCGGGTAACATCAGAATGTATAGCCGCCAACCCCAACTGTCTGGCCAGCGCCTGAGCCAGAACCGTCTTGCCGGCGCCCACCAGACCGACGGTGATAAACAGGGCTGGCTTTGGCCTCAGGTAGGCGTGAGCTAAATCAAAATAGCTGCGGGCGGTCTCCCGCACCGGCTCTTTCTCTTTAATATAGGGGTCATCAAGCTGAAAGCAGGCTACCTTGCCCCGCACATAGGCCCGGTAGCACTTGTAGAAATTAAGCAGCCGGAGCAGCTCGCTGTCCCGGCTCTGGGCGACATAGGTCTTGACAAAGCTGCGGGACAGGTCAGCCCGCCCGTAGTGGTCCAAGTCCATGGCCAGGAAGGCGACCTCCGAGGCGACATCGCAGTAGCGGAAGCGGTCATTGAACTCAATGCAATCATAGATGCAGATGCCATCTGAGAAGCAGATGTGGGCAGCATGCAGGTCGCCATGGCAGTCCCTTATCCTGCCCTCTCTAACCCTTTTCTGAAACAGCGAGGCGTTCCGGGAAATAAAGCCATCGGTGTAATCTTTAATCTGCCCGTATTTCTTTTCCGAAATAGCCTGCTCGATATACTTCTCGGTCTGGGTGAAGTTCTCCTCGGTATTCTGGGTAATCGTATCCAGACCGCCGAACTGGCTGATGGCATCACTGGTCTCGGCCTGCCGGTGAAACTGAGCCAGCCTCTCCGCCACCCCGGCAATCATCTCCGCTGACACCTTATCCTGACCCAGCAGCGCGTCCATCATCTTTTTTTGAGGCAGGCGGCGCATCCTGACGGCATACTCAATAGCCTCGCCCTTACCGCCGATAGCGATATTATTTTTATGCTGAGTGACGGGGACGACACCGAGATAGGCATCGGGGCAGAGGCGCCGGTTGAGCTCAACCTCCCGCTGGCAGTAGAACTTACGCTTCTCCAGGGTGGTATAGTCGAGGTAGCCCAGGTTCACCGGCTTCTTCACCTTGTAGACCAGGCTATCGGTGAGGAAGACGAAGGACATCTGGGTCTGTACCAGCTCTATCTGCTGTGGGATTTCAGGGTAGGCTTTCGGGTTCAGTAAGGCCTGAACTAACTCTGGTAACGGCGACATAGTGTTTACCTCACTCCCCCAGCCACTCTTTTAGCTCGGCCAGCACCGGCTCATGGTTATCCCTGGTTACGGTGAGCAGCTTCACCTGGGGCTGGCGCTTGATGTCATCGGCAAAGGGATTAGGATTGAGCATAACCGTGCCCAGAACCCTCTTGCCACTGCCCATTATCTGCCCGATGGCTTCCCGGAAGTTTGCCGAGAACAGTTCCATCTTGCCGATTTCGTCAATAACCACCAGAGCACACTGCTCGGCGGCCTGACGGAGCGCCGAAACACCTGTCTGGTCTAAACTGGCTATATCAACCCCATACTTGCTCACCCGATACGGGCTTTTGATATCAATGTGAGCCAGTATAGTCGTCTGTCCGTCCAAGGTAACCAGCCGAAAGCCCTCTCTTACCCCCCGGCTTCTTATTTCCTCGGTATAAAACCCGCCGGCTCTGCCCTTCATCCCGGCTAAAGCCTGCTTGATAAGGCTCGTCTTCCCCGTCCCCGGTCTCCCGGTGAGGAGATAAACCGACTTCATTTCTCCCCTTCAGACCGGGGGGCTTGCTTTCGCTTTAACTCCAGCTTCTTTCGCCGGCGCCGGTGCTTGAAGATGGCTACCCTTCTCTTCTTGTTCATGGCTGATAATATAAATCCAGACTAGTCTTTGCCGCCACCATATACGGCCACAAAGCGGGCAAAGGAGCGGTCAAAGGTCTTCTCCACCTCGTCAGGAAAGACACAGGCGGGAAGCTCGTTAGAATTCAGGTGATAGGCGATACACTCACAGCACTTGCCCTTCCGGGAACAGGGCTCATAGGTGCAGTTGCAGCTGGCTTTATTGGTTTCAAGCTGGCATTCCATACTTGGCTCCCCTTCTAGCCATAGCGCTTTCTTATCCTCGCCGAGAGCTCGGCCAGCAGCTTCAAGGCCTGCTCGGCAGCACCTTCACTGTTTATCAAACCCAGTCCGCAGCTGGGGGTAAGCAGCCCCCGCCTAATTAATTGCCTGAACTCAATATTATGCCGGGTGAACGGCGCCATTGCTTCTTCCAAGCGGTCTTGGAGGCTGGCTGCCGATTCTTTGGCCAGAGATTCTTCATCGTTGGGCACTATCCCCCAAGCCACCGCCCCACCCCGGTCCAGAAACTTCTTTACTTCTGCCGTATAAAGGCTGAGCGACCGGGCATAGTGATAGGCATCAAAGCTGATAATATCAGCCTTGGTCTCCAGCAGCACCGACCAGTCGGTATTGCCGCAGCAGTGGACTCCCTTGAGCCCCCTGATAGCGGCGAAGACCTTATCCAGCAGGGCGACAACCCGCTCTTTGGCAGAGGGCACCGCCGCCGAGCCGAAGGCAGCCATATAGGGCTCGTCAACCAAGATAATGGTGTTTTTACAGAGCTTCTTTAGCTGTTTCTCCTGCCAGCCCGCCTTCAGCCCCAGAAACATGGCCACCGCATCCTGAAAGTTGTCGTCATGGAGTATCGCCCGCCCGGTCTCATCGGGAACGGTCAGCCCCCAGGTAATTGGGCCGGTGACCTGCCCCTTCACCGCCAGCGGCGCCAGATTCTTCAACTCCAGAAAGGCGTGCAGCCCGGCGGCATAGTCAGGGCTGATGGCGTATTTATCAATGTCCTTCTCCTCACCATAGTCAGTGAGAAGCTCGGCAAGGGGCTTCGCCCAGTCCTGATTATGGTCAATATAGACATCGCTCTCTCTGGCCGGCACCACCCCGGGAAAGCCCTCGCTGAACTGGACGCACATATTCTCCAGGGGCGAGCGCTGGGGTAGCTGGGGCCAGGAGGGGAAGTCCCTGAGATAACGGGTAATCAATGAGCATGCTTCTTTTGGGTCGGTATGGGGCATGCTACCGATAATGGTGGCTCGGCAGCCAAATTCAATAGCAGGCATAATCCGGTTAACTCTCCTTACTTCACATACTTGCCGATTATCAGGGCTAGCTTTTTCTTCACTTCGGGCGGTATTGCCTCCGGCACGGTAACAATGGCCGTCGCCAGCGCATGGGCACACTCGCACTCACGCTTCCCGAGTATCCGGCTCACCGCCAGCTTGATAATCCGCTTGGTATTCTCCACATTTTTGCTCATGGTGCTTAAAATGACCTCAATGGTCACCGGCTGGCTTCGCTCCAGCCAGCTATCGTAGTCGGTGACACAGCCGATAACGGCATAGCAGATTTCGGCTTCCCGCGCCAGCTTGGCTTCGGGCAGCGCCGTCATGCCGATAATATCCACCCCCCACGAGCGGTAGAGCCTTGATTCGGCGCGGGTGGAGAAAGCCGGCCCCTCCATACAGACATAGGTGCCGCCGAGGTGAACCTTAGCCCCCACCTCCTGCGCCGCCTGATAGATAAGCTGGCTCAAATCGGGGCAAAACGGGTCGGCAAAGGGGATATGGGCAACGATGCCCTCGCCAAAGAACGAGTTCACCCTGAGGCGGGTGCGGTCAATTATCTGGTCCGGGATGAGCAGCTCTCCCGGCTTTATATCCTTCTTGAAGCTCCCCGCCGAGCAGACAGCGATGATGTGCTCCACCCCCAGCGACTTCAGGGCGTAGATATTGGCTCTCACCGGCAGCTCGGTGGGCATAATGCGGTGCCCCCAGCCATGGCGGGGCAGAAAGGCAATCCCCACCCCCTCCAGCCGGCCCACGATTAACTTATTGCTCGGCTTGCCGAAGGGAGTATCTATCTCAACTTCCTCAATATCGGTCAACCCCTCAATATTATAAAGTCCCGTCCCCCCGATCACCCCAATCTTAGCCTCAGGCATTAGAGACCTCCTTCACTTGCAGATACTCTTAATCCCCTCCCCGTAGGGCGGTTTAATTATACCACCCTCGGTGATGATGGCAGTTATGTACTTATTCGGGGTGACATCAAAGGCGGGGTTCTGCACGCTTGTGCCGGTGGGGGCGATGGCTACCCCCTGGATATGGGTCACTTCATGCTGGCTCCGCTGCTCAATGGGAATTTCCGCCCCCGTTTTAAGCCCAAGGTCAATGGTGGTGGTGGGGGCGGCAACGTAGAAGGGAATCCGGTGCTCTTTGGCCAGCACCGCTAAATTGTAGGTGCCGATTTTGTTGGCGGTGTCGCCGTTGCCGGCGATGCGGTCAGCGCCGACAATGACGCCGTTAATCTCGCCTTGCTTCATAAAGTAGCCCGCCATAGAATCAGTAATAAGATTAAAGGGGATGCCCGCCTGCTTTAATTCCCAGGCGGTGAGGCGCGCCCCCTGTAATAACGGGCGAGTCTCGGTGGCCAGGACTTTTATTTTTTTGCCCTGCTCAAAAGCGTGGATAATCACGCCCAGCGCCGTGCCGTAGCCGGTGGTCGCCAGCGGTCCGGTATTGCAGTGGGTCAGCACAGTAAAGCCATCCTTGATTAACTCAGCACCGAACTCGCTTAACTTTCGGGTCGCCTCCGCCTCTTCGGTGTGTATTTTTATGGCTTCTTCAACAAGCGCCTTTTTAATCCCATCAACACTGCTGCCGGCGTCAGCCACCTGCTCCATGCGCTCCAGCATGCGGAAGAGGTTGCGGGCGGTGGGGCGGGTGGCAGTGATGGTCTGAATCACATCACCCAGCTTCTTGTGGAATTCAGCAATAGCCCTGGTCTCAATGCCCAAGGCGCCCAGCGCCACGCCGTAAGCGCCGATTACCCCGATGGCGGGCGCTCCCCTTACCTTTAATTCTTTGATAGCAGAGGCTATGCTCTGAGCATCGCTGAGCTCCAGATAGACCTCTTGCCGAGGAAGTTTTGTCTGGTCCAGAATTCTGACCCGGTCGCCCAGCCATTCTATGGGCAGGTAATTTGCCCTCTTCAAACTCAAACCTCCTTCTTGCTACCCAATCTGGGGAAGAACATCGGCACGTTTTGCTTATACTTGAGGTATTCTTCACCGAATTTCTTCTCCATCTCCTTCTCTTCAATAGTTTTAAGATAAACGAAGTTTAACAACATGAAGAGTGGCGT
>CP070693.1:109014-149963 GCA_020353235.1 Dehalococcoidia bacterium | reverse complement strand
TTAGGGTAAACGGCTCTGTTTCAGACCCAAAGGCTACAGTGACCGTTAATGGTATTGTAGCGCCAGTTGGGGAGTATGGTTTTGAATTTCATGTTGATCTCACCGAAGGTGAAAATACCATTACTATAACTGCCACGCGTGGTAGCGAGACGGTCACAGAAACCATAACTGTTATCTATACTCCATAGAAATAAATCTAGTCTGAAGTATCGTACTTTTATAAAATCTAGAATCCGTGGTGACGAATATCGGGTTCATTACGTGGGGTCGTTGGTTCGAATCCAACCCCCCGCTAGTAAGAGTTGGAAGGGAGTAGAGATGCTTCCTTTTTTGTTTAGTAATACTACCTCTATAGGGGTGGCAGTTAATCTGATTTAGTATCGGGCTTGCCCGAAGCCCTCATCATCCGCTGTCACATCTCTTGCGGGTCACAGCCCTCTTCTCTCATCCTAGCCATCATGCTCTGCATCATGCCTGACATCATCTTGGGCATAGCTCTTGTGGCCCAGGCAATGGCAATTCCGCCACCAATTATACCGATGGCGAAGGCAAGCATGTACTTCTTGGCGCTAGAGCCGGTGTTTCCCATCGTTGTTGCTCCTGTGTACTATCTTAGCCAATCTACTATTGAAATTTAGCTTAAGCTCCATGAAGTCCTTTGTCAATCCCACGAACCGAAGGTCGCTGGTTTGAATCCAACAGACTAGCGTTGAATATTACTTTGCCCGCACAGGAAGAGCAGTACCGCGCCCGCCACCAGCGCTGCCGTCGCCCCGTAGAAAAAGGTGGTCGCCGGTCCCATCAGGTCCCAGAGCTGACCGGCAATCAGGCTACCGAGTATGACGGCCAGGCCGGTACAGGTATGCATCAGCCCCAGGGCCGACCCCCGGCTCTCCACTGGTGCTAGGTCACAGCCAAAGGCCCTTTGCGTCGTTTCAACGATGGCAGAGACCACCCCATATAGCCCGAACAGGATCAGTAACAATACCCATGAGTCTGCCTGGGCAAAGCCGAAGCAGGTGAGGCAGAACAGGAAATAGCCCGCCGCCAGTACCTTACCTCTGCCGAGTCGGTCAGAGAGGCTGCCCACAGGGAGGGCGAGTACCGAATAGACTATGTTATACAACACGTAGAGTCCGATGGCAGACACGATGGCTTCTTTTTCGCTATAGCCGGTGGTGAAGAAGTCGCGGGCTCTGAGTATGAAGAACATGTAGGTGAAGTTGGCTAGGCCAAAAGTGGTGCTGGCGAAGAGAAAGAGTCTAAAACGGCTCGAAAAACCGCGGAGAGTAATGGTCATGGTCGCTTTCTGTGGTGCTCGCTGTGGTTCTTTTAGCCACCAGAAGAAGGGTAGGGCGGCAAAGGCAATCACCGCCGCTGCTATCAGTATTGGCCTTATCTCAAGGGCAAGAAACCAGAACAGTAGCAGGGTGGCAACGGAGCCGGCGACAGCCCCGGCGGTGTCAAGTGCCCGATGCAGACCAAAGGCTTTGCCTCTCATGCTTTCGTTGGAAAAATCGGCAATAAGGGCGTCTCTGGGTGCCGTTCTTAAGCCCTTGCCTACTCTTTCCAGCACACGGGCGGCCAGAACGTGCTGCCATACTAAAGACAGGGCCAGGAAGAGCTTGAAAAGGCTGGAAGCAACATAGCCGATAAAGACGAGCGGCTTCCGGCGGGGCAGTTTATCCGACCAGTAGCCGGAGAAGACCTGGAGCAGGCTGGCCAGACCGTCACCCAGTCCGCCGATTAACCCGATGGCTACCCCGGCCCCACCGAGCGCAGTGATGAAGAAGGGCAGCAGGGGCATTATCATTTCGCTGCTGAGGTCGGTGATGAAGCTCACCGCCCCCAGAATGGCGACGTTTACACTTACTCCCAGGACTTTCGCTCTCATGGCTCAGACAATCGCAGTTCGCTTTTTCCAATATACCATATGCCAGAAAGCAAAAGGCACAGGTTTTAAGCTGTGCCTTTTTTGTTTTAGCGACCCCAGGTTTGGCTAGGGTGAAGCTGCCTCCGGCGGTTCGGCCTTGGCGTGCAGCGTTTTGCCGGACATTACGATGGCTCCGATGCCGAATAGTACCGTCGCCAGCCATAGCGCAAAGCCAATATGTGGAACCCTCATTTTACTGTCCTTCATAGGGATAGTATGGTTATGGGCTAAGGAACGTATGGCTCTGAAGGGTTCGTCCAAAACCGTCGCTGATTTTAAACTAGTTGGCTACGTGTTCATGTTAATTGCCGCCTGGTTCATCTGCGGAATAGCTAGCCAGCCTTTCCTGAAGGCCTTTGAAGGACAGGCTCTCGCTAACCCGATGCACGTTATGGTATTCTTGGTACTGGGATGACTTTTTCTGTTCCTGGGTTATTACAAATCACGCTCCAGAGTTCCGGGCTCGTAACCCATTGCCACCCGGAAAGTTAATAATTAAAGTAAGACGATGTCGCTGATACCGGCTTTTGAAATCGGCTTGTGGAATGCCTGGCTCTTTATGGGCGTTTTCCTGCTGCAGTGGCTGGCGGTAATGCTGGCTGGCGGCAGGGTATATCAGAGAACCGGGCATCCCCCAGATATGCAGCGGAGCAAATCAGAGCGGCGAACCGCCCTGGCCACCACTCTAACCTGGGTGGTGGCGACTATCTACTCGATTTTTCTGCCCCTGCAGCTGGGGACGTCGTGGTTCTATATCGGACTCGGTGTTTTTCTGGCCGGACTGACTATACTTATCGGCGCCACCCTGAACTTTGCTACCGCACCACCGTATAAGCCGATTACCACTGGCTTCTACCGCTACTCGCGGCACCCGATGTATCTGGCCATGCTCCTGATATATATCGGCACCAGCCTTGCCTCTGCCTCATGGCTCTTTTTCCTGCTGGCCATTGCGGCCGTTGTCCTGTTGCAGCCGGAGGCAAGGCTTGAAGAGAGGTATTGCCTGAAGAGATACGGCAAAGCCTACCGTGAATATCTGAAAAAGACACCGAGGTGGGTGGGCGTACTGAAATCTTAGCCGTTTCGTGCCTACCCCATCCTGGAACTGGATTGACAATTAGCGGGGTAGGGGGTAGGCTTAAGTCGTTGCCCAACGAGGGGAGCGAAGCATGGATTTTTTAACCCGTAACCGGCTGAAGGAAGTGGTGTTTTTGGCGCCGGTAAAGGCGCTGAGCGACCAGCTGCCCCGGAATAAAATCAGAATATTGTATTGCGATGCCAAGGGCAATATAGACTCCACCGTTACCGAGGATTCGGTTTACCGGCTGGCCCGAAACTATATCCAGAAACTGGAAAGTGACCATAAATACGGGGTCATTTTGGGGGTTGAGGTTATTTCCGGTAATTATGTGCCCTTTGCGGTTGAGATTAGCTCGGAGCAGGCTCGCGCCCTGGAAAGAATCTTTGAGCACGCCATTACCCGGGGCATTGTGCCTTATGTCCTGAAAAAATATCCCAAAGAGATCATCAAGCTGGGTAAAGACGAGCTAAAAGAGATAAGAAAGCGGTACGAACAGTCAAGGCTAGAGACCGAGGCTAAGGGGATGCCCGAGGTATTAAAGAGGCTGGCCGATTATCCCGAGGAGGGCATTGCGGTGGCGGTGCCCATCTACAAGGCGCAGTATCATTACCCCCTGGTTATTCTGAAGCGGCTTGCCTCCGGCGAAGCTGCCCAGAAAGATATGCAGCGGGTCCTGATTTTGGACAATGAGGGGGACCTGGGTATTATCAGGGTACCCCGGGACATACTGGGCACGACGGAAAGAAAGCTAAGGGACTGGAAGAAGAAGAGTGGCCGGGCGGGGTGCATTCTCTATTCCCGGGATGCCGACAGCCTCATTATGAGCTACATGGAAATCAGCGAATTCCAGCGCAAAGCGTTAAATGCTATCAAAAGGCATTTTGATGAGACCGGGCACGGCAAACGCCCCATTTCTACCGAGGTTCAGGGTGTTTTGACTAAGGCCAAGGGTTTGATATCCTCCGGCTATAAATAGACCGCCTCGGTTCACTTTTTGTCGCTGGTGAACAGTTTGCTGCCGATAGGGGTTACTTTGGCTGATTTCGCCTTTGATTTCCGCATGATACCGGCCGGTAGGGTAATCTTGAAGCCCAGCTTGGGTATCCCTGGGGAAAAGAACCACTGATATAAATCGGCCAGCTTTGTCTTTTCGATGAGTATTATCAGTAGCGAAGTCATCACGATGCTGGTGAGAACGATACCGTAGATCACATTCATTATTAGTTCCCCGCCCAGAATCCCCTGTTGCAACGGGATTGAAGCCAGCACCGCCGCCGCCAGCCCTTTGGGCACCATGATGGCTATTATGGAGGCGTCTCTTACCGGTATTGATTTACTGACCGTCAGTTTCACCACTGGCAGGCGCAGGATGAAAGCGAGCAGGGTGAAAATCAGGGCCAGCTGAATCAACCAGCCGCTTATCAACTCGAGGGATATGCCCAGGAAAACGAAGAAGAAGGTTTTCAGCAGAAAGGCGACCTCGCTGAAGAAAGCCCTCTCCGCTTCGCTCAGACCGGCGGCCTCTTTGGTTTGGGGCTTTTTGAAGACATGGAACCGGATTGATTCTAAATTGCCGATGGTAACGCCAAAAGCCAGTGCCGAAATCGGCCCGCTGAAATTAAGCAGCTCCACAATGCCGAACATGATGAAGACAAAAGCCGCCGTGGTAAACATGGAGTTTTTGATGGCGTGTATTTTGTTGAGCAGCCTGGACCAGATAAACGCCCCGACGATGCCGAAAATAATGGCAATCAGAAACGAAGAAATCAGGTTACCGGTAACCGGGGCGACCTCGAATTTGCCCAGCCGGTAGGCTTCAATCAGGGCAATGGTGATGATAATGCTGAGGACATCGGTCACTGATGATTCTATGGATAGCATCGTCTGGCTGTCTTTGCGTATTCTGAGCTGGCGCGCCATGGGGACAACGATGGCTTCCGAGATTGAGCCCACGATAGCCCCCAAGATAAAGGCGGGTATTAATTCCAGGTCGGTGAGCCACAGGGCAATGCCGGCGGTAGCCCCCATGGTAAGGAAGAAGGTAGCCATGGTCAGCAGCATGGCACCACCCATGGCGGAGATAAGCGGGCCAATTTCAAGGGCGGTGCCGTTTTCAAATAGGAGGATAATCAGGGTGAGGGTGGTCAGAATCATGCCGGCGGTGCCGAAGTCTTCCGGCGATACCAGCCCCAGAACGGGGCCGACACAGATACCGATGATAATCAATAACAGAACGTCAGGGACTCGGGTGCGGCGGAATATCGCCGTAAAAAGGTGGGCCAGAAAAACCAGGATACCAACGAAGGCTATTACCGGAGCAATATCTTGCATCTATACGCCTTTTATCTCAAGCCAGATTTCATTTGTCAGAGTAATAGCATCATTGCCTAATTCAGCAGTTGCTGTCAAGCCCGCCTAATCTCCGTTTTCGGGCGGTGTCGCTTGACAAAGGTGGCCCCTTCTTTTATAATCTAGAACAATTGAATAATGCTAAAGGCTGCGAACGAGAGTAGTAGCTCTTAAGCGAGGCTCAGAGAACCGGGTGAGGTGTGAGCCGGGGCCAGTGTTAGGAGTGAATGGACTCGGGAGCCGCAAGCCGAAAGGGTTGGACCGATTAGGTGTTGACGGAGCGGGCACCGTTATCAGAGCCCAGGGTATCGCTTTAAGAGCTGTACCTGAAAGAGATGGTTGCTAAACTAGCGATTAATTAGGGTGGCACCGCGAAGGATTAACCTCTCGCCCCTATGGCGAGAGGTTTTTTATTGCCTTATTGGGGGAGGTTAGATGTATTATCCGACATTGGCCGAAGTTAAAAAGCATAAGCAGGACGGTAACCGTGTCCCCATTTACCGCGAAATCGTGGCTGACTTGGAGACACCGGTGTCGGCTTTCCTCAAGGTGAATCGGGGTGGTTATTCCTTCCTGCTGGAAAGTGTTGAGGGCGGTCAGCGGCTGGCCCGCTACAGCTTCATCGGCACCGAGCCCTACAAGATAATAACCACTCGGGGTGAGGACAAAGCTGACCCGTTGCCCCTCATTGCTGAGGAGTTAAACAGATACAAGCTGGTGCCAGATAGTAGACTGCCCCGCTTCTGCGGTGGTGCCGTCGGTTATCTTGCCTATGAGGCGGTAACCTGCTTTGAGGAGCTATCCTCTCCGGTCAGCAACCCTCTGGGCTTACCGGAATCACTGTTTATGTTTGTCGATACCATGCTCGTCTTTGACCATGTTACTCATAAAATTAAGATCTTGAGCCATGTTTATCTCGACGGAGATATAGATAAAGCTTATCAGGAAGCCATAGCCCGGATTGATAGTCTGGTTGAGAGGCTGAAACAACCGCTGGAGACCAATCAACGCACCGGACCGGCGGCTCATCCCGGCAATAACGGCCAGCTTGCCTCCAACTTTACCCGGGAAGACTTTGAAGCTAGCGTGCTTAAGATAAAGCAGTACATCACCGCCGGCGAGGCGATTCAGGTGGTGCTTTCCCAGCGCCTGGCCCGGCCCACTGAGGTGGCCCCTTTTGAGATATATCGGGCGCTGCGCACCATAAACCCCTCCCCGTACATGTTCTTTCTCGATTTTAATGATTTTCACATCATCGGGGCTTCCCCGGAGATTCTGGTCAGGGTGGAAGACGGACTGGTGATGACCCGTCCCCTGGCCGGGACCAGGCCGAGGGGGAAAAGCCCGGATGAAGACCTGAGGTTGGAAAAAGAGCTCCGTGGCGATGAGAAGGAGTGTGCCGAGCATATCATGCTGGTCGACCTGGGGCGTAATGACATCGGGCGGGTGAGCGAGCCGGGCACGGTTAAGGTCAGTGACCTGATGGAAGTGGAGCGTTACTCCCATGTTATGCACTTGGTTACTCATGTTCAGGGCAAGCTGCGGCGTGATATGACTGCCTTTGATGCCCTGCGGGCCTGCTTCCCGGCCGGCACCGTATCCGGCGCCCCCAAGATTCGGGCGATGGAGATAATCGCTGAGTTTGAGCCGGAGCGAAGGGGCCCCTACGCCGGGGCGGTGGGCTACTTCTCTTTCTCGGGCAATATGGATATGGCGATTGCCATCAGAACCATGGTAATGAGTAAGGGCGTTGCCTATATCCAGGCGGGTGGGGGGATTGTTTATGACAGTGTGCCTGCGCGTGAGTATGAAGAGAGCCTGAATAAGGCGCGGGCACTGCTTAAGGCGGTTGACCAGGCGGAGAGTACTAATTTAGCTGGTGGGGGGGAGTCATGCTGCTACTGATTGATAACTATGATAGCTTTACCTATAACCTCTTTCAGTACCTGAGCGAGTTGGGTGAAGAGGTGGTGGTGAGGCGTAATGATAGGACAAATCTCAAGGAGATTGAGAGGCTGAAACCGGCGCGCATCGTCATCTCGCCGGGGCCATCTGTCCCCCAGCGGGCGGGTATCTCTAACGATGTCATCCGCTATTTCGGTGCCCGGCTGCCGATACTCGGCGTCTGCCTGGGGCATCAATGCATCGGTTACAGCTATGGCGGCATAATCGGGCCGGCCGGCGAGATTAAGCACGGCAAGTCTTCGCTGATATATCACCACGGTCGGGGGATAATGGCCGGTCTCCCCGAGCCTTTCTCGGCCATCCGCTATCATTCGCTGGTAGTGCAACGCGATGGGCTTCCCGACTGCCTTGAAGTGACCGCTTGGACCACTGATGGTGAAATTATGGGCTTGCGCCACCGCCGGTACCCGGTGGAGGGTGTCCAGTTTCACCCCGAATCGTTTATGACTGAGGCCGGTAAGGATATATTGCAAAACTTCTTACTGGGAAGGAGGGAATAAAGCATGATTAAAGAAGCGATTAGCTCTCTGGTTTCAGGGCGTTCTCTGACTATGGACGAAGCTGCTCTAGTAATGGAAGAGATAATGCAGGGGGAGGCTACTCAGGCTCAATTTGGTGCCTTTGTCACCGCCCTCAGGCTGAAGGGGGAAACGGTTGACGAAATCGTTGGCTTGGCTAAGACGATGAGGTCTAAGGCGGTGCCTGTAGTTACCGCTGAAGCGGTGGTGGATACCTGCGGCACTGGTGGTGACGGCTCGTGTACTTTTAACATCTCGACAGCGGCTGCCTTTGTTGCCGCCGGCGCCGGGCTTAAGGTAGCCAAGCACGGCAACCGGGCGATGAGTAGCCAGTGCGGCAGTGCCGATGTGCTGGAGGCACTGGGCGTCAAAATTGACCTTAATGCGGAGCAGGTGAAGAAGTGTCTGGAGGGGGTGGGGATGGGTTTCATGTTCGCCCCGATGTTTCATCCGGCAATGAAATATGCGGTGGCGCCCCGACGCGAGATAGGCATCCGCACCGTGTTCAATATTCTTGGCCCGCTGACCAATCCGGCCGGTGCTCAAGCCCAGGTGCTGGGGGTGGCTGATAGCTTGCTCGCCGAGAAGATGGCTTCCGTGCTTTATGGTCTGGGCTGTAAGCATGCCCTGGTGGTTCATGGTGACGACGGACTGGATGAGGTTACCGTAACCGGTAAAACAGAGGTCTACGAGGTAAAAAACAACTATATCGAGGGCTATTTCATCAGCCCGGAGGACTTCGGGTTGCCCCGGGCTGAGTTGGACTGCCTGCGGGGGGGCACCGCTGCCGAAAATGCTGCCTGTCTGCGTAACATCCTGGCCGGTGCTACCGGCCCCCAGCGGGACGTGGTGCTGCTGAATGCGGCGGCGGCGCTGATGGTTGGCGGCGGGGTGGACACCCTCCAGCAGGGGATAGCCCGGGCGGGAGAGATAATAGACAGTGGCCAGGCTACGGCCAAGCTGGAACAGCTAATCGAGTTTAGCCAGAGTTTATTTCAGGAGGGGGAGTGATTTTAGACCGGATTGTAGCCGATAGCCAGCTTGAGCTGGCGGAGACCAAGCGCCGCTTGCCTCTGGCGGAGCTGAAAGAGATGGCGCGGGCGCAACCGCTGCCGCTGGATCTGGCTTCGGCGCTGCGTGGCGACGGCATTGGGCTTATTGCCGAAATTAAAAAGGCATCGCCCTCAAGGGGCGTTATCCGTGCCGATTTTGACCCGGTGGCGATTGCCCGGGTTTATGCCGCTAGCGGGGCAGCGGCGATATCAGTGCTGACGGAGAGTACGTACTTTCAGGGTAGCCTCAATGACTTAAAAGACATCAGGGACGGGCTGGCGGATAGGGGGCTGCCCCTGCTGCGCAAGGACTTTATCTTTGACCCCTATCAGGTCTACCAGTCCCGCGCTTACGGCGCCGATAGCCTGCTTCTTATCGTGGCTATCCTGACGCCGGCGAAGCTCGGCGAACTGCTGGCACTGAGCCATGAATTAGGGATGAGCTGTCTGGTAGAGGTGCATGATGAAGCCGAACTGGAAATTGCCCTGAAAAGCGAAGCCAGGATTATCGGCATCAATAATCGGGATTTAAAGGCTTTTACCGTTGACCTGATGGTTACCGGGCGTCTCCGTCCCCTCATCCCCCGGGATAGAATCGTGGTCAGCGAAAGCGGCCTGAAAGACCGTAGCGATATTGAAAAAGTGCGAGGGTGGGGGGTGGATGCGGTCCTGGTGGGCGAGTCCTTAATGTCAGCGGCGGACATTGCCGCCAAAATGGGGGAGCTGCTATGACCAGAATTAAAATCTGTGGCCTGACCGGGGTGGAGATGGCTCTGGCGGCGGCCAGGACGGGCGCCGATTTTCTGGGGCTGGTCTTCGCCCCCAGCCGGCGTCAGCTCTCTCCGGAAGAGGCGTTGCCTATAGTGGCCGCAATTCATGAGCTAAAACCCCGCCCGACGCTGGTGGGCGTTTTTGTCAATGCCCCGGCTCAGGATGTAAATGCCATTGCCGACTATTGCTGGCTGGACCGGGTGCAGCTCAGCGGCGATGAGACCTGGCGCTACTGCCGTAAGATTAAGCGCCCGATTATCAAAGTAGTCCATGTGCCCGCCGGCAGGAAGGCGGAGCCAGTGATAAATAAGATAGATATGGGCTACCGTCTCTGCCCGGAGGGTGAGCTTATCTGCCTGCTTGATGCGCCGGTCAAAAATGCGTATGGTGGCACTGGCCAGGTCTTTGACTGGCAGCTGGCCAGAGAGGTATCGGCCCGCTTTCCGGTGATTGTCGCCGGGGGACTCACCCCGGATAATGTCGGTCAGTTGGTCAGGGTCGCCCGACCGTGGGGGGTTGATGTCTCCAGCGGTGTCGAGACTAACGGGCAAAAAGATACTGCCAAAATCAGTGCCTTTGTAGAGATGGTAAAAAGAGCCGATAAGGAGGCGGGATGATTTTAAATCAAAGAGAGGCAGCCCGGCTGCCCGATAATAGGGGATACTTTGGCGGCTACGGAGGGCGGTTTGTCCCCGAGACGCTGGTGCCGGCCCTGGACGAGCTGGCGGCTGCCTATAAAGAGGCCAAGGCCAGCTCTGCCTTCTGGGACGAGTTCAACTCGCTCTCCCACAGTTACTCGGGAAGGCCAACCCCGCTCTACCTGGCGGAGAGACTGACCGAGCGGGGCGGGGGCGCCCGCATTTTCCTGAAAAGAGAAGATTTAGCCCATACCGGTGCCCACAAGATTAACAATGCCCTGGGGCAGGGGCTGCTGGCCAAGAGAATGGGCAAGAAGCGAATTATCGCCGAGACCGGCGCCGGTCAGCACGGGGTGGCTACGGCGGCGGTCTGTGCCATGTTCGGGCTGGAGTGCATTGTCTATATGGGTGAGGAGGATATGCACCGTCAGGCGCTCAATGTCTTCCGGATGAGGCTGATGGGTGCCGAGGTCAGGCCGGTGGCCAGCGGCAGCCGCACACTGAAGGATGCCATTAACGAGGCAATAAGGGACTGGGTGAGTAATGTCGGCGATACCCACTATCTGCTCGGCTCGGTGGTCGGCCCTCACCCCTATCCCGAGATGGTGCGTGACTTCCAGTCCATAATCGGCCGGGAGGCCAGGCAGCAGATACTGGATATTGCCGGGCGCCTGCCCGACTGTATCGTTGCCTGTGTCGGTGGCGGCAGCAACGCCATCGGCATTTTCTACTCTTTCTTAAATGATAAAGAGGTCAAGCTGGTTGGGGTGGAGGCAGCCGGGAGGGGGCTTGAGACCGGCGCGCATGCCGCTTCCCTGGGGGCGGGCAGGGTAGGTGTGCTCCACGGCACCAAGTCCTATGTGCTTCAGGACGGGGATGGCCAGATTCGGGAGACGCACAGCGTCTCGGCAGGGCTGGACTATCCCGGCGTCGGCCCGGAGCACAGCTACCTCAAGGATACCGGGCGGGCCAGCTATGTTGCCGTGGACGATAGTGAAGCCCTGGAGGGCTTTCAGCTGCTCTGCCAGACCGAGGGCATTACCCCTGCCCTGGAACCGGCGCATGCCATATTCTATGCCGCTAAGATGGCCGGTTCGCTGGCTAAAAAGCAGATTATTATGGTCAATTTGTCGGGGCGGGGTGACAAGGACATGGATATCGTGGCTGGAGCACTGGGGGTGGAGCGGTGAGTAGTATTGCCTCTGTTTTCAGCCGGCCAGGGCATAAGGCGCTTATCCCTTATATTACCGTCGGTTACCCCAGCCTGGAAGCCACTCTGGAGGTAGTCCCGCGGCTGGCTGCTGGCGGTAGCGACATCGTGGAGCTGGGGATACCCTTCTCCGACCCGCTGGCGGATGGGACGACGATACAGAAGGCGAGCTTTCAGGCTTTGCAGAACGGGATTACCCTCCAGCACTGTTTTGAGGTAGCCGGGCAGCTCAGCCAGAAGGTGAAAACGCCCCTGGTGTTTATGACCTATTTTAACCCGGTGCTCAGCTACGGGCTGGACAGATTTTGCCGTGACTGTGCTCAGGTGGGAGTGAGCGGCTTGATTATCCCTGACCTGCCCCCGGAGGAAGGTGATGCGATAGAGGCGATGGCCCGAAAACAAGGCCTTGACCTGGTTTACTTGCTGGCGCCGACCAGTACCGAAGCGCGCATCAAGCTGGTGGCGGGGAGGGGTAGGGGGTTCATCTATCTGGTCTCGGTAACCGGGGTGACCGGGGCCAGGGACAAGTTGCCCCGGAACCTGTCCGAGTTTGTCGCCAGGGTAAGAAAGATAGCTACCCAGCCGCTCTGCGTTGGCTTTGGCATATCTACCCCGGAGCAGGCCAAAGAGTTAGCCCGCATCGCAGACGGGGTGATTGTGGGCAGCCGCATTATTCAGCTGATGGAAGCTGACCGGTCAATGGCAGAGGTTGCCAGATTTATCCAAGAGTTAAGGCGTGCCCTTGACCGGCCAGATGGAGCTTAAGCTTACCTGGACCTGATTGAATGCTAATGATTCGGAATTTAATTCGCGGTTAGCTTCCAAAGAGGACCAGGTAGCTTATCAGCAAAGCCAGAATCGCCAACGTCGAAAATAGTGTCACAAAGCCAAACATGATCAAAGATGGAACACCCTTTTCTTCCATAATTCTGCCTCCTGTTCTCCCTTCTGCTACTATATAATCATAGCCAGGACAATGGCTATAATGAGGGCATAGATGCCGATAGCCTCAGCAAAGGCAGTCGACAGTATCATGTTGGTCATAATTGCCTGCTTTGCCTCGGGGTTACGGGCTATCCCCCCCATAGCCGAGAAACCAATGAGTCCGATAGCCATTGCTGGTCCAGCCAGCCCCAGGCTACCGATTATTGCCACTGCCAACATTTTCACTACTTCAACTTCCATTTTTATACCCTCTCCTTTTTTTTATGATTATGTCCAAATAAGATAATCTCGCGGATGCCGAATACGACCAGTATCTGGCTGAGAACGATCCCGGTCACGGCGCATTCCAGAACCATGCCGCACAGACGACCAACCCATATCCCCATGCCTATACCGAGAATAATAAGTATCAGCACAAAGATGAATATTATCCCTGACTTAACGGCCCGCTCTCGCGAGTCCATGTCCACATCTTTTAGATTCATCTCAGACCTCCTTTCCATTCAATATGGTTTGCCGGCGATTACCATATTGCCTATGGTTGGGAAAAGGCCTGTTGCCGCAGGTCGCCTTTCCTTTCATTATTCGGGTTATAGCTATTCAGCAAGCCCCGGGTAGTTGCCAGCGCTACCGCTTGGGTCCGGTTCTTGGCGTTGAGCTTGTCCAGAATCCGGGTCAAGCGGGCCTTGACCATGGTCTCGCTAACCTGGCAACACTCGGCAATCTCACGGTTGGTGGCACCCTGGGCGACCAACACCAGGGTCTCTTTCTCATGCGGGCTGAGGCTTTTGAAACCGTCTATACTCTGCAGGCTGGTATTCTTGAGCTGCGTCAGTACCCCGGTTGTCATCTGGGGGAAGACAATGGCGTTGCCGCTGGCCACCAGCCGGATGGACTCAATGACCTCGGTCAGTTCGGCGGTTTTCATCATATAGCCACAGGCCCCGGCTATGATTGATTTAAAGACATCATCTTTACTGTTGGACACGGTGAAGACGAGCACCTTGATATTGGGAAACGCCTGCCGTAGCCGGGTAATGTCATCCACTCCCCCGCCGCCGGGCATAAAGACATCGGTGATGACGATATCCGGCTTGAGCTCGCCTAATTTGATAAATGCTTCCGAAACATTAGCGGCATCACCCACCATCTGGAACTCCGGGTACTCCCCCAGAGCCGATAGCAAACCATGGCGGGACAGCGCACTATTATCTATCATAAATATACGAACCATCACTCTGGCCTCCCTGCTGTCGCTTACTCACTCATTTTGGGCTGCTAACCAGCCTATCTAATTGTCTTATCTTCTCAGGCTTGCTTCAATCCGCCAGAATGTGGAATTTGGTGAAAAAACGCCTAGCCGTATTGGACATTTCAGATAGGTAAATTTGGCGGATAGGCACTAAGTGATTCTATCGGTGAACTACGCAAAATCACGTAAATTTGACCAAATAGGGGGATATTGATTGACAGTATCATTTAGGGGAGGATACCATATAGGTAGGTGGAGATATCACATCGGCGTGATATAAATACTTATCGGGTGGGCGTGCTATGGAGAAGACGAGGTTGCTGATTGCTGATGACCACCCCGCATTTCGAGAAGGATTATCACGGCTCCTGGAGGAGGAAGAGGACCTGGAGTGCGTCGGCATATCAGCCGACGGCGAAGAAGCCGTCAGGATGGTTGAGGAGCTGCACCCGGATGTCGCCGTAATTGATGTCAGCATGCCCAATCTCGACGGCATTAAAGCCACCGAGAAGATTAAAGCGGCCTGCCCCAACACGGCTGTCCTCATGATAAGTGCCTTTGACTATCAGTCATATGTGCTGGCTTCTCTCAAAGCGGGGGCATCAGGCTATATGTCTAAAGACAGGCCCCTGCAGGAACTGATCAGCGCTATCCGCCTGGTACGTGGCGGGGACAGTATCCTTGACCTTAAAGCTACCGATACCATTGTGCAGTGTCTGATTGATAGCGAGCGTGGTGGTAAGACCGGTTTTGATGAGTTGCAGTCTCGCGAGCTGGATGTAATCAAACTAACCGCCAAGGGAATGAGCAATAAAGATATTGCCGAGGAGCTTTTTATCAGCGAACGCACGGTCCAGACTCACTTAATCAACATCTTCCGCAAGCTGGGCGTCAATTCACGCACTCAGGCCGTGCTCTATGCCCTGAGGAAAGGCTGGATCACCCTCTCCGCAGTCTATTTGTTTGAAGTTATCACGGAGACACCGGTTATTTAAGCTCCGGTAATCCGTGTTTCCTGAGGTATGATTTGGTGCGCTATTTATCGTTAAGTCAGCTGACAAGGAACATTCGCCGGCCAAGCTTCTGGTTTATTTTCGCTTTACTCGTGCTTATCACGCTTCTTCACTATGGGCAAGACTTAGGGTTCTCTGTGTTCCACGCCCCAATAATGGCCGACCTCGGCTTAGACCGACATGCCTTTGAGAGAATTCTCTATCTAGTACCCATAGTCTTGGCGGGCTTTGTATTTAGCTGGCGAGGAGCCTTCGTCACTTCATTAATCGCCCTTGCCTGCCTGTTACCTCGTGCCATCTTTATTTCGCCGCACCCCCTAGATGCCCTTCTGGAAACCGGCGCCGTTTTCACCGTTGGCAATGCCGTATCCATTAGTTTCGCCTCGCTCCGCAGGGAGCGGGAATACCGTGTCCGGCTAGAAGTGGCCCAGCAGGAACAACGGTTATTCGAAGAGAAGTACCGGGAGCTATTTGAAAGCGCCAACGATGCCATCTGGATTCATAATTTGGCGGGAAATATTGTCGTCGCTAATAAAGCCTGTGCCGCTCTTACCGGATATAGTCTGAAGGAATTATCCACCATAAAGTCGCAAAACTTGTTCACCAAGAGCTGTTTAGATGATATTAATCACGCAAGAGACTTGCCCCTTAAGAACAAGGTGCCTGGCCATCTCTCCGAGGTAAAGATGATAAGGAAAGGCAAGAGTGAGGCACATGTCCAGTTGTCGACCAATCCTGTTTTTAGTAACGGGCAAGTGGTGGGTTTTCAACATATTGCCCGGGATATTACCGAGCAAAAACGGATGCAAGAGAACCTCCGTTTCTACCTGCACCAGATTACCCGGGCTCAGGAAGAAGAGCGAAAGCGCATCGCTCGCGCGATACACGACGAGTCAGTTCAGTCCCTGGCTTCCCTGACACATAAAATTGAAGCTCTAGCCGCCAAGAAGAGAAGGTTACCCGAGGATGTTGTTAAGTATCTGGGAGGACTTTGCGCTGAGACTAAGGGCATAATGAACGGGTTGCGGCGCTTTAGCCATGGATTACGCCCCGGGGTTTTGGACCAGGTAGGTTTAGTTTCAGCACTGGAGCTTTTAGCTGAAGAGCTGAGCAGTGAGCAGAATATCAGTACCGGCCTTGAGATAAGTGGCCCTGAGCGACGCCTGGAGCCTGAGGCGGAACTGGCCCTGTTCCGTATCGCTCAAGAAGCACTGAGCAATGTCAGGCGGCACTCCGAAGCTAAAAAGGCGGCCGTGAAACTGCTATTTACCAACCGGAAGGTCAAACTAACTATCTTTGATAACGGCAGGGGCTTCCGATTACCGGAAGTGCTGGGTGACCTGGCTACTGAGGGCAAGCTGGGCCTTTTAGGTATGCAGGAACGTACCCGCTTGTTCAACGGCAAGTTCTCAGTTAGGTCAGTAGTTGGTCAGGGAACCAAAGTGGCAGTAGAGATGAGTGACGAAGTCTGAAGTAGGGCACCAATGTTCCTGGCAGACTATACTGTCTGATTACTAATTAGAACCGGTATTTTACCCGTGCTACCCCGGACTCGGTTGATATTACAAAGCGATTGCGATTTTGCTTGATTACCCTTTCAATATCGCTTCGCCTGATTTGCTGACTTAACATAATAGATGCTCTATCCTGTAATTCCTCGATGCTGTATGACCTGACCCCGCTTTTTAATATTGTCGTCAGTGTTGAGCTTATCATGGCATCTACTATCACGATGTCTCCTCCTTTAGTTGCTTTCTCCTATTTTACCGCATTTAACTCCAGTTTTGCTGGGTAAAGCCAGCCATTTTTAAGCATGGCTTATTCCGTAGAGGGGGTGAGCCAGAGCTCAAATTTCTGTTCGTTGACCTCGGTACCCCAGTGGTTTCCCCAGTGCTGCTCTACCAGTGTGAAGCCGTTCTTGTCGTAGAGGTGTTTGGCGGCGTGGAGGCCCTCAAAGCTCCACAGAAACAGCCGCTGGTAGCCCCGGTTCCGGCAGAAGTCGATAGCGGTGTTGACCAGCCGATTGCCGATGCCTCTGCCGCGCAGGGCATCCGAGTTAATAAACCACCGGATATGGGCTCCCTTGTCTTCGGCATGGAGCCCATCAACGGTAATGGAGCCTTCAATGCGTCCCCCCAGCGATGCCGTCCAGAAGCCGTCACGTTTCTCGTCATAGCGTCCGATGAACTCGGCAAGCTCAGTGGCTATCCTTCTCTCAAAGAAGTGGCCGAAACCCCACTGCTGGTGGTAGTAGATGCCGTGAAGTTCGACCACTCGCCCGATGGCACCGGGGATATAGCCGCTCACTATTTCCACATCTGACATGTAACGCCTCCGGATTGCCTTAGCTGCTGAGGGTAATAGAATTACCCGGTTAAGTATAGCACTTTAAAATGCCTCTTTTTATACTAGCTTAAGGCGTTTTGCCCGATTTCCCGCTTTAGTCTTGTGATATAATTCAGGTAAAAAGGGGTTCAGTATGAAGTGTCCTGATTGCGACAAAAAAATTGAGAAGATAAACGCCAAACCGATAAAATTCGAAAAATTTGAAATCCTGGTCGTTATGTGTCCCCAGTGTGAAGCGGTGCCGGGTGCGGTCAACAAAGCGAAATAATAGTAGCGGGTATTAAAATGTATTGGCAGAATGGGTTATAATGTGCCCAGGAGGCCAGGAGAACAGATAAAGATGCTGATAGATAAGCTGTTGACACGCAAGGGGTGGCGGCTGGTATCCCACTGCCTGCTGGCGGCATGCGGGATAGCCTTTCTTTGCATCATTGTAAATGGCATGATGACCGATATCGACCGCACTGCCTCTCTGCTCAGCCGCTGGATACTGGGCATAGAGATAGCCCTGTCTCTGTGGCTGGTGGTGCTGGGCGCCTTGCTGGCTAGGGCTGAGTTAATCAGTGAAGATTAGGGTGGGGCGGGGTGCGGTTACCGTGTTTAAGGTAAAGGTCGGATAGTTTAAAACAGTAAGGCTGGATATCCCCTTTCCTGAATATCCAGCCTTATCTTTTCGTCGGTGATACGGTCTTTATTGGTTTCAGGTCTTCACCTCCTGGTAGCACGTCTTTTCAGGGTTAGTCCAGCGTCTTGGCGGCTACTTTCTTCTCGCGGACAGCCCTGGCTTCACGAACAGCCTGCACAATGCCATCTATGTTTATATACCAGACCAGAGCCGCGGGGAAGAGGATCACCGGTATCAGGACTGCTAGGGTTAAAATAATCATTACGTCCATCGTGATACCTCCTTTCTCTTTATTTCCACTGTAATCTTACCGCACCGCGGTATGAGCCAGCTTCCGTCGTGATGCCTAATTCCAGCCTCTGAAAATACCTAAAATTTATACCGTCAACTTATACTTTCTGCTTACCGCTACTTAGCCGGGATTAGGCAGATATGCCTAGCTGAATTAGCGTAATAGCGTAATGCGCAGGGCTTCCCGGTCTCGGATTCAGGTGGGGCTGATAATCAGGGGGCTTAATTTGAGGGGAAGGGGGCAGCAACGGTGGGGGGGAGGGTGGAGTAAAGCCTTTCTAGGTGGACGGAGCCATTGGGGAAGACATTGCCCTTGAAAAGTAGCAGCCGGTGGTTTTGGGACAGGTCGCGGTAGGCACTTATCGGTGTATTCTGCTCCTGTGAGCGCATCCGGTCATAAATATAGATGTAGTCGGTTTTCGAATTGCCGGCGGAAATGCGGCGCTGCAGGTACCACAGGCGCCGCATATCTTTGGGCAGCAGGTGGTATTTTGTTTCCAGGGTGTCCAGCACCCGGGCCGGCCAGTGTTTGCCGTCATTCTCACCCAGATGCCTTTTGAAGGGGGTAAATGCTTTAATCAGTAGTGTTTTATATAGCTTGTCCATTTGCCGCCCCATTATTAAATCTGTAATCGTGTATTGTTCATTATGAAAGGGCTGGGGGGACAGGCACAAGACCAAAAAGTCCTGAAAACGGTTGATACTTTAGTCATATGACGGGACAGGGGCCGAATTTAGCCTTCTGGTGAGCCGGGGAAAGCGCCGCCATATGGGTATTGACAATAACACTATGGGGGGCTAGACTCCAAACTGATATAAGGGTTCGGGGTCGTAACTCAGGGCACCAGAAACTGCTAATTTAAAGTGCTGGCTGGTGCCCTTAAAGTGTGCCTGAGGAGGTAAATATGATGGAAGGAATCGGTTTGGCGGCGCCTTATTGGGTTATGGTGCTCTTGTGGGTGGGCAGAACCCTGTTCTTGTCTCTGGTCTGCGTTTTCCTTGCTTGGCTGGGTATAAGGGCGCTGGATGTGCTCAACCCCCATATTCACAAGCGCCAGCGAATTGGAGAGGACCCGATTGCCACCGGGCTGTTCGCCAGCGGTTTTTTAATACTGGTCGGTCTGGTTATTCACGGCGTCACCACTGCCCCCACCGTAATCGGTGGCCCGCTACTTGATTACTTCTTCAATTTCAGGCTGCTAGGGCTGCTGGCGGTAGGTTTTGTGGTCAGCCTGCTTCTCGGTGTCGGTCTGTTTCACCTGGTGAATAAGCTGACTCCCAAGATACCGTTCACCAATATTAACCAGCACCCGATTGCGGTCGGTATCTATGTCTTCGGCTATCTGCTCTTTCTGGGGCTGATACTCCACGCCGCGCTGACTACGCCGCTGTAGAGGGATTTAGATGCACCGGGTTAGAATTCTGGCGGTTTTATTGGGGCTGTTTTTGGCCGGGTTAGCCACCACCGGCTATGCCTCGGCCAGCTCTTCCAGCGGCTTCTATGAAAAACCGGATGGTGTCTATGACGACTGGGGGGTATGCCGCACCACCCCCCACGGGGACAATGGTTACTACCAGGTATCCGAGACCGGTTTCAGGCCGATTATCGCCTTTGAGAGCTTGGGTGAGGAAATAGCTGAAGCTCACGCTCTGGGTAAAGAGATTGCCCGAAACTACCCTGATGAGTTTCAGCGGGCGGAAGCCATCTTTTACTTTGTGCGGGACAGGGTGAATTATACCCCTGATGAAGACCAGTTTAATTATAAAGAATTTGCCCAGAATGCTGACGAGATGGCGGCGGTAATTCAAGAAAGTGGTACCGGCAACGGCGATTGTGAGGACAGCGCCGTACTGCTGGCGGTGATGTATCGGGCGGCCGGTTACCGTTCCGCACTGGTGGCCGGTAAGGGGCATACCGCTTGCCTGGTCTCCCTGCCCGGCTACGACAAGGCAAGCTCCGTATTTGAGCTTGACGGTGAGCCGGGGTGGGTCTGGGCGGAGGCAACTGGCAAAAACAACCCCTTCGGCTGGACATCAAAGGAGTTTATAGATGTTAACCTGGCTTCTTACGAGATAACTGATGAGGTGCTGAGGCCGGCACAAATACCGGGGGAAACGGTGACTGCCGTGGCGGAAAGCGGGGGGACTTCTTCCGCTCAGCCCTTTCCTTTTTTTGGCATCATTTTCTTCCTGTGGCTAATGTCTTTGTTCCGGCGGCGAGGTGCCCGTTAGCCATTCGGCCAGGCGTTTATCTTTTCAAGCCTATTTTGCTTACTTTATCCGGTGTAATACCCTTAGCCATCTGTGCTAGAAGGAACAGCGTCAGTGATTCAATATCCATGATTTGGTTCAGCGGGTGCTCGAAGCGTTTTAGCTTCTTGGTAAAACTGATGGCGAGACTGGTGCTCTCCTCCTGGGACAGCCCCTGTTCTGGCTTATATCGGGTAAACTCCACCAGATAGTCGTCGGCTAGGGGTAAGAACTGCGGTCTTTCTTATATTTGCCACTTTTGGCTAATAGCATTACTACTAAATGGTCTAATGTAAAGTGTCAATGTTCTAGAATACAATTCTAGGCTGGGAAATAAGGTTCTTAGCCTGCCTTGTAAAAAGCTTGACCTTACGCTATCATAGTGGTGGTGGTTTAGGTTTAGGTTATTTGCACATGCTTCAGGTAAACTCAATAGTACTGGGTGACCGAGACTCGAACCAACTAATCAAAGAGAGGAGGTCATCTAGTGGTTTTCCAGGATAAATCACTGGTGTGTTCCGATTGCGGAGCCACCTTCACCTTCAGTGCTGAGGAGCAGCAGTTCTTCCAAACTAAGGGCTATACCAACGAGCCCAAGCGCTGCCCCGAATGCCGCCAGGCCAGGAGATCATCCCGGGGCAGGGGTGATAGCTACCAGTCTCGCCGACAAACCTTCCCGGCAGTATGCGCTGAGTGTGGCAAGGAGACTGAAGTGCCTTTTGAGCCACGTGAAGGTAGACCGGTTTACTGTAGCGAGTGCTACAGTAAAATTAAAACGAGGGGACAGGACTAATTTAGTTTAATCTTAGCAACATACCCGGGCTGAAGATAGTCAGCCGGTGTGTTTAACTAAATTTGGTAGGTGTATAAATTATGAATATATATGTAGGTAATTTGTCCTTTGAAGTCACCGAAGATGAATTGCGACAGGAATTTGAAGCCTTTGGTCAGGTGAGTTCGGTAAAGATTATTACTGACAAGTATACCGGGCAGTCGCGGGGATTTGGCTTTGTTGAAATGCCGGCGGTATCCGAAGGCCAGGCTGCCATTAATGGCCTCAACGGTAAGACAGTGAAGGACTCCATACTCGTGGTTAATGCCGCCCGTCCTCGTTCCGACAACCGTGGCGGTGGCTTTGGTCGAAGGGGAGAGCGGAGAAAATACTAGATTACTCAGCTCCCCTATGTGCTTGGGGTATAACACTGCGGCTGTCTTTTGCGGTGACAATTTTTAATTTCCGGCTTTCCCCCTTTTAATAAATGACTTAAAAACCGGCCTTTCGGGTCGGTTTTATTTTTTTAATTCACTGGGCTAGGATTTATACTCACTATCTGCGCTATAATTAGACTGGTTTAGCGGTGATGAAGGAAGTTAGCTATAAATTTGCCGACAGTGAGGGTGAACTGGAGGGCGCCTTTGTGGTGTGGCGGCAGGTTTTTGTGGCGGAGCAGGGCATCCCGGAAAATCTGGTTTACGATGGCAATGACCGTGCCGCCAGGCATCTGGTGGTTAAAGAAGGCCAAAGGGTTATCGGCGCTGCCCGGGTCAGGTTTTTAGCGGCTGGACAGGCCAAGCTGGAAAGAATGGCGGTTTTATTCGCCTTCCGTCATCTGGGCATAGGCCAAGAAATGGTTGACTTTCTGGTGGGGGAGTTGAGGGGGGAGGGAATCAAAAAGCTAATTCTTCATGCCCAGCACCAGGTTGTTGAATTCTATCAGACCTGTGGTTTTAAGCCGGTGGGGCGGCCGTTTGTGGAAGCCGGTATTAAACATCAAAAGATGGAGAGAATAGTCTGAGCCAGCCTTCACTCCCCGCGGCTGAGGAGGATGGTATCATCATCAAACTCCTCCCCGGCGGCTCGCTCAAAGGCAGATACCAGGTCACTGACCTTGAGTGCCTTCTTTTTTGCCTCACCCATATCAACGATAATTCTGCCTTTGTGCATCATAATCAGCCGATTGCCGTAATTTAGGGCAATCTCCATGTTATGGGTCACCATTATGGTGGTCATCTGCTCCAGGCGCACAATCTTATCGGTTAAATCGAGCACGGTTTTAGCTGTCTTCGGGTCCAGGGTGGCGATGTGCTCATCAAGCAGTAATATCGCCGGCTTGGAGATGGTCGCCATCACCAGGGATAAAGCCTGCCTCTGTCCCCCGGAGAGAGTGTAGACCGGTGTGTTCAGCCTGTTTTCTAGCCCCAGCCCGAGCACGGCTAGTTCTTCGCGGAACAGCTGCCGGCGCTGCTTGTTGGTGGCCCCCTTCAGTCCTCTTGACTGACCACGCAACAGCGCCAGAGAAAGGTTCTCCTCAATGGTCAGCTTGCCGGCGGTTCCCGTTTCCGGTTGCTGCCATACCCGGCCGATATAGACCGCCCGTCGGTATCCTAGAAGATGGGTAACATCCTCATCACTTATGGTAACGCTGCCACCTCTTTCCGGAGGGTAGACTCCGGCGATAATGTTGAGCAGGGTGGTTTTGCCGGCGCCGTTGCTGCCGATAACGGTCACAAAGTCCTGGTCATAGATGTCCAGCTTTATGCTCGCCAGCGCGGTTACCTCGTCAATCGTGCCGCGGGCAAATACTTTCTTAATACTCTTCAGTTGCAGCAGGCGGTGATTTCCGGTTGCCTTCGTGGTCATCTTGATTACCACCTTTTAGCTGGTTCCAGCCACTCCTTCCGCATTCTCTTTTGCAGATAGGGTACCGCCAGCACCATCACCACTAATAGAGCGGTTATAAGCTTCAGGTCACCGGGAGCCATACCCAGCCGGAGGGCGATTGTTATAAATAAGCGATAGACAAAGGTACCGCCTAGGCAGGCGAGTAATATTGGCGCGATTCCCTTAGGATGAAACAGCCCTTCGCCGATTATCACTGCCGCCAGCCCCAGCACAATCATACCGATGCCCATACCGACATCGCTGAACCCTTGGTTTTGGGCCACCAGGGCACCAGCCAGAGCCACCAGCCCGTTGGAAACAGAGCAACCCAGCAGTACTGTCTTGTCAGTGTCAATGCCGAAGCCGCGCACCATTTCCTCATTATCGCCGGTGGCTCTTAAGGCTAAGCCAATTTCGGTGCGTAAAAACCAGTTCAGTACCACGAAAAAGAGGGTGACCACTACCGATACCAGAGTAATGGATACGGCTAGCCCTCCGTGCAAGCCAAAGAGCTCGGCGATGACATCAAAGCTGGTCACCTCGCGCAGCAGAGGGACATTAGCCCCGCTCATTATCCTCAAATTGATGGAATAAAGCCCGACCATCATCAAGATGCCGGCGAGCAGGGCACTGATTCTGAGTTTGGTGTTGAGCAGTCCGGTTACTAGCCCGGCGACCAGTCCGCCGCCCAGAGCCGCCAGCGTGGCCAGAAAGGGGTTGACACCAGCCACAATCAGCACCGCCGCGATGGCGCCACCCAGAGGAAAAGTGCCGTCTACGCTGAGGTCAGGAAAGGCCAGAACCCGAAAGGTGATATAAACACCGATAGTGACCAGACCAAAGACTAACCCTTCGTAGCAGGCTACGCCAAGGATGTTTCCGAAGATATCCAATTTTGTCTCCGGTGTCAGGTTTGGAAATCAACAAATATTTTATTGTTTGTGCCTGGCACTAAGCTTGCTTAATATAGTAGCCTTATTCTCCGACGATCTCGGTGGCTTTGTCCAGCACCGACTGAGGGATGGTTAAGCCCATCCGCTCGGCCGCTGACGGGTTCAAAAATAGGTCGGTCATATCCACTTTCTTCACTGGGATGTCAGCCGGACTCTCGCCCTGCAGAATACGGGCGGCTACCTGACCACATTCTCGGCCTAATTGATAGTAGTCGATGCCGGGAGTGCCGATGGCGCCTCTCTCCACGGTGGCAACATCAGCAGCAAAGAGCGGTATCTGGTTCTCTTCGCTGATCTTCACCACCGACTCAAAGGCGGATACCACGGTGTTGTCGGTGGGAATCCAGATGGCATCAACTCTGCCGACCAGTGATTGAGCTGCCGCCAGCACATCGGCTGATGTAGCCGCAGTAGCCTCCACGATTTCGGTGATGCCCATAGCGGGGGCTACTTTCTTCAGTTCATCTACCTGCACTTTGGAGTTTACTTCACCGGCATTGTAGATGACGCCCAGCTTCTTAACATCGGGCACAATATCGACCACCAGCTGTATCTGGGTGCCTACATCAGCCCAATCGCTGATGCCGGTGACGCTGCCACCGGGTTTGTCCCAACTATCCACCAGGCCCGCGGCTACCGGGTCGGTTACCGAACCGAAAACTATCTCAATATCAGTGCCTTCGGTTGCCTGGACACAAGCCTGCGCAGTGGGGGTAGCTATGGCCAGAATCAGGTCAACCTTATCGGTGACGAACTTCTGAGCGATAGATGCGGCTATCGTCATATCGCCCTCAGGGGTGCGGTAATCATATTCCACATTTTCCCCTTCCACGAAGCCTTCTTCCGCCATCTGGTCAATGAAGCCCTGGCGATTGGCATCCAGCGCTGGGTGAGTAACAATCTGGGTGATGCCAATCTTCATCGTGCCTGGTCCACATCCGGTCATCATCGGCAAGGCAACGGCTAATACCATTAGCAAACAAGTTACGCTGATTAGTACCTTTAACACATTCTTTCTCATTTGAAACCTCCTGTATTGTGATATTATCCATCCGGATGATGGGTAGTGCTCACATTTCTTTGGTCGCCTCCTCTCTGAATGATGCTGACTTTCCCTTAAAGTTAATACTCACCCAATATAGCACGTTTCACAGGTGTGGGCAAACTAATTTGTTTCTATTTCCAGACATAAATTGAATTCCGAGCTGGAGAATAGTAATATGAGTAGCGATATCAGGAGGTAGAGGGTTTTCCCGATGGTAGATTGGCAGGTAACCGCGACCACGATTTACTGTGATGCGGTGGATGATGAAGTGACCCTGCTGGTGAATAAAGACGGCTCGGCGCAGTGTATTTCCTACCAGCGTTATGGTGAGCCGGATAAAGAAACGGTCAAGCTGATGAAGAAGAAAGAGAGTCAGCTGAAGCGGCACCTGGCCTGTGAGGGTCCGGAGTGCTACCGGCTGACTCAGTACCGCGACAAGCTGTTCGCTGAGGAAGCCAGAAGAGGGACTAAAGTTGAGTGATAAAGAGAAACCGGCGCTGAAACCGTCAACCAGCTCCCCACCCGGCAAAGAGAGCCAGAACCGGGTAAAGATACGCATTGAAAACCTGTCCCTTGCCTTTGGCGGGGTAAAAGCGCTGGATGATGTCAGCCTGGAGATAAGGGAAAACGAAATTCTGGCTATTATCGGCCCCAATGGTGCCGGCAAGACCTGCCTGCTGAATTGCATCAGCGGCTTCTACAAGCCGCAAAAGGGCGAGATATATTATGATGCCAAGCGCATCACCCGCATCCGCCCCGACCGGGCTGCCCGTCTCGGTCTGGCGCGCACCTTCCAGAATATTGAGCTTTATACCGGGCTGAGCACCCTGGACAACATTATGGCCGCACGCCACGTGCTCATGAAGCAGAACTTCCTGGCCAGTTCCCTCTATTTCGGTTGGGCGCACAGTGAGGAGATTGAGCACCGCCGAACGGTGGAGGATATTATCGATTTTCTGGAGATAGAGCCGATTAGAAAAAGGGTGGTCGGCGTCCTGCCCTATGGCATGCGCAAGCGGGTTGAGCTGGGCCGCGCCCTGGCTCTGGAACCGACCGTGCTGCTCCTTGATGAACCGATGGCGGGCATGAATCTAGAAGAGAAAGAGGACATCGCCCGCTTCATCATTGATATCTTTGAAGGGCAGGGGGTTACTTATCCCGAAACGCCGGTGTTAAGGGATGGGGTCAATTGCATCATCCTAGTGGAGCATGACATGGGGGTGGTGATGGATATCGCCGACCGGGTGGTGGTGCTTGATTTCGGGCGCAAAATCGCCGAAGGTACCCCTGACCAAATTAGAACTAACCCTGAGGTTATCGCCGCCTATCTGGGCCAAGAGAAATAGCCTATTCCCAGCTTCTTTCATCCACGATTGCCTGGTGCTCTTCGGGTATACTCCCCGCCGCCACCAGCTCAATCTTATCCAGCTTCATGCGGCATATTTCCTGGAATTTTCGGCCCAGGTCATCAGCCAGCTTCTTTTTATCGACGGCTTCGCCCTTCAGCTCAGCCTTGAGGGTCATCACGTCTCGATAGGCACTGCGTCCGACGATTATCTGAAATCGGGAGATGGAGCTAAAGCCGGCCACAGCATGTTCCGCCTGTCGGGCAACGACGAACATCCCCCTGACTTTAACCGCATCGCTGGTCCGGCCCACGATGCCGGTCAGCCGGTTGGCGGTGCGTCCGCAGGGGCAAGCTTCGGTAATATATGAAGACAGGTCACCGGTGCCGAAACGGATAAGCCCCCAGGTCCGGTTGTGGATGGGGGTTAATACGATTTCACCGGTCTGGTTGGGGCCCAGCTGTTTCCCGGTCTCGTGGTCAGCTATTTCGACGACATATTCGTCCATCAGGTGCATGCCCGATTTCTGGCGGCACTCGTAGGCGATGGCGCCACCCGGCTCGGTAACTGCATAGGCCTGGGCGGTGGCGATGTGATAGTCCTCCTCAAGGGTTACCCTCATTGAGGGGGGCAGCATCTCACCGGTGAACCAGGCAAGGCGCAGGCCAAAGTCCTGACTGAAGTTATAGCCCAGCTCTTCGGCGCGTTTGATGATGGTCATCAGAAACGAGGGGGTGCCCACGAAGCCGCTAACCCCGAGGTCAAGCATGGTCTGTATCTGGGTCTCGGTGTTGCCGATGCCCATCGGTATGGCGGTTGCCCCGCAGTGCTTCAGCGCTTCGTGAAACAGAATACCCCCCGGCGACATATGATAGGTGAAGGTATTGATGACAATGTCGCCCTTTCTGAAGCCGGCTGCCCAGAAGGATTTGGCGAACCACTTGATGCCGGAGTGCTGGATGGGCTCATAGACCGGCCCCGGTGAGATAAAGACGCGTTCCACATCCGGCACGGGAACGGCCAGAAACCCGCCGTAGGGGGGATTTTGCTTCTGCCACTCAATCAGGTCGGTCTTTCTGATGATGGGCAGCTTTTCCAGGTCCTTTACGGTGCCAATCTGGGCGGGGCTGACCCCGGCCTCATCAAACATCTTCTTTACCGTCGGGGCATGGCGGTAGGCGTTAGCTACCGTCCAGGACAGTTGCTGGTTCTGGTATTTCTGCCTGGCCTGCGCCGGCATTGTCTCCAGTTCATCAAAGTATTCGTCTGGCCTAGCTTTTAGAGCCATCGCTTGCGCCTCTTATAGTGCTTTACTTCCCGGTAGCTCTTCTTGGTGCCCATGGCGGAAAGCCCCATATAGAACTCCTTGACGTCCTCGTTGTTGCTCAGGAAATCGGTGGTGCCGTCAAGGACAACGCGCCCGTTTTCCATCACATAGCCGTAGTCGGCGATACTGAGCGCAATTCTGACGTTCTGCTCCACCAGCAGCACCGAGGTCTTGTGCTCGGTGTTAAAGCGCCGGATGATATCGTATATTTCCTCCACCAGCAGCGGTGCCAGACCGAGCGATGGCTCATCCAGCATCATGAGCTTGGGGGTAGCCATCATAGCCCGGCCGATGACCAGCATCTGCTGCTCGCCTCCGGAGAGATAGCCGGCGGTGTTGCGCCGCAGCTCCTTCAGCCGGGGGAAGTAGTTATAGACCATCTCCAGGTCCGGCTTCACCCCACTGCGGTCGCTGCGGTTAAACGCTCCCACCAGCAGGTTTTCTTCGGTAGTCAGGTGCTCGAAGACGCGACGCCCCTCTAGGGCCTGAATAATGCCCAGCTTGCCGATTTCTTCGGCGCTTTTTCTGTCTATTCGGGCGCCGTTCCACTCAATACTGCCATCGGTTACCTCGCCTTCCTCAACGTGAAGCAGGCCGGATATTGCCTTGAGGGTGGTGCTTTTGCCGGCGCCGTTGGCGCCGAGCAGAGCCACAATCGCCCCGTCCTCTACATCCAGCGAGACACCGTGCAGCACCCGGATAACATTGAGGTATGTCACCTCAATGTTATTTAATTTGAGCATGTCTACCTCTTATTCTTATTCAGGTGGGGGCTCCATGACTATAGAGCCCCCACTTAGTAATTATGACTACTTGCCGAACCAGTCAAAGTCCTCGTATTTGACCACGGGTGCTTCCACCCAGCCACTGATGGGGGTGATTACCCCGTTCTGTATCTGGAAGACCCTGACTGACTTGGAAAGTCGGTTGTCCCCGGCGGTGTAGTTGACCGGACCATGGAGACCGCCGACGTCATAGTCCTTGAGCTTCTGAATACCTTGGGTCTCTAGGGCTCGCCAGGCATCTACATCTCCTTTGGCCAGGGCGTCATAGCCGACATTGCCCACGGCTACCCGCAGAATCTCAACCATAATCAGGCTCTGTGCCCAAGATGTGATGTAGTCCATATTGCCCTCATCTTCGGGGTGAAGGTTGCGGCAGTACTCGGTCATCTTAGCCATGCCGGGTACATCATCGCCCCAGTTCACGGTGGGGAACACCCCGTAGACACCCTCGACAATATCGGCGCCAGCGATGTCAACCAGTGCCTTGGTAATACCGGCATGCCCCAGGCCGATGGTCACTCCTGGATACAGGCCCAGGTCATAGGCATTCTTGATGATGACCGCCGTCGGTGCCGGTGTGCTGGAGATATAGAGCACATCGGGGTTTGATGCCTTGATTCGGGTCAGGGACTCCATCTCCGAGGTGGTGGTTGCGGCGTGCTCATCAACCGAGATAATCTCAATACCCAGCTCGTCAGCCTTGGCCTTGAAGGCATCGCGGGCACCGTAGCCGGTGGGGTTATTCAGGAGGTGCAGAGCAAACTTTGGTTTTCGCGACTCCTGCCAGATATTGTCCATGAAATAGCTGGCAAAGGCGAGGGCATCGTCACCGTAGTCCGGCATCTGGCCGTAGATGTGCTTGGGGGGACGGTACAGACTGGGCGCGGTAAAAGAAGCCAGCCCGGGAAACTCAGCCCGGTTGGCGATTTCCATACTCGCCGACATCATCGCCGAAGAAGCGGTGGCGAACATGAGGCAGCCTTCGTCCATGAATCTATTGACGTTGGTAACCACTTTAGCCGCATCATAGCCATTGTCCAGCCACATCAGCTCAATCGGGTAGCCGGCGGCGCCACCGAGTTCGGCATTGACATATTCAATGGCGTCCCGATTGGCGTTTCCCATCGGGGCTCCCTTCTCCGCTGCCTTGCCGCTTGATGGTGTGGTTATGCCTATCTTCAGTGTCTTGGCTTCTTCGGGGCCACAGGCGCTGCCCAAAGGCAGCAGGGCTACCATCAAGGCGAGGCAGATGAGTCCAGCAAATATGACAAATTTTCGGTTTTTCATCTTGATTCCTCCTTGAAGATTTAAGTCAGCCTCCTTTCTGATTTAATGCGTTACATTGTAATATATACCTCCTTTTTTGGCTAGTGTTTGACTAGTATGAGAATGGCCATAGGCGATAAGCAGACTTAAATAGTGACCAGCGGTGGGCAAGTCCCCGTGGCTCAAGTATCAGGAAGAGCACGATTATTAGGCCGAACAGCATCGGGGCAACACCGGTGGCAAATCCGGAGGGCAGGGCGGTGAAGGTCGACTCCAGCGAGGGAACCACCATCACGGTTAACACCTGCTGGAGGAGACGGATAAAGACCACCCCGAAAATGGGTCCCAATGTGGTGCCCAGACCACCGATGATTATCATGCCGATATAGAGTATTGACTCGGTCAGGGAAAAGTGCTCGGCGTTCATGAAGCCAATCCAGTGAGCCATCAGTGAGCCGGCTATCCCGGCCAGAAAACAGCCGATAAAGAAGGCCAGCAGTTTGTAGTAGAAAATATTGATGCCCATCACCTGGGCGGCTAAGTCGTTATCCCGTATGGCAATGAAGGCTCGGCCCACTCTGGTTCGTGCCAGGTTCTTGGCAAAGAAAATAACCAGCATCACGATGCCGAAGATGAGGTAGAACTGGCTTGCCTCGCCGCGAAAGGTAAAACCCCCGATGGAAGCCTCGGGCACCGGTATGCCGACGAAGCCGCCGGTTACGGAAGACCAGTGGTTGATGACCCAGATAATGATGAACTGGGCGGCAATAGTAGTAATCGCCAGATAGAAGCCCTTGACCCGGATTGAGGGAATGCCGAAGATAAGCCCGACCAGCCCCGCCATTAAGCCGGCACAGATTAAGCCGACCAGGAAGGGGAGCTCCAGCCGGTTGGTCAGCACCGCTGAGGTGTAGGCACCCACGGCGATAAAGCCGGCGTGACCGACCGATAGCTGCCCGCAGTAGCCGGTCAGAATATTCAGTCCGGTGGCGGCAATAAGGGTGATGCCAATCAGGTTAGCCACGCTCAGCAGGTAGTTGCCGAGGTAGAGGGGGGCGGTGAGCAGGAGAACCAGAAAGACAGCCATTAATACCCACTGGGTTTTGGTGCGCAGAATGGCCATGTCCTGGGCATAGGTATAATTGCGTGTTCCACTCGGTAGCGTCATAGACTATATCCTCTCGATACGAACCTCGCCAAATAGCCCGTAGGGCTTGATAATCATAACAATGATGATAATGATAAAGGGTATGATATCTTTCACCCCCGCCCAGCCAATAATCGGGGTAAGGTAGCCCCCGCCCAGGTTCTCGCAGAGCCCGATAATCGGTCCGGCGATAATGGCGCCGATGAACGAGTCAAGCCCGCCCAGTATTACCACCGAGAAAGCCTTGAGTCCGGTTTCCACTAGACCGTAGGTAATGCCGCCGATACTGGAGACCAGAATACCGCCGATGGCGGCGACGAGGCAGGCGAACATCCATGACCGGGAGAAAATTCGGGTTACCGGGATACCACAGGCCTGAACGGCAAGCTGGTCATCAGCGGTTGCCCTCATGGCGATACCCATGCGGTGATAGCGGAAGAAGAGGGTGAGCAGGACGAATACTATCAGCGAGATGCCGGCTACCCAGACATATTCTTGAGAGACCACCGCCGGGCCGATACGGATGGGCTGGGTCGGGAAGAAGCGGGGCAGGGCAGCCACACTCTTGGGCCAGATAAGGGTTACCACGCCTTCAATAAAGTAGGCCACGCCCAGTGTTATCGTAATCAGAGATAAAATAGGCTGGGCAATCAGAGGACGCAGGGCGAGTCGCTCGATTACCCAGCCCAACGCTAGCGAGAACAGGATAACCAGAGGAAAAGCCAGCCACAGGGGGAAATTGGCCTGAACCAGCATTCCGTAGGTAAACCAGGCAGAGAATAGCACCAGCTGGCCAAGCGCCAGATTGGCGACACTGCTCGACTTCCAGACGACGACAAAGCCGAGGGCAATCAGGGCATAAATCATCCCTACCGCCAGACCGCTAATCAGGTATTGCAGTAACTCAGCCATTATGTCTCTGCCGCCACCTCCCTGACATTAATATCGGTGCTGACCACCCCTTTCCGTCCGTCGCGGTAGGTTACCGGAGCCTTAACGGTGACGCTCTTGCCGTCCTGATACATGGCACTGATTAATTCGCGGTAGCGTTCTTCCATAAAGTCCCTTCTCAGCTTTCTAGTCCGGGTGAGTTCGGCTTCATCAGGGTCAAACTCTTTGTGTAGCAGCACGAATTTTCTGACTCTGGCTGGCTCGGGCAGGTAGCTGTTGACCCGGACCATGTCTTTCTGCACTAAATCGGCAACCTCTTTCTTCTGGGATAAATCAACAAAGGTGGTGTAGGGGATGTGGTTGCGTTCCGCCCACTTGCCGACCATGGTGAAGTCTATGTTCAATATGGCGGAGACAAATTCTTTGTCTTTGCCGCCGATAACCATAGCATCCTTGATGTAGGGGCTGAACCTGAGCCGCCCCTCGATATACTGCGGGGCATACTTCACCCCCGAACTCAGCTCACCCAGGTGCTCCAGCCGGTCCATGAAGATGAGGTGCCCCTTCTCATTAATATGGACGGCGTCCCCGGTATGGCACCAGCCGTTGATCAGGGCCTGTTTCGTTTTTTCAGGGTCTTTGTGATACCCCTTGAACATGCAGTCACTTCTGACCAGAAGCTCGCCGGCATCGGTTATTCTGACCTCGGTGCCCAGCGCCGGTCGCCCGACGCTCTCAAAGCTGATTTCACCCTTGCCGTGTGAGGAGATAAAGCCGGCTTCGGTGCTGGCATAGTTCTGCCTCAGCTCAATACCGATGGCATGGATTAGCCGGAAGGTATCTAGGCTCAGCACCGAGCTCCCAGTGACGGCAAACCTGACCTTGCCCAGCCCCAGCTGGTCTTTGAGCGGCCGGAACAGTAAGAGATAGGCTAACCGGTAAAGGGCTCGCCAGAACAGGTTGGGGGTCTTGGCCTTGAAATTAATATCTGCAATCTTGTGGCCGATGGGCATAAATAGGTGATAGACAAAGCGCTTCAGGGGGTGGGCATCAATCATCTTTACCTGAATCTCACTGACCAGCCCTTCCCACTGTCGGGGGCCGTAGATGGCGAAGTTGGGGCCGACCTCACGGGTATCCTGGGCCAGGGTTTCCGCCTCTTCGGGAAAGTTGAGCCTGGCTCCGGTTAGCAGATGGGGGATGGTGGCAAAGTAGCTGTCACCCACCCAGGCCGCCGGAAAGTTGGAAATCAGGTCATCATTCTCATTCAGGGGGTAGCGGCTGGTAAATCCCTTGGCAGTGGTTATCAGGGACTGATGGGTCAGTATGGCTCCCTTGGGCAGGCCGGTAGTGCCCGAGGTGTAGTAGATAAAAGCGGTGTTTTCCCCGCTACCCTGAGCTACGTTCTGTTCAAACAAATCCTGGTGGGCTGCCTCGTATTTTTTGCCCAGTTCGATTACTTCGATAAAATTGATAAGAATGGGGTCATCATAATTGCGCAGCCCCTTGGGGTCCCAGTAGATGACCTTCTTCAGTGAAGGTAGCTCGTCTTTAATCTGGAGGAATTTATCGGTCTGTTCCTGGTCATTAACGATGGCAAATTTGGCGTCGGAGTGAGTGGCGATGTATTTTACCTCAGATGGAATCGAGTCAACGAAGATGCCGGTGACGATACCGCCAGCGGCCTGGACGGCGAACTCCCCCCAGAACCATTCCGGCTCGTTATCCCCGATGATGCAGACCACATCCCTCGGTTTCAACCCCAGGCTGATTAAGCCCAGGGAGAAGTGCTTTACCTTCTGGTAGTACTCCTGCCAGCTGTACCTCTGCCAGACGCCGAATTGCTTCATGCACATGGCCGGGCGGTCGCCCCATTTTCCAAAGTTATGCTGGATGAGCTTTGGGATAGTATCACACTTTTCCATAAGGCTAGCCCCTGTCTCTTGATACAAAAATGCCTCCCGCCTGGGAGGCATTTTAGGCATATATTTACTAACTAGACCTGTTTCAGTTTATCGCAAAAGCCCTCCCAAGCGCACCCCAGTGCGCTCGGTAAAGACGAATTTGGCTCTCTCCAAATAGTGCTCGGCAGTTAACATTACTCTCGACCTTCGGCCCGCTTCAAAGATGG
This sequence comes from Dehalococcoidia bacterium, assembly GCA_020353235.1. GTDB lineage: Bacteria > Chloroflexota > Dehalococcoidia > Dehalococcoidales > JAUYDJ01. The sequence goes on along the minus strand of CP070693.1, from coordinate 116,171 downwards.
GATAGTTTAGCACAATTAAAAATTCCCTGTCAATATCGGGGCACCCGGCTACCGGCTGGAGCCTACTGGAATGGTGGTGCCGGTGGCTTTGGCGATGAGCTTGCCCTCCTGGTTGGTCACCGTCATCTCGGAGAGGCCGGCGCGCCGGCCGCTTTTCACCACCCGTCCCTCGGCGGTGAGCTCGTCGTCTTTACCGGCACCGGCAATAAAGTGGATATTGAACTGGGAGGCGATGCTGGGATAAGCCAGGGAATTAGAAGCATAGGCAAAGGCCTGGTCAGCCACCGCCATAACGATGCCGCCGAAGACCAGACCGTTGAAGTTCTGGTATTCGGGACTTAGCTTCATGGCTATCCTGGCATAGCCGGGCGACAGCTCTATCAGGTGCATGTTGAGGAAAGAGGCAATCGGCTCGGCTTTGGCTTTGGCTTTTAATTCCGCCAGATTATCAGCGGCACTGTTTTCCTGTCCTGACATTTTATTCATCCCCCCTCATATCTTGCTAACCTTCCCTGAGATGGATGGCCGGCATTTCCTTTCTGCCCTGTTTGAAGGCGCTCAGATTGATTTGCCTGATTTTGGCGGGCAGGCGCTGGGCGATAACCTCCTCCCAGGTATCAATGCTGAAGGGCAGTAAAAGCGAGGCACAGCCCAGCATGAATATGTTGAGTGTACGGATATTGCCCAGTTCTTTGACCCGCTCGGTGCCGTTGACCAGATAGAAATGATTCTTCTGGCGCTTGACCAGTCTGGTTATCTCGGCATCACTGGGATAAGTTTCATAACCGAGGGTAACCGTGAGCGGGGGCAGGGCGAGATTATTGGCAATGACTGTCCCCCAGCCACCGAGGTAGTAAGCCCACCGCGCCGCCTCTAATTTCTCAAAGGCGAGCAGCATATCGGCCTCCCCCGACCTGATTAGGGGGGAAAAGACCTGCTCGGCGATACGCACCTGACTGACCACACTGCCGCCCCGCTGCGCCATGCCTCTGGTGTCGGTCTTCTTGATATCATAGCCGCTGGCCAGGGCTACCTCAGCGATGATATCGCTGGCCAGGATAATCCCCTGGCCTCCCATCCCGGCAATAAGCAAGTCTAGCTTTTTCACTTTGATTCCTGGGTGCTGCTCTCGGACTGAAAAACTATGGCCTGTCGCGGGCATACTTGCTGGCACAGATAGCAGGTGTCGCCGGCGCACAGAGTAGCCTCAATAAAGACCTGCCCGTCGTCAATCTGAATGGCCGGGCAGCCGAGGCGGAGACAGATATTGCACTGGTCGCACTTTTCGGTAGCAATAACTAGGGGCCTGGGGCGTGCTGCGGCCGGGTCGGGGCAGTCGCCGCGGGCGATAATCACAGAAAGCTCCGGGTTATCCAGCGCCGCCCTTACGCTGGTTCTTAATGCCTTCAGGTCGAAGGCATTAACTACTTTAACATCATTGACGCCGATGCCTCGCACCAGCCGTTCCAGCTCAACTATGCTGGTCTTTTCGCCGCGGGCGGTAACACCGGTGCCGGGGTGGCTCTGGTGGCCGGTCATGGCGGTGGTGCGGTTGTCCAAGATTACGATGGTTATTTCGCCTTTATTATAGACGCCGTTGACCACGCCGGTTATGCCGGAGTGCAGAAAAGTAGAATCACCGATGACGGCAACTACTTTATTACTAACCCCTGCCTTCTCCATACCCAGTGCCTGACCGATGCCGGCCCCCATACAGGCGCATGTGTCCATGGCGAAGAACGGGGGATAGGCGCCTAGGGTGTAGCAGCCGATGTCGCCGGTAATAATCAGGTTTGATTTGGCCACTTTTTTAACCCTGGATTTCACCAGTGCGGAGCGCTGCCCCATAGTGCTCAGGGTGAAGAACAGGCCGGTATAGGGGCAGCCGGCACAGAGCAGGGGCGGGCGTTGGGGTAGCTCCGGGGCGGGCTTGGTGGGCGGGGTCGGTGATTCAGCAAGCAAACCGGCAGCACGACAGCTCTGGGCAATTATCTCCGGGCTTAGCTCGCCAAAGCGGGGTATGAATTCCTTGCCGCTGACGGCTATCCCCATCGCCTGAATATTCTCCTGGAGAAAAGAACCGAGCTCCTCGATAACGATTACCCTATCCACTTCGGCAACAAAGCGGCGGATTAAGTCTTGGGGGAGGGGCTGGGTCATCCCCAGCTTGAGAAAGGAAGCCTGCGGGAAGACCTCGCGGGCATACTGATAGGCAGCCCCGCTGGTGATTATGCCTAGCTGGCGCTCCCTTGCTAGTATCTGGTTGAAGGGGAAGGTCTCGGCATAGCCGGCTAGCTGGGCCAGGCGTTCCTCCACCAGCGGGCGCCTGAGCCGGGCATAGACCGGCAGCATGACAAACTTCTCCACGTCGGGGGGGAAATTCGGCTCCCGGCCGGGCACGGCGCGGCGGCCGGTTACCTTAACCACTGATTTGGAGTGGGAGATGTGGGTGGTGGAGCGTACCAGCACCGGGGTATCGAATCTTTCGCTGATGTCATAGGCGTAAGCCATAAAGTCATAGGCTTCCTGGCTGTCGCTCGGCTCCAGCAGGGGGACCTTGGCGAACTTGGCGTAGTGGCGGTTGTCCTGCTCGTTCTGGGAGCTGTGGATGCCAGGGTCATCGACGCTGACTACCACCAGCCCGGCATTGACGCCGGTGGTCGAAGCCGCCATGAACGGGTCGCTGGCCACGTTCAGGCCGACCTGTTTCATTGACACCAGTGACCGGGCACCGGCATAGGATGCCCCCAGCGCCACTTCGGTAGCCACCTTCTCGTTGGTTGACCACTCGGCGTGGATGTCATCGTAGCCGGCCAGAGATTCCAGAATTTCAGTGCTCGGGGTTCCCGGATAGGCGGCGGCTACCGTGACACCGGCGTGATAGGCTCCCAGGGCCAGAGCCTCGTTCCCAGATAATAGCTTTTTCATTTTGGGCACATTATAGCATACCTGAGGCGTGCCTACCTAGTCCCGCCGGCAGCGCTGAATGGGGTGGGGGGACTTGTCATTGTATTGACAAAAGGGTGACTTATCACTACATAATACAGGGTAAAGTCTGACCAAGAGGAGGTAGTGATGCCGATCTATCTGATGCTTACCACGCTTACTGACGAGGGGAGAAAGGCGATTCAGGATGACCCGGAGAGCCTGAAGGACATCAATAAAGAGGTGGAGCATCTGGGGGTCAAAATCATAGACCAGTATGCCCTGCTTGGCCAGTATGACTTTGTCAGTATACTGGAAGCGCCCAGCAATGAGGCGGTGGCTAAACTGGCCATCAGGCTCAGCTCCCAGGGAACCATGCAGACCCTGACCCTGGCCGCCATTACCCTTGATGACCTCATCAAGACGCTGCGCAAGAAGGAAACTCCCTGGTAGGGCTTAATTATCTCAGGCGCTACCCCTGTGGTCAGTGTCACCTCTCTTGGCGGGGGTGACTGAAGAGGCAGGTCAATCAGACCCTGCCTCTTACTGTGTCGCCGGAGGGCAAGTTAATATTGAGATACCGCAAATTAGGCCGGACTGGTGCCGAGGTGGGCATAATCGGACTGGGCGCCGAATACCTGGAGTTCGTCTCCCGGGAGACGGTTGTTTCGGTAGTTGATGAGGCGGTGGCGCGGGGGGTGAACTATATTGACCTGTTCATGTCTTCCCCCGACGTCCGTGATAACTTCGGCATCGCTCTGCAGAATAGAAGGCACCGGGTTATGATTGCCGGTCACCTGGGAGCGGCGCTTAAGCACGGTCAGTACTGCCGGAGCCGGGATAAAACTGTGAGCACCGAGTTCTTTACTGACCTGTTGACCAGACTCCAGACTGATTATATTGATGTCCTCATGCTGCATTTTCTTGATGAGCCGGATGATTATAAAGTGGTCTTCGGTTCCGGGGGGCTTCTTGATCTAGCCTTGAAGCTGAAGAAAGAAGGTAAGGCTCGCCTCATCGGCATGAGCGGTCACCGAGTGCCGGTGGCACTGGATGCGGTGAATAGCGGCCGTATAGATGTGCTCATGTTCCCGGTAAACCCCGCCTTTGATGCCCTGCCCGGCGAGTTGACGCTTGAGGCAGCCAAGCAGGGTGTTACCAGGGACAGGCTTGGTCCGACGCGGAAAGAGCTGTATCAGGCCTGCGCCGTTCGGGGGGTGGGGCTGGTGGCGATGAAGCCCTACGGTGGCGGCGTGCTTTTTAGTAGTGCCAACCCCAGTTCTATAGTGCTGACGCCGGTGCAGTGCCTTAATTACGCCCTCTCCCAGCCGGGGGTCTCCACGGTGCTACCCGGCTGTAAAAACGCCGCCGAGATGAAAGCCGCCCTTGCCTTTCTGGAAGCCAGCGATGAGGAAAAAGACTACAGTGCCATCAGCGACAGCTCCCTGTGGAAGCTGAAGGGAAACTGCGTGTACTGCAACCACTGTTTGCCCTGTCCGGTGGGCATTGATATCGGCATGACGATACGGCTGGCTGATACCGCCGGCTACCGGCTTGATGAAGCGGCGGTCGCCTACTATGAAGCCCTGCCGGTAAAGGCTTCGGAATGCAATGAGTGTGGTGAATGTGTGGAACGCTGCCCGTTTGGGGTGGATATAATCGCCAGCATGAACCGGGCCGTTGCCGTATTCGGTAAGTAGTTGACGACTACTTTTTCCGCCTCAGGGCTAGGGCTAAAAGCCCCGGTCCACCGTGAACCCCCAGCGCCGGGCCAATCTGGGTAACATTAATTTTCTCTACCGGAAATAGAGCGCCCAACCGTATCTTTAGCTGGTGGGCGTGTTCCCGCCCCGTGGTGTAGGCGATGGCTAAGTCTTGCAGGGCGGCATTCTTTTGGACAAGCTCGTACAGCTTATCCAGCCCGCTGGCATAGGTGCGTGCCATGCCCGCCCGGGCCAGCTCGCCGTTCTTGAAGGCAAACAGGGGTTTTATCTGCAGGACACTGGTTACCGCTGCCGGGGCTTTACCGACCCGCCCCCCCAGCACCAGATACTTCAGGGTGTCAAAGATGCCCATCACTCGTATCTGGCTGACGGCTTCCCGGGCTTCATCAATAACTGCCAAAAAATCATTTTTGGCCCTGGCCAGCTTGGCGGCGGCCATAACTATTATGGCCAGGCCGACGGTGGTGACGCGGGAGTCAATAATTTCAATCGGACATTTGGTGTTGCTTATCTCTTTACCCTGGAGGGCGGAATTACAGGTGCCGCTGAGTTTACCGGTGAGGTGTATGGATACAATGCTCTCGGCGTCTTGGGCGCAATCGGTATAGACCCTGGCAAAATCCTGGGGTGAGGGCTGGGAGGTGGCGGGATGAACTGGTGAGTTGACCAGCCGGTCATACAGTTCATCTTTGCTAATATCCACGCCGTCACGGTAGACCTTATCACCAAACCGGACATAGACGGGCACGATGCTGATGCCTAAATCTCGGGCAACTTCGGGGGAGATATCGGCGGTACTATCGGTTACAATCTTTACTACCATAATTTCCGGATAATCTCTGCCTTTGGCTACTTAATCGGGCTGAATCCGGTGACATGGTATACGTAGCGGGGAGGAATGCCCCGCACGGGTCGGTTAACCATCTTCTTCAGGTGACACTTGCTTTTGTGCTTGTTCTCCAGTTCAATAATAAACATATCCCCCTCACTAAGGGGGGCATAGTCAATGAGGGTAAGTTCTCCCCACCAGTTGGTGGCGGCGGGGTGACGGAACAGCCGGTAGTTAATCCGGGCGATGAACTGACCGTCCTCAACTTTGTAAAGTTTGCCGATGCTCACGTGATTATTCGCTATGCTCCTTAGACACTTCCCCTATGTTAAAGCCCCCGTTCGCTAGCTGTCAATACCTTGGGACGGCTAGAAACCGAGTCTGTATGCCGTTGGGCTGTTTTTAGGTTGTGCTTTCGATTCGGTCCAGTATGCGCATGGCAACCGCCCAGAGCATGCCCAGATAACAGGCAAAAGCGAGCAGAAACCAGTATACCGGCGCGAAACCCCCCAGAGTGAGCCCCATAGCGGCGGTAATAACGCCGATAATGAGCAGGGTGTCCCCCAGGCCACCATAAAACCAGACCACCCCCGGCTTGGTGATGCACTGCATTAAGCCATTCATTGCCATGCCTCCTTTTCTTAATATATGCTTAGCGTATACTTTTTATACGCCCCCGCCGGCTACCCTGTCTATTCTTTATTTTGAGCCTGAACTAACTTTTTTCGGCATTTGCCGTTATAATATTTATATAGAACGCGTCTGTGATACGAAAGGAGTAACTGTCATGAAGAGAGTATTGTCTATCGCGATTGGCGTAACGCTTATTATGGCGCTGGGCATAACCAGTATCGGGTGCGTATCGGAACCCACCACCGGACCAGAACCGGAAGCCCCGGCTGGGCCGGCGCCGGCTGGACCGGCCGCGCCCAACACCGGCACGGTGAAGCTGCTGGTTACTGATGCCCCGCCGGGTGAGAACGTGACCAGCATCGAGGTTACCATCGCTGAGGAAGGGGTGGAAATTCACCGGGCGGTGGCGGAGCAGGAGCAGACCGGTGGCGGTGACCAGACCCAGACTCAGCAGCAGGTCCAGCAGGGTGAGGGTGAGTGGATAACGATTGATATCGCCGAGGATGACCGCACCTTTGACCTGCTTGAAATCGAGGGCATTGAGGAGTTTCTGGGGGAGGGTGAGGTTGAGGCCGGGAAATACACCCAGCTGAGACTCACCATAGAAAAAATCGAGGTGACTCTGGGCGCTGGCAAGCCGCAGGAGGCCAATTTACCCAGCGGCGTGCTCAAGTTTGTCCGCCCCTTTGATGTTGTCGGCGGCGAGACTGTCGAAATCCTGATTGATTTTGACGCCGACCGGTCGGTAAACGTAACCGGTGCCGGCAAGATTCAGGTCAAGCCGGTGGTCAAGCTGGAAATAAAGACCGGAAAACAGGCAGGCCAGACCGCTGAAGGTGAAGAAGTTGATGAAGAAGAGCCGGAAGAAGTAGAGTTTGAGGGCACGATTGAGACCATTGACGGCGACATCTGGACGATGACCGTTGATGATGAGACCATGAGGGTAGATGTGAGCGAAGCCGAGATTGACGGTGAGCCGGATGAAGGGCTTGAGGCTGAGGTTGAGGGTGTCATGGATGGTGAGACCGTCATCGCCAGCGAGGTGG
>CP070693.1:78743-108914 GCA_020353235.1 Dehalococcoidia bacterium | reverse complement strand
ATCATTCCCGATGACGAGCCGGTCTTTCTGCTCCGGGGACAAGATGTCGCCGCACCCGCCGCCGTAGAATTCTGGGCAAAAGAAGTAGAACGGCGTGGCGGTGAGACCGACATCGTTCAATCTGCCCGAAAGCAAGCCCAGAAGATGCGCGAGTGGCAACGAAACCGTATGTCCAAGCTGCCCGATTTGCCGGGGAGCCGATAACCGTATTAAGTGGCACTAAAAAGAGATAGCCGAACGCCAGTAGAGATGAGTGATGGCTCGCCGGATAATGCACATTATCATTTTACAAACCTACCCCCAATTGCTGAATTGGTAAAAGGCAAGCCACATCTAGAGAGACTAATAAAGCGAAAGTCTAGTTACAAATTATCGACTATCTATTGACAATCACATTCATGGGGGCTAGACTCGGACTAACAAGGCTGGGGTAGGGAAGATGGGCAAAATTAAGGGCATCAGAACCGCTGATTTGTGGCGGCGACTGGTGCCTTTTTAGTTGAGTAACAGCATGAACAAGACGTGGAAGCCAATAGCAGCTGGAACACTAGATATTGCTGGTGGCATCTATGGCATTATTATTGGACTTCTTGCTATATATTTTTTTACGTGTGTATTCTTCGTCGGTGTCCTTTTAGATCACCCTGACTTGAGTTTGTTCTTCACTCAGTATAGCGGCGCTATCGTGGCATTTATCACCGGGATACTCGCCGTAGTCGGTGGCATATATGCTTTCCGAAGAAAGAGGTGGGGCTGGGCATTAACAGGAGCTGTTGCTGTATCAATCTCCCTCGCAATCTCCCCCCTCTTTCACACAATGTTCTTTTTTAATTTTATTAATCCAGAATCGTCGTTCCTAGCTCTTCTTGGACTAGCGCCCATTGTTCTGACCGTACTATCGAAGAAAGAGTTTGAACAGTCATGAAGCAGTGGCTGGTGCCTTTTGGTTTTAAAAGAGAACAAAGGAGGTAAGAACAATGGCGGCGACATTTGAGCTGTTCCAAGACAGCGCAGGAGAATATAGGTGGAGGCTTCGCCACGAAAATGGACAAATAATTGCCGATTCAGGTGAGGGTTACACAACGAAAGACAACGCGATAAATGGAATCGAATCTCTTAAAGAGAACGCGGCGACGGCCCCCATAGAAGACCAAACCGGCTGAACCAACCGGTCAATTTGTCGGTAGCATTAAAAGCGATATTGATACTCACAAGTTCATGCGCTGGGCGGAGCCTAGAGAGCTAGGCATACTGGCTCAATATGACCAGACCCGATATGAGGATGTTGACAGGTTTGTCCTTGATACTCACCCTATGGTAAAAATATGGCAGGAGATTGCCCCATACCTACTCCAGATGAATAGCAGCTATCAAGGTGTGTTTTATGATTATGCACATTGACCTGGACGCCTTCTTTGTCGCCGTAGAGCAGGCGCAAAATCCCAAGCTCAAGGGTAAGCCGGTAGTGGTCGGCGGTCGCCCCGACCGCAGGGGGGTAGTGGCTTCCGCCTCATATGAAGCCCGCCGCTTTGGCCTCCACGCCGGTATGCCCCTGGCCACCGCCTACCGCCTCTGCCCCCAGGCTATCTTTATTGAGGGCGGCTTCGCCAAGTACCGCGATGCCTCACAGAAATTCATGGCAATTCTGGCTGACTTCAGCCCCTTTCTTGAGCCGATGGGCATCGATGAAGCCTATCTCGATGTCACCGGCTTCGAATCCCTCCACGGCACTATTGCCCGGATGGCCGAGACAATAAAGCAAAGAATCAGGGACGAGCTGGGGCTCTGCGCCTCGGTAGGCATTGCCAGCAGCAAGGTGGCCGCCAAGATTGCCTCGGAACTGTCCAAGCCGGACGGATTGCTGGAAGTAGCCCCCGGCAAAGAAGCTTCTTTCCTGGCACCCCTGCCCATAGGCAGACTGCCCGGCATCGGCAAAAAGAGTGAGCGTATTTTTAAGGGGCTAGGCGTGGATACCATAGGCAAACTATCGGTTACACCGCTAAGCGTGCTCAAAAGCCATTTCGGTGCGTCTGGTGAGCTTCTGCATCGCTTCTCAACAGGCGTGGATGACCGCAAAGTGGCACCACCCGGCGCCGCCAAGTCCATCAGCCGGGAAACCACCTTCGGTCAGGACACCAGAGAGCGCTCTTTGCTGCAGGCAACCCTCCGCTACCTCAGCGAACGGGTAGGCAGCGAGCTACGCCAGCAGGCGAAGCAGGCCCGATGCATAACCCTGAAGCTGAGGTATGCCGACTTCACCACCATCACCCGCCGCCATACCCTGACTCAGCCCGGCGATACCGACAATGCCATCTTCAATACCGGGCTGAAGCTCTTAAACCAGGCCCTAGCCCAGCAAAAGGCGCCGGTCCGCCTGGTCGGTATCGGCGTAGCCGGGCTGGCTGAGGCCGGACAGCAGGCGGATATGCTGGACAGCAGTCTCGGCCGGCGGGAAAACCTGAACCGGGCCATTGACCGCATCCGCAGGAAGTACGGCTTCAGCGCCATCCAGACCGGCCGCACCCTGCGCCTGAAAGATATCTTCCCCGAAACCGGGGAGGGCTATACCCTGCACACCCCCAGTCTTTCGCGGTAGCGACGCTGTGCTATAATATGTCTATCCTTCTTAAAGGAGGTGCTACCATGTGGCAGTGGATTATGGCAAACGCAGTGTGGATACTGGTTACCTCCGGTTTTGTGCTGGCGGTACTTCTTTTTACCACCGACTGGGTGCGGGACAAGCTGGTGCAGAGAGCGCCAGAGGAAAAACAGCCGCAAGTTGATAAAAGGGTAACCACCACTTTCTGGGTGCTGGAGAGCATTGCCGGGGTGCTACTGTTAGTGGCGCTGGCGGCGCTGGTTATCTCCGAGGAGGGCATCGCCGCCATAGTGACTCCCGCCACCATCGGTATATGGGTTGTGGAGCACGGCATTCGCATTTTCGTTATCCTTCTCGTCGGCATCGTACTCTGGCTGGCGGCGAAGCGGTTTATGCCGGCACTGGTACACCGCGCCATGGCCAAACCCAAGCGGGGGGAAAGGGAAGCCGGTGTCGGCCGGAAGAAAAGGGAGGATACCCTGCTCGGTGTCTTCATGGGCTTAAGCCAACTAATTATTATCATTATCGTCGTCTTTATGGTTCTGGGTGAGCTCAACATTAACATTGCCCCCATCCTGGCCGGCCTCGGTATTGCCGGCATCGCCGTCGGCTTTGGTGCCCAGTACCTGATACGAGACCTTATCGCCGGCGTCTTCATCCTGATGGAAAACCAGTTCCGGGTGGGCGATGTCGCCAAGATAGCCGACATCGCCGGGCTGGTGGAGGAAGTCCACCTGAGGAAGACGGTGCTGCGCGACCTGGACGGCATTGTCCACCACGTGCCCAACGGCGAGATCAGGGTCGCCAGCAACTACACCCGGCGCTTTTCCCGGGTAAACCTGGATGTGTCGGTATCCTACAGCACCGACCTGGACCAGGCCATGGCGGTGATAAACAGAGTCGGCCAGGAACTGGCCGAGGACGAGAAATGGAAGGAACGGATTATTACCCCACCCCAGGCACTCCGGGTGAACAAATTCGGCGATTCCGGCATTGATATCAAGATTGTCGGTGATGTCAAAACCATGGAGCAGTGGGCCACCATGGGTGAGCTGAGGCTCCGCCTGAAGAAGGCCTTTGATGCCGAGGGAATTGAAATCCCCTGGCCTCATGTCAAGCTCTATTTCGGTGAGCCGGAGCTAATCAGCAACCTGGCCTGTGCCGCCTGCGCCACGGCTAATCCACCGGGGAGCAAGTTCTGCTTAAACTGCGGCACCAAGCTGAGCGCCAAGTAAGATGACTTGTCTTCAAGCCGGGTAATAAACTATAATAAGCGCTAACTTTACGGAAGGAGACTTCAAGATGCCGTCATACGCCTTTTTTCAGGGGAAGTTTGTGCCTTTAGCGGAAGCCAAGATTGGTGTAATGACCAACGCCCTACACTATGGCTGCGCCATTTTTGAGGGCATCCGTGGCAACTGGAACGAGGAAAAGAAGCAGATATATATCTTCCGCCTCAAGGAGCACTACCGGCGCATGCAGGACGGCTGCCGGCTGCTCCAGATAGAGCTGCAATACAGCCTGGACAAGCTGTGCCAGATAACGGTAGAGATGGTACAAAAAGGCGATTTTCAGGAAGATATCTACATCCGCCCCCTGGCCTACAAGAGCTCCGAGGCGCTCGGGGTGCGCTTGCATGATCTGGAGAGCGATTTCCTCGTCTTTGCCATCCCCTGGGGAAGATATCTTGATGTGGATAAAGCCAGATGTGCCGTTTCCTCATGGCGGCGCCCCGACGACAATACCATCCCACCACAGGGGAAGATTACCGGCATCTATGTCAATAACGCCTTCGCCAAGACCGAAGCGGTCAGCAATAACTTTGACGAAGCCATCATGCTCTCCCCCGACGGTCATGTTTCCGAGGGGAGCGGCGAGAACATCTTCCTGGTTATTGATGGCAGGCTGGTTACCCCCGCCGGATACAGCAGCATTCTGATGGGTATTACCCGGGATACGGTGATAAAACTAGCCCAGAATGAGCTGGGGCTGGAAGTAACCGAACGGCTTGTTGACCGCAGTGAACTCTACACTGCCCAGGAGTGCTTCATGACCGGCACCGCCGCCCACCTGACCCCGATTGCCGAGATTGACAATCGCAAAGTCGGCGACGGTGAAATCGGCCCGATAACCGCCAAGCTACAGAAGCTCTACTCCGATGTAATCCGAGGCCGGAACGCCAAGTATATCGATTGGTGCACGCCGGTCTACAAAAAATAAACTTGCGGGAGCCTGAATGACGCTCAATGAGGCTATCATCGGGGGCGGGGCGGTAATTCTGGGCTATCTGCTGGGCTCCATCCCGTCAGCCTACATTGCCACCCGCCTGGTAACCGGCCAGGACATCCGCCATCTGGGGGGAGGCAATGTCGGCGGCTTAAACACAGCGCGCGAGGTCGGCTTCCTGCCCGCCCTTTTCGTCGGTATCGTTGACCTGGGCAAAGGCAGCGCCGCGGTAGCCATCGCCCACTGGCTGCTGGATTTATCCCTCATCCCGGTGCTGCTCACCGGACTGGCAGCGGTGGTCGGACATAACTGGATGGTCTGGCTAAGGTTCAGCGGGGGCAAGGGGATGGGAGCAGCGGTGGGTGCCCTGCTGGTGGTGATGCCGGTCTACGGTTACTTGCTGGGACTGGTGATTTTCCTCGCTATCGTTATCTCCCTCTACGCCATCACCCGCAACATTGCCTTCGCTATGGGTCTGGCACTGCTCTTTCTGCCCCTGATAATCTGGCTGGGCACTAAATCGGGAACGGCGACCATCTTTGCCGTTATTTTGGGGCTTATCATCGCGGCCAAGTTCTTCCCCACCGCCCGAGATGCCTGGGTCAAGACAGAGCATAAGCGGGACTTTATCTTTGACCCGGGAAAGAAAAGATAGCCTAACTGCCCGCTGAAGCCACCTTGAGTGACCTTAACAGGAAAAGAATGCGGCTACTTTGCTCCATGGTGGTGGTTGAGTTAAGGCCTTCCTCCAGCAATTGACCAATGGCGAAGCTACCATGACCACGAACCATCACAATGCGGCACTGCTTTAGCGCGCCGGCGATTAAGTCAGCCAGACCGCCCACCCTTACCTCCTCCTGCCAACCGAGGACGGGAACCTGCCCCACGATAGCCGAACCTTCGGCGTCACTGGGCACAATCTCGGTTTCAGTTAGTGATAGGGCAATGGTGTGGGGCGGGTGGGCATGGACAATGGCCAGGGCCGGGGTCTGCTGATAGATGGCGCGGTGGACGGCCAGTTCTACCGAGGCCAGGGGTGTGGCCCGGTCATTCCTGCTTACCCCGGTCTCAATCAAATCGTGTTCCTGCAGACAGCCCAGCCGGCAACCACGGCGCGTAATGATAATCCGGTCTCCCAGCCTGATACTGAGGTCCCCGCTATGGGAAGAGACCAGCCCCCGCGCAAACAGGTCATGCCCTGTAGTCTGAAACTGTCCTAAAATCACGACTCCCTAAACTCCAGCTCCGGCTTAGCTATCTCACCATAAGACTATGCTGATTAATAACTGTTTGTCAAATAAATCAAATCAATACCATTGGGCAATGTCTTATAGTATAATGTCAAGGCTGGTCTCTTCTTTATTGACCAAAAACGAGAAAAGGGGGATTACCCGATGCAATGGGGAATGGCAAACCGGCTGGCCCAGCTCATCCAGGCCGATGGGCACGCCCTATTTTTGCCCGTAGACCACGGCTATTTTCAGGGTCCGACCCGAAAACTGGAAGTGCCGCGTCAAACTATTGAGCCACTCCTGCCCTATGCCGATGCCCTTTTCATTACCCGAGGGGTACTACGCTCATCAGTTGACCCCGACCATGCCAAACCGGTTATTCTACGCGTTTCCGGCGGCACCAGTATGGTAGGCAAAGACCTGGCTAACGAAGGGCTGACCACCTCTATAGAGGAAGCGCTCCGCCTGAACGCCTCGGCAGTCGGCATTTCTATTTTTGTCGGCAGCGACTATGAGAAGGAGACACTGTTAAATCTAGCCCGGCTGGTTGACGAAGGAGAGAGATACGGCATACCGGTAATGGCGGTCACCGCCGTGGGCCGGGAAATGGAGAAGAGGGATGCCCGCTACCTAGCCCTCGCCTGCCGCATCGCCGCCGAGCTGGGGGCGCGGGTGGTGAAGACCTACTGGTGCCCTAACTTTGAGAAAGTAGTAATCGGCTGTCCGGTGCCGGTGGTGATGGCTGGTGGCCCCCAGGTCAATACCGAGCTTGAGGTTTTTGAATTCGTCCATGATGGCCTGGAGAAGGGGTCAATCGGCGTTAATCTGGGTCGGAACATCTGGCAGAATGACTTCCCAGTAGCCATGATTAAGGCAATAAGAGCCCTGGTTCACCAGAAGGCAACCCCGAAAGAAGCCCAGGAAATATACGATAGCGAAAAGGGTAAGGAAAAAAAGCGCTCATGAGCAACGTCAGGCGAAACCGCATGCGCGTTGCCATGTGGTATAACAACCGCGATGTGCGCGTTGAAGAGATACCCATCCCCCAAATCGGCCCCGGCGAGATACTGATGCGGGTAGAGGCCTGCGGTATCTGCGGCAGCGATGTTATGGAGTGGTACCGCCTTGACCGGGCGCCGCTGGTGCTGGGTCATGAAATTGGCGGGCAGATTGTGGCGGTGGGGGAGGGGGTGGAGCGCTATAAAGAGGGCGACCGCATATCAGCCGCCCACCACGTCCCCTGCAACACCTGCCACTACTGCCGCTACGGTCATCACACCGCCTGCCAGACGCTACGGGAGACCAACTTTGACCCCGGCGGTCTGGCCGAATACTTAAGGCTGCCCGCCATCAATGTTGACTACGGCGTATTTCTCTTGCCTGACCATGTATCTTATGAAGAAGCCACTTTTATCGAACCGCTCGCCTGCATCCTGCGCGGGCAGATGGTAGCCCGAATGCAGCCGGGGTTAAGCGTGCTGGTCATCGGTAGCGGTCTCTCCGGACTGCTCCATATCCAGCTCGCCAGCACCCTGGGGGCAGCCCGGGTAATCGCCACCGATGTCAATGACTACCGGCTCGAGGCAGCCAAAAAATTCGGGGCTGAGGCGACCATAAAAGCCGAAGAGGATGTGCCGGCTCGCCTGCGCGAGTTGAATGAAGGCCGCCCGGCGGACCTGGTGATAGTCTGCACCGGGGCGACCTCAGCCATTATTCAGGCTCTAAAATCAGTAGACCGGGGGGGCACGGTACTCTTTTTTGCCCCCACCGACGCCGGTGTCACCGTTCCCCTCTCCATAAACGAGCTCTTCTGGCGTAACGATATAACCCTGACCACATCCTACGCCGGCAGCCCGGCGGACTACCAGGCAGCGCTGGAAATAATTCAGATGGGTACCATCCCAGTGCGGGAGATGATTACCCACCGTCTGTCTTTAGCAGAGACCGGCCAGGGTTTTCAACTGGTGGCTAATGCCGGGGACTGCCTGAAGGCGATTATTGAACCACAGCGGTAAATAAGAAAATAGTCCCTCCATTTGTCAATAGCTGGGTGGGACTTAATTATTCCGCCGGGGGTAGAGTCTTGGCCTGGTTTAGCTTGTTCATCAATCGCGCTTTGCGCCGGGCGGCGTTATTGGCATGAAGAATCCCCTTCTCCACCGCCTTATCCAGCGACCTGAGTGCGGTTACCACCGCCGCCTCCGCTGACTCCATCTCACCGGAAAAGATAAACTTCTCTGCCTTGGTAATGTTGGTCTTGCACTGGCTGAGCACCGACTTATTTCTCAGCTGCCTCTTTTCAACCTGACGCACCCGTTTTTGGGCTGATTTAATCTGTGGCAATATTTACCTCCTGAAACGCTTTTATTTAACGGCTCTTTTTCCTGAGACTGGTCTTACCGACCACTTCATCCCCCACCCGGCTGACGCTGATTACCGCCCTCACCCCCTCAATCCTGACCAGGAGCCGGCTCAGCTGAGCCAGGTCCTTTACATCTAAGGTGAGGAAGGTTGAGGTGGTGTAGTCCTCATGATTGGTAAAGTTCACCGCGGCGATGTTAACCTTCTCCTCAGCCACAATGGTGGTGATGTCCCTGATTAATCCTACCCTATCCCAAGCCTTAACCTCAACACTCACCGGATATATTGAATCGGTCGGCTCCCAATCTGCCGGAACCAGCCTCGCCTTCTCGCTCTCGTAAATCACATTATAGCAATCCTGACGGTGGATGGTTACCCCCCGCCCCCGGGTAACATAACCCATAATCTTATCACCCGGCACGGGATGGCAGCACTGGGCGAGATGGGTAACCAGATTCCCCTCTCCCAGTACCCGCACCGCCGACGGTGCTGGCGCCGCCGGCGCCACTTCGGGTGCCGTCTTAGCGGGCGCCTGCTGGGCGGCTAACTTTATCGCCACCTGGTGGGTGGTGATTTCGCCATAGCCAATCGCGGCCAGAAAATCGTTCAGGTTACTGTGATAGAAGAGGTGAGCCAGCTCCTCACGCTCCACCTCCACCCCGAGGTGCCGTAACTCCTTCTCCAGAAGTTGACGCCCCCGCTCAATATTTTCCACCCGCTCCTGCCGCTTGAACCACTGCCTTATCTTGGTCTTGGCCTGGGAGGTTTTGATAAAGCCGAGATGGGGATTCAGCCAGTCCCGGCTCGGTCCCTTGGCCCCCTTGGCGGTCATAATCTCGATAACATCACCGTTGTTGAGTTGATAGTTGAGCGGCACCAGCCGACTATTCACCTTGGCCCCGGTACAGCGGTGCCCCAGCTCAGTGTGGACCTGATAGGCAAAATCGAGGGGGGTGGCGCCCTTGGGTAAATCTTTTATCTCCCCCTTGGGGGTATAAACAAAAACCTGGTCAATAAATATGTCAGTCTTGACCGACTCCAGAAACTCCTCGGCACCGCTCAGCTCACGGTGCCAGTCAATTAACTGGCGCAGCCAGGCTACCCGGTCTTCAAAGCGCATGTCTTGGCGGCTACCCTCTTTGTAGCGCCAGTGAGCGGCTATCCCGTACTCGGCGATATGGTGCATATCGCGGGTGCGGATCTGAATTTCCAGAGGGGTGATTCCGAGGTACATCACCGCGGTATGCAGCGACTGATAGCCGTTCGGCTTGGAGTTGGCAATGTAGTCATCAAAGGCTTCGGGTATCGGGCGCCACAGGCTGTGTATCACCCCCATAGCGGTATAACAATCGGACACGCTGTCCACCAGTACCCTCAGGGCGAGCAGGTCATGGATATCGTTAAAGTGCTTACCCAGGGCGGCGTAGCGCTCCATTTTCTGGTGGATGCTGTAGATGTGTTTCGGTCGGCCCGACATTTCGGCCTTGAGACCAGCCTTATCAAACTCGGCTCTTAGAACCTCGCTTACCTTGGCAATAAAATTCTCCCGCTGGGTGCGCCGGGCGGTAACCAGCCGGGTAATGCGCCGGTATCTCTCCGGTTCGAGATAGGAGAAAGCCAGGTCCTCCAGTTGCCACTTTAGCTCGCCTATCCCCAAGCGATGGGCCAGGGGGGCGTATATCTCCAGGGTTTCCTGAGCCACGCTGAGCTGTTTCTCAGTGGGCAGGGCGTCCAAAGTGCGCATATTATGCAGCCGGTCGGCAAGCTTGATGAAGACCACGCGCAGGTCTTCGGCCATGGCCAGTAGCATCTTCCTCAGGTTTTCCGCCTGGGCTTCTTTGGTCATTGCCTCCGGTGCCTGCCGTGCCGCCCGGGCCAACTTGGTGGTGCCGTCAACCAACTTGGCTATCTCCTTACCAAACTTGGCTTCAAGCTTGGCCACCGGTATCTGGCAGTTCTCCGGAATGTCATGGAGCAGGGCAGCGACCAGAGAGCTGGCATCAAGCTGAAGCCCGGCCAGAATCATAGCCGTCTGCAGGGGGTGGTTTAAGTAAGGCTCGCCTGACTTACGCATCTGCCCCTGGTGGGCTTCGGCGGCAAAATTATAGGCGTCTTCCACCAGAGCTACCTTCTCCGGAGGCAGATATTCCCGAGCCTTAGCCAAGAGTTCGTTGAAATCCATCGCTCCCCACCACAAACCCAGATTTGGGGTATTTTTAGTATAGCCCAACACAATACTAGTGTAAAATATGCCTTTTCACTGTATAAGGATGACTTGCCGCCATTGGCCAACGTAGTCAGGGGCAAGCCACATCTAGAGAGACTAATAAAGCGGAAGACAAATTAACAAGATGAATGTTTTGTTGGTAAGTATCCTTACTATGGGTGGTCTAGTATTGCTATGGGAAGGGTAGTCCTTCTATTGAATGAAGTTCACTTAATGCGCTCTTGCGTAGTTTCTCTAATATAGAGTGTAGTTGCTGGTGTTCCTTTTCGGATAGGCAAGAGAATATGTTTCTAATTGACTCCCTCTTGGTAGTATCAACAAAAATCCTCTTTCCTTTGGGAGTGATGGTAACGGTTATTCTGCCTTTGTCGCCCGGTTTATACTCCTTTTTTACTAGGCCAGCCTTTTCCATTCTGGATAAAAAACCAGATATCGTATGAGGCTTTCTGACCATCCACCTTGCTATCTCGCTGGGTGACGATTTGCCACCTAGTATGGTTAATATCAAAAGTACACCGGCATGGACGGGAGTTATGCCATATTGCCTTAGTTCTTTTTCCCTGGCCCTAAATATTAGATCTCTTATCTGATGTAAGAAGACCCATAGGTTATGGTCGCTGTCATCGGAAAACTGATTCTTCATTGGCCCACAAAGATATTATTGCACATTGTTAATTTTTAAAAAAGTATTGACAAATAGAAATTTTGGGTTTAATATAAAACGCTTATACGTTATCGTATATGATTATTGGTTGACGTAGGGTTCGGGGTCGTAACTTAGGGCACTAGTAACTGCAAATTGAAAGCGGTGGCTAGTGCCTTTTTGGTTCTTCTGAACAAGGAAAGGAGGAGGTAGCTTTCTGAAACTAAAAGTGAGTAGATACACAAGCCATTTATGTCTCAGGTCGAGGGGCGATAAGGCAATCTTAAAAAGAAAGGAGGTGATAGACAGATGAAGAAAGTATTATTCTCAATACTAGCTCTGGTTCTGGCGCTCGGTCTGGCTGTGCCGATGGCAACTTCAGTTGGGGCAAGCCCTGGGGCTGGACTCGTTGGTCAGTGGCACCTTGATGAAGGAAGCGGGAAAACTGCCTACGACAGCAGTGGGTTAGGTAACGATGGCACCCTATCTGGGGGAAGATTCGGTGGTGCTCTGAGCTTTGACGGCAGTAATGACTTTGTTGATTGTGGGGCAGCCGTTGACGACAGCATTACCACAAATGTAACGCTAGAAGCGTGGATTAAGCCAACTGTTAAGCAGAAGGGTGGAATCATAAGCAACGATCTTACTTTCTCGCCCGAAAGTCGAGAGGGATACGACCTCTTCTTGTGGTATGACCAGAATCCTCCAACTTATCGCGACTTGGGCCATGGGACGTTATTTATAGATTTCGGTAATGGTTCTGATCTAGGAAGGACATGGTGGGCTATACCCAGCTCAGATTGGTATGGTCATTGGCATCATGTCGCGGCAACTTATAACGGTAGCGCGGTGATACTCTACGTTGACAATAGCGAGGTTAGTAGTAATGCGCTCAGTGGCCATTACTCTAGTCCTACAAAGAATACTTTGATTGGGGGGATAAACTACGGCACCTCCCTTCCTTACTGCTCCTTCGACGGCCTCATCGACGAAGTGCGCATAAGCGATGTGGCAAGAACATCCTTTGACCTAACATCTGCACCATCTGCTGACGATAACACCGTTGCATTGTGGCACTTTAACGAAGGAAGTGGACAAACGGCTGGGGACGCAACAACTGCTAACGACGGTGCTAACGACGGGCAGCTAGGCTCCACGGCTTATGTTGATGCTAATGACCCCGCTTGGGTTCCGGCAGGGCCAACTTGGACAACCGGCATGTTCGACGGCGCTCTGAACTTTGATGGTATAGATGACATCGTAACCATACCCCACAGCACATCATTGAACCTTGATACGGCCATAACAGTTGAGGTTTGGATTTACGCAGACACGTTGGGAAATCAAAACGGAATAATCCGAAAAGGTCTGTACCTTACAGAAGTCACGAAGAGCTGGGGGCTTGACATTCAAAGCATAGATGGAGTTAAGAAGGCTAGGTTCTTTATCTATGACGAGGAAACATATCACATAGCCTACTCAGCCGACGTTTCAACCGACGCGTGGCACCACCTTGTAGGGACCTATAACGGCTCAACTATTGACATCTATCTCGATGGCAGTAATGCTTCATCTATTCAAGCCGAGCACATTGGAGATATCGACACAAACACGGAGGACATTGTCATAGGTAAGAGGGATGGTGGCCTCTTCTTTGATGGCATAATCGATGAAGTCCACATCTGGGATGTTGCCCTGACACCCGACGCAGTCAGTTGGTTGCCTCCAGTGTCCAATGACGACTTTGTCCTTAAGGACGGCACTACCCTTCCACTCAAATTCCAGATCTTTGACGGCGACGTGTTGGTCACCAGCCCGCAGTGGGTCTCAGTGGAGATTAGTGGACCTGACGGTTTTGAGATCAAGACCTATATGCTAGGTGACGGCGTAGGTAATCTCATGTGGAACGCCGACGGAGCCTATTACATAGCCAACCTTAAGACCAAAGTCGGCACTTGGCCTACTGGCACTTACACAGCGACCGTGGAAGGCATTGTAACTGACACAATAGACTTCGAGCTCTCAGCTGACGAGGGTGTCAACCGAGGTAATAGCGGTAATTAAGCCTAAAGATCCACAGACTAAGAGAAAGGGAGTCCCCGCGGGGACTCCCTCATTGTTTCTATTGCCTTCTACGGTTAAAACTATGCCTTTACAAATTAAGCCCCGATGCGCTATTCTAGCTTAAAAGTGAAGGGAAATATGCTGTACCGAGCACCACGCGGCACCGCCGATATTCTACCCCAAAAACAAGCCCACTGGCGCCACGTAGAGCAGGTGGCGGTCAGCCTCTGTCAGGGCTACGGCTACCAGCGCCTTGACTGCCCCGTCTTTGAGGATACCGGGCTTTTCACGCGCAGTGTCGGCGAGGACACCGACATTGTAGCCAAGGAAATGTATACCTTTGCCGACAAGGGGGGCAACAGCCTGACGCTGAGGCCGGAGGGAACGGCACCGGTGTGTCGCGCCTATCTGGAGCACGGCATGCCCAATCTGCCCCAGCCGGTAAAGCTTTACTACCTGGCGGCGATTTACCGCTACGAAAGGCCTCAGGCGGGCAGACTGCGTGAGCACCACCAGTTCGGCTATGAAGCCATTGGCGATGCCGACCCCGCCATTGACGCCGAGGTCATTGATATGGCCTGGCAGTTCTTCGCCTCGCTGAAACTGAGCCGCCTGAGCCTGCAACTGAACAGCATCGGCTGTAAAAAGTGCCGCCCGGCCTATCTCGCCGTCCTCAAAGATTATTATGCCGGCTACACCGATAACATCTGCCCGGAGTGTAAAATCAGGCTGAAGCGAAACCCACTCCGCCTGCTTGACTGTAAAAAGTCGTCTTGCCTGCAGATTGCCAGTCAGGCTCCCCGGAGCATTGACCACCTCTGCCCGGAGTGTGGCGGGCACTTCAACCAGCTCAAAGAGTACCTCGGGCTGCTCCAAATCCCCTTTGCCGTCAACCACCGCCTGGTGCGGGGATTGGACTACTACACCCGCACCGTCTTTGAGATACAGCCGGAGGGGGGCAGCGCCCAGAGCACCATCGGCGGCGGCGGCAGGTATGACGACCTGATTGAGGAGCTGGGGGGCAAGCCCACCCCCGCCCTCGGCTTTGCCGCCGGCATGGAACGGATAATTTTAAATCTAAAGCAGCAAAAGATTCCCATCCCACCCCTGCCCCAGCCCCGGGTTTTCATTACCTACACCGGTGAGGAGCTGAAAAAAGAGGCGCTGAAGCTGGCCGCCAGCCTGAGAAAGAGTGGCGTCAGTGCCATTGAAGCTACAGGCAGCCGCAGCCTGAAGGCGCAGCTTAGGCAGGCCAACAGCCTGGGCATACCCTGTGCGGTCATTGTCGGCGAGGAAGAGCTGAAGAAGGGCACCGTCATCCTGCGCGATATGACCACCGCCACCCAAAAACCGGTGCCCATAAGTAAGCTACCAAAAATACTGGGTTAAGCGGCCTTTTTAGCTTCACTTTGTGCCTGAACTATGCTATACTATTTTTATGGAAGCCCCTCAACCCACCCCACCAACCAATAACGCTTATACTGCGGCTGATATTCAGGTTCTCGGTCAACGGGAGGCGGTCCGTCGCCGACCCGGGATGTATATCGGCAGCACCGACCAGCGCGGGCTGCACCACCTGGTCTATGAAATCGTCTACAACAGCATTGACGAAGCCATGGTGGGCTGTTGCAGCCAAATTTCGGTTACCCTTCACGAGGACGGCAGCGTTACCGTGGCGGATAATGGGCGGGGCATCCCGATAGAAATTCACCCCACCACCAAGGTATCTGCCCTAGAAACGGTGATGACCACCCTCCACGCCGGGGCCAAATTCGGTGGCAAGACCTATCAGGTCTCCGGTGGGCTGCACGGCGTTGGTGCCTCGGTGGTCAATGCCCTCTGCGCCTGGCTCAGCATCAAGGTCAGGCGCAACGGCAAGCTTTACCAGCAGGACTACAAGCAGGGCATACCCCAGAGCAAGGTCGCCGAGGTAGGTAAAGCCAAGGACACCGGCACCACCATTGACTTCCTGCCCGATAAAGAAATCTTCGGCAAAATCAGCTATGACTTTGATACCCTGAGCGAGCGGCTGCGGGAGATGGCTTACCTCAATAAGGGGGTGGAAATCTCCATCTATGAGGAGAAGAAGGGGCAGGAAACTGACGAGAATACCTTCTATTTTGACGGTGGCATTACCAGCTTTGTCAATAATCTTAACCGCAATCGACCGGTGCGCCACCGCCAGCCCTTTTATGTCCTGAAAACAGTCAACAGCACCATAGTCGAGGCTGCCCTTCAGTACAATGACGGCTTTACCGAGACCACCCTCAGCTTCGCCAACTGCGTTAACACCGTTGACGGCGGCACCCATCTTACCGGCTTTCGCTCGGCACTGACCCGCGCCCTGAACGACTATGCCCGCAAGAACAAGTATCTCAAAGACGAAGAGCCCAATCTCATCGGGGATGATATCCGGGAAGGGCTTACCGCCATTATCAGCGTCAAACTGACCGAACCGCAGTTTGAGGGGCAAACCAAAGCCAAGCTGGGCAACCTGGAAATCAAGAGCCTGGTGGAGAGCGTGGTCGGCGAAGGGCTATCCCTTTTCCTAGAGGAGCACCCCCAGGACGCCAAGAGAATCATCGACAAGTGCCTCACTGCCGCCAAAGCCAGAGAGGCAGCGCGCAAGGCGCGCGACCTGGTCATCAGGAAGGGCGTCCTGGATACCGCCACCCTGCCCGGCAAGCTGGCGGACTGCTCCGAGAAAGAAGCCTCCCTCTGCGAGATATACCTGGTGGAGGGGGAATCGGCCGGTGGCTCGGCCAAACAGGGACGTAACCGCCGCTTCCAGGCTATTCTGCCCCTGCGCGGCAAGATACTCAATGTGGAAAAGGCACCATCAGATAAAATGCTGTCTCATGAGGAAATTCGCGCTATCATTACCGCCCTAGGCACCGGGATAGACGATGAATTTGACCTCTCCCGACTGCGCTACTACCGCATTATCCTGATGACCGATGCTGACGTTGACGGCTCCCATATTCGCACCCTGCTCCTTACCTTCTTCTTCCGCCATATGGCGGAGCTGATTACCCAGGGGCACCTGTTCATTGCCCAGCCCCCCCTCTACCGCATTAAAGGCAGCAAGCAGGAATACTGGGTTTACACCGAGCCGGAAAAAGAAGAAGTGCTGGCTAAACTGAAGGGTGCCAAAAAAATTGAAGTCCAGCGCTATAAGGGGCTGGGGGAGATGACCGCCGAGCAGCTGTGGGAAACCACCATGAACCCAGCCACCCGCACCCTGCTTGAGGTCAATGTTGAAGATGCCGCCAAGGCAGACCGCATTTTTCATGTCCTGATGGGAGGAGAAGTCCCGCCGCGCAAAGCCTTCATCCAGGCCCACGCCAAGAGCGTCAAGAACCTGGATATTTAAGCCCTGATATACAGTCCGTGCCGCTTGATGTATTCCGCCACCGCTTCCGGCACCAAGTCATTAATAGGCTTTCCCCGGGTGAGCCGCTTTCTGATTTCGGTGGCGCTAATGTCCAGCTGCGGCTTATCCATAACAATGACCCGCCGGGCTATGCCCGGGATTTTGCCTTCCAGCTTTTTCAGGTCGGGGACGGGGTAGCCGGGGCGGGGGACAGCTACCAGATAGCAGAGCTTTATAAGGCGCGCCGGCTCCCGCCAGCGCGGCAGCTCGGCCAGATTATCCCAGCCCAGAATAAAATAGAGCTCGTCTTCGGCGCCGATTTGCTCCCGCAGCTCAGCCATGGTGTCCACCGTATAGGATGGACCGGGACGGTCTATCTCCACGGTGGACAGCCGGAAGTAAGATTTGCCGGCAATCGCCAGGCGCACCATCTGGACACGGTGCTCGGCGGCCGAGATATAGTTATCCGCCTTCAGCCACGGCTGGCCGGCGGGCACAAAAATAACCTCACTCAAACCCAGCTCGGCTTTTACCGCTTTCGCCACCGCCAGGTGAGCCAGATGGACCGGGTCAAAGGTTCCGCCCAGCACGCCGATTTTCATGCTATGCCCACTCCCATTCCAGATTACCTAGGCGAGCCTTATCGCCTGTCTTGATTCCCGCCTTCTCCAAAGCCTGCCTCACCTCCCGCCGGGCAATCTGCCGACTGATTTGCTGACGCACATCGGGGCTTTCGGTAGCCGCCGCAGCAATGATGCGCTCCAACTCCGGTGCCACCACCACAAAAACATCGCCTTCTTTACGCACGCTAATCCCCTTATCCCGGGGCTGGGGACGAAAGACCTTCAGCGGCGGCTTTTCCCCCTCCCCACGCCGGGGTGGGATAATTTGCACCAGCATCTGCCCGGTATCGGTCATAAGTTCGGCCACCCCCTCGCCGGTGGCGGCAGAAATAAAGAGGACATTGATGCCAGCCTGGCTGAAGGCTTCTTTCATCTCGGCTAAGCGAGCGCGCACCTCGGGCAGGTCAATCTTGTTCACCGCCACCAGCTGGGGTTTTTGCGCCAGCGCCGAATCATACAGGCTGAGCTCAGTATTTACCTTAATCATGTTCTCCAGTGGAGATGCCGAGCTACCGTCAACCAAGTGAATAAGCATTCTGGTCCGCTCAATATGGCGCAGGAAATCGTGTCCCAGGCCCCGCCCCAGGTGAGCACCGTCAATTAGACCGGGGATTTCGGCCAAGACAAAGAGCCGCGAGCCTAACTCAACCGCCCCCAAAATAGGCTCGCGGGTGGTAAAGGGATAACTGGCAATTTTAGGCTTGGCCGCGGAAGCCGCCGCCAGCAAGGTAGACTTACCGGTATTGGGATAGCCGATAATGCCGACATCGGCTATGATTCTCAGTTCTAGTATCAGCGATGCTGCCTCCCCGGCTGCCCCCTTCTGGGCGATGCGGGGCGCCTGATTAGTCGCCGAAGCGAAATGGGCATTGCCTAGTCCACCTTTGCCCCCCACAGCCACCACTACAAACTGCCCTGGCTCAGCCAAGTCAGTTATAACCATATCGCCGCCAATCTGTGCCTTGTGAGAGACCACCGTACCCACCGGTACCGGCACCACTAGGTCCCGGCCTTTCTTACCGTGTTTCTTTTTCCCCTCACCATCCCGGCCATTGCCGGCAGCGTAAAACCTCTTTTGCCGGAAGATACGCAGCGTGTCAATGCTGGCGTCAGCCCGGATGATGACGTCCCCACCATCACCACCATCACCACCATCCGGCCCGCCGAAGGGGACAAACTTCTCACGGCGGAAGCTAACTATTCCATTACCGCCGCTGCCCGCTTTTACCTTAATCTCAACCTGGTCAAACACAATTAATCAACTATTTATTAACGTTAATATATTTATTACTTAATACTAGATATCATATCAGTAATTATAATATTAGCACTAATTAAAAGCTAACTCGTTAATTAAAATAAAGGGGAAGATTAAGGCAGGTCTTAAGCAGACTTATTCACAGAATGGGATTATCATTAACATGCTGGGCACTGCTAGTCGGGGATAGACCTGTTAACCAATGGTTGGTTAGTGGGGATAAATTATTGAGGCCAGCCTTGCCGGATTTCATTAATCTTGCGGCGCAGTGAAGGGCTGGCCTCAATATCACCGGCCAGCCGCTGGCAGGCATGGATGACAGTAGAGTGGTCCCGGCCGCCCAACTCCTGGCCGATCTGGGCTAGGGAACACCTGGTCTCCTCCCGCAGCAGGTACATCGCTATCTGCCGGGCTAAGGCAGTCTCTTTATCCCTTTTGCGACCTATTAGGTCTGACGGGGCGAGCTGGAAGCTACTGGCGACTGATTCAATCACTGTTTTCGGGGTGACCTTCTTGGGTGCCTTTTTGCCGATAGCCTTGAGCGCCTCGGCAGTCAGTCTGGGGGTGAGGGGGGTGCGTACCAGCTTGGCGTAGGCGGTCACCCGATTGAGGTAGCCCTCCAGCTCTCTGATATTCTGCTCGCTCTGGTTGGCGATGAACTCAAGCACTTCTGGAGGCAGGGTTATCCCCTCCCGCTCCACCCTGGTTTGCAGAATAGCTAGGCGGGTGTCAAAGTCAGGTGGCTGGATATCGACCACCAGCCCCCACTCAAAGCGGGAGCGTAACTGCTCGGCGAGCTGGGGCACATCTTTGGGGGAGCGGTCGCTGGTGATTACCATCTGGTGACTGGCGTTGTGTAGCTCATTAAAGGTATGGACAAAACATTCCTCGGTCTGTCCCTTGCCGCTGATAAAATGGATGTCGTCAATCAACAGCATATCAACACTGCGGTATTTGTTGCGGAACTCAGCCGTTTTGCGGTGTTGAATGGCGTTGATAAACTCATTGGTGAACTGCTCGGCAGTGACATAGAGCACCTCTATCTTAGCGCTTAACGCCACCTGACCGATGGCATGCAGTAAATGGGTCTTGCCCAAACCAGCCCCCCCATATATAAAAAGAGGGTTATAGTTTTGTCCTGGGTTTTCGGCTACCCCCAGGGCAGCGGCGTAGGCTAAGCGGTTACAGCTACCGACAACGAAGGCATCAAAGGTATACTTTGAATTGAATATGAGGGGGCTGGCTTCCCTCACTGGTGTGGTTTCATCGAAGGCATAATTAACGGGAGGCTCTTCATGCCTCCCGTTGACATGAAAGTGTACCCGGGTATCCTGCTGGGTGATGCCGATAAGCGTTTTTTCAATTAGAGAACGCTGGTTCTGGTCCAGATATTCGGCGATGAAGGTGGTGGGGACACCGATGACAAATTGACCATTGTCGTAAGCGAGTCCGGTGGTTTTTTCCAGCCAGGTGCGGTAGTTTGACTTGCTGACCTGAACCTGCAGTTCGCCTAAAGCCGCTTCCCAGATGTCTCTAGCTGACCTGCCTTCCATTAAACCCCCAGCGTTTCCCCGTTTTAACTTGTACCAGTTCTTATAACAACGCCCCTTCTAGATTAGGGGCCGATAACACGAGTGGTTGGGGTGGGAGGGAGAAGGAGGTACTGTTAAGCGAACACCTAACAGGATATTACTTGACCCCCTTAAAGGCAAAGGTTTTCAGCCTTATTGCTGGTTGCCGTCAGCCCCTGTTTTCCCTTACAAGGTCTTTGAGACTCCCTTTTTTGGCTAAATAGCTACCCTATAGGCATAAAAAGACAGGTTGTGGTTAAAAATTTTTGATGTTAGAATTTGGGGGCGGGAGGGCTGAAATGCGGGTCGTTTTTATGGGCACCCCTGAGTTCGCGGTGCCCTCTCTGGAGCAGCTGCTAATTAATCACTACCGGGTGGTCGCCGTCTATACCCAGCCGGATAAACCGGCCGGGCGGGGGCGCACCCTGGTCCCTTCTCCGGTAAAAAGAATCGCTCAGAATTGGGGCTTGCCGGTGGTACAGCCGGTCAGTCTCAAGACAGAAGACGCGGTCCGGCAGCTAGCTGAGTTCCAGCCCGAGGTTATAATCGTAGCTGCCTTCGGTCAGATTCTGCCCCTGCCGGTCTTGGACATACCCTGTCATAGCTGTATCAATATCCATGCCTCCCGGTTGCCCCGATTTCGGGGGGCGGCACCGGTGGCGGCGGCGATTCTGGCTGGGGATGAGTTTACCGCCATAAGCCTGATGCTGATGGAGAAGGGGCTGGACACCGGCCCGGTGCTCGCCCAGGCGCAGATTCCAATTTCGCCGCTGGATACCACCGGTTCGCTGACTGCCAAGCTGTCCCGCATCGCCGCGCCGCTGCTTCTGGAAATTCTGCCCCACTGGCTGAGAGGGGAGCTGACTCCCCGCCCCCAGAATGATGCCGAAGCCACCTTCTGTGCTCCCATCGCCAAGGAAGAGGGCAAGATTGACTGGAGGCAACCGGCGCTTGAGCTGTGGCGGCGGGTGCGTGCCTTCCAGCCTTGGCCCGGCTGCTACACCCGCTGGCAGGGGAAGCAGCTCAAGATTATTGAGGCGGTGCCCTTACCTGAAGAGACCTCTCCCGAAGTTGGGCAGGTGGTGGCGCTGAATTTGGCCAATAGGGAGGTAGCCTTTGGCATCGGCACCGGCCAGGGAGTGCTCGGCGTGCGGCGGGTGCAGTTGGAGGGAAAACAGGCCCTGCCGGCCGCCGAGTTCCGGCGTGGGCAGCGCCAGCTCATCGGGGCGGTACTGCCCTCAAGCTGACAGCATTGCTCATTTCCAGCCCAGCCTGTATAATCTTAAACAGTTAAGGAGGCCATTTTGTCCCTGCCCGAGAATCTCCGCCAGTTTGATACTCTGGTCAGTATTGTGGCCAAGCTGCGATCCCCCGATGGTTGCCCCTGGGATAGGGAGCAGACCCATGCCTCCCTGAAGGGGAATCTGATTGAGGAGTGTTACGAGGCACTGGAGGCCCTTGATGAGGCGGATAAAGATAAGCTCTGCAGCGAGCTGGGTGACCTTCTGATGCAAGTGGTCCTCCATGCCCAGATTGCCAGCGAAGACGGTGAATTTGAACTGGGCGATGTTATCCAGGGTATCACTAGCAAGCTTATTTACCGCCACCCCCATGTCTTCGGCTCGGTAAAGGTCAAGGGTAGCGGTGAGGTGCTGGCTAACTGGGAGGCGTTAAAGAAAGAGGAGCGGGGCAGCCAGGCATCCATGCTGGACAATGTGCCCCGTCAGATGCCGGCGTTAAGCTATAGCCAGGAAATTCAGGACCGGGTGGCCCGGGTTGGCTTTGACTGGGCCGATATTGACGGCATTATTGACAAGCTGGCTGAAGAGGTCAGTGAGTTAAAGCAGGCCGAGAGCCAAGAGAAAAAGGCAGGTGAGTTTGGCGACCTGCTCTTTACCTTGGCCAATATTGCCCGCCGTCTGGGCATAGATCTAGAAGCCGTCTTGAGGCAGGCGAACCAGCGCTTCTACCGACGCTTCTCCGGTATGGAAGCGCTCTGCCGCCAGCGCGGGCTGGACTTTGGCAAGCTATCTTTTGATGAGCAAAATGCCCTCTGGGAGGAAGTAAAAAAAGCTGAAAAATAAAATCGGGGCGGGCAGATTTGAACTGCCGACCTCCGCGTCCCGAACGCGGCGCGCTACCAAACTGCGCTACGCCCCGACCAACGATATTATAGGTGGCTGGGAGCTAATTGTAAACCGAGGTTAGAGTGATGAAATACGCTGTGCTGATTATCGACGGTGCCGCCGGCCTGCCCCTGCCTGAGCAGGGGGGTAAGACCTGCCTGGAGCTGGCCGATACTCCCCATCTGGATGCCATGGCTCGGGGCGGAGTTTTGGGGCTTACCCGAACTGTGCCCGTCGGGATGGAGCCGTCCAGCGCCTGTGCCTGCATGTCGGTGCTGGGCTATGACCCCAAGGTCTACTACCGGGGTCGGGCTGGCATTGAAGCCAAAAGCATGGACATTCCGGTTGGCGAGGGCGAGGTTGTCTTCCGCTGCAATCTGGTGGCGACCCGCGATGGTAAGATGTGGGACTACAGTTCGGGTCATATCAGCACTGAAGAGGCAAGCCAGCTTATCTCGGCATTGAACCAGAGCCTGGGTAATGAGAGTATTCAGTTCTACCCCGGCGTCAGCTACCGCCATATCCTCAAGCTCAAAGGGCATGAGGAGACCCTTAAGGCCAGCTGCACCCCGCCCCATGACATCCCCGATAAATCGATTAGCCAATTTATGCCCAAAGGGGAGGGGAGTGAGTTCCTGGTTGATTTAATGAAACGCTCAGTGGCGGTGCTCGCTGAGCACCCGGTAAATAGCAAACGGCGCTCTCGGGGTGATGTCCCGGCCAATATGATATGGCTCTTCTGGGGAAGCGGTCAGGCGCCCAGTATGCCCGCCTTCAAGCCCGTCTACGGGGTCAGTGCTGCCATGACCTCGGCGGTTGACCTGCTACGTGGCCTGGCCCGCATGATGGGGATGGCTGTTTTAGTTATTGCCGGGGTGAGCGATGGGCCAGACAACGACTACGCCGCCCAGGCTAATGGTGCCCTGACGGCACTCAAAGAACACGACCTGGTCGTCATTCATGTTGAAGCCCCCGATGAGGCCGCTCACTCCGGTTCGGTTGAAGATAAAGTAACTGCGATTCAGATGGTGGATAAAGAAGTGGTCAGCCGGCTCGGCACCTATCAGCCGGGTAATCTACGGGTGCTGATTATGCCCGACCACCCCACCCCGATTGAAATTCGCACCCACAGCCCGGACCCGGTGCCCTTTATGCTCTGGGGGCCCGGCTTCAGCGCCAACGTAGCCCGGCGGTTTACCGAGGCGGAAGCTGCCAAAACTGGGCTGTTTGTTGACCCGGGGTATAATCTTATGGGTAGACTGATTGAGGGATAGGTAATGGCGTTAATCGTACAGAAATACGGTGGCTCTTCGGTGGCGGATGCCGGCAAGATTAAAAATGTTGCCCGGCGTATTGCCCAGACCAGAGACAAGGGCAATCAAGTGGTGGTGGTCGTCTCGGCAATGGGGGATACCACCGATGACTTAATCAAAATGGCTCACCAGGTAACCGGACGCCCCGCTGACCGGGAGCTGGATGTGCTACTATCCACCGGCGAACTGGTCTCCAGCACCCTGCTGGCGATGGCGCTGCGCGATAAGGGCTATGAGGCCATCAGCCTGAGTGGTGCCCAGGCGGGCATAAAGACGGATACTACCTACAGTAGCGCCCGAATCAGGGATATTGACCCCGCCCGGGTGGTCAAAGAGCTGAAGGCGGGGCGGGTGGTTATTGTCGCTGGCTTTCAGGGTATCACCGAGGAAATGGATGTCACCACCCTGGGGCGGGGTGGCTCAGATACCACCGCCGTCGCCCTAGCGGCCCGGCTAGGGGCGGAAATCTGCCAGCTATACACCGATGTTGAGGGTGTCTATACCGCTGACCCGCGCCTTGTCCCCGAAGCGCAAAAGCTGACCGAAATCGGCTATGAAGAGATGCTGGAGCTGGCGAGCTACGGGGTCAAGGTGATACATCCGCGGGCGGTTGAGCTGGGGGAGCTATTCAATATCCCAATATTGATTGCCTCCAGCTACAACGATAGCCCGGGGACATTAATTCACGGAGGAGCATTAATGGAAGTGCGTAATAAGGTGAGGGGGGTTACCTATGACCTGGATGTGGCTAAGGTGACCGTAATTGGCGTTCCCGACCGTCCCGGTATTGCGGCCACTCTCTTTGAACCCTTGGCCAAGGGGGGTATCAGTGTTGATACCATTGTGCAGAATGCCAGTATTGAGAATATTACCGATTTGACCTTTACCGTAGCCAAAAGCCAGCTAACTAAGGCCATGGAGGTGGTCGGTCCCATCGCCCGGTCAATCGGAGCTAGGGAGTGCGTCAGTGATGCTAAGCTGGGTAAGGTAAGTATCGTTGGCACCGGGATGCAGAACACCCCCGGCTACGCGGCGCGCATGTTCCGGACCTTAAGCGAGCAGGGTATCAATATTCAGCTGATTACTACCTCAGAGATAAGAATAACCTGCATCATCGATGAAGCGCGGGTTAAAGACGCAGTCCGTGCCCTGCACAAGATGTTTGAGCTGGAAGGGAAATAATCAGAACTCATTTCAGGGTATTGAGCACCAGAAATGCCCTCCACAGAATCACGGTGACTCCTAAAGCCGCTAGGGAAATGATTAGCTGTTTGCGGGCTCGGGTGGTGGTGGCTCTAGTGTGAGATTCGTGAAACAATTCTGATACCAGTTGCTCCAGGTGAGTCATCTGCAGGGATAGTGCCTTAATTGCCGAGGTTTCAATCACTCCCGGGAATGATTGCAGGAGAGACTCCAGTCTCTCTCGCTGTGTTTTCATACTGCCAGTAACATTATTCCATTCGTTCTGTATTTCCTCCACCTCCTGGATAACCGACTCAACCTCGGCCGGTTCCACCAGCTCAGTTGCTTGTTCATCGACTTTGGTCTTGCTATCGTTTATAGCCCACCCCTGTGCCACACTATTGGCAGGCAATTTCAATAAAGCATTGCCCATTTAACTAATCAATAAAAGTGGTAATAAATGACTAGGTGGGATTTAGCTGCCCATACCATCCGCGGGGCGAGAGGTAGTCAGAAAACTTTAAGCGGGGCCTAGGCCCCGCTTAAATTAGTTCCCCCCCTTTTCAGAGGCAGGAAAAAACTAGTATGAATAGTAGGCGGTTCTCCGCCCTAGCCAGAAGCCGATGATCACTAGGAGCACGCCACCAAGTCCAATCAGGGTATATATTACCCAGGTTGGCATGCCTTCCGCGCCGATAATGGTCGGGGCGCCAACATAGAATTCCCCGGCACCGGTCCAGGCGCTCTCGTTAGAAGCAGCGTCGACCGCTTTTATCCGCCAGTAGTAAGGCTCTTCCTTGGTGCGCGCTTCCAGCTGTTCGGCTTCAGTGAGGGTGTACTCCGACTTGGTGATTTCTTTCTTCTCTAGCACCATGGCGTTGGTGTTGAAGTCTTTACCGGTGGCAACCTGAAGGGTATAGGTTACCGGGGAGCTGTCGTCGGTGACATCGGCCCAGTCAAAGCGGACCGGCTGTTCTGGTTTGGTTCCCATTTGCGGCAGCAGTGGCTGGGGTGTGGGCGGGGCCACTGACTCCATGGTGAAGGTGAACTGCTTGGTGGTGGTGCCGTCACCTACGGTTATCACATGCTCACCGCTGATACTGGCTGGAGCGTTGAAGATAACGGCAAATATGCCACTGGCCTGAACGGTAGCCGTGGCTTCCTGAGCGTCATCATACTTGATGATTATGGTGGCTCCCGGGGTAAAACCGCTACCGCTCGCCGCTATAGGGGTGCCGACATTACCGGTAGTAGGCTCAAGCTTAACCACGGTAGCGGCGACAGCAAGCTC
The DNA here is from genome assembly GCA_020353235.1 of Dehalococcoidia bacterium. Classification (GTDB taxonomy): domain Bacteria; phylum Chloroflexota; class Dehalococcoidia; order Dehalococcoidales; family JAUYDJ01. The sequence continues at coordinate 82,825 of CP070693.1, read as the reverse complement.
TACCGTTGCCGAGTTATCATCCTCGTCGTATGCCTCCACGTCATAGGTGCCTGACGCTACCGCTGGCACAGTGAAGGTAACTTCAAAGCTGCCGTCGCTATCCGTCTCATCGCTGTCTAACTCAGTCCCATCAAAGTAGACGGCAACATCACTCCTTCCGGCAAAGCCGCTACCGCTTATGGTTACTGTCTCACTGACGTTGGCTTCAGTTGGGCTGACAGTGACTTCTGGCTCTACGGTGAAGGTGTCCTCGGCTTCAGAGTCAGCATCATCGACGACCCTTATGGTGTGGTCACCGGCGGTGCTTTCCGGAATGATGATGGTGCAATCAAATTCACCGCTGCTATTTGTACTATCATCCCCGCTTTCGATACTTATTTCATCGCCATCGTATTCTACGGTTATATCCTCACTATCGCTGAAGTCGGTACCGGAAATCTCCACCTCGGTGTAGACTGGACCTTCATCGGGGTCAATGTTAATCTCGCCAGCACCGATTACGGTAAATTCAGCCATCGATCTTATTCGGTTGCTGTTGAAGCGGGTAACATATAGGTAATAGGTGCCGGGCGCAACGTCTTCTTCATCATCGCCGTCGTCAAGTACATCGGGCACTATGAAGGAGGTATCAATCTCGCCCTCATCGCTATCATCCACCCAGCCAACGTCAGTGGTTCTCACCAGTGCATAGGTATTCACCTCGGTATCGATGTCATCGCCGACATCGGCTTCATCTTCGGCAAAGTAGATATCAACCCATTCCTCATCATCGCTACCATCTTTGCCACTGGGGTCAAAATCTTCGCCGGCGATGTCAATCCGGTCACCAATTTCGCCCTCTTCTGGGTCGATTGTGATGTCATAGTCATATGCCCAGGCGGGGGTGGCTGGGATAACTGCCATCAGCAGGGAGAGAATCAGGGCAACCGTCAATATTCGCCAGATTTTAGTACGTCTCATTTCATTTCCTCCTAGTTTGGTTTAAGTTGTTATTTAAAGCATTAGTTACGGTCGGTAATAAGCGGTTCTCCTTCCTACCCAGAATAGTAACAGACAAATCAATATGGTACCCAATCCGATCAGGATATAAAGTGCCCAGCCACGTAGGGCAAAGGGAGCACCAACGTAGAACGACCGTGGTGTCGACCACAGACTCTCATTAGAGGCGCCGTCTACCGCTTTCACCCGCCAGTAGTAGGGCTCTTCTTTGCTGACCGGCGCCAGCTGTTCTTCTTCAGTGAGGGTATATTCTGATGTGTTGAGCTCTGCCTTTTCTAAAACTACGGAATCGGTGGGGAAGTCCTTGTTGGTAGCAATCTGCAGGATATAGGTTACCGGAGGGCTATCGTCGGTAGCATCTGTCCAGTCAAAGCGCAACGGTGAGGTTGCCTTAATCCCGGTCTCGGGTAGTTGTGGTGCTGGTGCCGCTGGTGCCTCCGATTCCATGGTAAAGGTGAGTTGAAGGGTGTTGCTACCGTCACTCACCGTTATCACATGCTCGCCGCTGACACTGACCGGAGCATTGAAGGCAACCGAAAAGCTACCACCACTACCCGCCGTGGCCTGAGCTATTTCTTGGTCGTCATAGTTGACGGTTACTGTCTTGCCTACCAAGAAACCGGCACCGCTAACGATGAGCGGAGTGCCGATATTGCCCGTAGTCTGGCTGAGGGAGACCTCAACAATGGTGAACATAGCCTTGGCCGAGTTTCTGGCTTCATCCTCTGCCTTTACCTCGTAGGTACTAGACTTCATTGACGGTACTTTAAGGATAATTTCAAAGCTACCGTATTCATCGGTCTTGGCATAGGCGACCTCGGTGTCCTTGAAGTAGATGGAAATCACGCTCCTTTTAGTCAAACCGTGTCCGCTGGCGGTTATGGTATCAGCTACCACTCCTGAATTCGGCTTCAGGGTAAAGGACGGAATCACCGTAAAATCGGCTTCGGCGGAATTGCCTTCGGCACCCACGCCGCTGATCTCGTGCTTGCCGACGGTACTCTCTGGGATAGTAAAGCTGAAGCTGCACTCGCCGGTAGCACTGGCGGTGACCGTGCCTAGCTTTGATTTAATCCCGTTGTAGCTGTAGTAGAAGGTTACCGTTTTTTCCACATAGAAACCCCTGCCCTCAATGGCTACAGTGGTGCCGACGGCGCCCTGGCTGGTGTCCAGCTTGATTTCGGTTTTGGTGATGATAAACGAGCTCTGGGCAATGATAAAGTCAAACTCGCTTTTGACTGTAATCCAAGCTCTCCCCGGTGACGCACCGGCCGGAATGAGAAAATTGAAGCTGAAGCTCCCCGTTTCCGGCACCGTTAGCTCAGCCGTCTCGGTATCATCAAAAAGTATTAGGACGGTATCACCAATATAGGAATCAAAGTTGTTTCCGGTTACGGTCACCTTAGTCCCGATGGCACCCGAGGTTGGCGATAGGGTAATTAGTGGTGCCGCTAGGGCTGGTGTGGCCGGTATGACTGCCACCATCAGGGACAGGATTGAGCCTAGAGCCAGAATTCTAAGGGCTTTACCGTACCTCATCTAACCGTCACCCCCCTTGATACTCACTGTCTACTTGATTAGCCTTTTTCTGGCACCACGCTTGGGAATATAGGTTCCGGCGAAGTTATCCAGGACATCTTTATTGATTAACCAGGTATTGTGGATCTTTACCGCCGGCAGATCCCCCTGTCGGCACAGCCGCTTTACCGTCTCGGGATGAATCTTGAGACGGCGGCCGGCCTCAATAGTGTTCAAATAACTGTCCCAAGGTTCCATAGATCTTGCTAAAAAGATTGCTTTGTCAAAATAATAATATGATAAAACACTTTTGTCAAGCACTGGTGACAAAATACCCTCGGCACCAATAGAACATGTGTGCTATTTTAAATTGGTTGCCGAGTTTGGGGCGTTTTGTAGGCAGGTTTTAAGCTACAATTCGCTGCGGGCTGCATATGCCCATCAAAAAATTATTCTGAAGTTCGAACATTAAGAGTTACAAAACGTTACCGTAATTTTCTCGATTTCCATCTGTTAGCTAGAGAGCGACTCTTGCTTCCTATCGCTGTTCCGGCTTGGGCTAAGACTCTACCGGTAGCTTCAATCAGAGAGCGACTCTTGCTTCCTATCGCTGTTCCGGCTTGAGCTAAGACTCTACCGGTAGCTTCAATCAGAGAGCGACTCTTGCTTCCTATCGCTGTTCCGGCTTGAGCTAAAACTCTACCGGTAGCTTTAATCTTATTTTCGCCAAGCAGATATTTAACATCCTGACTTACTGGATATGTGACAGTAGCAGCCTGGAGCCGTCTACGAATATTGAAAGCGTAAATAAACGCTAGCACAGCAAATGCTACCGCGGCCATAATTCCACCGATGAAAAGCCAGATGAAGGATGGAGATGGTGTCGGCGTCGGTGTCGGCGTCGGTGTCGGCGTCGGTGTCGGCGTCGGTGTCGGTGTCGGTGTCGGCGTCGGTGTTGGTGTTGGCGTTGGAGGAGGTGACGGTGGCGCTACTGCCTCCGTCCTAATTGTAAATTCGCTCTTTAAACCTTCAACTTCCACTACATAAGTACCAGCAGTATGCTTAACTATGCCAAAACTGACGAATTCACTGTCACCAGGGTTAATTGTTACCTCTTTACTTGCCTCTGCTAGTCCATTTATTTTGAGTGTAACCTCATAGCTACCAGACCGACCACCGGTATTGGCTACTAAAATAGCAATATTTACCGTTTCTCCAATATCCGCCTCAGTTGGAATTACTAACATCTCGCTGGCGGTAAAGATAGCAAAAGTAGTGGGCTGAGGGTAAGCCAGAATGGCAAAAGGAGTGAAGTGGCTGACCGCTGCGCGGATAGTATTTATTTCAGTAGCAATAATTTGGACACCTACCGGGTTCCATTGCTCACTAGCCGCATCCCAATAATTTACAATTAGGTTCTCTTCCGGCATACCCTCCGGCAGCATAGACTCGTCATAGACGAAGATCAGAATTACAGGTGGGTCAAAGGTACTCCCGTCAGGTCCAATATCATAAGCCGACCCAATAATCGCGGCATCTGCTGGTGGAGGTGGCGGCTCCTCCAT
>CP070693.1:76026-78643 GCA_020353235.1 Dehalococcoidia bacterium | reverse complement strand
TTACATCACCTCTATGAGTCCCGTATCCCTTAATTGCCTTTCCATTCGGCAGCAAGCTGAACAGAGCAAGCTTGGCGAGAAAAAGCAAAAAGCGCGAAAAACTCTGGGGTGCACCGTAATGCACCAATGCGCCGCCACGCCGCAGCACTGCCAATCCGCGCTCGAAGTACTCCTCACCCATCCCATTGAAGACGAAATCAATGCCCTCGGGTTCCGCATGCCGGATCACTTCAACAAAATCTTGCGTGTGGTAGTCAATCGGCGTCGCCCCGTATTCGGTCAGTGCGCTGTGTTTGCTGCGGGACGCTAACCCGTACATTTTGAGATTAGCCAGCTTGCCAAGTTGCAGGAAAGCAGTTCCTACACCACCACTCGCGCCGACAATGAGTACCTTATCATCTGGCTTTACCTGTGCAATCCGATGCAGCACCTGGTAAGCAACCAAATAGTTCAGGATAAGGACCACAGCTTCCGCCGGGTCCAGGGTTGTAGGAACGTGAACAAGATGTTCTTCATCAAGGAAAATATACTCGGCATAGCCCCCGAAATTCGTCAAAGCCGCGACACGGTCACCCACGGCGACATTGGTGACTCCTTCGCCGATCGCATCCACAACACCGAGGATGGTATAACCCGGCACAAAGGGTATCTTAGGCAAAAACGGTCGGTTGCCAATCCGGGCGGCAATGTCGTCTTGACATACGGGCGTGGCCAGAATTCTAATCCGGACTTCCCCGGCGTCTGGTGCGCGCAGGTCATTCTCAATGACTTGGAGAACTTCCGGTCCGCCTCTTTTGGTTACGATAACGCTTTTGTACTTCATGGTTTTCTTCTTATCTCCCGTTGGATACTATCATTTGCAGTGGATTTAGGGCGTACAGGTCTATACGGATTTACAGTAATAAGTTGCGGCCCAACGGCCTGCGCATAAGCCGCGTCGCGACTTGACCCGGCCCTGTTCTCAAACGCTACGACACCGCCTCGGAAAATGACTGATTTGCTACCCCGCGATAGCGGCGTCGGCTTCATTGAGTCGGTGCGACCCGTTCGCCCGAAACCGTCGCGCAACAGGACGACGGGGGATGGGCGGCAAAGGTCGCAAGGGAGCTTGACGAGCAACGGACGCCAAGCCGTCCCGATCTTTGACAACTGTGTATCCACGTCGGTGTGATATCATACCCCAGTCTACACTAAGATGGGGAGAAAATCAACTCCGACCGCCCCGGGTGCTGGGGCGTGAGCGCCATCCTGCGGCGTGCGACTGGTCATCAATCGTCGGAAGCGAGGATGGAAAGGCCAGCACGAGCCAGACGTGACGACTCCGCCGAGCACGCGGCTATGGTCCACGTGCTCAACCCCATCATTCAGGGCTGGGCCAACTACTACCAGCACTGCATGGCCAAGCGCGACTTTCAAATCCTAGACAACGCGCTCTATCACCAACTGAAGCGCTGGGCCAGATACCGCCACCCCCGCAAGAGCGGGAAATGGTGCTACTACCGCTACTGGCGCAAGGTGAACGGACGGGTGCGCTTCAGCGATGGGCAAAGCGTCTTGAGCTTCCACCAGACGACGGCGGTGAGCCGTCATGTCAAAGTACAAGGCGACAAGAGACCCTTTGATGGGGACTGGGTGTACTGGTCCACCCGACTGGGTCGGACCCGGCGAAACCGCACCGAGTGACATGGCTATTGAAACAGCAACGACGCCGTTCACGGCACACGGTGCCAATGACAATGGCCTGTACTCCGAAGAGCCACGTGAGGGGAAAGCTCTCACGCGTGGTTCGGTAGTGGGGGCGGAGTCAGTGATGGCTCCGCCCACCATAACTTATGCGCTGTGGTGAGTGCCGAAATATTGTTTTCTCTTGAGAACGAGATAGACCGCTACAACTAAAGGCCAAATGATATTGCCGAATAGCGAGATATCCTTGCCTACAAGAATGGGAGGGACGATAAGAAGGTAGCAAGCGTAAATCAGAGTGAGCCAGTAGCCCCATGAGGTCATATTGTAGAGCCCAATCGCAACAAGGGCACCCACTATACAAGTCAGGATTAAGATCGGAAATCCCGCAAGAGCAGGCACGCCATGCACGTTGGCAATCTGGATACCAACTTCCTCGCGATTAAAGAACATCGCAACAATCAAAATGACTACACCTAGACCGTAGAAGCCTGAAATCAACACAAGCCCTAAAAATGGTCGTTTTCGTGATTCCCTAACGTTATCTCCTTTATGCGCATAACGGCCTCGAGCTGAGCCGCCCGGCCAGCCAAGGCCAGTATCGCGCGGAAACTAACGCCTGGCTGGCCGGGTCGGCTGCAGCGAGTTGTTGGGCCGCTCATCGTGTCAGACTGCAACGCGGTTACCATCGTGGACGTCGTACGCATATCCAGTAAAGATGGACAATACAAGAAGTCCAATAATCAGGAGCGGAATGAGAAAACCGCTCTTCTGCAAGAACTCATTGAAGAAATACCCGACAACGAATTGTCCGAAAACCCATACAAAAAAGGCGACGAGCGGCCATGGCCACAACTTTGCAAAGAAACGCAAAACGCTGCCGGGCTGCCTGGTCAGCGGCGCGTTGATCTTGGTTGCCACCACACCGGCGATG
>CP070693.1:12846-75926 GCA_020353235.1 Dehalococcoidia bacterium | reverse complement strand
CGCTTCCGGCTTCAGCCAGCCTTGCCGAAGCCTGAAACTCACCATCAGCGTGAATGATTTTGGCTCGCCTTTCTCTCTCTGCTTCAGCCTGGGCGGCCATCATTCGCTTCATCTGGTCGGCCAGTTCCACCTCTTTGATTTCGACCGTGCTGACCTTTACTCCCCAGGGGTCGGTATGCTCGTCGATTATCTTCTGGAGCATCTGGTTCAGCTTTTCCCGCTGTGTCAGCAGTTCGTCGAGCTCAGATTGTCCCAGGATGTTGCGCAGTGTCGTCTGCGATATCTGGGAGGTGGCTCGGATATGATCCAGAACCTTGACCACCGAGGCTTCGGGGTCAACCACCCGGAAGTAGACCACGGCATTGACTCTAACGGTAACGTTGTCTTTGGTGATTACTTCTTGAGGCGGCACATCCATGGTTACCACCCGCAGGTCTACCTTTATCATCCGGTCCACAAAGGGAATGATGAGGAAGAGTCCGGGTCCCTTAGCCCCGATTAGCCTTCCCAGACGGAAAATAACCCCCCGCTCAAATTCGGTGACAATTTTAACCGACATCGGGATGATGACCAGCAGGGCTAAAACAATAATACCGATAATAATTGGGTTGACCATTATTTACCTCCTTTACTTTTTCTTGGTTACATATAGCTTCAGGCCATCAACTTTAGTTATGGTCACCTCCTCCCCGGGTTCTGGCCGCCCCCCTTCGGATACGGCTGTCCAGCGCTCCCCCTCAATGAAGACCACCCCTTTCGGGTCCAAGGTGGTCACCACTTCTGCTGTCCGGCCCACCAGCTCTTCCCGGCCGGCGGCTATCTGGTGGCGGTGGGCTCGGATTCCCCAGATTACGGAGATAGTAATAAAAGCTACCATGCTAATGGCAATTAGGACAATCAGCCAGGGTTCTATTTGAAACGAAAACAACTCAGAGCCCTCCTTTTGCTGTTTACTGTTTCTTGGTCACCCGCAGGATTAGGCCATCAACCTCGGTGATAATCACTTCTTCGCCGGCTTTTATCCGCCCCTTGTCGGCGACCGCTGCCCAGCGTTCCCCTTTGAAGAAGACCAGTCCCTCCGGGTCAAGGTCTTGCTTCACCACGGCCGTCTTGCCGGCCAGTTCCTCCCGGCCGGTCTTAGCCTGGCGGCGGTGCGCCTGAATTACCCGTTGCATGACAAAGGCGACGATGCCGGTAACCAGCAGGACCACGACGGCAATCAGCCAGGGGTCAACCTGAAACATTGCCGGTTGCCCGGGAAACAGAATCAGGGAGCCCAGAACCAGAGCGGCAACGCCCCCGGCGGTGAATAAGCCGAAGGTGGCGGTAAGTGCCTCGCCGACGAATAGGCCGAAGGCAAGTATGATCAGGAGTATGCCGCCCCAGAAGGCATCCAGCACGTTCAGGGCGTAGAATGCGAGGAGCAGGCAGATGGCACCGGTGATGCCGGGGAATAGGGCACCGGGGCTGTAAATCTCGGCAATAATACCCAGGCTGCCTACGGAAAGCAGAATATAGGCAATGTTGGGATGGCTGATGGTTTGCAGAAAGCGCTCGACAAAGGTCATCTCAGTCCGGTCCAGGACATAGTTCTCGGTCTCAAGGATTACTTCTTCACCGCCGGCCAGAGTAACCAGCTGGCCATTGATTTCAGCCAGCAGGGTGGCTATATCCTCGGCGCGGAGGTCAATGAGGTTATTCTCCAGGGCGTCAACATCAGTGAAGGACTTGCTTTCGGTTACGGCTAGTTTGGCTTCTTCAATGTTACGCCCGCGCTCTTGGGCGATGGTCTCCATCCACTTCGCCGAAAATTCGGTTATCTTTTTCATCTGCTCTTCCGGTATTTCCTCCCCGCCGGCGCTTACCGGGTGGGCGGCACCGATAGTTGTCCCTGGCATCATGGCGGCGACATGGCCGGACAGGGTGATAAAAGTGCCTGCCGAGGCCGCCCAGGCTCCCTTGGGAGAGACATAGACAATAACCGGGACTCGGGCATTCAGGATTCTCTCCACTATCTTCTCGGTGGGCTCCAGTAGCCCGCCTGGCGTATTCAGCTCAATTATACAGGCGGTGGCGTTCTCTTCTTCCGCTTGGCTAATGCCGCGGTCAATGTAATCGGCCACAATGGGCACGATGGTGCCTTTAACGTGCAGAACTTTAACTGACTGGTTGGCGGCGTTAACGCTGAGCGAGGTTAGAGCTCCGGCCAGCAGGCTGATAAAAAAAGCGAGACGCAGGGCTTTAAACAAATGCTTACTCATCTGACCTCAATAGCATAATGAGCTTGAATTTTGGTATAATCACCCTGTTTAAGATTATATCTTGTCTTAGTGTCCCCTGCAAATAAAACAGCAGGCTAGTAATGAGCGGAATTTTAAGGCTGAGGCACGCCCTGATTAAGTTGCTGACCGAGGCGGTAAGTGAAGCCCAGCAGCAGGGTAAATTGCCGGCGGTAACTCTGCCCGAAGTGTTGCTAGAGCACCCACGCTACGCAGAACACGGGGACTATGCCTGTAGTCTAGCCTTGAAGTTGGCCCGAACCACCGGGCTGGTGCCGTTAGCCATTGCCAAAGATATCGTCGGGCTTATCACCCCTCCCCCCGAAATCAGTCAGATTGCGGTGGCGCCCCCGGGATTTATCAATTTTATGCTCAAAGATAACTGGCTGGCGAGCCAGGTTGAGGAGATTCTGGCGGCCGGTGATGGCTACGGAAGCATTGATATGGGGCGGGGAAGCTGGGTACAGGTCGAGTTCGTCAGTGTCAATCCCACCGGGCCGCTTCATGTTGGCCACGGTCGCGGTGGGGTGCTGGGCAGTACCCTGGCCAATGTGCTTGCCAGTGCCGGCTATAAAGTAGAGACGGAGTATTACCTCAATGATGCCGGCAGCCAGATAGACGCCTTTCAGCGCACCCTCTATGCCCGCTATCAGCAGGGTCTGGGCACCGATGCCGAGATGCCCGCTGACGGTTACCTGGGTAGCTATATGGTTGACCTGGCCAGTGAGATTATTGCCCAAGAGAAAGATAGCTTTCTCAAGCTGCCTGAGGACGAAGCGGTGCCGGCGCTGGGGCGGGTGGGGTTGGCCAAGATGGTAACGCAAATCAAGGCGGCCCTGGAGCAGCTGGGGGTGAAATTTGATGTCTGGTTCAGTGAGCAGAGCCTCTATGATAAGGGGCAATACGATAAGGCAATGGCGCGTCTGAGCCAGGGGGGCTATATCAGCCAGAGAGAGGGGGCGGTCTGGTTTGGCGCGACCGCTCTCGGTGAGGACAAGGCTAACGTGGTGGTGCGGGGCGATGGCTCCCCCACCTATTTTGCCTCCGATATTGCCTACCACTATAACAAATTCGTGGAGCGCAAGTTTGACACGGTGATTAATATCTGGGGGGCCGACCACCAGGGGCATGTCCCCCGGATGAAGGCGGTTATCGCTGCCCTGGACATTAACCCGGAGCGGCTGAAAGTGATAATTTCGCAGCTGGTCACCCTGCGCCGGGGTGACGAGCTGATTCGCGTGTCCAAACGCAGCGGTGACATCATTACCCTGAGTGAGGTAATCGATGAAGTAGGGCGCGATGCCTGCCGCTTCTTCTTTTTAGCACGCAGCGCCGATAGCCAGATGGACTTTGACCTGGAGCTGGCCAAGAAGCAGTCAGAAGACAACCCGGTTTACTATGTCCAGTATGCCCACGCCCGCATTGCTAGCATTCTGCGTCTGGCTGAGGAACGGGGCATCGACTTCAGTGGCGGCGATGTCTCGTTGCTGACCACCGAGCCGGAATTGAGCCTCATCCGGAAGGCACTGCTCCTGCCGGAAATAGTCGAGGTCGTGGCCACCACTCTAGAGCCCCATCATCTTGCCTATTACGCTCAGGACCTGGCGACCGTCTTTCACAGCTTTTACAAGCAGTGTCGGGTGGTCTCTGAGGACGAAGTGCTGAGCCAAGCCCGCCTCAAGCTGGTGAAAGCCACCCAAATTGTGCTCGCCCGAACACTTCACCTGATGGGGATGACAGCGCCGGAGAGAATGTAATCAGTTGCGGCTTACTTGGTGTGTTTTGTGACAAAGCGCTTCATTCGGGTGAGGGCTTCTTTAATCTCATTGGGTGAGGTGGCGTAGCAGCAGCGAATATAGCCCTCGCCACACTGACCAAAAGCGGAGCCGGGGACAGCGGCTACCTTTTCCTCAAGGAGCAGCTTTTCGGCGAATTCCTCGGAAGACAAGCCGGTGCTTTTAATAGAGGGGAAGGCATAGAAGGCTCCCTTGGGCTCAAAGCAGGGGAGCCCGATTTCATTTAAGCCCTTGACGATGAGCTTGCGCCGCTGGTCGTACTCGGTGACCATTTCCAGGACACTGGACTCGCCTTCTTTCAGCGCCGCTATGGCGGCCACCTGGGACATGGTGGGGACGCACATCATAGTATACTGGTGAATCTTGGTCATGGCGGCAATGAGCTCTTGGGATGAGGCCGCATAGCCGATGCGCCAGCCGGTCATGGCATAAGCCTTGGAGAAGCCACCGAGCAGGATGGTGCTCTCTTTCATTTCGGGCAGGCTGGCGAAGCAGGTATGCTCAACGCCGTAGATTAGCCGGGCGTAAATCTCGTCAGAGATGACGATTAGCTGGTGGCGCCGGGCTAACTCGGCGATTGCCCTCAGCTTATCGCGGGGCATTACCGCCCCGGTGGGGTTGGCGGGATAGCCGACGAGAATCGCCTTGGTTCTATCGGTTAGGCGTGCCTCAATTTCAGCGGCGCTTATCTCAAAGCCATTTTGCTGGTAGGTGGGCACCTTAATCACGGTGCCGCCGGCGAGAAGGGCGCAGGGCTCGTAGGCAACATAGCACGGGTCGGGCATAATAACCTCATCCCCCGGGTTGAGGATAGCCCTCATCGCCAGGTCCATTCCCTCACTGACCCCGACCGTAATCAGCAACTCACTTTCCGGATCATAGCTCAGGTTATAATTGTCCTTCAGGTAGCGGGCCAGCTCCTGGCGCAGCTCGGGAATCCCCAGGTTTGAGGTGTACATGGTGTAGCCCTTCTCCAGTGACTGGACGGCCGGCTCGCAGATGTGCCAAGGGGTGCTGTAGTCCGGTTCACCGACGCCAAGCGAGATAATCCCTTCCATCGACGCCAGCAGGTCAAAGAACTTACGTATCCCGGAAGGGGATATCTGCTTCAGTCGCTCCGAAATAATTTCAGTCTGTTTTTTGTGTTTGAGCCGAGTGTTTACTGCCATTGAAGTCTCCCGAGTGAATATCTACTATACTAGTAGCGCTAATTATTTGTCTAGAGTATTACCGGCTGCCGCTTGACCTCTTCCTCCCCCTCCAGAATCTCACCGTCCTCTTTATACCGCTTGAGCATAAAGTGGGTAACCGTACCCTGCACCCCCTCAATATGGGCCAGCTTCTGGGAGACGAACTCAGCGACTTCTTTTTCGGTTTTGCCGACCACCAGCAGCAGTAGGTCATAGGTTCCCGAAAGCAGATAGACGGTGCGCACCTGGGGGAAGTGATAGATACGCTCGGCAACCGAATCAAAACCTGCCTCCGGCTCCGGAGTAACCTTGACCTCGATTAAAGCCGATACCTGGCGCTCCTCCTTCACCTTGTCCCAGTTGACTACCGTTTTGTATTTCAGGATGACCCGGTCCTGCTCGGCCTGACTGAGAAGTTTGGTTACTTCCGCCTCAGAGCGCCCGGTCATGGTAGCGATTTGTCGGGTGGTGGTGCGGGAATCGTTTTCAAGTATTTTCAGAATTTCTTTTAGCATTATTTAACCCCTGATAGCTCAACTAGCGACTATTTCTTCCCGGTCTCATTATAGCAGAGCTGGGTAAGTTTTATCGGGTAGGCGGCTCAGGCTTCTATCTTGGTTCGGGCGTACCATAAAACGGCGGCTACACCGGTTAAAACAAACACCCCAATGCCACCACTGAGGTAGATATCCTGAACCAGGACTTTCTGGATGTCGCGGGGAAAATAGCTGAATATGACCATGAATATATCGTGCCAGATGAAAGCCAGCAGACCGATAAAGGCGAGTACGCTGAAAGCAGCCGCCAGCATCGTTACCAGAACTCGCCACGGATTAACTTTCCTTTGCTTCGCCATAATCTCTTCCCCCAGTATGGCGCAACCCCTAAATATAGATAAGACCAGAATAACAGTTATCTTTCAGAAAATTCAAGCCCTCTGGTTATTTCGCCCGTCTTTTATAGGTTAGGCTTGTGTTTGTGCCAGTCGGTGGCTTGTTCGTAGGCGTAGGCGATTTTCAGGATGGTCTCTTCGCTGAAGGGCTTGCCGATAATCTGCATGCCGATGGGCAGTCCGTCGGCGAAGCCGGCGGGGATAGATATTGCCGGCAGGCCGGCGATGTTCACCGGTATGGTGCAGACATCAGATAGATACATCTGGAGCGGATCATCGGTCTTTTCCCCTATCTTGAAGGGGGTGGTGGGCGAGGTGGGGGTAACCAGGGCGTCAAACTTTTCAAATAGCCGATCAAATTCCCGCCTGATTAAAGTGCGTACCTTCTGTGCCTTGAGGTACCAGGCATCATAGTAGCCGGCGGAGAGGGCGTAGGTGCCTAGCATGATGCGCCGCTTTACCTCGGCGCCAAAGCCATGCTGTCTCGTCTTCTCCATTGCCGTCCACATATTATCCGTCTCTTTGTAGGAAAAGCCGTACTTCACCCCGTCATAGCGGGCCAGGTTGGCCGATGCCTCGGAGGGGGCAATAATGTAGTACACCGCCAAGGCGTAGGAGGTGTGGGGGAGGGAGACCTCCCAGTCTATTCTTGCCCCCAGCCCGGCCAGCTTATCTATGGCGGTTCTGATGGCGGCTTCCACCTCGGGCTGTATCCCGGCCACGAAATATTCTTTGGGGATGCCGATTTTAAGCCCCTTCAGCTCCGCACTCAGGCACCGGGTATAATCGGGAGTGGGGTGGGGAACCGAGGTTGAGTCTCTCGGGTCGTAGCCGGCAATGGCATTGAGCACCAGGGCGCAGTCGGTAACATCCTGGGTCAAGGGCCCAATCTGGTCTAGGGAGCTGGCAAAGGCGACCAGCCCGTACCGGCTTACTCGGCCATAAGTCGGTTTCAGCCCGACCACGTTGCAGAAGCCGGCTGGCTGGCGGATGCTGCCCCCGGTATCCGAGCCCAGGGCGTAGATTGTCTCCCCGGCGGCGACCGCCGCCGCCGAGCCGCCGCTGCTGCCGCCGGGGACACGGCTCAGGTCCCAGGGGTTGCCGGTGGTAAACAGGGCCGAGTTCTCGGTGGATGAGCCCATGGCGAACTCATCCATATTGGCTTTACCCAGCACCACCGCCCCGGCGTTATTCAGTTTTTCGACCACGGTGGCATCATAGGGGGGTATAAAATTCTCCAGTATCTTTGACGAGCAGGTGGTGCGCACCCCCTTGGTGCACATGTTGTCCTTAATCAGCACCGGGATGCCGGTGAGAGGATTATGATTATCTTTTTGGGCCAAAAGCTTATCCGCTGCCTCGGCTTGCTTCAGCGCTGCTTGGTCAGTAACGGTAACTAGGGCGTGGACCTTGGGTTCGGCTTCTTTGATGCGCTCCAGGCAGGCTCTGGTTAGCTCAACCGAAGAGAGCTTTCGGCTCTTGAGGAGCTGATTTGCCTCATGGATGGTCGGCCTGTTCCCGCTGGCGGTCAAATTACGCCTCCTCCCCAGCTTCTTGCCAGCCTTCCCACCCCTCCCGGAACAGGAAGGCGGTAATAATTAGGCCCACAATCGGGTCAGCCTGCCAGAAGCCGAACAGATAGTTTGCCCCCAGCCCCAGCAGCAGGGCTACCGAGAGGAAGGCACAGGCGAGCGTTTGCTTGGAGTCAGCCACCAGAGCCCGGCTGTTTATCTGCTGGCCCGTTTTATGTTTCTGCCAGCTTATCACCGGCATTATGGTTATGGAAGCCATGGCGATTATTATTCCTGCCAGGGATGGTTCCGGAATCTCGGTCACCCAGAATTTCTCTACCGCTTCAAATAAGATATACAGACCGAGAATAAAGAAGGTTATGGCAACAAACCTGGTGGCTCTCCTTTCTATTCTCTCCTCTGATTCTTTTGATATTTTACCGTGCTGCCTCAGACGCCAGATTAAGACTAGTCCCGCTAGTGACTCAACAATACTGTCCAGCCCGAATCCGATTAAGGCAATGCTGTTGGCGATGCTGCCGAACAGTATTGATGCGATTGCCTCCAGGACATTATAGCCAACGTTAAAGTACTCAAGACGGAGCCCCTTCCGATATAGCCGGTCAATATTCATTACTCCAGCACGTGTCGCACCTTGAAGAAGTTCCCCTCTTTCTGGGGGGCATTGGTCAAAACTTTACTCTGGGGCAGGGAGGGGGTAATCTTATCGTCACTGAGTACGTTCTGAAGGTCAATTGACTGGGCGGTGGGGGGAACGCCGCTGGTATCCACCTTCTGCAGTATTTCGAAGTTCTCCAGGATTTTGGACAGCTCTTCGCTGAGGCGGTCTACCTCGGCCTCGGTCAGGCCCACCCGGGCCAGCAGGGCAATATGCAGCACTTCTTCACGGCTTAGCTTCAATTACCTGCCTCCGCTTTGTTAAAAACCGAATATAAAATTATAGCACTCATCTTTGAGTATCGGCAACCGAGCCGTCCCTGATATAATGAAGGGGCAAGATGACTGCCAGACTTATCCTAGCCATTGTCAGCCTCATTCTGGAGGAGGCCGCCATCGCCGTAATCGTGCTCATGGGGTTGCCCCGCCTGGGGATTAACCTGCCCCTGCCGGCGCTGATTGCGGTGATGGTGCTGTGGCTGGTCTATGCGGTGGTCACCTACCGCATCGGCAGTAGCGCCCTGCGCCGTAAGCCCCTGGTCAGCCTGCCCGATATGCTCGGTGGCCGGGGGAAGGTGGTGCGCCTGCTAGCCCCCGAGGGCCTGGTCCGCATCAAGGGTGAGCTCTGGGTGGCCAAGTCAGCCGGTAAGCAAATAGACGTTGGCAAAGAGATTATCGTGGTGGAGCAGGACGGGCTCAAGCTGGTGGTGCGGGAGAATCACCCTTCAGGAGGGTAGCTATTCTCCGGCTCTGGCTCAGGTTCTACTTCAGGTTCAGGGGCAATTTCCAGTACCGGTTGGCTCGGGCGCAAGCGCGGGTAAACAAAGGAGACAATAATCAGCACCGCCCCGCTGATGAGGCAGACTAGGCTGAACACCTCCAGCGGCGCCAGCAGGTCGTTTACCAGCTCGGGCAGCCACGCCTGAAGTGAAGTCGGGATGGGCAGCCCGCTTAATTGTCCCCCGCCAAGGTACTTGGCGGCGAGGATGCTGATGTATTCAATGGCGCCGAAGGTGGCCAGGGTGGTGCCTATCTGGCGACTGGCGCCTTTCACCTCACGGTGGAGGAGGATGATGCCCAGAATCAGGAGCGCGATAAGGCCAATCAGTAGATTGTAGCCCTGCTGAAAGTAGCTGACATACTGCCTGCCCTCGGCCAGCATGGTCTCCGTATCGGTCAGCATCTGGGTAATCTGCATTGGCATCTCGGTGCCGAACAGGCTCTGGTCAATGGTCAGGGTGGCCGGTATCTCTTGGGTAAATTGCTGATAGAACTGGTCGAAGTATTCCGCCCATATTTCCGGGGGCACCATGGCAAATTCGGCGGGGGGTGACTCCATAAAGGCTTCCCGCAGATTGTCTTCTAGGCTGGCCAGCACCGGCTCCAGGGAGATATCAACGCTGAATCCCGGCCTTCGGCCCAGGAGGTAGTCCAACATCGGGTCGGCGGCTACCCCTATCTGCTCTTTCATCCAGGGTTCAAGTTCTTTCAGGGTATCGTCCATGGGCTCTTCGAGAAAGCCCATCATCTCAGGGGGAACTTGCTGGCTGAACTGCTCCTTAAGGTTTTCCCCGACCAAATCGGCTACTTCGAGCTTATCTACTACCGAGACGACGAAATCGGTGCTGAAGACGCTGTTTCTCAGGGTAAGGGACAGGTCCAGACTCTGGCTCTTGCCCAGCAGGTAGTCGTAAATATCATTGATGGCGACACCGAGTTGCTCTTTGATGCTCGGTTCCAGCTCGGTAATGGTCTCAATCAGGGCCTCGTTCTCCCCATCTGGCTGCTGAGCTAGCAATTCTTCCGTCAGTGAGGAAATATCGAGCCGGTTTAGCTGAGTGGTGGCGAAGTCGGGATTCAAGAGGGTGTTATTTAGCATATAGACAAAGCTGAAAGTAGATATGGAGAAAAAGAGAAGAAAACCTAAAAGACTGAGTCCCAGACCCTTGAGAAACTTCATCAGTGTATCCTGTTAAATCTGCCCGCATACTACTCCCCGAAATGGTAAATGTCAATATTCAATATTGTCCTCGGTTAGCCGGTGGTGGTAAAATCTACGTCATCTGGAGGAGAAGGCAGGGCAGTAAATGATTCTGGAAACGCTGGTCGTCGGGCCACTGGCAAGCAACTGCTATATCGTCGGCTCGGAAAAAACCAAAGCGGGGATGCTGGTTGACCCCGGCGATGATGCTGAGGCAATCCTGAAGGCAATCACTGATTCAGGACTTGACATAAAATTTATCGTCATCACCCATGGTCATCTTGACCATACCGGCGCCCTCAAGGAAGTCTACGAAAATATCTGGGCGGAGATTGCTATGCATGGTGATGAAGCCGAGCCTCTGCAGGGTGAGTACCAGTCCCTGGGGTTGACTTTCGGTCTGGCCTACCCCACCCCACCGGCTCCGGACCGGTTTCTTGAGGATGGGGATGTCATTGAGGTTGGCGACTTAAAATTTTCGGTGCTGCACACCCCGGGGCATACCCGGGGCGGTATCTGCTTCTACGGGGAAGGGGTGGTGTTCACTGGGGATACCCTGTTCAACTACGGCATCGGCCGATATGACCTGCCCGGTAGCAGCTACGACCAGCTGATGGAAAGCCTGGGCAAACTAATGAAGCTGCCCGATAAAACTATTGTTTATCCCGGTCACGGTCCGCAGACGACCATTGGCACCGAGCGGCGAACCAATCCTCTCCTTAGATGAATCCCCGGAACCCGGCCAGGATGGGCGCGATAACCAGGGCTATTATTGACATCAGTTTTATCATTATATTCAGTGATGGCCCGGAAGTATCCTTCATCGGGTCACCCACGGTATCACCAATAACGGCTGCTTTGTGGGCGTCTGACCCCTTGCCACCGAAAGCCCCGGTCTCTATCCATTTCTTGGCGTTATCCCATGAGCCACCGGCATTGGCAAAGGTTACCGCCAGGATAAAACCACAGGCAATAGCGCCGACCAGAAATCCGGCCAGAGCCAGCGGTCCCAGCAGAAGACCGACAATAACCGGTGCAATTATGGTCATCAGGCCGGGAGCCAGCATCTGCTTGATGGCGGCGGTGGTGCAGAGGGCTACCGACCGGCCGTAGTCGGGCCGGGCAGTGCCCTCCATCAGCCCCTTTATCTCACGGAACTGGCGGCGGACTTCGTTGATTATGGAAAAGCTGGTCTTGCCCACCGCATTCAGTGTCATGGCGCAGAAAATAGCCGGCAGCATAACCCCCAGAAAGACACCGGCAATAACGTGGGGGTCAATCAGGCTGATTTCAGAGAGTTTAATGGCGGCTGCCTGGGTGTAGGAGAGCAGCAAAGCGAGAGCGGTGAGCGCCGCCGCCCCGATAGCGAAGCCTTTGCCGGTCGCCGCCGTGGTATTACCCAGTGAGTCCAGGGCATCGGTCCGCTGCCTTATCTCGGGCGGCAGGCCGGACATCTCAACGATACCACCGGCATTATCGGCTACCGGCCCGTAGGCATCGGTGGCATCCTGTATACCCAGAGTTGACAGCATACCAATACCGGCAATGGCGATGCCGTAGATATCAGCGAAGTAGTGAGCTACTACGATAGCGGCGACGACCAGAATGATGGGGGGTGCCGTGCTCATCAGACCATTGGCAAAGCCGGTGGTGATCAAAGTCCCACCTCCGGTTTGAGATGATTCGGCGATATTGAGTGTCGGCTTATAGGCGTAAGAGGTGAAGAAATTGGTGCTCTCCCCGATGAGAATGCCGGCGACCAGCCCGGCGAGGATAGCCCAGAAGATGCCAATATCGGCTTTGAGGAAGTACACCGCCAGGAAGGAGAAGATAGCGGTGAGGATGGATGCCGAGAATGTGCCCCTACGCAGGGCATTGAGCAAAATCCCCATCTCCGCCTTTTCCCCGACTCTCACCAGAAATATGCCGATAATAGAGGCAACAATACCCCCGCCGGCGACCAGCATGGGGAGAAACCAGGCGGTTGCCATATCCGGTACCAGTGCCCGGTTCAGGGTGGTCGAGAAAGCAGCGATCATCCCCAGTGTCATGGTGGCAATAATTGAGTCGACATAGGACTCAAACAGGTCAGCCCCCATGCCGGCCACATCGCCTACGTTGTCACCGACGAAATCGGCGATGACGGCGGCGTTGCGGGGGTCGTCTTCAGGGATGCCCTTCTCCACTTTGCCCACGATATCGGCGCCGGTATCGGCTGCCTTGGTAAATATGCCGCCACCGACTCGGGCAAAGATGGCTACCGAAGAGGCGCCAAAACCATAGCCGGGGATAATGAATAGAAAGTTAGGCTGGTTATGAAAAGCGAAGTAGAGGATGCTTAGACCGAGGATGCCAATGCCAACAACACACAGTCCCATTACGGCGCCACCGCGGAAGGAGACGCGTAAGCCCTGGTTCAGGCTCTTCTGGGCAGCAGCGGCGGTGCGGCGGTTAGCCCTGATGGCGATGCTCATCCCGATGAAGCCGGCCAGACCGGAGGATAAAGCGCCAAAGACAAAAGCGGTGGCCACCCACCAGCCCAGGTTGGGTACCACCCCCAGAATGATAGTAACCACGATCACAAATGCGGCCAGTATCTTATACTCACGACCCAGGAAGGCAAGGGCGCCTTCTTTGATGGCTTCGGATATTTCCCTTATCCTCGCCGAGCCCTGGTCCTGTTTCAAAACATAGGCCGCCATGAAGGCAGCCACCACCAGCCCCAAAACCCCGCATATTGCCGCAATCAGTATCGGGTCCATTTACCTAGCGTCCTTTCTATCCGAACCGGATTAGCCGCTATCCGGCCAGTCAAAGTGCCTGGCTAGCCTGGCCAATTTATTTTATTTTGGCGGCTGCGACTTGAGCTTCTCTTCCAGGTCTTTCTGGCTTATGGCCAGAGTCAGGTCGCTGCGCGTTCTCTCCAGAATACCGCGGATGGCATCGGTGGTATGGCGTAGCCCACCGGTTATGGCATCGGGGAAGTCCATGGCAAAGAGGGTATTGTAAATGTCATCCATCATGGTGAGTATCTCTTCCCCTCGCGACAGGTCTCCCCGCCGTATGCTGTCCAGAAGGTAGCGCCTCAGCTCGCCGACCGCTTCTCCCAGTCCGTTTAGGTAGGCAGCCTGGTCAACGCGCAGCTCGGTGGGGGTGGGTAGCGGTTGCCGGGTAATCATGGCCAGTGTGGTACTACCTTCGGCAAATTCCTTCTGGGAGTCTCTGACCAGCCCGGAGGAGCTAAGCTCCGGGTATTCCGCGGTAGCCTGCTCAACCTTGTCAAGCAACTGGCGGGCTGACATCAGTAGTTCACTGGCCTGGTCGAACTGCTGGCGGTGCACCGCCCGGATGGCATTGCTACAGTGGCGAATGGCTTCGCGGCACAGAGGCAAGACCCTTTCCCGGGCTGCATCCTTGGCGATGAAGCTTTGTCTTATCTCGTTGGCGATTGGGTCTAGGTTATCGGTCAACTTGTCTTACTCGCTTTAATGACATTTACTATCTCTCGGGTGGCTTTTTGCGGGGCTTCCGCTTGGACGACTGCCCTGATTACCGCAATTGAGTCCGCACCGGCGGCCATAACCGCCGCCGCGTTTTCTTTATTAATGCCACCGATAGCCACCAGGGGCAGGGTTACTGTCTTTCTGACCTGGCTCAGCCTCTCTACACCGACCACTTGGGCGGCTTGCTTGTACGGCGTGGGATACATGGCACCAACGGCAATATAGTCTGCCCCCTCCGCCTGGGCGGCCACCGCCCCGGCTACTGTTCGGGTCGAGATACCCAGAATCTTGTCAACCGGCAGTAGCCGGCGGGTTGTCTTGATGGGGAGGTCGTCCTGCCCCAGATGAAGCCCGTCAGCATCAACCGCCAGCAGCAAATCAAGGTGGTCGTTGATGATAAAGAGCACATTGTGGCCCGCACAGAGCTCTTTCAGCTGTTCGGCAATGGGGAGCAGTTCTTTTTTGGTTGAGGTCTTGTCGCGGAGCTGAATTACCCTGGCGCCACCCGCTATAGCTGCCTTGGCGACATCAATGTGGCTGCGCTTGAGCAAAGCCTGGGTATCGACAATAACATAGAGTCCGCTCAGGCGCGGCACTTTATCCTGGCGCAGCAGGTGGGACAGAAGGTTGCGTTCTATGGTGTAGAGGTCAAAGCGAGCTTTTTTGAACTTCTCTGTGTCCAGCCCGGTCTGGGGAATCTTGGCCAGTTCTTCAATGGTGCGCAGTGACTCCTGCACCCTTCTTGAGTTGGCCACCAGTATGTTGAGTAGCTCCTGCTCTTTCTTCGGGGGGGCTTCTAGATTGATGCCGACATCACCCTCCGAGTCTCTCGCCTGAAGCAGCCGCTGGTTGAAGCGCTTATCTGTCTCCAGTATCTGGTGGCGCATCGTCTTCAGCTGTTGGGTCAGATTAGCATCGTTGAGTATCATCCGCGCCAGCTCTTCTAGAAGGCGGAGCCCCTCGCCGATACGGTTAAGATTGGCGTCAATAATACGGAGGGTATCTAGCTCCGGAGAAGCCATATTTATCCCCTTGTATCTTCTCTTGGTGGTTTATTCTAGCATAGCCAGCGCGGTCGGTAAAGAAGGTCAGTTCTCATTTACCACATTTTGGTTAGATAGCCTGACTGGCCGGAAGGACTGGCGGTGGATGGGACATGAGCCCAGCCGCTGCAGGCAGGAGAGGTGTTGCTCTGTGCCGTAGCCCTTATGCTGTGCCAGCCCATAGCCAGGATAGCGCTCATCTAGCTCGACCATTAATTGGTCACGGGTTACCTTGGCGATGATAGAAGCACAGGCGATGGAGAAGCACAGGCTATCACCGTAAATTATCCCCTTTTGCGGTAACGATACCTCAGGCAGAGGTAGGTAGTCGATGAGGAGAAACTGGGGTGGTGGCGAAAGCGCCTCAATAGCCAGCTTCATCGCCATTCGGGTTGCTTTGACTATACCCTGGGTATCAATTATTTCCGGGGCAACAACGCCGGTACCCACCGAGATGGCTACTTCGTTAAGATGGTAAAAAAGAAACTCACGCCTTAAAGTGGGCAGCAGTTTGCTGTCTTTTACTAAGTCCAGCCAGGGTGTATTCAGATTATCGGGTAAAATAAGAGCCGCCGCCACCACCGGGCCGGCCAGAGAGCCCCGCCCCGCCTCATCAACTCCGGCGATCAGGCGGTAGCCCTGTGCCTCAAGTGTTTCTTCCTCGACAAAAGACGGTGTCTGGGAAATCCTGAGCAACTCTTTCTCCTTCCAGCTTCTCGATTATAGTCCCGCCCCCCAGGACAGCCTCGCCCTGGTAGCCGACGACAGCCTGCCCCGGCGTGATTGCCGACTGGGGTTGCTGGAACCGAACCTCAGCGGTGCCGTTGTTAAAATATAGCTCAGCCGCTACCTCGGGTGACTGGTAGCGGATTTTGGCGCTTATTTTGGCTCCCTCTGGTGGGACTTCCCCCGATACCCAGCTCAGGTTGCCGGCAAGCAGAGCCTTGCCCAGTAGCTGCTCTTTGCTGCCGACGATAAGCCGGGTACTTGAGGCATCAAGCCGGAGCACATAGAGACGCTTATTTGAGGCTAGCCCCAGGCCCTGCCGCTGCCCCACGGTGAATTGAGCCAGACCAGTATGTTTGCCCAGAATATTGCCCTCGGTGTCAACGATGTCACCCGGTTCAAGAGGAACATGAGCGGCAATAAAAGCGCCTAGGTCGTTATCCGGGATAAAGCAGATATCCTGGCTCTCTGCTCTGGTGGGCAAGCCCAGCCTGGCCGCCTCTTTTTTTATTTCGGTTTTATGACGGTTGCCCAGGGGAAATAATAGCTGCTGAAGCTCACTCTGTCCCAGAGTGTAGAGAAAGTAGGACTGGTCTTTGCTGCGGTCAGTCGCTTTCAGCAGACGGTAGCCACTGGGAGTATATTCAATCTGGGCATAGTGACCGGTAGCCATGAAATCAGCCCCCATCTCCCCGGCTTTCTGGAGCAGGGCGCCGAACTTGATGTATTTATTGCATATAACACAGGGGTTGGGGGTTCTGCCCAAGCTATATTCCTGGCAGAAATCGGCAATGACCTTCTGGGCAAAGATATCTCTTAAATCAATGACATAGTGAGGGATGCCCAGCTTGTGAGCGACTCGGGTGGCAGCTTCTATCGCTTCCAGTCCGCAGCAACCGCCAAACCGGTCTTCGTCAGAAGTTTCTCCAGGCCAGATTTGCATGGTGGCCCCGATGACTTCGTAGCCGGCTTCTTTTAGTAGCACCGCGGTCATTGAGGAGTCCACCCCGCCACTCATCGCCACCACCACTCGTCCCTTGTTCATAACCTAGAACCCCGCTCGGAAAGTAATCGCTTCACTTTCGGCCAGATAATTTCGGTTATTTTTGCCCGGGGCAAAGTGGCATCAATAACCAGCCAGCGTTTTGGCTCTTGGCTGGCCAGCTTGAGGTAACCCTGCCTAACTCTCTGGTGAAAGGCGATGTTCTCTTGCTCGAAGCGGTCTGCCTTTCGGTCCTGCTTGCGGGCAAGACCGGCCTCGGCGGCGATATCCAGCAGTATGGTCAGGTCAGGCTCAAGCCTCTGGGTGGCGGTATGATTAACCGCCCTGACCATAGCTAAATCCAGACCCCGCCCGTAGCTCTGGTAGGCGGTGGTTGAGTCGGCAAAGCGGTCGCAGATGACGGTCTGGCCGTTATTGATGGCGGGCTGGATAACCCCCGCCACCAGCAAGGAACGGGAAACATTGAACAGCAGCAGCTCAGTTTGGGGTGGTATCTTTTCTCCCCACTTCAGCCAGCGGGCGATTCGCTTACCCAGTGGCGTCCCGCCCGGTTCGTGGGTTAAGAGCACCGGAATGGCTAATTTGGAGAGTTGGCGATAAAGCGCCCTCGCCTGCACACTCTTACCACACCCTTCCCCACCTTCAAAGGTAATAAAAAGAGACATTAGTTACGCCTTGGGTCTATTCTTTATAAATCCTCACTCTTCTATTGGGCTCTTTGCCCAGGCTTTGTGAGGAAAGGGCGTTTCTTTCCGCAATGAGGTGCTGCATGCGGCGGATATAGGCGCTCTGGGGGCTGAGCTCAATGGCTTCTTCTCCCAGCCTGACTTGACCGACGGCGGTTTCCGCCTCATCAAGAGCTGATTTGAATGAGCCTGCCGGCGGTTGCGGGTAGATGCTCTTCAGCATCTGCCTTATCTGGTGGGGAGTGTTGCTTCTCAGGACATAGACGGGCAAATTGGCCGACTCGGCGTCTTTCACTTTCTGCAGCTTACGGCGGTAGTAGCTCTTGGTGGTGATAAACAGGTTAGCATTGTTTAGACTATCCCTGATATCAAGACTCAGCCCGGTCTCTTTGGCGGTCTGCTCCAGCCGGGAGCGGTTTACCCCGAAGAGATAGAGCCGGGGCAGCTCGTCTTTGAGCAATGGCTTGCCCTTAACCGGTTTCTTAACCACGGTGGGGGTAACTTTTTCTATCTTGACCTCGCCGCTCTTATCCCACCAGCGGACCTCGGTGGGCATATATTGGCCGCGCAGCAGGGCGTCAACCGCTTCGCCGACATCGGGGTGGATGGCGACCCGGTCCCAGTCCTGAATTTCAACGACGATATCAAAGGTGGGCGGTGCCTTGCGCTCTAGTATTGACTTCTGGGTTCGCCGCCGCTTGGCTTCTTCATCACCCAGGGTTACCGTCTGGATACCGCCAATGAGGTCAGCTAGGGTCGGGTTCATCATCAGGTTGTCTAGGGTGTTACCGTGGGCGGTGCCCACCAGCTGAACGCCGCGCTCGGCAATGGTGCGGGCGGCCAGAGCCTCCAACTCGGTGCCGATTTCGTCAATGACGATTGCCTCCGGCATGTGGTTTTCCACGGCTTCAATCATGACGGCGTGCTGCATGGTTGGGGTGGTTACCTGCATCCGCCGGGCGTGCCCGATAGCGGGGTGGGGGATATCGCCGTCACCGGCAATTTCATTTGAGGTGTCAACCACCACCACCCGCTTTCTCAGGTCATCGGCTAGCACGCGGGCGACCTCACGCAGCATGGTGGTCTTGCCTACCCCAGGGCGGCCCAGCAGCAGCACACTTTTGCCCGACTCAACCAGGTCTTGGATAATCTTGATGGTGCCCAGCACCGCCCGTCCCACCCGGCAGGTCAGCCCGACGATGCGCCCCTTGCGGTTGCGAATTGCCGAGATGCGGTGCAGGGTGCGCTCGATGCCGGCCCGGTTGTCATCACCGAAGCTGCCGATGCGGGCAACGACATATTCAATGTCTGTTTCATCTACTTCTTTCGGGTCAAGCACTACTTCATTTTTGGGGAAGCGGGCTTCGGCGGGGCGACCCAGGTCGAGCACCACCTCTAACAGTTCACTCAGGTTTTTCTGTTTACACAGTGGCTGGCGAATGTGCGAGGGCAGAATATCAAGCATCGCCTCCAGGTCATCGGTGATTACCTTTTGCAAGTCTCCCCCTTTGTTTAGCGGCGTCCGGCGATAATATCAATAAAATACTGATGAAATCTAAAGTCATTGGTCAGTTCGGGGTGAAAGGCAGTCGCCAGCAGCTTACCCTGCCGGGCGGCCACGCCGGCGTTATCTAACCGGGCCAGTATTTC
The DNA here is from genome assembly GCA_020353235.1 of Dehalococcoidia bacterium. Lineage (GTDB taxonomy): Bacteria > Chloroflexota > Dehalococcoidia > Dehalococcoidales > JAUYDJ01. The sequence continues at coordinate 56,988 of CP070693.1, read as the reverse complement.
CACATTACGGTTGGCACTCTCAATCAGGGGGGCACGGATAAATACCCCGGGAAACGGCTTTTCCCCCAGTACCGGGATGGCGAGTTCAGTGACAAAGCTCTCCCGCTGCCGGCCGAAGGCATTGCGCCGCACGGTGATAGCCATTACCCCCAGGGGTTCCGGGGAGGCATGCTGGTTCTTGCCGGCGAGGAGTATCATGCCGGCGCAGGTGCCCCAGACGGGCAGCTCATGCTGGGCCAGAGTGCCGATTTCATCCCTGAATTGGTAGTCCAGCATCAGCTTGCCGATAGACGTGCTCTCACCACCGGGAATAATCAGTCCGTCCAGATTTTTCAGCTCCTGGGGCAGGCGGATCGGCATTGCCTCAACTTCCAGTTGGCGTAGTATGGCGATATGCTCGGCAAAGGCTCCCTGTAGAGCAAGGACGCCAATTCTCATGCTACCATCCTCTTGGAGCCAGCAGTTCTTCGGTGGGGATTTGCTTTATATCCAAGCCGGGCATGGCTTCGCCCAGGTTCTTGGAGACCTCAGCAATAATCTTGGGGTCTTTGAAGTGGGTGGTGGCTTTAACAATAGCCTTGGCCATGACCTCTGGATTTTTGGACTTAAATATGCCCGAGCCGACAAAGACACCATCGGCCCCCAGCTGCATCATCAGGGCGGCATCAGCTGGGGTAGCCACCCCGCCGGCGGCAAAATTAACTACCGGCAGCTTGCCGGTGTTATGCACCTCAACGACCAGTTCAAAGGGTGCCCCCAGTTCTTTGGCTTTAGTCATCAGCTCGTCCTTGGGTGTCTCGGCCAGCTGGCGGATGCCATCGGTTACCGCCCGCATATGGCGCACCGCCTCCACGATATTGCCGGTGCCGGCTTCGCCCTTGGTCCTAATCATAGCCGCGCCCTCGCCGATGCGGCGCAGGGCTTCGCCCAGGTCGCGGCAGCCGCAGACAAAGGGGATCTTGAAGTCGTGCTTCCAGACGTGATGGCTTTCATCAGCTGGGGTAAGCACCTCTGATTCGTCGATATAGTCAACGCCGAGGGCTTCTAGGGCTTGCGCCTCGACAAAGTGACCGATACGACACTTGGCCATCACCGGTATGGAGACCGTTTTCATAATGGCTTCAATAACCGTTGGGTCAGCCATACGGGCCACCCCGCCGGCGGCACGAATATCGGCCGGGACTCTCTCCAGCGCCATCACCGCGCAAGCACCGGCCGCCTCGGCAATCTTAGCCTGTTCGGCACTGACCACGTCCATGATTACCCCGCCCTTCAGCATCTGGGCCAGTCCCGTTTTTACCTTCCAGGTACCAGTTTCCATCTCTCTCCTCACTCTCCCCCGTTTAAGCATATTTTACTATTGTTTAGCCTGCTTATCAAGGAGCGGTCTTTTCTGGGGGATGCCGGCGCGGCGGGGGTAAGTCTCAGGGGTGGGCGAAACCTTGTCAATGACGATGAGCCAGCGTTTACCGCTGAACTCGGCAAGCTCAATTCTTTTTCTTTCCCTTAGCTTTCCCCCCAGCCGCCCCACCGCCCCGGTTGCCTGGCTCAGCTCCGGGTCAACCGCCCCCTTCTTCTGGGCGATGAAGCAACCGCCGATGGCGCAGAAGGGCAGGGTCAGTTCCACTAGGCTGACCAGCGGGGCCACCGCCCGGGAGAGGACGATGTCAAACTGCTCGCGGTACTGTTCCCGGTGGGCGATGTCCTCCGCCCGCCCCACCACCACCGCCACGTCTTTCAGCCCCAGTTTCTGGCTGATGTGGTCCAGGAAGGCGGCTTTCTTGGCGGTCGCCTCCAGCAAAGTCAACTTTATATCGGGCATTATAATCTTAAGCGGTATGCCGGGCAGCCCCGCCCCGCTGCCGACATCAATCAGCCGGAAGCTCTTGTCACCAGGCTTCAGCGCCAGCGTCACCGCCAGCGAGTCCAGGAAGTGCTTGATTTGCACCTCCTCGTAGCCGGTGATGGCGGTTAAATTTATGCGCCGGTTCCAGTTAACTAGCTCCCGGTAATAGACTTCAAACTGCTCCACCTGCCCGGGGCTGAGCTGCAGTCCCAGCCTTCCTGCCCCGCTAATAAGCCTTTCCATCTCAGTTCCGCCTAATTCTATCACTTCGCCCGCTCTTGACGAAACTTTGCCTGGTTCTCCTCTGTCTTGATTGAATATTATCTATTCTCTTGTTATATTTACCTTATGTCAGAGAATTGGTTAAGTAGAATTTTACTTCTGATATTCATGTTTATATTGCCCTTTGGTATATTTAGTCTTGCTTACCCACAATTATCGCAAGCGGATTTTTCACGCTATCCATATTTACCAGTCATCTTGTTGGTCGTTTTCATTTTTCTGTGTATTGCTGACGGCGTCGGTATCATTCTTCTTTCTTTAAAATGGATGGAGGAAAACTCTGCCTGAAGTCTTTTCATCTCACTCCCAATGGTCTGCCCGGCTTCTTTACGTGCCAAATTTGATTCTAGCCACTTGCATTTTGGAAATTCTTATGCTATAATCCCCGCAGAATAGACAATTGAATAGGGTTGTCGCTGGGGGTGCACAACGGCTGAGAGGCAGTTTGGAGCCAACCCCAGGAACCTGATCTCGACAATGCGAGCGTAGGGAAGCGGCAAAAGCTTGAAACCAAGGGACCAGTCCGAATGCCGCAACCCTTGGTAAATTTTTTATATGGGAGGTGGAGTATGACGCAGCTGGAGCTGGCCAAGAAGAATGTAATCTCGCCCCAGATGGAGGCGGTCGCCCGGCACGAGAACGTTGACGCCGAGATGGTGCGGCGCGGGGTGGCGGAGGGGACCATCGTCATCCCGGCCAACGTCAACCACAAGCACCTGGCCCCGCTGGGTATCGGCAAGGGGCTGCGCACCAAGGTCAACGCCAATATCGGCACCTCTTCCGATTACTGCGATGTCAAGGTTGAGCTGGAGAAGCTGCGGGTGGCGATAGAGGCCGGGGCGGATACGGTGATGGACCTGAGCACCGGCGGTGACATATCGGCCATCAGGCGGGAGATTCTGGCCGCCAGCCCGGTGCCCATCGGCACCGTGCCCATCTACCAGGCGGCGATTGCCGCCATCAAGAAGCACGGCGCCATCGTCAAGATGACTGTTGATGAGCTCTTCGCCGGCATAGAGGAGCACTGCCGGGACGGCATTGACTTCATCACCGTGCACTGCGGGGTAACCCAGTCGGCCATCGCCCGTCTCCGCAAGCAGACGCGGGTGGCCGATGTCGTCTCTCGCGGCGGTTCTTTCCTCGCCGGCTGGATACTGGCCAATGAAAAGGAAAATCCCCTCTACGAATACTATGACCGCCTGCTGGACATGTGTCTGAAGTACGATGTTACCCTGAGTTTGGGCGACGGTATGCGCCCGGGGAGCGTCGTTGACGCTACCGACCGCGCCCAGATTGAGGAGCTGCTCGTTATCGGCGAGCTGGTCAAGAGGGCGCAGGAGGCCGGGGTTCAGGCGATGGTGGAGGGGCCGGGACATGTGCCCCTGGACCAGGTGGTGGCCAATGTCCAGATACAGAAGTCTATCTGCCGGGGGGCTCCCTTCTACGTGCTCGGTCCGCTGGTGACCGATGTTGCCGCCGGCTATGACCATATCACCGGCGCCATCGGCGGGGCGATTGCCGGCGCCGCCGGCACCGATTTCCTGTGCTATGTCACCCCTGCCGAGCACCTCGGTCTGCCCGAGTCTGATGACGTGCGCGAGGGGGTAATTGCCTCCCGCATTTCGGCTCACGCCGCCGACATCGTTAAGGGGGTGAAGGGCGCCCTTGACTGGGATCGCAAGATGTCCATCGCCCGCAAGAAGCTCGACTGGGAAGAGCAGGCCAGGCTATCGATAGACCCGGAGCTGGCGCGGCGGGTGCACAGCCGGCACGCTTCCTCGGGGAAGGCGTGCAGCATGTGCGGCGACTTCTGCGCTATGGAGTTTATCGGTAACTACCTGGGCGTTCCGCTGACTAAAGACCACGGCTTTCAGCCGGATAAAAAGAAAGCACGCTAACAGGAGGCAATATGCTTGACGAGATAACCATATCCAAGGCAATCACCGAGAGCTTTATGAATGATTTCATGGACGCCATGGAGGCGGATGTCGCCATCGTTGGCGCCGGGCCGTCCGGTATGACCGCTGCCTATTATCTGGCGCGGGACGGAATCAAGACGGTATTATTTGAGCGCAGCCTCCGCGTTGGTGGTGGCATGCCCGGCGGCGGTATGATGTTCAACCGCATTGTGGTGCAGGATGAGGGGAAGAAGATACTGGATGAGTTTAACATCAGGAGTTGGGAGTATGAGCCAGGCTACTATCTGGCTGATTCCCTGGAGTCCACGGCGGCGCTCTGTACCGAGGCAATCAGGGCTGGCGCCCGGATTTTCAATTTAATCAGCGTTGAGGATGTGATGATTCGGGAGAATAACCGCGTCACCGGGCTGGTGCTGAACTGGACGGCTACCGAGTTAGCCAAGCTCCATGTCGACCCCCTGACGATGCGGGCCAAGGTGGTGATTGACGCCACCGGCCATGCCAGTGAGGTCTGCCATATCGTGGTGGATAAGCTCAAGGGTAAGTTGAGAACCGAGGGGGGTGGCATCATGGGGGAGAAACCAATGTGGGCTGATATTGGTGAAGGTAAATTGGTTGAGAACACGGTAGAGGTCTATCCCGGCTTAATCGTGGCCGGTATGGCGGCTAATGCCGTTCTGGGGGCACCCAGAATGGGCCCCATCTTCGGTGGCATGCTGGTATCGGGGAGGCGGGCGGCTGAGGTTGCCATCGGCATTCTACAACAAGTGAAGGTATCGCGATAAGGGGAAAATTTAGGTTATTATTGGTATAATTTCCTTCACCAGGGGTAAGTTTCCCCCTGGTGAAGCTTTTTTTGCTCGCCAAATACCTAGGGAGTATGAGGAAAAGTGGATAGTTCATTTAATTTAGGCCGGCTCTTTGGTATACAATTTAGGCTGCATTATACCTGGTTCGTCATATTTTTCCTGATAACCATCTCGTTGTCGTGGCAGGTATTTCCTTACAGTTACCCTGAGTGGCCAACATGGCTGCACTGGGTTGTCGGTATCATTACTAGCCTGCTGTTCTTTGCCTCGGTGGTGGCTCATGAGTTAGCTCATAGCCTGGTGGCGAGAGCCCACGGTATCCCGGTAAAGAACATAACCCTGTTCATCTTCGGCGGTGTCTCAATGATAACCAGGGAAGCCAAGAAGTCCAGGGTGGAGATGCTGATGGCGGGCGCCGGACCGGCCTGCAGTCTGGGACTGAGTGCTTTTTTCGGTCTGCTCTGGCTGATTACCCGCAGCGGGGTTGAGCCAGTCGCCGCCATGGCGTTCTGGCTGGCTTATGTCAATCTGGTGCTGGCCGTGTTTAACCTGATTCCCGGTTTTCCCCTGGACGGCGGGCGCGTTTTCCGTTCCATCTCCTGGCTGATAACCGGTGACTATCGGCACTCCACCTGGCTGGCCACCCGGTTGGGACAGGGCTTCGGCTACCTCTTCATTCTGGGCGGTGTGGTGGTGGCAGTGCTGCGCCCCTTCGGTATGAGCTGGTTCAGTGGAGTATGGTTGGCCTTCATCGGCTGGTTTCTGGTTAGTGCTGCCTCAGCCAGTTACCAGCAGTCCCGCTGGCGGGAAGCCCTCCAGGGGCTGGCCGCTTTTCAAGTGATGACTCCCGATTGCGCAGTGGTTCCGCCCCAGCTCACTCTCGGTGAGCTGGTTCAGCAGTACATCTTCGGTGGCGGGCGCCAGTGCTTTCTGGTCAATGACCAAGACCGGCTGGAGGGGATCTTAACGCTGAGCAATGTTAAGTCTGTCCCCCAGTCTAGGTGGTCGGTAACCTCGGTGCGGGAAATTATGACCCCGGTTGACAAAGTAAAAATGCTCCCGCCGAGTCAGGATGCGTTGAGTATACTGGAGCAGATGGACGAGAGCGGGATAAACCAGATGCCGGTGGTTGGTGAGGAAGGGGTTATCGGGCTGGTCACCCGCGATGGCCTGATGAGATTGCTCTACATTCAATCCGAGCTGGGGATTAACCGCTGATAATTAGCAGTTAATCTTCCCGGCTAGGACAGGTCTTTCTTGAGCTGCTTGAACTCTTCCTGGGATATCTCTCCCTTGGCGTAGCGTTCTTTGGCGACATCAAGCGGGTCGTGCTTCAGGGTAGGCGCCTCACGCCTGGTTAGCCGGACAACTCCCCACACGGTGAGCGCAATAAGCCCTCCCCAGAGCAGTATCATCCACAGTCCACCGAAACCCATCCACCCCATACCGATTGGCATTCCCCACATGGGCCACATCATCTTTCTATTTCTCCCTCCGTCTAAAAATTGACACAAAAGCCGATATTTATATAGTATTCTATATCCCTTTTAAGATGATGTATGTGATATAAGTCATACATCTCGGCCGTATTTGTGATAGATTAATTGTTAGCCGAAGAGGCTTACCGCTAAATAGGGGAGAGGAGGTAGAGTCATGAGTATGATGAGGGTTCTGTCGATACTGGTGGTACTGGTCGGTCTGGTGGGGATAGTCATGGGCACCGTATTTGTCGGTCTGGGCATGGCTAAAAATAACCAGCTGGTGGAGGCGATGCAGGTGGAACAGGTGAGGCTTTCCCTGGAGGAGGGGGCCGAGCCCACTCTGGTTGATACTTCGGCGGAGGCAGAGGCAGCTGGCGACCTGATACGGGAGCACCGTCGTGGCATCGCTATTACCTATCAGGAGCTGCTCGGTGAGGGGCGGTTTGACCCGACCAATCCCCAGCAGCTGAGCTATGCCCAGGCGATGAACATGGAGAACTACCTGTATTTGGCCGTGATTGGCTTTGGTCTCATCCAGGCGGTAATGGCCAGTGGCGCCTTTATGATTATCACCGGCGTTGCCCTGGGCGGTACCGGGCTGGTGCTGTATCAACTGAGCTGAGGGGATTACCCGCTCAGCCGATTTTAGTTAATACTTTGCCGAGCGATGGCTGGGAGGTGTAGCTATGCGGAAAGTTTATCTGGACAATGCCGCCGCCACCCCGTTACTACCCGAGGTCCGGGAGGCAATGCTGCCTTATCTGGGGGAAGTCTTTGGCAACCCCTCCTCCCTGCATGACTGGGGGGATAAGGCGCGGGAGGCGGTGGAGAGCGCCCGTATCCAGGTGGCTCAGCTTATCGGCGCCAACCCGGAAGAGATAATATTCACCGGCAGCGGTACTGAGAGCAATAATTTAGCCATCAAGGGGCTGGCTCTGGCCCAGCCGGGCAAGGGCAAGCACATCGTGGTCTCGGCTATTGAGCATTTCTCGGTGCTGCACTCCGTCCAGACCCTGGGGAAGTGGGGCTTTGAGATGACGCTGGTGCCGGTGGATAAATACGGGGTGGTTGACCCGCAGGCAGTGCGGAAAAGCCTGCGCAAAGATACCATTCTGGTATCTATGATGCATGCCAATGGTGAGGTCGGCAGCATTGAGCCGCTAGCCGAAATTAGTAAAATAACCAAGGAGAGAAACATTCCCTTTCATACTGATGCCGTGGCTACGGCGGGAACGATCCCGCTTGATGTCAGCGAGCTGGGCGTGGACAGCCTGAGCTTGGCCGGAAACCAGTTCTACGGTCCGAAAGGGGTAGGCGCCCTCTGGGTGCGTAAGGGGGTGCGTATTATGCCTTTCTTGGAGGGTGGGGTGCAGGAGGGAGGACGGCGCGCCGGTACCGAGAATGTCCCCGCCATTGTCGGCCTAGGCAAGGCGGCGGAACTGGCCCGGGTCAATATGCCGGCGAGGATGAAGCAGCTTATCCCCCTCCGTGACCGGTTGCTCACTGAGCTACCGGCTAAGATTGACCATGTGGTTGTCACCGGTCATCTCAAGCAGCGCCTACCCGGACACGCCAGCTTCTGTATTGAGTTCATCGAAGGCGAAGCCATGCTGATGTTGCTCAACAGCCAGGGGGTAGCTGTCTCCAGCGGCTCCGCCTGTACCTCAAGGGCACTGAAGGCCTCGCATGTTCTCATTGCCATGGGCATACCTCATGCCCTGGCTCAAGGGTCTATCCTGTTTACTCTTGGTCTGGATAATAGTGCCCGGGATATAGACTATGTTCTTGAGGTGATGCCGCCCATCGTGGACCGGCTACGGCAGATGTCACCCCTTTATGCTAAATTCATCAAGACTGGTAAAGGAGGCAAGTGATATGCCTGTTTATAGCGACAAGGTAATGGAGCACTTTATGCATCCCCGTAATGTGGGGGAGATTGAGACCCCGGATGGTGTTGGTGAGGTGGGTAATCCCATATGCGGCGATATGATGACCTTCTACATCAAGGTCAAGGACAACCGCCTGGCCGATGTTAAATATAAGACCTTCGGTTGCGGGGCAGCCATCGCCGTTTCCAGCATGGTCAGCGAGATGGCGATGGGCAAAACCTTGGACGAAGCGCTGAAGATAACTCCTCGCACCGTGGCTGATGAGCTGGAGGGATTACCCCAGAACAAGTTTCACTGCTCCAATCTGGGTGCTCAAGCGCTGCATAAGGCAATACAGGATTACCGGGGTAAGAAAAAGGGAGGGAAGTAGTCATGACCAAGCCCAAAGAAAAGAAAGAGCGTCTTTGCTGTCCCTACTGCGATGTGGAGATAATGGCGGCCGATTTCCCCTACTGCCAGGCTTGCCGGATAACCATATTCTATTGCCCCAAGTGCCGTAAGCCTCTACCGCGGGAGAAAAGGTTTTGCCCCCATTGTGGAGCTGAGATTAAGGGCTGATGACAGGAGGAAGCCAAGTGGCCGAGAAGGAAAAGTTAACCATAGTCATGTTCAGTGGTAACCTGGACCAGGCCCTGGCCGGCTTCATCATCGCCACCACGGCGGCCAGTATGGGCATGGCGGTGAGCATTTTCTTCACCTTCTGGGGGCTGAACATCATCAAGAAGAACGAAGGCGGCATCAAAAGCCAGGGGCTGATGCGGAAGATGCTCAACTTCATGAACCGGGGTGGCTCCAAAAGGCTGAAGCTTTCCCGCTTTAATATGCTTGGTCTGGGCACCGCGATGATGAAACGGCTGATGAAAGAGGCTAATTACCCGTCTATAGACGAGTTCATCACCATGGCGCACCAGATGGGGGTAAAACTCATCGCCTGCACCACTACCTGCGGCATAATGGGGCTTGAGGAAGGCTCTTTCCGCAGCGAGGTGGAAAGCCTGGCTGGCGCCGCCTATTTCCTGGGTGAGGCGCGTGAGTCAAAGACAACTCTTTTCATCTAGGAGGAAGATAGAATGAAAGCAGACCAGAGTCTGGACTGTGTCGGGCTCTATTGCCCGATGCCCATTGTTAAGACGGCGGAGAAGATTAAAGAGCTGAAGCCGGGTGAAGTCCTGGAGGTGGTGGCCGATGACAAGGGGATAATGCAGGATATGCCGGCCTGGTGCCAGGCTACCGGGCAAGAATTTCTGGGCACGGAAGAGAAGGGTGGGGAAATCAAGGTCTACGTCAAGAAAACCCGCCAGTGAAGACCGCTTTAGCTTTCAATTGCACCGAATTGCCTTTAGGGTTTAGAATAGCCTCAGATGAAGATCAGTGATTTTGACTACTATCTGCCCCCGGAGCTCATTGCCCAGACTCCAATTGAACCAAGAGATTATGCCCGCCTTATGGTATTGAACCGTGGCGGCGGCTCCATAGCGCACCACCACTTTTTTGAGCTGATTGACTGGCTGCGCGCAGGGGATGTGCTGGTGTTCAATGACAGTCGGGTTATCCCGGCCCGCCTCAACGGGCAAAAAACGGCTACCGGCGGCAGACTGGAAATTCTGTTGCTGCGCCGGCTCAGGGCTAATGTCTGGGAAACACTGGTCAAACCGGCCCGCCGCGCCACTATCGGCAGCCAGATTGAGATAAGTAACGGCTCGACAAAAAAACCGACGCTCAGGATTATGGCGGAGGTGGTTGAGTTGGGGGAGGGGGGCATGCGGGTGATAAGCTTCGCTGATGAGACCCAGCTGACCAAGCTGGGCAGGGTGCCCTTACCACCCTATATCCACTCCCCGCTGCAGGATGTGGAGCGCTATCAGACGGTCTATGCCAGAGAAGTGGGCAGTGTCGCTGCCCCTACCGCCGGGCTGCACTTCACCTCGGAGCTGATGGCTAAGATTAAAGACTTGGGGATTAGCTGTCTTTTTGTTACCCTGCATATCGGGCTGGACACCTTCCAGCCGATTGGGGAGGATAACCCCCTGGAGCATGCCATACATAAAGAGTATGGGGTGCTTTCGGCTGAGGTAGCTGAAAAGCTCTCCCAGGCCAAGGCGGCGGGGCGGCGCATTATCGCCGTGGGCACCACCACTGCCCGATTAGTGGAAGCGGTGACCCAGTTAAGCCACCCCACCCGGCTCAGGCCCCTCGTCGGCTGGATAAGCCTTTATATCCTGCCCGGCTACCGGTTTCAGATGGTTGACGCCCTGATTACCAACTTTCACCTGCCCCGCTCAACGCTGCTGCTGCTGGTCTCCGCCTTTGCCGGCAAAGGGCTGATAGGCCAAGCCTATCAGGCAGCCATTGACCAGAAGTATCGCTTCTACAGCTTCGGCGATGCCATGCTGATTTTATAGCCATGAAGATAGTTTTGCATATCTGCTGTGGGGTCTGTGCCGCCGGGGTGGTGGAGAGGCTGACCCGGGAAGGGCATGAAGTCCTGGGCTATTTCTACAACCCCAATATCCACCCTTTAGCCGAATATAACCGCCGGCTGGAAGTAGCCCAGAGAGTAGCCGCCGAATTTAATTTCTCCCTGGTAGTACCCCCTTACCTGCCGGAGGAATGGCATAAAGAGACTGTCTCGCTAGAGAATGAGCCGGAAGGGGGCAAGCGGTGTGAGGTCTGCTTCCGGCTGAGACTGAAGCAGACTTTTAACTATATGAAAGAGCAGGGTGGGGACGCTTTTACCACCACGCTGACGGTAAGCCCGCAGAAATCAGCCCTACTGGTTAATCAGGTGGGCGGGGAGCTGGGTGGGGAAAGGTTTCTGGTCAGGGATTTCAAGAAAAAAGAGGGCTTCACGCGCTCTATGGAGCTGGCCAAAAAGTGGGCTCTTTACCGCCAGCATCACTGCGGCTGTGTCTATAGCCAGACTAGCCCAGCCCGACCCGGCTCTTGACCCGGGCGAGCGTTTTCTCGGCAAGGGGGCGCACCCGAGCGGCAGCCTCGGCAAGCAGCGAGTCAATGTGTCCCGCTTCGGCGGTCAGTTCCTGGTAGCGGGACTGAAGCGGTTTCAGCCCCTCGACAACCACTTCCCCCAGGTCTTTCTTGAGCTGGGCGTAGCCTTTGCCTTGGTAGCTAGCTTCTATCTCGGCGCGGCTCAGCCCGCTGAAGATTTCGTAGATGACCAGCAGGTTGTGGATGCCGGGGCGCTTTTCATCAAAACGAATCTCACGCCGCGAGTCGGTGGTGGCTCGCTTGATTTTGGCCCGGATTTCATCCGGTGAATCAAGCAGGTTAATGGCGTGCCCCGGATTGTCTTCACTCTTGCTCATTTTCTTGGTCGGGTCATCCAGCCCCATTATGCGGGCGCCGACTTCGGGGATGACCGCCTTGGGCAGGTGGAAGGTCGGGCCGTATATTGAGTTAAACCGCTGTGCCAGGTCGCGGGACAGCTCCACGTGCTGTTTCTGGTCTTCGCCCACCGGCACGACTTCGGTGTCATAGAGCAAAATATCGGCTGACATCAGCGCCGGATAATCAAAGAGACCAACGCTGACCTGCTCCTTCAGCTCTTTGGACTTCTCCTTGAACTGGGTCATCCGCTGCATCCAGCCCATCGGAATGAAGCAGTTGAGAATCCAGGCCAGTTCGGCATGGGCACCGACCTGGGATTGAACGAAAACGGCTGATAATTTGGGGTCAATGCCGGCGGCAAAAAGAAGACCACTCACCTCGCGTATCTTGGCTTTCAGGATTTTTGGGTCCTGGGGGATGGTGATGGCATGGAGGTCAACAATGCAGAAGATATTGTCATATTCCGCCTGGGAGGCAACCCATTGCTTGATTGCCGCTAGATAGTTACCGATGTGAATATCACCAGTGGGCTGAATACCTGAGAATGAGCGTTTCTTCATCTTTTGGTTCACCTTTAGAATTTAAGCGCTTTTTGTATTTTACACTATATCTACTTTGGTATGCTATAATTTTGGCCATTATGTGACCTAAGTCATTACCGGCATTATCAGTCAGTTGTAATATGTGGTTAGACTAAGTCAAAAGGTAGGTATCGGGGAGTGTATAGTCGGTGTCCCGGTCAGGATGGTCGGGAAATAAGGGTGGAACTGTATAAGTGCCCGAAATGTGGCGCTGAGGTTGAAATTTTTTCTGATGAGGTCAGAGTGAAGTGCCATAAGTGCGGCGAGATAATTTACCGGGATAGACTGCCTTCCTGCATCGAGTGGTGTGCTTCTGCCCGCCAGTGCCTGGGTGAGGAAAGGTGGCGCCAGTTAAGAGGTGAGCAATGACGACCAAGACAATAAGAAAGATAATCAAAATAGATGAAGAAAAATGTGACGGCTGTGGCTTCTGTGTTCCCGCCTGTCCCGAAGGAGCTCTGCAGATTGTCAATGGCAAAGCCAAGCTGGTGAAGGAGAGCTACTGTGATGGGCTGGGTGCCTGTCTCGGTGAGTGCCCCCGTGGTGCCATCATCATTGAGGAGAGGGAGGCTGATGAATTTGACCAGGCGGCGGTAAAGCATCACTTGGCACAGGAAGAACCGGCTGCCGAAGAGCATCACTTTGCCTGTCCCTCGGCGGCAGTGAAGCAGTTTGAGAAGAGAGGGGAGGTTGAGGTTATTGAAAAGGAGACTTACGCCTTGCCATCAACGCTCAGTCACTGGCCGATTCAGCTTACTCTGGTCCCGCCGACTGCTCCTTTCCTCCACGGGGCTGACCTGATGCTGGTGGCGGACTGTGTCCCCTTTACCTATGCCAGCTTTCATCAGGACTTTCTCCAGGGGCATGCCCTGCTGGTGGCTTGCCCCAAGCTTGATGACTTCCAGGCACACTTGAGGAAGCTAGCTGAGATTCTCCGCCAGGCTGAGGTGAAGCGCCTTACCGTGGTTAACATGGAAGTGCCCTGCTGCTTCGGCTTGGTGCACATGGCAAAGCAGGCAATAGAGCTAAGCGGCCAATATATCCCGTTTCGGGAAATAACTATCGGGATTAGGGGTGAGCTTAAATCGAGAAAAGAATAGGGGCTATTTAGCCCCTATTCTTCTTTGGCTTCTTTAGCGGGGGATTCTTCCGCCAGGGCTTCCTCGGCAGCCTCTTCCTCTATCTCTTCCTCAACTACCTCTTCTTCAACCTTCTCTACCGGCCGCATGCTGATCTTCACCACCGACATTTCCGGTTCATTGAGGACGGTAACCTTCTCACCAAGGTCAATATCCTTAACCCGAATCACATCGTCGATTTCAGCGAGAGGACTCAGGTCTAGCTCAATGTCAGCCGGGATTTCATCAGGCAGGCATTCCACAGTCAGGCTGGTCAGATACTGCTCCAGCATATTTTCCTTCAGCTTCAGGGCGGGCGACTCCCCGGTCAGGACAATGGGCACCTCCACCCTTATCTTCTCTTCCATTCTGACCTGGTAGAAATCAACGTGCAGCAGCTCACTCGTTTTCGGGCTGCGCCGGACTTCCCGCACCACCGCTTTCCGCGGCTTTTTCCGGTCCAGCTTGATGTCAATAAGCTTGGTCCTCCCGGCCTGAGACAGAACCTGCTTCAGCTGGGCGGTTTCACACTGCAGGGCTAGTGACTCAATGCCGTGACCAAATAAATGCACCGGCGTAATACCTTGATGGCGCAGAAACCTGACCTTCTTACCTAGGGTCTCCCGACTGGCTAACTCCAGTTCAATCCGCTCCATTATCGCTATCTCTCCTTTTTCCTTGCCTCACTATTTTAGCCTAAACAAGCCATCCTGCGCAACAAACTCAAATTGATTTGAGGCGTGTTAAAATGCTAGACTAGTATTTGAGTCTATGACCACTACTGAAGAGAGCTTTGCCAGTCTGGATTCATACTGCAGTGAGACAAGATATAACCTGAGGTGGAGCTCGGTGTTTGTTCTACCCGGCTGGCTGAGGGTCTGGTGGCAGAGCTTTGGCGATGGGGCTGAGCTGTACCTGCGCACCGTTAGGCAGGAAGAAGAAATTATTGGCATTGCCCCCCTTTTTATCAGGGATAAAAAGGCAGCGCTTATCGGCAGTGCCGATGTTTGTGATTATCTCGACTTTGTGCCGGCTCACGACAAGGAAGAAGAATTCTTCAGTGTTTTGCTTGACGATTTAATTGATCGGGGGGTTAGTCACCTGGACTTGAGGCCGCTGAGGCCCAATTCCACCGTGCTCAATTATCTGGTCGCCACCGCCCGGAACCGAAATTATTCGGTCCTCTGCCAGGAAGATGGGGTCTCGGTAGAGCTGGACCTGCCGGCTACCTGGGAGGAGTACCTGGCATTATTGGCCACCAAACAGCGCCACGAACTGAAGCGTAAGCTGAGAAGGTTGGAAGAGGCGGGTAATGTTGCCTACCGCTGTATGGAGGTCAGCCCGCCGCAGGTAGATGGTTTTATGGACACCTTCTTAAGGCTCTTTACGCTGAGCTGGGAAGAGAAGGCGGAGTTTATGACTCCCCGGCGGGAGTCTTTCTTCCGGTCACTGGCGAGGGCGATGGCTGAAGCCAAATTACTCCGGTTAGGCGTTCTGGAGTTAGATGCGGTGACGGTGGCCATGATTATGGGTTTTGATTACGATGATACGATGTATCTCTATAATAGTGCCTATGACCCTGATTACCGCCGGCTGAGCGTGGGGCTGCTATCAAAAGTATTATGCCTTAAAGATAGCCTTGAGGGAGGCAAAAAGAGATTTGACTTTTTGAAGGGCGGGGAACCCTATAAGTACCAGCTTGGCGGCAGCGAAATCCCGCTGTATCGGTGCGAAATAAGAATAAAGTAAGCAGGAGAAAAACAGAGTTGATTGCTGTTAAACTGAGGATAGCTATGCTCAGTGTGCATAGCTGCCCCATAGGCGACCTGGGGGCGAGGGACACCGGTGGTATGAGTGTCTATGTCCGCGAGCTGGCCCGGGAGTTAGGCAAGCAGGGTTTGGCGGTGGATATCTATACCCGTGTTCATCAGCCGGGGCACAGTCAGATTTTTGAGCTGGGGCAACAGGCTCGGCTGATTCACCTCGGCGCCGGCGAGGGCGGGAAAATAGATAAACTGGCGGTTTATCCCCACCTGCCTGACTTTGCCCGCAATCTGGAGGATTTCCGCAGGCGTAACAATATTAATTATGATTTGGTGTTCAGCCATTACTGGCTTTCTGGCTGGGTGGGGAGGTATCTGGAGCGACGCTGGCGGGTCCCCCATATTATCGTGTTTCATACCCTGGGGGCGGTCAAGAATGCCATCGGTGTCGGTGAGCAGGAGCCGGCGCTTCGCCTTCAGACTGAGGCGCAGTTGGCTCAGGATTGCCATGGCATCATCGCCACCACCCAACGCGAGAAAGATGACCTTATTCGTCACTATGGCGCTGCGGCACGGCAAATCAGGGTAATTCCCTGCGGTGTCAACCTGGGCCTGTTCCGCCCCATGAACCGGGAGATGGTCAGGCGGGAGCTGGGCTTTAATGGTGACCATGACCTTCTCTTTGTCGGCCGGATAGAGCCGCTGAAGGGGATAGGCCGCTTGCTGGAAGCGCTGCGCTATTTGCAAAACGGTCACCGCATCAAGCTGTGGGTAATCGGTGGGGACAAAAACAGCCGTGATGAAGTTGGCCGGCTGCGAAAATTATCTCAAGCCCTGGGTATCACTGATTTGGTCAAATTCGTGGGCAGGGTCGAGCATGAGAAGATGCCTTATTTCTATAATGCTGCCGCCGCCTGTATCATTCCCTCATACTACGAGAGCTTCAGTCTGGTAGCTCTGGAAGCGCTGGCTTGTGGTACGCCGGTCGTCGCCAGCAATGTCGGCGGCATCAGCGGCTTTATTCATCAGGGGGAGACCGGCTATATAGTAAAGAATGATAACCCCCACCACCTCGCTGACCAGATTGCCTTACTTCTTTCCCGCCTGGCAGCCAAGCCGGCGCTCTCAATCAGGGAATCGGTAAGCCGGTTTAGTTGGTCAAATATGGCCGAGCAAGTCAGCCGGGAAGTGTTGGCGGACTATTTAGCAGGAGTCAATTGATGACCAAGCCGGCGCAAATAATGGTCGTTACCCCTCACCCTGACGATGCCGAATTCGGTGTCGCCGGCACTGTTGTTCGCTGGGTGAGGGAGGGGAAAAGCGTTATCTATGTGATCTGCACCAACGGCGATAAGGGCAGCAATGACCCCGATATGAAGCCGGAGGAGCTGGCCCAGATTCGTGAGCGGGAGCAGCTGGCGGTCGCCAAACTGCTGGGAGTGAGGGAGGTTATCTTCCTGCGCCACCCTGACCAGGAATTGGAGGACACCCCTCAGTTCCGAAAAGAGCTGACGCGCCTGATAAGGATTTACCGTCCGGAGACAGTGGTTACCGCTGACCCCTACCGGCGCTATATGTGGCATCGCGACCACCGTATTACTGGTCAGGTCGTCCTGGATGCCGTTTTCCCATATGCCCGGGATTATCATGCCTACCCCGATTTGCGGAAAGAGGGACTCCTGCCCCATAAGGTCAGGGAAGTGCTCCTGTGGGGCAGTGAGGAGCCCAATTATCGCCTGGATATCAGCGATACCTTTGATATTAAGGTAGCCGCCCTGCGCTGCCACCAGAGCCAGGTCCAGGGCCACCCCTTCACCGATATGGAAAAATGGCTGAGGGAGTGGGCCAAACAGATGGCAGAGGGGGAGGACTTTGAATTAGCCGAAGCCTTCCATCGGGTAGAGGTCTGGTGGTGACCAGCCCGTCTCGTATTTCTATGGACTTTTGGGGTTAAACAAAACAGAGCCACCTTCTGTCCCTCCTCATCCATATAATCATCTTTAATCCCTGTTGACCTGCCCTGGGGTGTTTGGTATAAAGGGAGGATGCTTGTGAGTGAAGAAGAAAAGCCCCTGACTGAAGAAGAGAAAGAACCCCAGATAAAATTTTCCTGTCAGCATCTCTGGAAGATCTTTGGACCTAATCCCAAGCACGCCCTCACCCTCATCAAAGAAGACATGACCAAGGAGGAAGTGCTAGAGCAGACAGGTCATGTTATTGCCATCAGGGATGTTTCCTTTGATGTTATGGAGGGTGAGGTATTTGTTATTATGGGGCTATCTGGCAGCGGCAAGTCCACCCTTATCCGTTGCCTGAATCGCCTCTTCAAGCCCACCAAGGGGAAAATCCTCATTGATGGCGCTGACTTGGCCGCCATGGATGAAGAGGAACTCAGGATGGCGCGCCGCCACAAGATATGTATGGTCTTCCAGCAGTTCGCCCTCCTGCCTCACCGCTCCGTAATTGATAATGTCGCCTATGGGCTTGAGGTGCAGGGCATACCCAAGGCAAAGCGTCACCAGAAGGCGATGGAGGTGCTTGAGCTGGTGGAGCTTAAAGGCTGGGAGAAAAACTACATTGATGAGCTCAGCGGTGGCATGCAGCAGCGAGTCGGGCTGGCACGGGCGCTGGCGATAGACCCGGAGATAATGCTCATGGATGAGCCCTTCAGTGCCCTTGACCCTCTGATTCGCCGCCAGCTTCAGGATGAGTTTCTCGACCTGTTGGCTAAAGTGCACAAGACTATCGTCTTTATCACACATGACCTTAGTGAAGCCCTCAAGATGGGGGAGCGCATCGCCATCATGAAGGACGGTCAGTTCATCCAGATGGGTAGCCCGGAAGAGATAGTATCGGTGCCCGCGGATGAGTATGTTACTGAGTTTGTCCGAGATGTGCCGCGGAGTAAGGTAGTCCTGGTGAAGAGTATCATGAGAGACCCGGAGGTCACCCTGTACAGCTGGCAGGGACCCAAGGTAGCACTGCATGACATGCGCCAGAATGATGTCCAGTATGCCTTCATTATGGATCCGGGGAGGCGGCTGAGAGGAATCATCAACTTTGATGAGGCGAGGCAGGCCGTTAAAGACGGTGTTACCCGGCTGAGCCAGATTGTCAAGGGGAATGCCCTTCAGATTGGCCCTGACCAGCCCATTGAGGAGGTGATACCGCTGGCGGCTACCAGCCCCAATCCGGTGGCGGTGATTGATGAGGATGAACGGCTTATCGGAGAGGTGCCCCGGGTGGCACTGCTGATGGGGATGATGGGTGAGGAGAATAACCACGTCGCCAACGATAAGTCCGGCAAGGCATTGAACCAGAATAGTGACAAGGCTTCGGACCAGAAGAAAGAAACGAAGTAAATTACTTGCCCGGTGGGGGGATAGAGAAGGTAGTCTAGATGCTCAGCCGCCGATAGAGCTGGGGGAGGCGTTCCGGGAGTAGTTTGATATCATCCACCACCTCATACCCCATATCACTGGACATCATGTCCCTCATATAGTCGTGCCCCTCTTTATCCACAGTAAGGCAGAAGGGAGCAATGCCTTTGCGGGCCGCTTCAGTGAAAGCCATCTTGGTGTCGTGCATGGCGTATTCTTTATCGGCGTGGCCCTTGCCATACTCCAGATCCCGGGGTCTGCCGTCGCTGATGAGGAACAGGATTCTGTTTTTGGCATCCTTCGCTTCCAGCTTGGCGGTGGCGTGGCGTATTGCCGGTCCCATTCTGGTGGCGTGGAGGGGTGAAATCTGGTCAATCCTTTTGCCCACCTTGGGGGAGAAGGACTCATCAATCTCCTTGATGATGGAGAAGTTGATGTGCTCCCGACCGTAGCTGGAAAAACCATAGATGCCGTATTTATCACCGATGGTTTCTAGGGCTCCAATGAGCAGGGAGATACTTTCCTTGGCGACATCGATAATCCGCTTGGGCATCATTCCCGGTGGCAATACGGCGCCCAGTTTCAGTTCACTCATATCAACCGGTTCTGCGGTTGAGGCACTCATGTCCAGCAGCAGAGCGACGCACACGTCTCTCTCTACCTTCTGTTTTCGCCAGTAAATCTTCTCATCGGGGGTAGCCCCCGACTTCCGGTCCACTATGGCCTGGATAGCGTCATCAAGGTCGAGTCCTTCGCCATCAGGGAGTTTCTTTATCTTTTTGAGGTGGCCCAGTTCTAGGACCTGAAACTGGGACTTTATCTGTTCCACCAGTAGCGGGTTCTCTTTGTTCGTTTTCTGCACAAAGTCCTCAGCGCTCTCTTCCAGTGTTCTTTCCTTAATGGTGCACCAGTTCGGTCGGTAGGCACCAGCGGCATAGTCCCACTCATCGTAGTAGTAAACCTGCTCTGGCTCCTCGGTGGGTGGGGCATCCCAGCCTTCAGCATCGGTGGCTTCCATTTCCTCCGGTTCGTAATAAACGGTGTAGATAAGTCCGAGGGGGATTTTGCCGTCAGCCACGTCCTTCAGGGTAATCTCAACTTCCCTGGTCTCGCGGTCTTCGGAAGGGCCTTCTTCGCCCTTGACCTCCAGGTTCTCAATGGAAGGCTCGGGAACGGGGGTCACCGTTTTTTTAGTTTTTTTTTCCCCGGTAGCTGTTTCGGTGACCTGCCACGCTTCGGGGGGGAATATCAGGTTGGGGGCTTTGTTCACGATGGAATAGAGGCGGATGGTAGCCTCAGCGGAATCCTCCACGGTAGCCTTGGTGGATAGGACTTTGCCCAGAATCGGGGCCGCCGATTTAAAGAAGGGAGCTCCTTCCTCTGGAACGAGGATATCTTCCAGTTTCTCCAGGGTGAGGTCAATCAGGAGCCATACCAGGGCTTCTCTGAAGCGCAGCAGGTGGAGAGGGCGTCTCAGTTTAAGTTCATCGCGCTGAATCTGCTGGTAGGTATCGCTCAGCCCCTTGTACTCCTGCTTCAGGATATGGTCAATCCGGGCATCCTCAACCACATTAAAGATGGCTTTAGCCAGTTTAATGTCTTGGAATGAGCGGAAGAAACGTTCTAAATCGGTCAGTGGCTCTTCTTCCTCTTCCTCCTCTTCTTTGCTTGGCTCCGGCAGGTGCGGACGCATGTCATCAAAGAACTGGGATGGTTTATCAAAGGTGAACTCCTGGCTGCCAAATTCAAGGTGTCCGGCTTGCTGGGTGACAATCACCTTTAGCCAGGCAAAGTTCTCTTCTTTGGTGGGGTATCTCTTAACGTGGGAGGGCAGGTAAACGATAGTCCCCTCCGGGGAGAGTCTCTCGGCTTGGGTCCAGCTAATGGTCTCCTCCAGTGTCTCGTCCTCGGGAACAATCTCGACATCCTTGCCGGTTAGCGCCTTACAGTATCGGTGCAGTATTTCTTTGAACGAAGCCAGGTCAGCGCCGGGGGCGAGCTGGTCAAGGATAGCCTCGCCTCGGTCTGACTTCAGCTGGAAGTAGGCGATGCCCTCATCTTCGTTCCGGCCCAGTATTCTGACGCCGGCTTCAAACCATTCCCCTAAATCTTTGCTGTTTATCCGGCGCAGTACCACCGGAGAGCTCTTCAGGAATTCAATAGCTGCCGGCAGTGACTTCTTCATCAGTTCTTCAAACCGCTGCAGGACCTCAGCATGCAGCTCATGTTTCACCTTGCCCAGCGCCTCGGCACCATCAGCGAAAAAGTCGGTGGCATCTTCCGGTTTCAGTTTGATCATCTGCTCGGTTAAAGTGAGAAACCTGCCCCGCAGTCCACTGCTGACCTGGGATAGGGCCTGGGGACAGCACTTAATGTATGCCCAGATGTCTTTGCTGCCTATGTTGGCGATGGCGGTGCCCAGAGCGATGAACTGCTTGCGGTCCTCGGCGGCGATTCCCGGTAACACCCCTTTGGCGGAATCTATTAATTCATTGGCCATGTCATAGTGCTGCTGCCGGGCTAGGGAATTGACCAGTCGGGTAAATTGCTTTAACTCATCCAGGCTAAGCCAGCGGATCAGCTTGGGGCTGTCGCTAAAGAACTTGACGGCGAGGGCAGTTGACTTCCAGTCTCCCTGATAAAGGCTTTGCCCCAGCTTAGCCCACTCGGTCAGATTCTCGGTAGGAAGATAACTCAGCGTCTGGGGGCTTGACTTAAAGTAGGCTGTGGCCAGTGAGGCGTCATCTTGGCAGAGCTTGCGACCGCTGTCTGCCCAGGAGATGAGTTTGGCGAAGTCGAGATGGTCTAGGACTTGAGGAGTTGCCTTGAAATACTCGCTGACGGCATCCCAGCTCTTGTAGCAGTTCCGGGCCATATCCATCCCCACCTCCGCCCACTGACTCACTTCCTCTGGGGGCAGGCGCTTCTTCAAGAGCTTGGTTGAAGCCCGGAAATGCTCAGCAACTTTTTTGGAGAAGTGCTCGAGCTCTTTTTCCAACTCAGCAAATTCCATCTTCATCGCTTCTCCTCATGTCCCATCTTACTTAAAGTTTAATTAACGGTACTCTAATTCCACTTGAGGCGGTATTAAGAGGAAAAGGCTTACTTGAAGATGGCGGATACTGTTTCCTCAAGGCTCTGCTGTACCTCAGGGTCATCACTTAACGCCCAGACCACGGCTACCTGACAGGCACGGCGAGGGCTGATACCACTCTCAATCAGCTTGGCGGTGTAGATGAGAAGACGGGTGCTGGCTCCCTCCTGTAAACCGTACTCCTTGAGGTGCCGCATCTTTTCCCCCAGAACGGCCAGGTCTGAGGCTATCTCCTCTGAGGTAGCACCTTCGTGGGCGATGACCTTCTTCTCCAGGTCACGGGGTAGATAGTCAAACTCAATGGCAATAAATCTCTGCCGGGTGCTTTGCTTCAGGTCCTTGAGGGCACTCTGGTAGCCCGGGTTATAGGAAAGCACCAGCAGGAAGTTATCGTGAGCCCGGATGACCTCTCCCTTTTTTTCTACCGGCAATATCCTGCGGTGGTCGGTCAGGGGGTGGATAATGACGGTAGTATCCTTACGCGCCTCAACAATCTCATCGAGATAACAGATAGCGCCTACCTTGGCGGCTCTCGCCAGTGGGCCATCAATCCAGGCGGTTTCGCCTCCCTTCAGCAGGTATCGGCCGACTAGGTCAGTTCCGGTCAAGTCCTCGTGACAGGCGATGGTCACCAAGGGCAGGGGGTGTTGGTCACCGCCTTTGGGGGTCGTCTTCACGGTGATTAACGACTGACCAAGCCGGTGAGCCATATACTCCAGAAATCTGGTCTTGCCGCAGCCGGTGGGTCCCTTCAGCAAAACCGGTATTCTCTGCTGGTAAGCGGCTTCAAATATCTTAATTTCGTCGGCAGCCGCTACATAGAAGGGCTCTTCAGTAGGAAGATATTCCTCAACTCGGTATTCTTGGTATAGTTCTTTTGTCTCCTCGGTACTCATCTAATATCAACCCCTCCAAGAATCCTAGCTGATTCTTGCCACATATAGTTTACTCTCCTTCTGAAGTGGTGTCAATGCCACTATTTGCATTTAGCCACCGGATAATACCTTGTCGGAATAGCTAGGGACTTAAATCTCCTCAGCTTGCTTGGGCAAATCCAATAAGTCTAGCCCGGACAGCAACCCTCTAAAATCCCCGTTTTCTGGGAGGGGGGAACAACACCCGTCTTTACTCATTCAGGTCTCATTCCCCCCGTATTTTTCCCTTTTGGCTAAAATACCAGCCAGTTTTAAGACTATGATGCCTTGGGTTGCCTCGCCGCTCGTATCTTAGCAAACACTGGTTTCATGAGAGGGGCCGCAAACAGGAGAACCGCAATAACCAGAACTGTGGCACTGATGGGGCGTTCGAAGAGAATAGCGGGTGAACCCCTCCCCATAATCAGAGCCTGGCGCAGGTCGCGTTCGGTCATGGCGCCGAGCACCAGTGCCACGGCTAGTGGAGCGAGCGGGTACTTCAGCTTCTTCATGACATAGCCGAGTACGCCGAAGACAAAGACCTGCCATACGTCAAACATGAAGTTCCGCATGGCATAGCCGCCCATTACCAGGGCGACCACGATTATCGGGGTCAGGATACCCCAGGGAACTCTCATGATGGCGGCCAGGGCGGGTGCCCCCGCCAGGCAGATAATCAGGCAGACCGCATTAGCGATGAACAGGCTGGCAATTAACCCCCAGACAAACTCGGTCTCCTCAATGAACATCCTGGGTCCAGGCCATAAGCCATACATAAACAGGGCAGCCATCAAAACAGCCGCGGTGGGGGAGCCGGGAATACCCAGGGTAACTAGGGGCAAGATTGAACCAATGCCGGCTGATTGCGCCGCTGACTGAGGGGCAATAATTCCCTCGATGGTGCCCTCGCCGTACTTATCCGGGTCACTGGAGTATTGCTTGGCCAGGCCATAGCCAACGAAGGAGGCTGGTGTTGCCCCCGTGCCGGGCAGTACGCCGATGAAGAAACCGAGGGTAGTGCCCATAATGGTAATCCACTTGCGCTGCCATAGCGACAGCAGGCCGTCCTTGAAGTCCTTCTTTCCCATCCGGGCGGCAATCTTCTCCAGTTTCAGCCCTATCCTCTCCTCGGCGTTAACCAGGATTTCACCCAGACCAAAGAGACCGACGGTTACCGGCACGAAGTGAAAGCCGCTCAGAAACATGATGGAACCGAAGGTAAGGCGCGGCTGGCCGGTGACAATATCAAGCCCCACTGTGGTCAATAACAGCCCGAAGGCAGTGCATAGCAGTGTCTTCCAGGCTGAGCCTCTACCCAGCCCGACAAAGGTGCTGAACGCCAGCATCATGATGGCGAACATTTCCGGCGGGCCAAACCTGAGGGCAAACAGGGCAATGGGCAGGGCGGCCAGGACTGTAATAATGGCTCCGATAACCATCCCGAAGAAGGAGGAGAAGAAGGCGGCGCTCAGTGCCAGCCCCGGGTTTCCCTTCTTCGCCATCGGGTAGCCATCAAAGATGAGCGCCACTGACCACGGCTCCCCGGGGATGGCAAACAGGATAGAGGTGATGACGCCCCCGTAGAGGGCACCCCAGTAGATGGCGGCCAGGAACATGATGCCAATCTCGCGGGGGACCAAGATACTCAGCGGTAGTAGCAGGGCTACCCCGGCGGTGCCACCAAGCCCGGGTAGTACGCCAACAACTAACCCCAGGATACACCCCAGGGTCACAAAAACTATACCTAGGGGGCTTAACGCTACCCCAAATCCTACCATCAGGTTACGTATTGACTCTGCTAAAACTTCCATCAACACCTCCTAAACGGGGAACCCTAATACATACCACGGACTCTTGGGCAGGGGAATCATCAGTCCTTGCTCAAAGCCGTAATAAAAGGCTACGGTCAATATCACCGGTAGCGCTATGATTGTAAACCAGCGACACTTTCCGAGCCACCAGCTGAACACGAGGCAATAAACAAAGATGGCAATGTATGTCCCCACAAGCTGCATCATCAGGCAGAAGAAACCCGAGGTCAATGCCACGTAGCCGGCGCCTATCATTGATTCTCGGTTGATGAAGAAGGTCTCCTCAGTTTTCTTACGCCTGAGGCCCTGGAACATGATTACTCCAGCCATAAGGAGCTGGAGTATACCTAGCCAGAAGATGATAAAGCCAGCTTGCGGGCCGTTGGTGCCGACGGCACTAATACCGAGCCTGAGGGCGTCCATGAGACATACGATGCCAAGACCTATGAATGTTAAAGCAATAACTATCTCTGCAGTTCGCATCAAACACTCCTATAGGGTGCAGGGCTGGTTAAACCAGCCCTGCACCTGATCTAGGCCGAATCGGCAAAAGTTATTCGGCTCCTGCTCCCAGCCAGCCCAAATTCGCAAAGAGTTCTTCGTGCAAGGCCTGCTGCTTATCCCAGAAGTCCCAGCAATCGTCGCCGGTGATGAAGACCTGGCGAATGCCAACTTCCTCAAGGAATGACGACCAGTCGGGGTCCTTATCGATGTCAGCGAATAGGCCGACGATGCCTTCATGGGCTGCATCGGAGATACCCGGCGCCGCCATGATGCCTCGGATCTGGTAGTACTCAAGGTCAGAGGCGGGGTCAGCCTTGTCAGAGGTGGGTACGTTCTCCAGACCGGGAACGGTCAGCGCTGCCGGCTGGAAGACAACCAGCGGTCGGACGTAGTCGGGGAAGTAGGGGTACGCCTCGCTCACCTGGTTCACCGTGGCGGCGTGGTGGTTGCCGGCTAGCGCCTTGGCGACATCACCACCGCCCGGGTAGGGAACATAGACAAACGGCTGGGTGTCGTACACCATCGCGATGCTGTTCCACAGCGTCTCGTCTTCAATCTTGGTCCCGGTGCCGCAGACCTCAATGCTCTCTGCCTGGGCGTCGGCTATGAACTCGGCAAAGGTCTGCCATGGTCGGTCGTTGTTCACCCAGAGGACAAAGTTGTCCAGGGCCAGGATAGCTACATCGGTGAAGTCCTTGTAGCTAAACGGTAGGTCCTGGAACAGGGGTGTGGTGATGAAGCTGTTGAGGGTAATCAGGATACAGTAGTCATTCCCTTCCTGCTTCAACACGTAGTCCATGGCTACCGCACCGGAGCCGCCAGTTCGGTTAACCGGCAGTAGGTCCACGTCAATATAGTGCTTCTTCAGGTTGATGCCGGTCATAAAGCGGGCGTACTGGTCAGCGCCGCCGCCGACGCCAGCCAGAATGACGAACTCAATGGGTCGCTCTGGCCATGCCCTAGCGGCTGGAGCCGCTGGTTCTGCTGGCGCTGCTGGTTCTGCTGGCGCTGCTGGTGCCGCTGGAGCTGCTGGTGCAGCTGGCGCGGCTGGTTCGGGCGCACAACCGGTGGCGACCAAGCCTACAGACAGTATCAGGACCAGCGGGATTAGTAGTAATCTCTTTCTCACCGATTTACCTCCTTTCGACCTCCTTTTAAATTCTTTAGTACTAAAGATTTTAAAGAGATTCGGTGTCGGGAAAAAGGGGAAAAACTTGTTTGTCTTTGCGCATCACCTCCTTACTTATGCTAGTTCACCCTCTGCAACCTTAAAGGGAAGTATTGCTGGAATTCCCCACTCACCCCAAATCTTGTCCAGTTGCTTTTGGATGTGGTCAAAGTCTTCTTTCCTAAGGTGGTCAAAGCGTCCCTGCCTTAGCAGGTAGTCAGCCACTGGCATCCTCTGCACCATCCCTTTGATGATGCCCGAGGTTGGTGTCTGGAAGGTCAGCTTCCCATCTTCCATCTCCCAGTTAGCCCACATACCTGACTTGCAGGCCATCTCTCCCATCTCATGGGAGTACCTGGGGTCAAAATCCCACCCCTTGGGGCATGGACACAGGATAGCAACGAAGGTCGGTCCGCTAATGGAAAGCGCCCGCCGCACCTTGTTCATCAGGTCAACCGGGTAGGCGGTGCAGGCGGAGGCAACGTAGCGGCATTCAGGATGACCGGCCGCCATCATGGCAGCGGTGTTTTTCTTCCAGCGCTTGTGCATGATGGGTTTTACTGTCCCCACCGGGCTGAAAGTGGTGTGGGCGCCATATGGGGTCTGGCAGGATACCTGAACACCAGTGTTGGCGTAGGACTCGTTGTCGTACATCACAATCAGGGAGTCGTATTCAGGCCAGGTAAGGGTGGCTGAGACTGCCGAGAGGCCCATATCGGCCACACCGCCGTCACCGCCGATGCCAATGACATTGATGGGCTCATTCTTAATCTTGCCCTTGCGCATCTGTACCTTTAGGCTAACAGCTACCCCCAGAACTGCCGATCCGGTGGCACCCAGCTGGGTGTGCATCCACGGTATTGCCCAGGGGGTGCTGTAGTAACTGGTGTTGGCGACATACATACAGCCGGTGGCCCCGAGCACGATGCTCCTGGGGCCGGCTGCCTTGGCTACGTAGCGGCAGTTTAGGGCTGAATCGCAACCTTGGCAGGTGCGGTGGCCAGAAGTATACATTTCTGGTAGAGGGGCAGCCTTAACCCCGCGAATCCGTTCGAACTCCATTGTCATCGTCATTGTTCTGTTAAACCTCCTCTATCTCGATCTAGTTCCGACCCAGGTAACGGGGGTCTTCACTGTACCAGCCTTAATGCTGTCCTCCATGATTTTCACCATCTCTCGGACATCCGCCTCGTAGATCTCACGACCGCCCAGCCCGCAGATGAAGTTGGAGACTAGGGGTTGCTTCTTGGCGGTATAAAGGGCGGAGCGCATTTCGTGGAACATTATGCCACCGAAGTCGCCTGAGCCGTAGGAGTAGTCACGGTCAATAACACCGACTGCCTTGAATCGGGACAGGCATTCGCGGACCTCTTCCGCAGCGAAGGGGCGTAGCCACTTCATGCGGACGAAGCCGACTTTCTTCCCTTCCTTTCTCAGCTTGCGGACATTTGCCCGGACTGATAGGGAGAGAGTTCCGGCACCGACCAAAACCATATCAGCGTCTTCAGTCATGTACTGCTCAAAGAAAGGATCCTTCTGTCGGCCGAAGATCTGGTAGAACTCCTTGGCGGCTTGCTCGACTACTGCCTTGGAAGTTATCGCACCCTCATTGACAGTCCGGCGCAGCTCCTGGAGCCAGTCCTCGTTTACCTGAACGGCGACGGATATGGGATTGTCAGGGTGAAGGCGTAGTTTGCCACGGTCATAGCGCGGCAGGAACTTGTCAACTTGCGCCTTGCTGGGTAGCTTGACAATGTTCATGGCGTGGGTGAGGAATGAGCCGTCCACTCCCAATGAACAGGGGAGGAAAACCCTGGGGTCTTCGGCTACCCGGTAGGACATCAGAATTAAGTCCAATGCTTCCTGAGCCGTGTCCGCCCAGCATATCATCCAGCCTATATCGCGCACCAGATACTGGTCATTGTGCTCGCAGCCGAAGGCACCGGGGTCATCAACAGCTCGGTTACCGCAGATAGCTACTACCGGGATGCGTGCTGGCGGCGTGACGACGAGGGGTTCCATGGCGAAGACCCAGCCGACGCCGCTGGAACCGGTGAATACCCTAGCTCCGGAAACACAGGCGTGCTTGACAATCTCAAACTGGGAGTGTTCCCCTTCGGCGTGGATTAAATCGGCGTCCATCTGCCCATCAGCAATGAGCCTGGCTATGAAGTTAATGACTGTGTCGTAGGGTCGAATGGGATAGCCGGTAAGGACATCCACGTCAGCCAGAGCCAGAGCAACGGCGATAGCCTCGCACCCGCTCATGAGTGCTTCGTGCTCCTCACCAATTTTTGCTTTTTCTAAAACCATGCTAACGCTCCTTTCTGGTTATCTCCCCCCAGCAAGCTGAGGGGGAATTAGCTTTCTACTTTATGCCCTTTTTCTTTATTTCTTCTTCGTACTGGCCCTTGCGAACGTATCCGTGAGGACCAACCAGCTGCCCAGCGAACCAGCCCTTGGCTGACTTTTCATCGAAGAACTTCTTGTAAGCGGCCTTGTCTTTCTTCCACATCTCGTAGACACTGGCTTCATCCTCAAATTCTGACTCTGGTACCATGACGATGATTTTCTCCGGGCATACCTCGGCACACTTACCACAGCCGGAACAGGCACCATAGTCAGTCTCAAAGAAGCCATCGGGGGTAACGTTGTAGGCCTCATCAGGGCAGTTGAGCCAGCAATCTCTGGTCTGCGTGCAGGCGTCAAAATTGGTCATTGGACGGAAAGTGCGGCTAAGGTGCTTCCGGAAGGTGGTACTGCGTGTTGGCTCGTAGCCTTCTTTACCACCGTGATAGCCGCCACCCTTGCCCATACCAACTACCGCTATCCCATACTCGGTCAGGTCCTGCCAAACCGGCAGCTCGTAGCGGTAGGGTTCGGCTGGATTGCCTTCGCCTGGCTCGACCACTCTGGTCACCATCTGCTTGGCAGCCCTTGCCGCAGCGTCTTGGTCAGCCTTGTCCTTGAAGATCTGCTGTACTGCATCTGGGCTGATCATATCCGGTAGCGCGGCGGCGAGGGCACCCATAATTCGGGCCTCGCTTTTGTCGTCCCGGATTATCCACATTCCGGAGAAGCTAGCCTCACCAGGGATGGTTATCAGCTTGTAGGGAAGATCCTTGGTATGGACGTCCTTCAGCAGTTCATCGTGGGACTGGTCACTCACCACTATCATCACACCCTTTTCCTTGACGCGCTCGTTGACGGGGTGCAGACCGTCCCATGACCAGGACTCAACACCTTTGAGCAGGGTGTCATCGAGGACTATGGCAGCATCCACAACTTCGGGATAGTATTTCGCCATCTGTTCTTCGAGCTCATCATTATTCTCGGCGATAACGGCGAACCATTTCATTGGGATGCCGTTACGCTCTGGTGAATCGCTGTAGCGCCCGAAGGCAACCCCGACTCTTCCCATCTTGCGAGCCGCTAAAACAACGTCTCGGCTGATTCTCCTACCCAGATTGTATTGGTAAACTCCTCTATTTGTAATTTCGACTGCATAAACTGCCATGTACTTGAAACCTCCTTCTCAATTTGAATAGAGTGGCTAGTTTTTCGCTGCGTTCCCTCCTTTCTAGCCCGCAGGCGTAATAAGCCCCCCTTTAGATTCGTCTATGGGATGTAAGAAGATATTTCCCACGTTGCATTGACCGATAGGGAAATCAGTGTAAGCTGCATTTTTGCCTACTATAAACCTAGGGGAAGCCTCGTTGATTGCGTCTATTATAAACGCGGGTATGGGGTTTGTCAATAGGGGTTTATGCTGATTTTGGGCGTTACCCTTACTGAGGGTAACAGTGCGATTACTTAAGTGGTCGGTTTTTATTGCGTTAAAATGAACACGTCTACGACGTTGACTCATTCCCTAAGCTCCTAGCCAGTAAACAAAATCCATTATCTTAGGGTCCTGCCGCACAGCAGCTTAAGTTTAATGCTTGTTAAAATAATTGTCAATACCCTTGTCAATAACCTCAAAATAACCGGCGTAATGACACTCCTCAACCTTTACTACGCTATTTCGGCACGGTATAATCCCCATATATTATTAAGGAAGGAGAAGCTTTTAGCTATGGGCAATCAGGTTGAATTACCAGCTACCTCTGCCACTGTTCCTTTTCGGGCCTTAAAGTTAAACGAGGCTCGCCTTTATCTCTTGGCCGGCGTCTTTATTGCTCTGGATGTATTGGTGCCCTGGGCCTGCCATCAGTTCTACCCCCTGGCCGGACCCACTTTTTTACCGATGCACCTCTTTGTTATTCTAGCCGGTCTTTTGTTTGGCTGGAGGGCTGGTTTACTGGTGGGGTTGGTCACCCCGCTGGTCAGCTTTGGTGTTTCCGGGATGCCGGTATTAGCCGTATTGCCCCAGATTACAGTTGAAGTCGTCTTTTATGGCCTAGCCGCCGGTATCCTGCGGGAGAGATTTAAGCTGGGTATTATCTGGTCGGTGGTCGGTGCCATGCTCATCGGGCGGCTATGCCTCGGGTTGGCGGTTTTATTAATCTACTTGGGCGGAGTTAACCCTTTTCACTATGTATGGTCGGTTATCGCTCAGGGCTGGCCGGGCATGCTCAGTCAGCTAATTATCCTCCCGCTTCTGGTTAGGTGGCTAGGACAATATTGGGGAATGCGAGATGCACGGCAGTAAATTATTAGAAGAGTTTGCTGGTAGCCGGGACGCACTGTGGGTATATCAAGGAACCAAACTGATTTTCCAGTCCCGAAAGAAAAGGTTATTGCCCCTTCTTGATTATATTAAGGCCTTTGTGCCCCAGGCAGAGGGGGTAATCATCTATGACCGCGTCGTGGGCAATGCCGCTGCCTTACTATTAAAGAAAGCCCTTTGCCTTACGGTGTATAGCCCGGTGGCTAGCCAGGCGGCGGTGCAGAGCCTGGAGAAGTTTGGCATCAGCTATCATTTTTCCAGTATCGTCAACCAAATTCAGGTGGGAGATGATATCTGCCCTATGGAGAAGCTGGCCGAGGGCAAGTCCCCGGATGAGTTCTATCAGGCAGTTAAAACATTGGTATCGCGTGCGAAGGCTAAATGAAATCCAGGGTTCTTTTCTTTGATTACTCCCGAAAAGGCAACATTTTAGCTGGTCTGGAAGCCCTTTTTGACAGGCTGGGACTGGCTGAAGTAGCCCGGGGCTCGGTGGCGGTCAAGCTCCATATGGGTGAGCTGGGGAACACCGCCTATCTGCGGCCGATTTTTGCCGCTAAGATTATTAGCCTGGTCAAGAAAGCCGGCGGCAGGCCCTTTGCCACCGATACCACGGTTAACTATCCCGGTGGGAGGGGTACCGTGGCCGGATATTTAGCTACCGCCGCCAGCAATGGCTTTGTTGCCGACAGCATTGGCGCCCCCATCGTTATTGCCGATGATGAAAATTCTGCCATCTCGCTGCCGGTGCCAAATCCCATTCGGGGTTGCCAGCTGCGGGAGGTCAGGCTCGCCTCGAGAATCTATCCGGCGGACAATATGCTTGTGCTGTCTCATGTCAAGGGGCACGCCCTTTCCGGCTTTGGCGGCGCCCTTAAGAACCTGGCGATGGGCTGTGTTACCAAGGAGACCAAGCGTGCCCAGCATATGGTGAACTGCCCGGCGCATGACGACTCCCGCTGTGACCTTTGCGGGGACTGCGTCAAGATATGCCCCACCGCGGCGCTGACCATCAGCCAGGGCCGGCTGAATCGTGACCGGGATAAGTGCAATGCCTGCAGTGACTGTCGCTTTACCTGCCCCAACGACGCCTGGTTCTGGCCCGAGGGCGTTAAAGAAAAACTTCAGGTGGAGATGGCTCACGCCGCGGCAGTGATACATGCCCAGTTCAAGGGCAGGGTGGGGTATATCAACGTTATTCAGGATGTGACCCCATACTGCGACTGCGCCGCCGCCTCGGGGAGTTATCTGGTGGCGGATGTCGGCATTCTGGCTGCCTATGACCCGGTGGCGATGGACAAAGCCTCGCTGGACTTGATTGACCGGGCACCGCTGATTACCACTGAGACTAGACCGCCTGACCTGTTGGGTAGATTGCACGGCGTCAGCAGCTTAATCCAGCTGGAGGTAGCCGCCAAGCTGGGTATGGGTAGCTTGGACTATGAAATCGCCACCGTCTGATTAAAATAATTACTGCCCGCTTTTGTCCCGGTAGCGCCGGGCAATGTCAATGGCGATTTCGGTTACCGCCGCGGCATTTTTGCCAGTGGCAACAAACAGCGGTTCTTTTCCCCAGCCTTCCCCTTCGTAGAATAAGCGGGGTATCGCCCCGTATCTTTCCGCCAACTGTTTTATCTTCCAGGGCATAGATGTGCCATCCCGTTGGGCAACCTCATCCGGTTCGTGGCGGCGGTCAATCCAGCCGAAGAGCAGCCCCTTCTCGGCGCCGTAATCCTTGACCACTTTAATGATAGCCGGGTCGCACTTGAAGTTGATACCGGCATTAATTTCGGCGTCGTATTTGCGTACCTCAAGTACCAGACGCGCCATATGGTCTGACGCCCCGAAAGTAGGCAGACCGGGGGCATAGGGATGCCCCCGAACTGCCGTTATTCTACCCTCTATCGCCGCCACCTGCTGCGGGGATATAGCCCCGGGCAGGGCATAAACCAGATTGACCCTTACCTCCGGTATGAGGGCGGTAAACTCCGGGCAATCTTCCAGCATTTTAGCCGCCTGTGCCAGGTTGCCCAGTATCTGGTCGCTGTCTTGCGTTTTATTCACCTTACCCCTCCAGGGTGCTGAAGTAGGCTGCCCAGAACGGGTCAACCATCACCGGCTTTAGCTCTTCTTTTTTACCGTTGCGCCGGATAAAGACCCTGTCTTTGGGTGTTATCTCGCCGATATCCCAGGCGTTAATGCTGTTTTGCTTTAAATCTTTAAGTAAGCCCGGGGTTTTCTGGGGTGGGGCGGTAATCACCAGTGTCCCCTCGCTTATTGAGATGAGGGGGTCAATATCAAAATGCTGGCAGACCGCTTCAATCTCCTCAGGGGTGATGATTCTATCTTCAAATAAGGTTACTCCGGTGCCCGAGGCGGCGGCAATCTCATAGACACCGTTGAGCAGTCCGCCCTCGGTGGCATCGTGCATGGCATGGGCATAGGGGCCGGCGGTAATCGCGTCTTTGACCACGCTCATCTGAAGGAAGTAGTCTTTGGCTTTGGCGACAGTATCCCGGCCCAGCTTCTTTTCCAGGGCTGCCTCTGCCTGAAAGGCGAGTATGCCGGCGGCTTCAATGGCGGGGCCCTTGGTGATGATAACCCGGTCGCCGACCTTGGCATTGGAGGCGGGGGTGAGCTGTTCCTTAGACCCCACCCCGATGACAGTGCAGCCGCCATTAAGGGGGTAGGCGATGCCGGGGTAAATACCAGTATGCCCACCGACAATGGTGATATCCAGCTTCTGGCATTCCTGATGAATCTCTTTCCAGATGTGCTCCAGCACGTTGTCCTCGGAGCCGGGGGGGAGCATCAGGCAGATAGTCAGATATCTCGGCTTCACCCCCAGCACGGCTACATCACTGGCGCAGATGTGCACAATGCACCAGCCGAAGTGGGGCATCAGTACTGGCAAACCGAAGGTGGGGTCTTCCGCGATGACCATGACATTGCCATCGGGCAGTTCAATCACGGCAGCATCAACCCCGTGCTGTGGTCCGACCAAGACTGTTTTGTCCACCTTCCCTAGCCGGGGCAAAATTAGGCTGTCAAAGGTGGCTCGGTCGACCTTTCCAATCTGTGGTAACATGATTCCTCCTTTTTGCTAGGCGGAGAAAAGGCAAAAGAAAACCAGGAGCCCAGATTTTTTTAGAGGCTTCTGGTTTTGAGTCTCCACTTCCCTACGCTCGCATTGTCGAGATCAGGTTCCAAGGGTGTCCCTTCCGGACTCTCAGCCTTCTAGCTCCCCTAGTGGTAAAAATTTATTAGCTATAATATACCACACTGCTTAAAATAATGCCAACTTTGGTTTCATGTTGATAATAAGTGGTTAGCTGCCTGATATGCTGGTTAGTTCTCTAATGGCACGAGTCCACCCCCGGGGCCCCTCCCCCTTTACACGGTAGAGTCTGGGCAGGTCGATTTCCTCCCAGCCGTGGCCCGGTTTTTGCACCAGGACCGGGAAATCAACCTCGGCGAGCATGGGTAAATCGTTGGAGCTATCGCCGATGCCAATCGTTTTTATCCGGCCTAGTTTTTGCCTGAACAGCCTGGTGAGCATCTGGGTTGCTCTGCCCTTGTCGTTGCCGCCGCTGACGCCGTAGAGCTTGCCGCCCCGGTTCCAGGTAAGCCCGGCGGCGGCTATTTTGGGGAGAATAGAATCAATATCCCTGTCTTCTAGATGGAGCGACTCTTCGTATTCCCGCTCTTGGGCCAGTTTGGCTGAGGCCAAATCAAGCCCGGTAAGCTTGGCGATTTCGGCTGGCGTCATATCCCCGAAGCCGGTGATGGTTAGTTTGTGCTGCCGGCTGATTTCTTTCAGTCTTTCTCTTATCTCGGGGTAGGCTATGCCCAGCTCGATGACATGATAGTCACCAAAGACACGCTGGTACTGGTAGGCAAAGGGGAAATAGCCCCGCTTGATGAAAATGGCGCCCCCGTTTTCCACGATGAAGGGGTCGGCTATGCCCATCCTTCGGCGGTATACCTCCTGCTCGGCGCGGGTCTTTGAGGAGCAGAAGATAAGGGGTATGCCCTTATCTACTATGCTGGCTACCAGCGTGCTGGTGACCGCCTCGGAGTAGGTAAACGGGTCAAGCAGGCTACCGTCCAGGTCGGTGAAGATAACCGTTTTGGCGGCAGAGCTATGCTTATTGTTTAGACTCATCGGCTGGTTTTATTCTTCGGCCAGGGCTGAATAGGAGTCCAGATGTTTGGCGATTATATCCTCGAACTTTGCCAGGTCAATCTCGGCGGGGGGTCGGTACATAAGCGGGGCTGGTGGCTCTTCATTTTTCTGCTTCAGAATCCCCTGCGTGACCAGCTCGTCGATGATGTTTTCCCGGGTATAGCCGTCACATAACTGCGAGTAGTAGATGGCGCTCAAGCTGGGTAGCAGCATCTCGGCTTGCAGATGCCGACCTCCCTTCTCCTCGTGGAGGTGGGGGTTTCTGGTTTCAATCTGGAATATCTCCACGCCGAGTTTGACTCCCGGGGGTTGGGCCACCGGCAGGACGCCACCGAAGCCTTCAAAGATGGACAGCAGTTCCTGTGTCTCGACGGCATAGCCGGACGAGTAGCGCAGCAGTTGGGCCAGGCGTAGGCTCATGGCATGCTCGCCGGCATTGGCGGTTCGGATGACCTCGGTCTCAAAGCCGGTGTTGAACGAAATCAGCGAGTTCAGGTGCTTGTTGGTAATTTCGGAAACCCGCCCCAGTTTCTTGAAGTACATCCCGGCGGAGACTTTTGGTTTATAGCGCCAGAAAATCCGGACCATGGCGTTGGAGGACTTGCTTAGGCTGAAGCCGGCGGCATAGCATTTAACGTATTCCCAGACCGAACCGGGGAAGTAGTTATCGGCATCAATGAAACCGACATAGCTCTTCTTGAGCACGGTAGCCAGCAGTATGCCCGCGATCATTGCCTCGCATTTACCATTGCGGACTAATCCATCGTCATTCAGTAACTCGTGGTAACCGGCTTTAGTCAGCGCCTTGGCCAGGAGCGGGTCCTTCTGGTGAATTATCATTGCTGAACGTTGGGTGAAGTGGCAGTACTGGTGCAGGGCGTCCTTCTCCATGCGGAAGCGGTCAACTCCCTTTCGCTTGCTATTGGAGACGACAATGATATGACAGTCATGAGGTACCCCGCTAATGACACCCTCAAACAGCTTGAGCTTCTCGTCTTTAACCGGAACGACGATGGCCATTTTATCTTCGTATTCCCGGAAGGCATCTTCTTCAATCTTGAGCAGGGCGATGTCGGGCACCTTGTTTTCTTCGGCTTTGCCCGAATCTAATTCCAGGACCTTCTGGACTTCATTGAGTCTCACATGGCCGAAACGTTCGGTATATCTTTGGGTTTCAATCCGCATATTGCTCCCTCTTTGTTGCCAAGTGAAAGCGCCAAAACCGCCTTAGCCTGATTAGCCCTCTATTATAAAGCTCATATTATGCGGCGTGTCAAGTAGCCTGATTTGGGGTGGGGAGGGGGTGATGGGCAAGCTGGGGGAGCTGAGTTGAAGGGAGCTGATTATTCTGTCGCCAGTAGTTAAAGGGGAGGTAGTGCGCAAGGGCGCTCTTTGCTTTTAGCTCCCGGCACTACCTCCCGGTGTTTACGGATGTCACTTAGACCGTCGGGGCTTGGGCTTTGGCTTTGGTTTCCCTACCATACCTGTCTTCACCTCCTTTTTAGTGGAGCGTTTCCCGGTGATCTTCTTTCATAAGCATGGATAGAGAGCCGGCTAAGGCCCGGGCACATAGGTGACCTTTATGGTCTTGGTCGCCGTCTTGTCACGCCGGGTAGCCACCACGGTTATGGTGTTTTCCCCCTCGGTAAGGGGGACAAAGGCTTCAAAGGAGCCATACTGTGTCACGGCTACCTCCTGTCCGTTAACTGTTATCGTTGCCTTATTGTCGGGACAGGTGCCCGTCACCCTGGCCGGTGATGTCTTCACGGTGGCACCATCGCGAGGCCGGCTTATTGATGGTGACAGAGGGGCGGCGCAGCCCGCTAAAATAACCACCAGTAGCGTAAAGACAAGTAAAACGCAGGCCAATCTTGAGACCTTGTTCATTACGATTACCTCCCTACCTCACCCGTTTTAATAGTATGTTTCAAGCGCTTATTTCGCCAAGGTTCGGTACCACCAGGGTTTGAAGTGATTATTCTTAATCCACTTGGCGGCATCTTTGGCTTTATCGGCTTCGTAGGCTTTTTGC
The DNA here is from genome assembly GCA_020353235.1 of Dehalococcoidia bacterium. GTDB lineage: Bacteria > Chloroflexota > Dehalococcoidia > Dehalococcoidales > JAUYDJ01. The sequence continues at coordinate 20,200 of CP070693.1, read as the reverse complement.
CCCTTGTCTACCGGTTCGGTGGTCTTCACATCGGCCCGGTAAATGTTATATTTCTTCTGTTTTGCCCCCGGGTAATCGGGGTTAAGCTCAACGATACCGGCACCCCGGCGAAAGGGGCCTCCGCTGGCTGAACCCCCGGCGAGGTAGAAGAAAACAGTACTGCCTGGTTCCTTCAAGCCTTCGATTTTCTGCAGGATTTCAGCTTCATTCAGGATGGTGTAATCTTGAGTGACCAAGTCCTTTAATTCTATCTGCTTCGTCTGCGGGTCGAACCAGCCCTCGTAGAGCATCAAATCAGGTCGCCCATCTAAAGAGGTGTAGTCCTTAACCTTCTTTTTCTTATCGTCCATCTCAACCTCGTCGTAAACGCGAATATCGAAACCCGGCTTACCCCCGGCACGCTTGCGCAGCACTGCCTTCAGGTCCCATACCCAGACGACATCCATTTTCAGCTTGTCGATGAGGTGCCTCCCCACCATCTCCGGTATTTTTTGCGGTTCGGCCAGTTTTTCTGCTTTGGCGACGGGAGGAGTTACTGTACTGGATACAGCGGCTTCTTTCTTCTTTTTCCAGAACATTTTAAGCTCCTTTTTAAGCAGATTTTATTAATTAGCCAGACCGGCAGCACAGGAGCATCTCCTGGCGTTTTCAGCTCCTGTGCTGCTCATCCCTTTTTCCGTGTTACCGCGGTTTGGGTCTTGGTTGCTTTTTCATCCTTGCTCCTTTCGGTTAAGAATATTGCAGTTATTACCGCTTTTTATACTTGACAAATACCTGTATCGGCTTTATAATTCTAGTATTGTGTTATTAGAGTGCTATTACTAGAAATCTATTGCTAGTAATATTATACTAGAAAAGTAACTTTTGTCAATATATTTGCTCAAAATTTTGTAGGAGGTTAATGAAATGGCTGACTGGACTCTTCTTACCAATCATGGACTAGTGCTGATTTCTGTCGCCAGGAATCCGGAGAAAACAGCGAGAGACATCGGCAATGATATCGGTCTAACTGAGCGGACAACCCACAAGATAATAATTGAGCTTGAGAAAGAGGGATACATTACCCGAACTAAACAGGGTAGACAGAATACCTACCGTATCCACCCCGGCATGATCATTAAAGACCCGGTAACCGATGCTTCCATTGGAGAACTACTGGCCACGCTTGGCTGGCAGCGCAAGAGAGGCTAGACTGCCGGCAACACGCCCAGAATACCCCTCAACCGAAACCCCCAATTAATTTAGCCTGAAAATATGCTATTGATAGATTTTCGTGGCTAGTGTTAGCTCTGTTGCCGCGTTTCCCATCGGGGTGGGTGGGTGGTGTCAAGCAGTCCCCAGTTAAATCTCTGCCGGAACCTCTCTAGAATTGCGATTGTCTTGACCCCGAAGAGACCCAGAAAGAGCGCGTTGCCGGTGGCGTGGAGGGTGTCAAACCAGAGGCTGTTGAGCTGGTACAGCAGAAAGGTCTTCAGGGTGAGCGGATAGATAAAGGAGAGCCAGAACCAGGTGTTGACTATCCAGCCATAGAGATAACCCCAGAGCGCACCGAAAATAATCAACCCGGCTCTGCCCAGATTTAGCTGCCTGATATAGGCGGCGCTGACTCCGGCCAGCCCCCAGGCAAACATCTGGTAGGGCGTCCACGGGCCCTGACCGAGGAAGAAGTTAGAGACGAGGGCGGTTATCGCCCCCACCATAAAGCCAGCCACCGGTCCGAAGACATAGCCGGCGCAGATTATCAAGTAGGTGCATGGTTGCAGGTTGGGGATGGCGGCAAAGGGGACTCTGGCCACCGCCGATATGGTGCCCAGCATGGCTACTAATGCTATCTCCTTGGAGCTTATGGCGGCGGCTTCAAACTCAAAGAAGAAGGCAACAATGGCCAAGATAACCAGCAGGGTTGCCGTCAGCCCCCAGTTCAAGGAGAAATTTAACTGGGGAGCAAACAAAGCCGCTGTGCCGACCACGATTATCAGCATTAATAGAAAGTAACTCTTTCTCATTTTATTATCTCCAGCAGCTCGGCCACGGTTAAGATGTCATCGGGAATGCCGTATTCGGTGAAGGCTTGCACCAGCCGATTTATCTGGGGTGAGAAGAGCTGTGCCTGCGACAGGATCTGCCGCTTGCTGCCGTCAGCCATTATTTCCCCGTCACTGAGCAGGACCACCCGGTCGGCATATTCGGCTACCGTTTCCACATCATGGGTGACCAGAATCACGGTGTTACCCTGTCCGGCATATTCACGGAGAAAGTCCATCAGTTCATGCTTGAGGCGGTACTCCATGCCCCGGGTTGGCTCATCCAGAATTAAAATCCGGGGCTGAATCGCCACCACCGACGCCAGTGCCACCCGCTGTTTCTGGCCGCCGCTGAGGGAGCGGGGGTATTGGCTTTGGTATTCGGCCAGCTTAAACATATCCAGAGTCCGGCTGAGGCGTGAGCTGGTATTTTTAAAACCCAGGTTTTTCAGGGAAAAGGCGATCTCCTCGGCAACGGTATCAGCGAGGAGGTGGTCGTTCGGGTTCTGGAAAACAAAGCCCACCCGGCGGGCTAACTCGGCGGTGGTCGTCTCTTCAGTGTCAATTCCGCCCACGGCTACCGTGCCCCTGGTTGGCTTCAGCAGACCGTTCAGGTGCTTGACCAGCGTTGTTTTCCCGGAGGCATTCCGCCCGATAATGGCCACCAATTCACCCTCGCCTATCTTCAGGCTGATGTCCTGCAAAGCGGTATTGCCTTCGGGATAGATATGCCATAGCTTCTCCATCTCGATTACCGGCTTGTTATTTTGCTCTGCCTCGGGCCGGGGTAAACGGGCGTATGCTTTGGGCAGGACCTGGATGAGCATTATTTGGCCCTCTTCTACGGTGAGCGGCATTTTATTAATATTAAAGCCCCTGCTTTTGAGCTCATGGGTCAGCCTGATTACCGGCGGGATGCCGAGGCCGATAGCCTCTATATCCGGGTAGTTTGAGCTCAGCACTTCTCTGGTTTTGCCATCGGCGACCACCCTGCCCCCGTCGAGCACGATTAGTCTGTCGGCGTGCTGGATGACTCTGTCCAGCCGGTGCTCAATCAGTATGATGGTGATACCCAGCTCGTCGTTTAGCCGCTTAGTTATGGCGAGCACTTCCTCGGCGCTGTGGGGGTCTAGTTCCGAGGTCGGTTCATCCAGCATCAGAACTTGGGGGTGGAGGGCTAAGACCGAGGCAATGGCTATTTTTTGCTTCTCACCGCCGGAAAGTTCATATAGCTGCCGGTGACGGAGGCCGGCGATACCCAGCGTATCCAGTGCCTCTTCGATGCGCCGGGCAATTAATTCCCGGGGGAAGGCCAGGTTTTCCAGACCGAAGGCGATCTCCCGTTCTACATCCGTGGCCACCAGCTGGTTTTCCGGGTCCTGAAAGACCATGCCCACTCTGGTGGCCAGTTCTTTGGGGGGGTGCTTTAGGGTATCCCGCCCCTCGACCTCTATCTGCCCGGCCACTTTGCCCCCGTAGAAGTGGGGGATTAGGCCGTTGACGGCCCGGCACAGGCTGGACTTACCCCCGCCCGAGGGGCCGGTTACCAGCACAAACTCGCCGTCCCCAATCTCAAGGTTTATCTCCTCAAGGGCGGGCTTGGAGGCACCGCTGTAGTAGAAGGTGAAGTCCTCTATCTTAATCAACTTCAATCCTCTTCCGGGCCAGGCCCAGCGGCAGCATCAGGCAGAGTGACAGGATGAGCAGTGCCAGCAGAGTGCCTTCCAGACCGGTAAAGCCTAGCCTGGCCAGTGCCGGATAGTACTGGTAGTCCCCCATCCCCCGCCACCAGATGAAAATACCGAGCAGAAGCGGTATCAGGCCCATTATCAAAGCCGGGATATCGGGCTTTTTCAGGGCAATCTCTTTGTAGAAGCTCCTTTTCTGACCAGAGCCAAAGGCTCTGGCTTCCATCGCCTCCGCCACCTGGACGGTTCGGTCCAGCGAGTTGGACAGCAGCGGTATAATAATGGCCATCCGGCTCTTGAGGCGCTGCGTTAGCCGGCCCCGGTCAAGCTCCAGGCCCCGGGAGCGCTGCACATCGCTGATTCGGGCGGCATCCTCAATCAGGGTGGGGATGAATCGGGTGGAGAGGGAGATGGCCAGCACCGATTTATAGGGCAGCTTCATTTTGAGCATGGCGAGCATAATGTCATCGGGGTGAACGGTGAAGGTCAGCAGGGCAAAAGCCGAGATTATCGCCAGCAGTCTCAGACACATGCCGGCGCCAAAGAAGATTGCCTCCAGGGTTATCGCCGGTGTGCCCACCAGCGGCAGCTGGAAGGGGGCCTGCCATAGCAGATGGGTGCCGTGGGAACTGACCAACGCATTAATGATGATTATGGCTAGGCAGAGGTACAGGGTGAACTTCATTAGCGAGACCCACTGCCGCCATATCTGGGCGGTTATTACCAGGGGCAGGGTGGACAGGAATAATAAAAGCAGGTAGACGGGGTGGTTGAAGAGTAGGCTGAGGACAAAGATGCTGGCTACCCACGCCAGCTTGGCAAAGGGATTGAGAGCGTGCACCGGGGTTCCCTTCAGGCGGTATCTGAAGTTAATCACTGCGGTATCCTGATTATCTCCCCGCTGGCGGTGACAGCGGCGCTGGCATACTGTAACTGGGTGGGGTGGTTGATTAAGGCGTCCAGGGCGCTTTTCACCCCGTCGGTATCGGTGCCTGAAATCAGCCAGACCACATTTTCAGCGGCGCCGATGCCCTTCGGGTTCCACGGGTTCTGTGTTGCCTGGATTAGCCCCACCCCCGCCCCGTATTCAGCGGTTACTTCACCGCTGGCGTTGAAGACGACCAGCTTTTCTTCCTCAAAGTGGGCAAAGAAGCCTAATCTCTCCCAGATATCATTGAGCTCTGATATAAGCTCACTATCAATAGTGCCTAACAGAATCAGATTAGCCGATTCTTTCTCGTCCATAGATAGCTCACTCAGCCGTTTGATACTGATGTTATTTATGCCTAGCTGGCTGAGCCGATTTTCTAGGTTATCTGCCTCTTTAGCCAAATCGTCGGCATGGGCGATGAGGGTCGGGCTGACTTTACCCCCGTAGCCGTGCCCCAGGGGTTCGGGGAAATCACCGATTATCGCCGGGACGGACTGGCGAAAGCTCCAGACATGAAAGTCCCAGTGCTGGATATCGCCATCGTTCAGCTCATAGTCAAGGGCGCCGGTCTTAGCCTGGATACCGTTGATGTAGAGAAACCAGTCGGTCATCGTCTGCTGTGTCCCGGTGAATCCGGAGCTAATCCCGTTTATGGCATTGACGAAACCGCCCCCGTAGGCGGTCTCAATATCGGCTACCCTCTCTAGCGCGGTCATGGCGGGTGTGCCCGGGGGTAATTCTATGGTCTCGGCCAGCATCAGCTCCTGCCCGAAGTCTTGGGTGGCAACTATCTTTACTGTGATAGCGCCGGCTTCTTGTGGAGGTGCTGCCGAGCAGGCACAAAGGAAAGTAGCCAGTAGCAGAAGTGCTGTCAAAATCAGCCATTTGCGCCGGTTCATTTATTTCGCCTCTAGTAAGTAAAGTGCCTTATCACCATAAAGGCAAACAAGGCCAGTAATATCAGTCCGCCGATGATGCCGCCGATGATGGGCAGGTTAATCGGCTCATCTTGGTCGGGTGTTGGCGGTGGGGGTGTTGGCGCCGCCGGTGCCGTCGACTCGTTCTCTGACTGGGGGGAGGCGAGGAGTGGTGTCACCGCGGATACTTCCTCCCCGACTACAAACGAGCCAGTCAAGCTATCAATGGCCACCTGATAGGTGCCAATAGCATCTGCGGTTATTTCAAAGCTGATCGACTGGCTATCACCACCGGCGACGGCAACCGTTCTGGTCTCGACGGCAGTATCATTTATTTCCAGGGTTACTTCGTAGTCATCGCTGAGGTCACCACTATTGCTGATGGTGACGCTGATGGTCACTGTTTGCCCTGTTTCCGCCTCTTGGGGAGCTATGGTTAAATCGGTGGCGGTAAAGGTGGCCGGGTGGGTTGATGATAGAACGGTGAAGGCGGTGAAGTGGCTCACCTCGGCGGTGATGGTGTTGCTCCCGGTATCAACGGTGCATGAGCATTCCACCCACTCGTCGGCATCTTCATCCCAGAAGGCGACCACCAGGTTTTCTTCGCTGACGCCATCGGGGAGAAGGGCCGGGTTATATTTAACGGTCATGCTTATCGGCGGGTCAAAGGTAGCCCCGTCCGGCTCAATGTCGTAGACAAGCCCGATAACATCGGCGTCATCGGGCGGTTCGGGGGGGTGATTCATCTCGTTTATTCTTATGGTGCGCAGTGCCTGTCCCCCGGCCTGCTTGCCGATGGTATCCTCGCTTATGGTGAGCTTGACTTTACCATCGCCGGACCGGGCGGTAACCTCTTCGGTGAATCGGCCGCTTGGGGTTACCGATTCAACCACGACCGTAAAACCGGGCGTGCCACCCCCACCGCCGCCGCCTCCGCCACCGCCACCCCCGCCGTTACCGTCATCGGACGAAGCGGAGAATATGGCTACCGGGTATGGCTTGCCCCGCAGCGCGGCTATGGCGTAGGCGGTCATCCACTCCGGGTTGGAGTTCTGGCTGGTATTCCAGTTGAAAGAGCCGTCGGCAACCTGCAGGCTGAGCAGGTGGCCCACCGGGTCGTGGCCGCTCTCCGTCCAGGCACTGCCGGTTGGGTCCTGGTCGGCGGCGACGATGGCTCCGATTGCCCAGGAGTCAACTGCCGAGTTGGTCTCCCCCTCGGAGAGAAAGCCGCCGTCGCTTTGCTGGTGGGTTTTGAGGTAGTTCAGGGCATCGTCGATTATGGTGGAGGTGGGGCTCTCCCCGGCGGCGATGAGCGCCATTATGGCGGCCGCGGTGTTGTCGGCATCGCTGTTCCCGCCCGCAATCAGCCCCCAGCCGCCGTCGCTCTTCTGGTTATCTTTAATGAAAGCCATCGCGTCGGTGATAATCGTCGAGCTCTGGCTCTCCCCGGCTGAGATTAGCGCCAGCACCCCCCAGAAGTCGTCATTGAGCAGCGATGTTGAGCCGATCTGGTCGTTCTCATGGTAGGACTTCAGCTTGGCAACATAGTCAAAGCCGCCGAAACTGGTTGGGTCATGGTCGGCGGCGGTGATGGCCAGTATTGACCGTGCCCAGTCGGTGGCAATATCGCCTAGGCTGGCGCGGTTGTTGCTCAGGTAGTCAATAATAGAATTGCTGCCTGCCGCCCAGTCATCGGGGTCTTCGCCGGCGGCGGCGATAGCCATCACTACCCAGGCTGAGGTGCCCAGGTCGCCGATGCTGCCATCGGCGTTCTGGGCGTTACTTAAGTAGTCA
>CP070693.1:0-12746 GCA_020353235.1 Dehalococcoidia bacterium | reverse complement strand
GGAGCTGAGGGGACTCGAACCCCTGACCTTTTGACTGCCAGTCAAACGTTCTCCCAACTGAACTACAGCCCCATCTTGCACTACCCAATTTAACAAAAGAGGCACCAAAAGGCAAGGCGCACCTACGGCAAAGTAGAGATAAACAACCGGTGGCTAAAGCGGCGCACCCAGCATGCGCAGTAATCCCCGCAGCCCGTAGTAGCCGGCGTAAGCCACAGTGAAGCCCTTGATTGTCTTGCCCAACAGGCAGATAAAGAAGTATCTCTTTATGCCGAACCGCGATGCCCCGGCGGCAAGCGCTGCCGGATAGAAAAACGGGTTAAGTACTGCCGATAAGATAAACAGCGCCATGGAACCCCGGCGCTCAATTAGCCTCATCATACGCAGGTAGGTGGACTGAAGTTTGCCGCTGGAATACATCAGCGCCGTTCCCCCGCCATAGCCGGTTATATAGATAACCAAAGCGCCTATCGTTTCCCCCAGACCGGCCGCTACCCCGACCCAGTACGGGGTCAACACACCACCCAGGGCAAAGACCACCACCAGCATCGGCACCGGCACGATAATGGTTGCCCCACCCAGAATACTGATCATAAAGGCACCGAGATAGCCATAATGTTCCAGTGCCCGCACAAATTCATAAAAATAGACGACGGCTACCGCCATGAACAGGGTAGCCAGTGCGCCTAAAATGCCGACAATATAGACCCACTTCGCCGAGCTGCTCTTTACCTCTGGCTCCAAAAATCAGCCTCCTCACTGTCCGGGATCATTACAGAATAATTAATTATAGCAGGTAAAACCGACTTAAACTACTGACCGCCCGATTTGCGGGCGGCTTTGCGAGCTACCTTGGTGGTAAAGGTCAACGCCTCACCCTTAAGGTCAACGATAATAGTGTCACCCTCTTTATACTCGCCGCTGAGTAGCTTGGTTGACAGCGGGTTCTCTACATAGCGCTCAATGGCTCGCCGCAGCGGTCGTGCCCCGTATATCGGGTCGTAGCCTTTGTCCACCAGCCATGATTTAGCCTTCTCGGTTATTTCCACCCCCAGCCGGCGTTCACCCAAGCGCGCCTGCAGGTCGGCGACCATAAGGTCAATAACACGCCTCAGTTGCTCCTCGGTCAGCTCATGGAAAACGATAATCTCATCCAGCCGGTTGAGAAACTCGGGGCGGAAGGTCTTCTTCACATCGGCCATCACCTTCTCTTTCATGTCCTCATAGCTCCGCTGGTGGGCGTCAGCTTTTTTCTTGCCGGCAAAACCGAGGTTTGCCTCACGTCTGATTAACTCCACACCAGCATTGCTAGTCATAATGATGACCGTATTCTTGAAATCCACCGTCCGCCCGTGACCATCGGTCAGCCGACCGTCATCAAGCACCTGAAGCAGGCTATTGAAGACCTCAGGATGTGCCTTTTCAATCTCATCAAGCAGAATAACCCGGTAGGGGCGACGCCTTACCGACTCGGTGAGCTGCCCGCCTTCCTCAAAGCCAACATAGCCCGGTGGGGCACCGATAAGACGGGACACGGTGTGCTTCTCCTGGTATTCGGACATATCTAGGCGCACCATAGCATTCTCATTATCAAACAGGAAGCGGGCTAGAGTACGTGCTAGCTCCGTCTTGCCCACCCCGGTCGGTCCCAGGAACATAAAGCTGCCAATGGGCCGCCCTGGGTCCTTCAGTCCGGCTCGGCTACGACGGACAGCCTCGCTAACCGCCCTAACCGCCTCCTCCTGATTTACCAGTCTATCGTGAATCCGCTCCTCCATATGGAGCAGCTTCTCGGCTTCACCCTCCAGCATGTGCGATATCGGTATGCCGGTCCACTTTGAAATCAGCTCGGCAATATCCGCCTCTTTAACCACGCCGCTAATCTTCTCCTGCTTCATCCAGTCATCTCTCGCCTTCTGGTATTCGCCATCCAGGCGCAATCGCTCGCTCCGGAGCTGAGCACTGCGCTCATAGTCCTGGCGCTGCGAGGCTGACTCTTCTTCGTTGGCCAGCTGTTTCAGCCGGCTCTCCAGTGACTTGACCTCAGCCGGGGCGCTCTCGGTATCAATGCGCAGTTTACTGGAGGCTTCATCAATCAGGTCAATCGCCTTATCGGGCAGATGCCGGTCAGAAATATATCGCTGGCTCAGCCGGGCGGCGGCCTCCAGCGCCTCGTCGCTTATCTTAATCTTGTGGTGGGCTTCGTAGCGGGGGCGCAGCCCGCGCAGCATCTCAATAGTCGCCTCCACGCTCGGCTCACCGAGAAAAACGGGCTGAAGTCTCCGCTCCAGCGCCTTGTCCTTCTCAATAAACTTGCGGTACTCATCCAGAGTGGTCGCCCCGACGCACTGCAGCTCCCCGTGAGCCAGCGCCGGCTTGAGCATATTGCTGGCATCAATCGACCCCTCCGCCGCCCCAGCGCCGACCACAGTGTGAATCTCGTCAATAAACAGCACCACCTCGCCGCGGGCGAGACGGACCTCATCCATAACCGCCTTCAGCCGCTCCTCAAACTCACCGCGGAACTTGCTCCCGGCCACCAGCGCCCCCATATCCAGCGCCACTACCCGCCGTCCTTTCAGCGAATCGGGGACATCATCGGTGGCAATCTTCTGCGCCAGCCCTTCGGCAATGGCCGTCTTGCCCACCCCGGCTTCCCCAACCAGCACCGGATTGTTCTTGGTGCGCCGGCTCAGTATCTGTATCACCCGCTTAATCTCTTCTTCCCGGCCGATAACCGGGTCCAGCTTCCCCCGTTGCGCCATCTCAGTAAGGTCACGGCCGTATTTGGTCAGGGAACGATAGCGGGCCTCCGCCTGGGCATCGGTAACCCGGTGCCCGCCGCGAAGCTTCTGCAGAGCCGAATACACCTTCTCCTGGTCAACGCCATGCTTTTTGAGGATTTTAGCCGCTTCGCCGGCCTCGGCGACAATGGCAATGAATAGGTGCTCGGTGCTTATCAGTTCGTCCTTAAGCCTCTCCGCCTCAGCCCGGGCCAGCTCGCCAACGCGGTTCATCCGTGGCGTCGGGTAAATCTGCGCTGCCTGATAGGCCGCTTCCGGCGTTCCGGTCAGAGTCGCCTCCACCTCGCGCCTGATTACCGCCACATCCGCCCCAAGCTCGGTTAACAGCTCGCCAATCAGCCCCTTCTCCTGCTCGAGCAATGCCTGCAGGAGATGCTCAACATCCCACTGGGTATGCTTATACTGACGCACCAGCTCTATTGACGCCGCAATCGCTTCCTGGGCCAGTTCGGTAAATTTTTCCTGCCTCATTGGTTACCCCTCCTCAGCTTTTTTATCTCCGATTCCAGCTGTTCCACCTCGTTTTGCAGCTCAGCCAGCCGCTGGGACATCCGCATAATGACCTCTATCCCGGCCAGATTGATGCCCAGGTCCTCCATGAGGCTCCTCACCCGCCGCAGCAGGGCGATGTCCCGTTCGGAATAAAGGCGCATATTGCCCGGCGAGCGAGACGGCTCAATTACGCCAATCCGCTCATAATAACGCAAAGTGTGCACCTGAACGCCGACCAGTCGAGCCGCCACACTTATCACATAACAGGGCTCGCTATTTTGGTCAACCATAATAACCTCCCGATTTAGCTACTGCGCTGAAGCCGACTGAGCTGCTCAAATAGCTTTTTCTCCTCCTCAGAGAGCTTGGTCGGTAAGATTACATTCACCTTAGCCAGCAGGTCACCGTAGCTGGCATTGCCCAGATGGGGCATACCCTGGCCGGTGAGCCGGAAGGAGCGCCCGTTCTGGGTCTCGGCCGGTATCTTCAGCGCCAGCTTTCCCTTGAGGCTGGGCACCATCACCTCGCCCCCCAGTACCGCCGCCGTTAACGGCACCCCTACCTCAACATACAGGTCATCGCCTTTACGCTGAAACTGGTGGTGTTTTTTAACCGACACCACCAAGTAAAGGTCACCACTGGAAGCACCGGCATGGCCCGGCTCTCCCTTACTGGCAACACGGACCCGAGAGCCGTCCCTGACTCCAGCCGGAATCTTGACCTCAAGACGCTTCACCGTCGGCGCCAGCCCCGAACCACGACACGCCGGGCAGGGCGTGTTCTGCACCCGCCCGCTGCCCTGGCAGCTGGAGCAGGACTGTGCTGTCTGGAGGGCAATGGTCCGCTTGGTGCCGGCGTAGGCTTCCTCCAAGGTAACCGTAATCGGGTGCTCAATGTCCCTACCCCGTCTCGGTCTTGCCTGGCGGCGCCCGCCGATACCAAAAAGGTCACCGAACAGGCTGCCCAGGTCCTCCTCAAAGCGCACTCCGGGACCGCCCGCCTGGCTGAATTCCCAGAACTGCGTCTGGGGGCGCCGGGCGCGGGTGAACTGCTCGGCAAACTGCCATTGCTCACCATACTGGTCATACTTTTGCCGCTTCTCCGGGTTAGCCAGGACCTCGTAAGCCTCATTTATCTCCTTAAACTTGGCTTCAGCTGACTTATCACCCGGATTAACATCGGGGTGATACTGCCGCGCCAGCCGGCGGTAAGCCTGCTTTATTTCCTTTTCGCTGGCGGTGCGGCTAACCCCCAATATAGCGTAATAGTCCTTGCTGGCCATTTCTATTCCTTGTATTCTTCATTATAACCAATTTCACAATATATTTCAATATCTATCCATAGGAAAGTTAATAAATTTTTATTATACTCCCGGCAATTCCCCGGGAAAGGTCAAAACTCTACCGCAAAACTTGACAAGTCAGCTTTTGCCTGCTTAAATAATATAGTAAGCTAACTTCTCGCCCTGAGCGACAATGCGAAATGGGTTTTCCTCCCGAAATTTTTAGCCGGTTCCCCGATTAATTCAAGCTTTCCCGGTAGTTTATAATTATTTGGTTTCCTGTGGGAGTATGTCAAAGTATATCTTTGTAACTGGTGGCGTAATTAGCTCCGTCGGCAAGGGTATCACCGTTGCCTCCATCGGTACCCTTCTGAAGAGCCGCCAAATCAGCGTCGCTGTTCAGAAGCTAGATCCCTACCTCAATGTTGACCCCGGTACTATGTCCCCCTATCAGCACGGTGAGGTGTTTGTCACCCGGGATGGCGCCGAGACTGACCTTGATCTGGGTAACTACGAACGCTTTATCGATATTGATATTACCGCCGACTCCAATGTTACCTCGGGACAGATCTACAGCGACGTTATTGCCAAGGAGAGGCGTGGCGATTTCCTCGGTGGCACCATTCAGGTGGTACCCCACGTTACCACCGAGATAAAAGAGCGCTTTAAAAAGCTGGCCGAGAAATCCAAGGCTGAGGTAGTCCTTATCGAAGTTGGCGGCACGGTGGGTGATATTGAGGGACAGCCCTTCCTTGAGGCAATCAGACAGATGAGAAATGATGTTGGGCGGGACAATGTGCTCTATATTCATGTCACTTTCCTCCCCTACCTCAGCTCCACCGAGGAGGTGAAGACCAAGCCCACCCAGCACAGTGTTAATGAACTGCGCCGAATGGGTATTCAGCCCGATATTATTATCTGCCGCAGTGATCACCCTATCCCGGAAGGGGTGAGGGACAAGATATCCCTGTTCTGTGACGTAGAACGAAAAGCAGTCATATCACTACCCACCGTAGAGACTATCTACGAGGTACCAATGATACTGGAAGAAACTGGACTGGGGCAGATAGTGGTCAACCGGCTCAGCCTTAAAGCCAAGCGAGCTAACCTCAAAGAGTGGCAGGAGCTGGTCAGTTGCCTCAAAGATTGCCGGGAACCAGTCAACATTGCTCTGGTCGGCAAGTATGTCGAGTTGCAGGATGCCTATTTCTCAGTTCGGGAAGCACTATGCCACGCTGCCGTCCATCACGATAGAGATATCAATCTGGTCTGGGTCCAGTCCGAAGACCTGGAAAAAGACGGCTGCGATACACTGCTACGCTCGGCTCAGGGTATAATCGTTCCCGGCGGCTTCGGCATTAGGGGCATAGAGGGCATGATAAAGGCCGCCACCTACGCCCGAACCAATAAAATCCCTTACCTAGGATTATGCCTCGGCATGCAGGTGATGGTAATTGAGTTTGCCCGCCACGTATTTCACTCCCCGAAGGCAAACTCCACCGAGTTTGACCCCAAAACCCCTTATCCCGTCATTGACCTCCTGCCCGGACAGAAGAAAACAAAAGACATGGGGGGAACGATGCGCCTGGGCAACTACCCTTGCCAGCTGGTGCCGGGCAGCCGCGCCGCCGATGCCTACGGAGAGAGCCTAGTCAACGAGCGCCACCGGCACCGCTTTGAATTTAATAATGAATTCCGGGACAAACTGCAACAGGCCGGCATGATTTATAGCGGACTATCCCCCGATGGTCAACTGGTTGAGATCTGCGAGCTAGCCAACCACCCCTGGATGCTAAGCTGCCAGTTCCATCCCGAGTTCGGCTCTCGCCCCAATCGGCCCCATCCTCTGTTCCGCGACCTTATCGGTGTCGCCAAAGATGTCCTGCGCGAGGGGGCGCAACCGCCGTTACCCCTTTCGTCGTAGTTTATTGATAAAAAACGCCCCTCAATTTTGAGGGGCAAATTTAGGGAGGATAACTCAATAGGAACCATGGATGAGGTTGTAGAATGGAAATTAGTCAACTAGAAAACAAGTCCAAAGAAGAACTGCTTGAGCTAGCCAAGGAAGCTGGTATCCCCAACTATGCCACTCTCAAGAAGCGAGACATTATTATGCGCCTGCTCCAGACACAGGCGGAGCAACAGGGCTACATCTTCTGCGGGGGCATTCTAGATATTATGAACGATGGCTACGGCTTCCTTAGGCAAAACACACTGCTACCCAGCTCAAACGATGTCTATGTCTCCCAGTCCCAGATCCGCCGCTTCGGGTTGAAGACGGGTGATATGGTTGCCGGTCAGGGTAGAGAGCCAAAGAGCGGCGAAAAGTATTACAGCTTGCTCCGGGTAGAGGCAATTAATGATATTAACCCCGAACTGACCAAACAAAGACAATACTTCGGCTCACTTACCCCCGTCTTCCCGGACAAAAGGATTAAGCTGGAGGCTGCACCCACCGACCTGTCCACCCGACTTCTGGACCTTATTGCCCCTATCGGTCGCGGGCAACGGGGCCTGATAGTATCACCACCCAAGGCAGGCAAGACCATGCTCCTCAAATCCATCGCCAACGCCACCTCCACCAACCATAATGATATTCACATAATGGTGTGCCTTATTGGGGAGCGACCGGAAGAGGTCACCGATATGAAACGTTCGGTTAACGGTGAAGTAATCGGCGCCACCTTTGATGAGCCAGTAGAGAACCAGACACGTGTCGCCGAACTGGCTCTGGAGAGAGCCAAACGCATCGTTGAAAGCGGCAAGGATGTCTTTATCCTTCTGGATGGTATCACCCGACTCACCCGCGCTTATAACCTGGCCATGCCCTCCAGCGGTCGCACCCTCTCCGGTGGTATTGACCCGGTGGCACTGCACCCGGCGAAGCGCTTCTTCGGCACCGCCCGCAATACCGCTGAGGGAGGCAGCCTTACCATCATCGCCACCTGCCTGATTGACACCGGCAGCCGAATGGATGATCTTATCTATGAGGAGTTTAAGGGGACCGGCAATATGGAGGTCCACCTCGACCGCCGCCTGTCCGAGCGCCGTATCTTCCCCGCCATGAACATCGAAGCCAGCGGCACCCGGCGGGAAGAGCTACTCATGGACCAAGAGACGGTAAAACAGGTATGGCTACTGCGGCGTATGGCAACCATGATTGCCTCAGACTCAGTCAACTTCACCGAGGCTACCGAACGAGTCCTGGAACGCCTAGCCAAGACCAAAACCAATGCCGAGTTCCTCGCTAACCTGAACCGGGAAATATAGCCTTTTGAGGAGAAAATGGGGCATTGGCTTAAACAGAACTGGCCCAAGCTGACCATAGCTTTGCTGGTTGCCCTGTGTGTCGGTGTTGCCCTGTTCCTGCGTATTTATCTTCCCTATGACAAAATCTTTGGCGGGGACGTTATTAAATTCAGTGGCACTGATGTCTACTACCATATGCGACAGGTTGACAGTCTAGTCTACAATTTCCCCCACCATACCGTTATTGACCCCTACCGCATCTATCCTGGTGCCAGCGGGATAATCAGCCTTTCCTTCTTTGAGTGGCTCCTCGCCATCACCATCTGGGTGGTCGGTTTAGGCTCTCCAACTCAGCACACCATTGATGTGGTTGCCGTCTATTTTCCGGCGGTACTGGCCGGGCTGACTATTATCACCGTCTACTTCCTAGGCAAAGAGCTCTTCGGTCGCGGGGCGGGGGTGGTCGCAGCTGGCCTGATGGCCATTTTCCCCGGTGAATTTCTGGGGCGCTCAATCCTCGGTTTCACCGACCACGATGTGATTAATACCCTGCTCACCACGCTGACCATGCTGTTCCTGCTCCTCGCCATCAAAGCCGCTCGGCAGAGGGAGCTGTCCCTCAGTCATATTTATCACCGCCAGTGGGTGGTAATTGCCCGACCGGCGCTTTACAGCCTGCTCGCCGGTGTTTTTCTAGGCTTTTACCTCCTCACCTGGCAGGGGGCTCTTCTCTTCATCTTTATCATCGCCGTCTACTTCATCATCCAGTCCATCATTGACCACCTGAGGCACAAGTCCAGTGACTATCTCTACCCGATTGGCGTTATCCTCTTTCTGGTTGCCCTTTCGATATCGCTACCCATCCCTCGCCCCACCTTTTACCTGGTTTCCCTTATCATCGCTCTACTTATTCCCGCCGTAATGAGCACTGTCTCCCAGCTAATGGTAAGCCGGAAGATAAAGCCCGCTTACTACCCGCTATCACTGGCGGGGTTAGGCATAACCGGCGTGGGGCTTCTCTACCTGATTAGCCCTTCTCTGGTCAGCGCCATGCTGAAGAGTTTCAGTATCTTTACCCCCAGCGGCGTTGCTCTCACTACTATCGAAATGCAGTCCCTCATCACCCCAATAAGCCCCGGTGGCGGTTTCTTTGAAACCCCAGCCTGGGGGAACTTCAACATCAGCTTTCTGCTTTTCATCGCTGTCTTGCTCTACTGGCTTTTTTGGAAAATACTGGTCCGCCGGCAATGGAGCACAGAAGAAAACCTGGTGCTGGTATGGACGGTGATAATACTGCTCACCGCCATCGGGCAGCGGCGCTTCGCCAGCTACCTAGTGGTCAACATAGGACTACTCACCGGCTATCTTTCCTGGCGCTTCCTTGAATTCGCCGGTTTTCGGGAAAGGGTAACCAAAGTCGCCAAAGAGAAACTGAGACCAGGCTTCAGAATCACCCTCAGCCAAGTGAATATGGCTCTGGCGGTATTAATTGTCTTCCTGATTGTCTTCCTACCCAATGTGATGCCGGTGTACCCTAATGCCCTCAAGGTTGTGCCATCAATGCTTGCCGCCAGTCAGGTTCGCTATGCCCCAAGCGATAGCTGGGTAAGCTCGCTTGTCTGGCTAAAAGAGAATACCCCCGACCCCTTCAGTAATCCTGACTACTACTACCAGGTGGTTGAGGCACCCCCACCCGGAGAGAAGTACACCTACCCTGAATCCGCCTACGGGGTAACCGCCTGGTGGGACTACGGCTACTGGATTACCCGCATTGCCCACCGCATACCCAGCGCCAACCCCAGCCAGGCACCCAAGGAGAATTCAAGGGTAGCCCGTTTCTTTACTGCTCAGGATGAAGTCTCTGCCAACGAAATTGCCCAAGAAATGGGCACCGCCTATGTCATCCTTGATTTTGACACCGCTACCGGTAAATTCCATGCTATGGCCAGGTGGGCAGGGCGCACCCCGGAGGAGTTCTTTGATATCTACTATTATAAGTCCCCGGAGGGCCAGATGAAGCCAATCCAGCTCTTTTACCCCGAATATTACCGTTCACTATCGACCCGTCTGTATAACTTTAACGGCCAGGCGGTAACGGCGCAAAAAACCATCGTCATCGCCTACCGAGAAAGAGTGACCGCTAAAGGCGAAACCACGAAGCAAATCACCAGAGCGGAGCTTTTTGATAGCTATGATAAAGCCAGCGATTATCTCTCCGCACAGGAGTCAGGTAATTATCGCATTGTCAGTGATAACCCGTTTATGAGCCCGGTACCGCTGGAGGCAGCGGCGCACTACCAGCCGATTTATAGCTCCAGCGGCGGCTTAACTGTAAGCGAGGTGGGGATAATCCCTGTGGTTAAAATATTTGAATACACTGACTGAGATGGCCCAAGGGGGTTGACAAACCCTTCAGTGCTTAGCCTATCCCGTATTTCCACGTCGTTTAGATAAACGGCCTTTCGCCTACTCATTTATTGAGCAACTTCCTTCATTGCCAATAACAATAACACAAATTAATTTGACAGGCTATGTTATAACTAGAGAAGGAGGAGGGATTATGGCAGTTGACTCACACAAACGTTCTCTGGCTAAAGCATTTATTTATAAAGGCGGTAGTATTGCTCTTTTAGCTATACTATCATATGTATTTACTCAAGACCTAATTAAGATGTCATTGATCACGGTTTCTTACGAGGTAATCGCAGCTCTCGGCTATTATGTGCACGAACGGTTGTGGGAGCAGGTGAGTTGGGGGCGTAAATAGGAAGAAGACCTTATCTTTACAACGCCTTCTACATATTTGCATCATCTTGTTTTATAATGTATTAGCCTGTATGAACAATTTGAATAAAACTCTGTCAATCTCGCTAGCAATAGCTATATTAGTGGCTGTAGCTTGTATCGGCTATATTATAGCAATACCTACGCAGAGCGGGAAGTTCACTGAATTTTATATCCTCAACACAGAAGGCAAAGCTGAGAATTACCAAGCGCACGTAACCATAGGTAAACCGATTGCTGTAATAATTGGCATTGTCAATAATGAGTATGCGCCGATAAGCTACCGAGTAGTTATAACGGTAGATGGCATCAAGAATAAGGAAATAAACATTGGTGGGTTAGCCCACCAGGAAAAGTGGCAGGAGACGGTCAGCTTTACCCTAAACAAGGTAGGAGATAATCGGAAGGTAGAGTTCTGGCTTTATAAAAATGGCGAGATTGAGCCCTATCTTAAGGATCCACTCCGCTTATTTATTGATGTCATCAAGCCCTACTAACGGGAGGGAGGTTAATTTAAATTGCCTAGGGTATGTATAATAATTCCGACACTTAATGAAGCGGAAGCTATTGGTAAGCTCATTGATGAGATACCTCGGGAGGCTATGCAGCAAAAGGGGTACGAGGTCGAGGTTCTGGTAACTGATGGCGCTAGTACAGATAGGACAGGAAAAATTGCCGAGGCAAGGGGCGCCAAGGTTATAGTAGAGCCTAAGCAAGGGAAGGGCAGGCAAATGAGGAAAGCTCTACAGATGGTCGATGCCGACTTCATATTTATGCTTGATGGTGACTATACCTATCCACCCAGCTATATCACTGAAATGCTTGAGCTTCTACGCCACACTTACCCAGTGGTAATAGGCTCAAGACTCCGGGGCAAAATAGAAAAGGGAGGTATGAGCCTACTGAATATGATAGGTAATCACTTGCTTACCCTGATGGCTAACCTCTTGTATAAAACCAGAATAAGCGACCTATGCACCGGCTACTGGGGAATGCGCAGAGAGGTTATACCGAACCTGAGCCTGACATCCAATGGTTTTGATTTTGAAGCTGAGCTACTTGGTCAAATAGCCAAGAAGGGTTACCAGATAGGTGAGGTTCCCATTTACTACCGGCGGCGCCAAACACCCCCCAAGCTCAGGTCTATAAGGGACGGACTGAGGATAGGATGGTCACTGATAATCAGAAGATTCTAATGGCAGTTGTGTCTTTTAAGGCTAAATATGGAAAGCGAAGAACCACAGGCGCAACCTCCAAATATAATTTAAGGGCATGAAATGCAAGATAGACATTTTGAACGAAACATAAAAACATCTTAAGGATTTTAAGAGAGGCAGAAAATGAAAAAACGAGCACTTATCACTGGCATAACTGGTCAGGATGGCTCATACCTTGCCGAGTTCCTACTGTCTAAAGGCTATGAGGTACATGGTATTATTAGGCGGGCAAGTACATTCAATACCTCTCGGATAGACCACCTGTATGTTGACCCCCATGAGCCTGGGGCAAAGCTATTTCTTCATTATGGAGACCTCTCCGATAGCACTCAGTTAACTAACTTAATTTATGGCATTAAACCCGGTGAAATTTATCATCTCGGTGCCCAGAGCCAAGTAAGAGTCAGTTTTGACATACCGGAGTACACCACCGATACTGTGGCCCTTGGCACTACCAGAATTCTGGAAGCCTTGAGAAGGAGTGGGATAAAAGCCAGGTTCTATCAGGCATCCAGTAGTGAAATGTTCGGCATTGCGCCAGCGCCTCAGAGTGAGGATACTCGCTTTCGACCCAGAAGCCCCTACGCCGCAGCAAAGGTTTACGCCTACTGGATGACGGTGAACTATCGTGACGGATACGATATGTTTACCTGCAATGGCATTCTGTTTAATCACGAGTCGCCCCGACGCGGCGAGACATTCGTAACACGGAAAATTACCCGGGCTATTGCCCACATTCTGGCCAAGAAACAGCAACATCTCTATCTGGGTAACCTTGAAGCCAAACGGGATTGGGGCTATGCCCTCGAATATATCGAAACGATGTGGCTTATGCTGCAACAGGACAAACCAGACGACTATGTAATCGGCACTGGCGAGTGCCACTCAGTAAAGGAATTTCTGGAGGAAGCCTTTGCC